>CAZGGQ010000011.1:0-79064 GCA_964525285.1 uncultured Chitinophaga sp.
GATTTGAATTCAAAAAAAGCCGCCAGCTTAGTTTGAGCCTTATTGATTACCAGTTAGCTGAAAACCGTTCAACCGAAGTAACTTTTGGGTTTGACTGGAGGAGGAAAGGCGTGCCGCTGATCAAGAAACTGCCGTTCATGAAGGGTACGCTGGATAATGATGTGACCTTCAGGATGGACTTTAGCCTGCGGGATGATGCAACTGCCAACAGCAAACTCGACCAGGGTACTTCATTTGGCACAGCCGGTCAAAAAGTAATACGTATTGCACCCTCAATTGATTATATAGTCAACAACAAGATCAGCATTAAACTTTATTTCGAACAGAACCGCAACATACCCAAGATCAGTAATGCTTTCCCGATCACCAATACAAGAGCCGGGTTGCAGGTGAGGATTTCATTGACGCAGTAAGAATTGTAATTCTATGCATCAGGCACTCTTTCTCATGGGGAGACAAAACGATATATCATTATCGTTTTAAAGATACTTCAATATGAAAGTTCAGATTATTTTCTATTGGGATATTTGAGACGTCGGAGTTACAGAACCGGTTTCAGTTGCCGTTCTTTTAAAAAGCATCACATAACCGCATAAATTCTTTTTCTTCTGTTTGTTCACCTGCACCGGCTTCATCATATGGAATTCGGATATTTTCGGAATATAGGTGTAGCTGATCACATTACCATCCACATCACCCCATCTTTTCTGGCGGAAGATCACCATTCTTTCCGACCAGTCGTACATCCTTACTTCATACAGGCGGGAAGTATAATCTCCGATGAAAACAAACTGGTACCAGCTTCCTTCGGTAAGGGGAACGATCACCGGCATTTCAAATTCGCTTTCCATCGTGATCGAAGCTTCCTTCAGCAACACATAGCCATCTTTACTATATAAATTTTTCAGGCTGTCAACCTGCTGGCTTATCATATCATTGCTGCATGACTGAATACGGATAACTTCCTGTGAAGAAACGGCATTGCCAATAAAAAAAACAAGGGAAAGAAGCAGGGGGAAAGGATTTTTCATAACAGGCTTTCTATGACATTGGATGAACAGCATAAATATAGCAGTTGATTTTTACGGAATTAAATTTTAATCCAACAATTTTAAACGTTAAGTATCATTTCTTAGGGAAAATACGGCAAGTTTCGGGCCAACGGAGCGGGATGCGGATTGAAAGCTGTTCAAAGTATGAAATTAAACCGGACATTCAGCTTTTTTTGATGCAAGTCAACCTGCAGGTTGACGGTTAAAGTAAATAGCATTGGCCTGCTGAAGGCAGGTGATTGACAGATCATTGATGCAAACATGGGGCGGCAGGGTAGTGCAGTAATAAATTACTTCAGCTACATCTTCTGCCGTCAGGGGCTTCAGGCCATCATAGATCTTCCTGGCCGTTGTTTCATCGCCTTTGAAACGCACCAGTGAAAATTCTGTTTCTGCAGCCCCGGGATTGATGGAAGTGACTTTGATATTATGTCTCAGCAGATCTATCCGCATACCCTGGCTGATGGCATCCACGGCATACTTGGTAGCGCAGTACACATTGCCTTTCTCATACAATTGTTTCCCGGCCACGGAGCCCATGTTGATGATATGCCCCTGCTTTCTTGCTGCCATAAGCTGCGAAACAGCTTTACCAACATATAAAAATCCTTTTACGTTTGTATCGATCATTACATTCCAGTCGTTCAGATCGGCTTCTTCAAAATAATCCCTTCCCAGAGCAAGTCCTGCATTATTGATCAGCACATCAATGGCTTTCCAGTCAGCCGGAATATTGTTGATGGATTCAAAAACTTCCTTCTCATGCTGCACATCAAAAGGGAGTTGTAATACAGCTACATTGTATTTTTTCTCCAGCGCATCGGCAAGCACCTGCAGCCGGTCCGTTCTTCTTCCGTTTATGATCAGGTCATAACTATTGGCAGCAAATTTATACGCACAGGCTTCTCCGAAACCTGCAGTGGCACCGGTGATGAAAACGATTTTTGACATAGTCAGTGAATAGTGAATGATGAATAGTGAATAGTGAATTCCCGAAGGATTATTTCAGCATACCAGTCAGCAATTTAAAACAAGCAATCATTTTTTCTCCTAATATTTTTGTGTCTGCATTTTTAAGATATCCAAAGTCATTCGCTATGTCCAGAGCAGCATCTATTTCTACAATTGAACCCCTTGCAATTTCATAATATCTTTTTCTTTCTGTCTCAGATTTTCTGGAACAACCTTCGGCTATATTCAGATGAACTGACAAAGCAGCTCTTCTGATTTGAGAAATCATTCCAAATTTTTCTTCAGCAGGTAACACTTTGGTCAATCTGTAACATTCGAGTACAAACAGACGGGATGCAATAAATACTTCCAGCTTCTGGTGATTGAGCTTAAGAAACATAAAAGTAGATTTTAAGTGTAAAAAAATCAGATTAATGAAATGTGTTTGAATAAAGGAGTGTTTATTCACTATTGACCATTCACCATTCACTTCCTCACCTGATAAGCGTCACTGTTCCCTTCAGGAAAATCGGTGCCCCGAGATAATCAACAGCGCTGACCATCCAGACGAAAACAGCAGAGCTTTGTAGTTTGCCGGCTATTCTTCCATCCCAGCCTTTCCTGTCCTGCGTAGTGGTGAAAACCAATTCTCCCCAGCGGTTGTAGATGCTGAAGTAATTTATTTTTTTAATACCAACAGCTATCGGGTGAACATCATCATTCAGCCCATCGCCATTGGGAGTAAAAGCAGTGGGGACAAATATGGTGGGTTTTACTTTGAATACTCTCACGGTAACATAAGCTGAATCAGCGCAACCTGCTGCATCACTTACCACTAATTTATACAGCACACTGTCAATATTCATTCCGTAAACACCGATCGGGTTGAAAACAGTAGTGCTGGTAAGTCCGGTAGATGGGCTCCACAAATAATTTACACCACCGGTTCCTTTAAAAAATAATGGCTGACCCACCACGACGATCGTGTCACGACCTGCATAAGCTCTTACCCTTGGATTCACTGTTACTACTATGGTGTCGCGGCCTGGTTTGGGACAGCCCTGATTGTCAAATACACTAAGAATGTAGGCCGTTGTTCTTGGCGGGGTAGCAACAGGGTTCAGGATATTCGGATTATCCAGGTACGTTGTTGGCGACCAGGAAAATGAAATACCATTATGCGATGCATTCAATTGCGCTGACCTGTTATGACAAATCAATTGGTCCGGGCCAACTGTGGCAACGGGATAAGGAACAGTAGTAACAACTACCTGGTCGGTGGCGGTGCAACTGCCGATACTGGCCACGACATTATAAGTGGTCGTTGTTATTGTTGTTGCGATCGGATTAATGATATTGGGGTTATTAAGGTTTGCTACAGGTGTCCAGCTAAAAGTAAGTCCATCTGATGTTGCGCCTAACTGAATAGCATCACCCTGGCAGATGGTTGTGTCATTAACGGCTTGTAGTGTAACTGAGTTTACCACCCTCACCAGAACAGAATCATTGTTGATGCAACCGTTATCGTTCAGGTTAACATAATACCATTGGGTGCTGGTTGGGCTAACGGTAGGAGTGGCGGTATTGGAGTTGATAATATTGACCGGTGGTGTCCAGCTGAATGAACCGGTACCCGCCGCATTTAATTGAATAGCATCATTACGGCAGATCAATGTATCAGCAAAAGCAAGAGTAATTAAGGGTTTGGCAAGAACATCAATAGTGACCTGTGCCGTATTTATACAGCCTTTGTCATTGGTTACTGACAGTGTTACAGTTTTTGGTCCTGGTGTTGAATAGGTCCATTGCGGATTTTGCAGATGAGAAGTATCCGCCAGCGTAGTAAGGTCTCCAAAGTTCCAACTCCAGGTATCTACTATTCCATAGTTAGTACGTGTCGTATCCGTAAATTGGAATGGATTGGTTACACAACTGCCTGCTGCCCTGAAGCCGGGGAAGAAGCCGGGGAATACTTTTACTAATGTTGTTGTTGAATCAGAACATTGTTGATTTCTATTTGTTACCAATTTCACTGTAAAATCTCCGGCATAAGGATATGTATATGTAGGCATAGCAAGATTTGAAGTATCATCTAATATAACCGGAACTCCGAAATCCCAGAAATATGTATTAATCAGCGGACTGGGTGTTTCATTGGCAAAAGATACCGTGAACCCATCACATGTAGTGGGTTTAGGTGTTAAAGTAGCCTTGGGAATATCACAATCCTGAACCCGAAGAATAAAATCTTTCCTGTGTTCACTTATTTGAATTCCGTTTCTAAATTCCTTTATCAAAACCGCCACAACATAATTTCCTCCTAGTGGGGAAAAGCCTGAAATAATACCAGTATTGGGATTGATTGTTACAAGTGGCCCTAATGGAGACGCAGGAATAAAGCCATTTGCACCAGCTATAAGAGGATAATCAGGCGGGGGTAATAAAGCTGGTGGTACAGGTGCAACATTGGCTGCATTTTGTGCGATTGTTCTATCGTATGCTGGTATAAAAGAATAAACAAGTGAGTCGCCATCCAGGTCAACGGCGCTAAAATTCCATGTGAATGGATTTTCTTTACAAACAACATCAAGGCTTGTTATAAATTGAGGGCTTGAGTTGTGCTCGTTTACTGGTAATTGATTTGTTCCGGGAATCCGGCAAACATACGTTGAGCCAGGTCCGCCCGTGCCTCCGGGGGGAGTCACATTTTGAAGGCCGGCTATCCGGCAACATGTTTCATAAGCACAGATATAACCCTCCGGATTATCCGGCAGATCAACAACAAGCGGATATGTTCCTATGCTATAATCGCCTACCACCGTGCCGGAGATACATGGGGAAATATTAATGGGAACAGGGATTTCAGTTGCTTTTGGAACATCATAATATGTCAATGAAGCTGGGTAATGAATTTTAGTGCCATAATCAAATACACCAATAAAAACATTGGGCGGCATTGCAGCGCCACCACCAAGATTATCCCTGAAAAGTCTTAATGTAATGCGATATTTCTTTGTATTGGGAGCGGCGCCAGGTCCTAAATATTCATAAAACATTTCGCCGCCAAAAATGTGTGAAGCAAATGAATCTTTGGCAAGACATAGCAGAGTAAACAGTATTAATAGGGTTTTTCGCATTGAAATTTAGTTACCTGAAATTGGCAGATAAAGCTACAAAAAAGCTGCCAGTTTGGGGCAGCTTTTTAAAAAACATCAAAAACATACAATATTATCTTACAACCTGCATCTTCAAAAACTCGGTTTTCGTTTTAGTAACCACCTTGCACAGATAAATTCCTGGTTTCAGGCTGCTGATATCAAGGGAAACAATATTGGTATTACCTGTCTTTTTCTTCAGGTAGGAAATTATATTGTTTATATCAAGAATCTCAACTTCAACCATTGATTCTTTCGACGCAATAGTAGCTTGGGAATTTGCAGGATTTGGAAAAATTATAGACTTCTCACTAATATTTTTATCAGATTGATATGATTGTTCAATGTTATTATTAGAATTTCCACAAGATCTATTTGCTCTTAATAGAAATTCATAAGCATAGGTGGAATTGGCACAACTTGCTCCACCATTTATTGTGACATATCCTATAATTGAATTTGGAGAGTTAATCGGAAAGAAAACATCTACCCAGGGATCATTAATGTTAGCATCGTTGACAATTGCCCCGGGTATATTCCAAATATATGTTGAGGGAGGTAAGTTTTCTGTTGTTCTGATTGTTAGCCAAACCCCTTTATCAAGAAGGCCAACACCCTCTACAGGTGGCAAAGGTGTTCCAATAAAATTAACAAGTACATTATTGGAGCTACACCCAGAAACCGGATCGTTTACAGAAAAAGCATGAGTAAGTATCCCAATCCCATTTGCATAGTTTAAATGTGCTGGATATGTTTGGGAATTTGCGCCTATTATTAATTGACCGTCCATATACCACTGATATTGCCCGCTTGAAGAAGTACTTGATGTAAGTAAGGAAGAATTTGTCGGTGAATATTCCCATGGTGTGCAAATGTTAATGGGGCCTGAAGGAGAAATAGCCGGAGTTGGATTAACAGTTACAGTAAGAGAAGTTTGAGTTACAGGGCAACCATTTGTTGACTGCATGTTAACTGTATAAACAGTAGTGGTTAAAGGGCAGGCAGTTGGTTGTGCAATGTTTGGATTATTCAAACCTGTAGTAGGAGTCCAGGAGTAAGTGTAACCTGGCTGGGCAGGCACACCAATTATTGAACAACCACCAGAACAAAGGGTTACATCTGGCCCGCCGTCAGCCTCACCACAGACTATTTTTACTGTTATGCTGGCAGAATGGCTCGGGCCTATTGGCGGTACTTCATAAATAGTAAGAGTGCCTGAACCAGTTATAGTACCCCATAGTACAGTACAGTCAATTGGAAAACCCGGGTTTACATTCTGGCTCACAATTGTTCCTCCGGTGCATGACCAACTAATCACGGAAAAAGGATTTATTGTATAGGTAAAACTTGCCTGATAAAATGCCTGCTGACCTGGTCCCACTACAAGTGGTCCATTTATAGTAATTGTTTGAGCGATTACTGTTCCCTTCAATCCCAGAATAAGAAATAGTGAAACAACAAGTTTACTTACCAAATGCAGTTTTGAATTTTTCATAAAAAAAGTTTTTAAGGTAATTAAATGCAGTTACAGAACTCAAAGAATTTAAATAGATATTCTTTTTCTCAGGTGAAAATGAAAGTTCTTCAGGGGGTAATAGAGAAGAATTCTTGCAGGGATAATAAATCTAAAATTTATATACGGTAGTAAATTCATTTTTTTATATATCTAAGCGGTTCCTCTTAGAGTAACTCTGCTTTTGATGACGGTTTACCTTACTGGAATAATAAGGCAGTTGAGGAGTGGGTTTTAAACGATTGGACTATTTAAGCTTTAAGATGACTGTTTGAGAAATTTATCCAGAATCTCATTGCAGGTATCTTTTTCTTCAAGCATACCCATATGACCTGAATTCCGAAGGATATAAATGTACGATTTTTCAGGAAGAAGACATTGCTGCAGGCCATCTTCCACCGGTATGGCGTTATCGTATTTTCCCATGATAAATAGTACAGGCACAGTGGCTTTTTGTAACATTCGGGTACGGTCCGGTCGGGTCATCATCGCTTCGTAATAAGAAACGAGGGAGGCGGGGGAAAAGTTGTCCAGACTTGCTATCAATTCACTTATTATTTCAGGCCGCTCATCTTTGGTTTGCTGCGAAAAAAGATTGGGAGTGGCCGTTTTCAGGAATTCATAGGTACCGTGCCGGTTAATGAATTCAATTCCTTTACGGCGGGTGGCTTTCTTTTCTTCGCTGTCTGCATAGGCCGAGGAATGAAAGAGTCCGAAAGCATTGAGATGATCCCCATATTTTTCTGCGAAGGCAAGGAGGATATAACCACCCATGCTGTGACCGATGAAAGTCCCCCTAAATCCCCCCCAAGGAAGTGCCTCCCCAAACCCCTCACAAGGAGGGGCTTTAGAGTCTTCAAAGTTGTGAGGGTCATTATTGATATCGGAGTCCAAAGTCCCCCATTGCGGGACAACCGAGTTTTGCGAAGGTTGGGAGCGTAGCTCGAGGGGGGCTTCCACATCAAGAATTGTCTTTATCACTTCGGCCATTCCTTCTATGCTCATGTCATCAATCATTTCGGATTGACCGGAGCCGGGAAGATCAGGGACAATAAGTTTGAATTTGCTTTTTAAATATTCTACCTGGTTATCCCATATGTTTCCATTCTCGCCAAAACCATGAATGAGGATAACTGGTTTGCCACTACCAATGATGCGATAGAAGATTTTTTTGTTTTGGTAGAGGAGTTCTTTGTTCATGAATTATTTCAGGGCTAAAGCCCTCTGTGTGGCTTATTTTTTAACCCCGGCCTTAAGGCCGGGGTTATTGATCGGATACAATGCATGGGCTTTAGCCCTGAACTTGTTTTTCAACTTGAGAAATAATACGATCCCAAACAACAAGATGCTTAGCACGATCATAACCTTCGAAAGTATATCACCATGCTTTACAAAAAATGTTTTGTTATTGACGCCGGCGAGTATATTAAGCTTAATGGCAGCTTTTGTATCGTATGGCTGCGGATCAATAACTGTTCCATACGGATCAATAAAACAACTGATGCCGGTGTTGGCGCTCCGGGCCACCCATGTTCTTGTTTCGATGGCTCTCAGCCTTGCATAGTTCATGTGTTGTTTGTGGCCGGGAGTTTTTTTCCACCAGCCGTCATTGGTGATGATGCAGATAAGATTGGCACCGTTGCGGACATACTTACTCATGAATTCACCATAGACACTTTCATAACAAATGGCCGGGGCTATTTTGAATCCGTTTTTTTCAATCAGCACAGTTCTTTCCTTTTGTTTGGCATAGCCGCCGGAGGAACCGCCGAATTTCTCAAACCATTTGCCCAAAAATTTCAGGAACCAGGGCAATGTTTCCACACCCGGCACCAGCATGGACTTATGATAAAATGCCGATGCGCCTGAACTGTCGAGCAGCACAGAGCCGTTATAGAATTCATATTGCTGACCATTAAATTCTTCCGAATACTTTGTTTTATGGCCAATCATCCTGAAACTTTCAATACCGGTAAACAACGATAGGTTTGGATGACGTTTCAGAAAAGCCCATAAGGGATCCAGGAAAAAATTCTCGTTCAATGATTCCTCATCAATTCTTGAAGCGCTGTACAGGGCCGTCTCCGGCCAAACAACCAATGCGGTATTGCTGTCAATTTCTTTTTCGCTGGTGACAATCAATTTTTGTAATTGTGCTTCAAAAGAACCGGTTACATCGGAAACTTTTTCGTAAGGGTCAATATTGGGTTGCACTACAACAATGTTTTTCTCAACCTGTATTTCGGTATGAACTTTTACTAGCATGGATGATCCGACCGGGATAACCAGGATAAGAACAGCAGCGATCAAATTTTTATAGGTTTTGCCTTCTTCCCTGTTGAAATTATTTTTTACATGCAGAAATAATAAAATATTCACCAGCATGATCCATAATGTTCCGCCGCTTGTTCCTGTAAATTCATACCATTGCACCCATTGCGGATGCGTGGCAAATGCATTGCCCAATGTCAGCCAGGGCCAGCTCAGTCCCCAATCCTGCAAATGGATATATTCAAAACACATCCAGAAAGCGATGAGAGCAATATAGCCGATCTTTTCTCCCAATCTTTTTTTGACGATCTTAAATCCCAGCCAGGGAAGACACATCAGCAGGCTGTTGGCAAAAAAAGCAGCAATAGCTCCCGGCGGCGATGCATTCCAGATCCACCAGGTAGTGGCAAAATTCCAGATGAACATAACGAGGTAGCTGAGTCCAACAAATTTTTTACGGCTTTTCACTCTTGATTCCAGCCATAACAAAGGAACCCATGCAATGAATATTAAAAAAGTCAGTGAAGATGGCGGCCAGGCGAGCCAGAGCATCAATCCGCCGGCCATGGCGATGAAGAGATTGGTAAAGCGTTTCAAGAAATTGTTTTGGTAAAAATAGATTTTGTTCCCGGCGATGCCAACAATAAAGATTTCCATAAAAATACTGTGTTCGCCGGAGTTTTATTTAAGAATTTAAAACGAAGGCGTAAAAGTTTTATGGAAACAACTTCATCTTTTATCTGATTAATAAAAATATAAAAATGGAAGCCAGCAAAATTTTATCAGTTGACCTGATAGACGTCGTCTTTGCCGGCCGCAACAAAGCCTACGGCGCTTATGAACTTCGCAAAACTTATTCTAAAAGGATAAACAGGGCGTTGTTTATTACGATAACTTTTACGCTACTGGTTTGCGGAGGCGCTCTCATGGCTAATTCATCTAAAAAGAATAAAGTGGGATACAAAATGGGCCCGATAGTTATATTAAAAGATTTATCCCCGGATAAAAAAATAGAGCCAAAACCCAAGCCTGAAAAGCAGCCTGAGGTTAAGCCACCCAAAACAATAATATTCACAGCACCGGTAATTAAAGAAGTAGTGCAATTTCCACCACCGACACAGGAGGACATGGATAGTGCTAAGATCGGTTCAGTGAAAATAGACGGTCCGGTTGATGATGGAGTTCCAAAGGTTGGGGATATAGATGATGGAAAAAGAATCGTGGAGCAAAAACCGGACAGTGAATCAGATGAACCAAGGGCAATTGTGGATATTCCTGCCCGGTTTACCGGTAAATGGGAATTTTTCTTATTAAAGAATTTAAAACCTGAAACCCCGGTTGATAATGATGCTGTGGCGGGCAGATACACGGTGGTTATTCAATTTGTCGTGGATAAAGAAGGAAATGTAAGCGATATAAAAGCATTGACGAATCATGGTTATGGAATGGAGGAGGAAGCGATGCGGGTAATAAAGAGATCACCTGCATGGGAACCGGCCATATACGACGGGTATAAAGTAAAAGCTTACCACAAACAGCCGATCACTTTTAATGTGCTGGATGAATAGTCACGGGTTATGAGTGTGGCAGAGACGTTTAAAAGGGGAAGCTATGGCCAAAACAAATAAAAGTTGGATAGTCTAAGAAAGTAAATCAATGTTCAACTCGAATGTTTGTGACTAACGACTAACGACTCCTGACTCTCTACTACTTTCTGCTGTAATTCGGCGCCTCTTTCGTTATCTCAATATCATGGGCATGGCTTTCACGCATACCGGCGTTGGTGATCTTTACAAATTTTGCTTTTTGTAATTCATCAATATTCTTTGCGCCGCAATAACCCATCCCGGCCCTTAACCCACCGGTATATTGATACACCACTTCCTGCAGAAAACCTTTATAAGCTACCCGGCCCTCAATGCCTTCGGGTACAAATTTCTTTACCTCGTCTTCCACATCCTGGAAATAACGATCGCTGCTGCCGGTGGCCATAGCGCCGAGTGATCCCATGCCGCGGTATTCTTTGAATTTTCTACCTTCATAAATGATGGTTTCACCCGGGCTTTCTTCAGTGCCCGCAAAAATGCTTCCCATCATTACGCAATTGGCGCCGGCAGCCAGCGCCTTCACCATATCCCCGGTATAACGGATACCGCCATCAGCAATGATCGGTATATTTTTATCTTTTAATGCGGAAGCTGCTTCCATAATGGCGGTAAGTTGCGGAACACCTGCTCCGGCAACAATTCTCGTGGTGCAGATCGAACCGGGACCAATGCCAACTTTAATGGCATCGGCGCCTGCTTCGGCTAATGCTTTTGCAGCAGCGGCTGTTCCCACATTACCGGCAATGACATTGGTATTTTTAAAATTCTTTTTTATTTCTTTTAATGAAGCAATCACTCCCTTACTGTGTCCGTGTGCACTGTCGAGTGCAATGACATCGGCGCCTACCTGCTGTAATGCATAGACCCTTTCTAAAAAATCTTTGGTGATGCCAACACCGGCCCCTATCAATAATCTTCCGAATGCATCTTTCACGGCATTGGGATGGCTTTTTAATTTCAGGATATCGCTGTAGGTGAATAGGCCGGTCAGTTTTCCCTGCTTATTGATGATGGGTAATTTTTCAACTTTGGTTTTCTTAAATAACTGTTCGGCCATTTTCAGATCTGTGCCTTCAGGTGCGGTGTACAAATTTTCTTTGGTCATCACTTCACTTACTTTCCGTTTCATGTTTTCTTCAAACCGGAGATCACGGTTGGTAAGGATGCCGACCAGTTTCCTGTTCTTGTCAATAATGGGGATACCGCCGATCTTATTTTCACGCATGAGCCGCAGCGCATCGCCGATAGTAGCATTGGCTAATAAAGTGATCGGGTCGATGATCAGGCCGCTTTCACTTCTTTTTACTTTACGCACCTGGGCCGCCTGTTCGTCGATGCTCATGTTCTTATGAAGGATACCCAAACCGCCTTCACGGGCAAGGGCCGTAGCCAATGCTGCTTCTGTAACTGTATCCATGGCGGCAGAAAGCAGGGGCACATTCAGCACAATGTCTTTGGTAAGCCGGGTTTTGATGTCAACGTCCCGTGGTAATACCTGGCTATAGCCGGGCATCAGCAGCACATCATCGAAGGTTAAACCTTCACCGTAAAATTTGTTGGGATTGTCTTTAGCAGGTGGAGTATTTCTTGTTGCCATGTGCAAAGATAAGGGAAATCGTGAATCGTGAATGGTGAATGGTCAATGGTGAATGGTGAATGGTCAATAGGCAAAGGGGTAGTTGGTAATCGGAAACCCATTGCAATTAACCAATGACCATTCACCTTATCAGCGTCACCGTCCCTTTCTTAAAAACGGGTTGCTTTGTATCCCGGTCGGTATACCGGAGCATCCATACATAAACAGCAGTGGGTTGCAAAAGGCCATTTATTTTGCCATCCCATTTGTCTCTCCAGTTGTTGGACTGAAATATCAATTGCCCCCAGCGGTTGTACACTTTAAACTCATAGTTATCCGCTTTCAGCGCATTGTGTGGTTGAAAGTAATCGTTCAGCCCGTCATTGTTGGGGGTGAATGCAGTTGGTACATCTATAAGGCAAAAATCCAGTACGGTCAATGTTTTCCTGGCGCTGTCGTTGCATCCAAGGGTTAGGTTTGTTACGAGCAGCTTCACGGTATAATAAGCTTCCCTGTTGATCGTAGGAAAAAGAAAAGGGGGAGGATCTTTCAATGAACTGCTTCCGATAACATCATAGTTCCAGCGCCACAGGTCTATATGCCCGGTACTTGTATTGGTAACTACAAGTGCATCTTCGGGGCAAATAATTTTATCCATAGTAAAAGATGCTTTCACTTCATTATCCAGGATAATAACTTTTGAAGCGGTATCGGAACAAGTACCGTTGCTCACCACCAACCGTATATCGTTAGTGCTGGAAGCGGGGAATACAATTGTATGTGTTTGTGTGAATACAGGCGGATCGTTGTTGAAATTCCAGTACCAGAAATTTACATCATGGGCGCCGTCATGTGAAAAAATCAAGGTATCCTTCAAACAACCATACAGCATCTGGTTTTGAAAAAAAGCAGATACAGTATCGGCAGTGGTAAAAGAAAGTGTCTGTGGCAATATCGGTTGTCCGCACACATCAAATATGGGACTACCATCAATTCCCGGCTGAATAGTGACTGTGTAAGTTCCTTTGGTATAAATAGGTGCAGACAATTTTATTGCAATGTATTCGGATTCATCATTTATACAATTGCCGGATGCAGCAATGACGGTAACAGGAGTAGGGCCGCTTACTGAAAAGTCAGAACCCGATGCGGTGATGCTGGAACACTTTATCTTTTTTGGATAATAGACTAAAATGGAATCAGGCGTACAGGGAGCTTTGCCAATGCTGTCGGCAACGATGGGCTGCGGAATAAAATAGTCGAACGAAATGGATTGCCCGTCACTGATATTGGTTCCGCATATATCAAATAAAGTATTTCCATCGCTGCCAATTTTAATAACAAGCTGATGGGTACCGCTTGATAGCGCTGAAGCAAGTGTAATAGTTACTTCGTCAAAATCAAAACCAGTGGAACAGGTAACAGCGGTGGCTGCAATAGCCATAGCACCAGAAGGCAAAACACTGAACTCACTTCCATCAGAGGAAAGACTGTTACACCTTATACCTTTATTTAATTTTAACCGGAGTGTCTGGCCATCGCAATCCGGTTGTACACTTGACATCAACGGAATTTTGCCATCTGTAATTACAGCAGTGCCACCTCCAAAAGACAGATCATAACCACTCTGACCGTCGGTAAAATGACTTACCATCAGAATATATTCATGTCCGGCCACGAGGTTGGGCATTTGAGCAAATGTGGGCGCATTATCCGGCGGGAATGATGCACATTGAATGTAATTCACTCCTGATGCCGATGCGCCGGTATTTCCGTAGGTTCCTGCCCAGTTGCCACTTACTACCAAAGTAGTATCGGTGAAAATATCATTTGGATTATGACCGGTAATATCCCAGAGCTGCCAGTCATAATCTTCATTACCTGCAAGAGGTGTAATTAAAAAACCCAGTGTTCCGGATGTAAAACAGGTGAATTTATAAAAGTATGGATTTTTATTCTGGTAAGCAGCGCCACCCGCTCCTGCACCGGCGCATCCCGGAACAAATATGTTATTGGTTGCACAAATGGGTACAGTACTCTGATGAAAAACAGCGGTGCCGCAAACCGGGAAAGCTGTGGAAGGAGTCTGCCCCAATGTAGTGCAGGCTTGTGAAAAGGCTGGGCCAGTAAAAAATAACAGGCATCCGATCACCTGCAGGATTTTCAATTTGAATCGCAGTTTCATTAGGCTATACAACAAATGGTTGGTTTTATTTAATGATGACAACAGAACTGCTTGTTTTGCTGTCCCTGAAAATCAGGATAGCCTGTACAATTTGCCCGGTAAAGATACCATCAGATTTTGTAATTCTAAGTTAAGGATGGCGGCAGCCACGGCGCTGCTGCTCAAACCGCTCTTTAGATTGATCTCATCAATATGTGCCGTTTCTTTTTCATTTAATATGGCAACAATAATTTTTTCATCGGCTGAGAGTTCGATGAATAGTTCTTTTTGGGTCTTTATTTTTGTTTTTTGAGATTTTTTATCCTGCCAGCCCATCACTTCGATAAGTTCCTCCGTATCTGTCAGCAGCATCGCTTTATTGTTTTTGATCAGGTGATTACAACCGGCGCTTTTGGTATCTGTTACTTTTCCCGGAAAGGCAAATACATCTTTATTATAACCATTGGCTAATTCCGCTGTGATCATGCTGCCGCCTTTGATGCCTGTTTCAATGACGATCGTTGCATCACTCATCCCGGCAACAACCCGGTTGCGGGTTGGGAAATTGTGCTTGTCGGGTTTTGTATTGCTCGGGAATTCTGTCAGTAATCCCCCGCCATGTTTGATCATGTCTTTAGCAAGGCCGGCATGTTCGGCCGGATAGATCTGGTCCAGGCCATGCCCCAGTACACCGATCGTGGGCAGGTTATTCTTAACAGCAGCTTTATGTGCAATGGCATCCACTCCAAACGCAAGTCCGCTGACTATTGTTATATGTTGCGCTGCGAGGTCCTTTATTAATTTATCCGTCATTTGTTTGGCATAATCCGTATGGCTTCTTGTGCCGATGATGGCAACGGTCTTTGATGCATTCAGATCGGCTTCGCCTTTATAATAAAGAAGGGTGGGAGAGTCGTAGCAATTCAGTAACCGTTTCGGGTAATCGTTGTCCGTGATAAAAAGCGTTTTGATCCTGTATTTTTCAATAAACTTTATTTCTTCTTCTGCTTTTGTAAAATCTTTAAACGAAGTGATAGAAGCCGCCCTGATCGTGCCAATGCCTTCTATTTTTTCCAGGTAAGATTTTTTAGTATGAAATATTTCTTCTGCATTGCAGTGCTGCAATAAAATTTTTGCCTGGACGGGTCCGATGTTGGGGATGAGTGTCAGTGAGAGTTGGTAAAGCAGTTCAGAGTTCATAGTTCCGAGTCTGGAGTCAATAATACCAAAAATACTTTGAATACGTATGCTGTGATCGCCATCCAAATATGCAAAGTTTCGGCGGGACTCCTGCTTCGCCGTCGGAAAGCCTATGGCGGCCGATGGACTAACGGCTATTGACTAACGACTTTCATCTCCGTCCTCCGGTTCATAGCCCTGCCTTCTTCTGTTTTATTATCTGCTACCGGTTTTGTTTCGCCATAGCCTTTTGAGCCAAGTCTTTGCGCAGCAATATTTTTACTGACCAGGTAACTGACAACCGCTTTTGCCCGGTTATTACTGAGTAAAAGATTATCGGCGGGTTTGCCCACATTATCAGTATGACCGCTGATCTCAATTTTGAGGGTTGGGTTTTCATTCAACAACTGAACCAGCTTGTCCAGCTCAACCTGTGACTGAGGTTTTAATTCAAATTTGTTAACGTCAAAGAAAATATTTTTCAATACAACATTTGCATCGGCTTCTATCGGTTGTAAAGTAATATTCTTTTCGTAAACAGAATCCGGCGGGCGGTCGGCCATTAAAAAATTATCGGAGAAGAACAAATAACCTTTCTGGTTTACAGTGAATGCATAATCTTTTCCAACCGGCAGCGTCATAAAATAATTTCCTGATCCATCGGTCTGCACGTTGCTGACCGTTTGTTTGCTGGCCAGGTCAGTCAGCTCAACAGAAGATGAAAGCCCCTTACCTGTTTTTTTATCCGACACCATTCCTTTTACCCACAAGGTTTTTCGGGCACGGACATTTTCAGGTAATTCAAATGTGTAAATATCATGACTGCCGCGGCTGTCGCTTCTGTCGCTGGCATAATAAGCGGTTTTGCCATCTGCCGCAATGAACAATGTTCCTTCATCATCGATCGTGTTGATGGGATAACCGAGGTTCACGGGTTTACTCCAGGTGCCACCATATCCTTTTCTTACATAAAAAAGATCATTGCCTCCATAGCCCTGCCAGCCATTGGAGGTAAAATATAAGGTCTGGTTATCGGCATGTATAAAAGGGCACTGGTCATCACCCGGTGTATTGATGCTGCCGCCTAAATTTTCAGGTTCGCCCCATCTGCCATTTGGCTTCAGGTGGCTGATATAAATATCGCTGCCACCAAAACCACCAAATCTCCGGCTGGCAAAATAAAGATCTTTTTTGTCAGAAGAAAGGCAGGGTTGAGCATCCCATTGATCAGAATTGACGATGCCCCCAAGATTGCCGGCTTCAGTCCAGCCCTGTGCTGTTAAGTAAGATATATAAAGATCAAAGTTGCCATAGCTGTCGGGCCGGTTAATAGCAGTAAACACCAGCCACTGCCCGTCCTGTGAAATATTCTGTGCCGCTTCATTTTGCGGTGTATTGATATTCCCATTCAATGGCTTTGCTTTTTCCCAGCCGCTGTTTGTTTTTGTGCTGGAAAAAAAATCTTCATTGAAATGATTCAACCTCCTGGTAAAGACCAGATCTTTTCCATCAATAGTTAGTGAAGGAAAATATTCGGGTTCGCCGGAATTCACGCCGCTTCCTAAATTTTGCGGGGCAAATACATAATTTTTATAGGGATTGTTTTTGGAATATTCAAGTGCAAACTCGTAGGATCTTTTTCGTTTTAGCGCCGATTCAAGACTGGTTGGATTCTTTGGAGGTTTTTTTGCCAGTAATTCATTAATCGCCCCCCATGCTTTTTCAAATTCTCCTGATCCGGCCAATTGAATGGAATAAGCCAGTTTATAGTCCAGGGTATAGTTCGAATCTATGGCAAATGCTTTTTCAAAATTCGCTGCGCTGCTGGTATAGTTTTTTATTTTACTGTAAATGCCGGCCAATGCTAAATAGGCGTCTATATAATTCTTATCTGTTTCAATCGCCTGTTGCAACAGCCCCGCAGCATTGGTAAAGCTGCCATCATCGGCCCTTTCCATGGCCTGGTTATACAAAGCCACTGCCTTCTTATTTATTTTTGACGGATCGTAAGACTGGGCCAGGGTTACAACAGATGTAAAAATGAAAATAATCAGAATCAGGATGTTTTTCATCGGGATTAAAATTGTTGGGGTAAAGATACCACAATACTATTTCAGGAATCCTGTCGTTATCCTGTAACCGTTAATTGTATGTAAATCTTTCCTTTTTTACATCTTGTATAAAACTGTTTATGGGCAAGCCGAAATACCTGGTCATTATTTTTTTATTGAGTATTTCTTTTTCAGGTTCAGCGCAAAATGATTTTAGCGCCGGCACCTGGTATTTTATTGATTCTTCCATCGCCAAAAAGGCAAAGCTTGGCAATTTACTTTTAACCGTAAACTACCTGGAGAAGAAAGCATGGCAGGAGCAAAAATATTTTTATGCTGCCCGCTGCCTCCATTACTGGATGTTGATCACTGACATGCGGACAGAGGATACTTTATATTTTAAAAACTCGGCTTTTATTGACACACTACTGGCACAAACCGGCCTGCCTGAAGTGATGCAATATTCTCTGCATCTGATGCAAGCCCTCCGGGTAAAAAATTTTGGACAAGGGTATAAAAAATTTCAGCAAAACAGGTATGAAAGAAAAGATCTGCCAATTAATTATGCGGCATTTTCAAACCCCGAACTTGACAGTATTGTCCAGTGGCATTTTGAAAAAGCCAAACTACTTTCCAAACAGGCAAAAAATATAAATGTGGATGAAGCCCTTTGGCTTTCTTCAGACCCGCTTCAATTTCTTTACAAGCCTGACCTGTATGATATTGCCATAGCCGGGCAAATAGCGGTAATCAATAAAAAGTATTTTTACATGCTTGACAAAAAAGCATTTTATAAAAAAGGACTCACGGTTTCCCAGGACGAATTTATTGCCCAACTCGATTCGGTCAGGAAAAGCGGCAGTTTTATGTTGGACGAATTGAAACTGTACAGTGACTGGATCAGCTATCATCAACCGGATCCTTCCACTTATTATTTTATTGAATCACTGACCAGGAAATTTCTTTATGATTTGGTAAAGATGGACTACAAAGAAGCGGAAAAAATATATGAAAACTATCTATGGAAAATTTCTGTCTCCCCATTCAGCACTGTTAAGGCATTTGGCGTGTACCAGCTTTGCCTGCTGCTGAACAGCCAGGGTAAAAAATATTTCCCTTTGAAAGGCTATGAGTATGATTATTCCAGTTACACTTACCGGGAGCAGAACAAATATGACACCGTTTACCGGCATCACCCCGCTAAAGCATTGCAACTTTTCCAGCAAAATAAGCAGTTGTTCGACAGCTTTGCTTACCTGAAAAATATCCTGCTGATAATGGAAGAAAAGATAATGGATACTGATCTGCAATTTTCAATGCAGGAGTATAATCTTCCTGATGAGCCAATGCTTGCGGAACTGAAATTTAAAAATGCGGGAAAAATATTTTACAGGATCGTGAAACTAAATACAAATGATTTTATCCCGTATAAAAATCAAAAGCAACTGATTTCAGCATTGATGCTCATGCCGGTGTTTTCTCAAAATATGATCACCCTTCCACCAAGAGATGATTACAACTATCATAATACTTATTTGAAATTGGAGGCGCTGCCTGCGGGTACATACCACTTGTTGTTTGCTGATAAAGATTTATCAGGTATTGCGACTGATATACAATCTGTTTTTTTTAAAGTAACAAACATTGCTGTTGTTAATAACGATCAACGGATATATATCCTCAGCCGCAAAACAGGGTTTCCGCTGACCGGGGCCAAAGTAAAAGCAGGATATATCAAAACAACCAGGAAAGACAGTATTACAACAAACAAATTTGTTTCTGAGAATTATACAGTAAACGAAAAGGGTTATGTATTTGTAGGGGATAAAGACTACACAAGTTTTGATGTGTATTTTAACAAGGATTCCGTATCGGAAGATATCAATATAGAAGAAAAGGAAAGGCCGGAGGATATTTTTTCCAAAGATGAATATGATGATTTGGTGGAGTTTTATGAGGACAATGCAAAAGCATATATCTATACTGACAGGAGTATTTACCGCCCGGGACAAACCGTTTTTTATAAAGCGATCTTCATCAGCAAAAATAAAAATACCGGGGAGCCCATGGTGATGAATAAACAGAATCTCAAGGGAAAATTATTTGGCAGCGTATATAAGAAATGGTTGAAGGAAGAAGAGCCTTTGTTGTTTATCAACGATCCGTTTGACCGGGAAATGGATTCATTGAAAATTGTACCCAATGAATTTGGTTCGGTGTCGGGTAGTTTCAAAATCCCCAAAACCGCTGCTACCGGCGAGTGGGAAATTGCACCCGATTATATTGAAAAGGAATGGAGATACGGAACCTTTAAAGTGGAGGAATACAAGCGACCTTCCTATGAAATTACAATTGAAAAACCCAAAAAGGAATTGCGGATTGGTGATGAATTTTCTTTTAAAGTAATAGTAAAGTCTTTTGCCGGCGCCACATTAAATAATGTTACAATAAATTATTCGGTTCAGCGAAGTGGATCGTTGCCAGTATTTGATTCAATACAAATGAAAATGGCAAACAGGAATGAAGGAATCACTCTCCTTGATACAACAGGCTACACAAACGCTGAAGGTGAATTAGAGATAAGCATAAAAGATTTGTTGCTGGAAAAATATGACCTCGCAGACAGCCTGCCATGGAGTTTTGATTACGACTTCAAAGGGGAAGCTGTTGATGCTACCGGTGAATCGTACAGGGAAAACTCAAGAGTAACTGTTTCTACCCAGCCGGTAAGGATCAAGCTACCGCTTGCTGATAAATACAACAGGCAAGAGCTGCCCCGGTTATTAGTGACAGCAGAAGATAAAAATGCCGGGTCGGTCAATAAAATTATCCGGATCAGGTTTTTCAATCTTGACAACAATAAAAAATTATATGACGATAGAAAACTGACCAGGGCCGACGAATGGTTATATGCAAAGCCAATGCTGGCAGCATGGTTTCCATTGGTAAATCTTTATTCCGAAGGTGAGTTACCCAATAAGAAACTAATATGGGAAACAACTGTAAATACAGGCGAAAAAGAAAAAATTACTTTGTCTCCGGATAAATTCATAGCAGGCAATTATATAGCTGAAGCTGTTTGTATTGAAAACGGGAAGACCCAGGGTGTATTAAATAAAAATTTCATCGTATTTGATGAAAATAAACTCCCGGAAGAGGCATGGAGTTTTTATTATCTCCCTGATAACTCTGTATTGGCTGGTGACTCGGCAAAATATTATTTTGGAAGTTCTGCGGAGAAGATCTTTTCCATTTTCCACATGGCATATTATTCAGGGAATAAAAAAACAGAAATAAAATATTTCTATGAAGAACGGGCTAGTTCAAACGGTATTCATCCCTATAATCTGAAAATCCCCGGGTCAGCAACTGACTATCTGAAACTGACACAGGTATTTATTATCCGCAACCAGGTCTTTACCCATGAAGAAAGAATTGATGTTGTAAATAATAAAACTGCATCCGAACCTGAGATCATCGTTGAGAAATACCGGAAAAAACTTTCGCCCGGAAGCAAAGAAGAATTTTCTGTTTCCATCAAAACAAAAAATGAAAACATTGCTGCCGAACTGATGACAACGATGTACGATGCCTCGCTTGATAAATTAGAAAAACATAAATGGGAAAGCCCCATTAACAAGAGTTACAAACATATCAATACGGAATGGCCCCGTGGCATCAATTCAATAACTGTGGGGACGGGCAACCCGGAAAATTATTTTGAATCTATGCTTGTTTCTCCCGGCCATGCACTCGCAAAACCACTTTGGTGGGTCAATCCGCAGGATTATGCCCATACTGAAATTATGGGGGACCGGAGTTTTAATGAAAAGGGAAGGAGGAACGGAGGATTTACTTATGATATGGATTCCCCGTTCTTTTTGGGGGAGTGGATTAACAGGCCGGGTGTCAGGTCTTAACGTTGTAAGTGATGTATCAGGACTTAATGAAGTAGTAGTTACCGCCCTCGGCATAACCCGCCAGCCAAAAGAACTTGGATATTCCGTAAGCCGTATTGCCGTCAGGGGTATTTCTTCCCTGACAAGTTACAATCAACCACTGATCATTCTGGATGGGGTTATTTACGAAGGTGATCTGAGTAAAATAGATCCCGCTTTAATTACCCACGCAATGATCTTAAAAGGGGCGGATGCTGCTGCGCTTTATGGATCAAAGGCAGCACAGGGTGTATTGCTGCTAAGCACAAAAGGTGATATTATTTTTCCCAAAGAACCGGAGCCTATCATCACTCCCCGTAAGAATTTTAATGAATTGGCATTTTTCTTTCCGGCTATTCATGCAGACAAAAATGGATTTTATTCTTTCAGTTTTACCATGCCGGAAACTGTAACCGAATGGAACTGGAAAATACTTGCACATACCAAAGCGGCACAATTTGTTTATGCAGAAAGAAAACTGAATACTCAATTGCCGTTGATGGTTCAGCCCAACATGCCCCGGTTGCTTTATCAGGGGGACAGGATTATTTTACAAAGCAGGATCAGCAATTTAGATACGCTGCCTGCAGCTGGTAAAATTGTTTGCAAAATTGAAGATGCAGTAACCGGCAATGATATTACGGGCCAATTGGTTTCTATCAATCAACTTGATTTTTCATTGGGTAAAAAAGAAAATAATTCTTCTGCTTTTGAAATTAAGATCCCGGTTCAGCAACTGAACCCTTTGAAGGTCATTATTACAGTACGTTCGGGAAATTTTGCAGATGGCGAAGAGCATCTGCTGCCGGTGTTAAGTACAAAGATTTTTGTCAGGGACAGTAAGCCATTTTCTTTTCAAAATGAACCGGAAATAATTCTGCCATTGCCTGCTTTACCAAAGGACGCGGAAATGTATGGAATAGGTTTATCCATTCTTCCAAAACCACAGGCAGCATTGATATACTCTTTGCCCTGGTTAGCCAATTACCCCTATGGCTGTGCCGAGCAAACTTTTAATAAAATGCTCGCCTATGCCACTGCATTAAAAATAATGCAGACAGATAAAACAGCTCAACAGGTATTTGAAGCGGCAAAGAATTTTGTGGAAAAAGAAAATGAGGTCCCGGGAAAATTACCGGATGAACTGAATCAGGAAACAATGCCCTGGCTGAACAAGACCAATAAATCATCCTTACAGCAAAAACAGTTATTCGATTTATTGGACACTTCGAAAACAAAGACGGTTATTGAGGGGTTACTGCAAAAGCTTTATAAATTTCAAAATACAGACGGGGGGTTGACTTGGTTCAATGGGGGCAAGAGCAATTTTTATATTTCTTCTTACGTATTGCGGGGACTGGGCATGATGCAGAAGGAAGGCCTAATCAGTTTTAATCCAGTGATGGACCCATACAATAAGTTTATTCAAAATCTTATTATTTATACCGGCGGGAAGTTTATCAACCTGTTGAACGAAAAAAATGCTGACCTGTCATATTATATTTATGTCCGCAGTTACTGGCAAACACAATTCCCGGTTGCTGACAGCCTTCAGAAAAGTATCAGAGTATATCTTGCTAAAGAATGGGAATATGCAGATAAGAAACCTCTTTATGACCAGGCCCTGCTTGCTATAGCGAGTTTTCGTTTTGCAAAAGAGAATGACGAATTGTTTTCAAAAGCATCCGGGCAATTGAATTCTATCCGTCAAATGGCGATCAGTGATGAACAGAAAGGAACCCGCTGGAAAGAAATAGCCGATGCAGATAACCTTGATATCTCATCTGAAGAAACGATCGCCCTGCTTACTGAAGCATTTGAAGAACAGGGAAATGATGAATCAATGCGAAATGGGATTGTAAAATGGCTGCTTACAGCAAAGAACGAGGATAACTGGGGCAGTACAAAAGCCACAGCAGCGGCTATTGATTTGTTATTGAAAAGAAATAATTCAGTGATTGGTGAAACACAAACCATAAACACATCCATTGAGAATAAAAAAATATGGGTTAATGATGATTTGCTGAAAGGTTCATCTTATGCTTTCTCGCCGGCAACTTCGCTTCCATCCTTTCTTTCATTAAAGAAGGAGACTTCCCGAATCGCTTCCGGCAATCTATGCTGGTATTATTTTACAACAGGCAGTTCCTTAAGCTATCTGAATAAAGATGTCCGGCTAAGTAAAGAACTTTTCAAATGGAACGAAAAGGAAAATAAATGGGATTTGATTTCAGGTTTAACCAATTTAAAGATTGCTGACAGGGTAAAAGTGGTTTTAACCATCATATCATCAAGATCATTGCCCTATGTTTTTATTGATGATAAACGGGCTGCTGCCTTTGAACCTGCTGATAATAACAGCGGATATGAATATGGTTCAGGATTCAGTTATTACAGATCAGTAAGAGATGCAGGCTGCCAGTTTTTTGCGGAAAATATTCCCTCCGGCAAAAAGGAGATCAGTTATGAACTCAAAGTTTCACAGGAAGGCAACTTTACATCCGGTCCTGCGGCATTGCAATGTATGTATAAACCGGAAGTAAGTGCTTTCAGCAATAGCAGTAAAATTGTTACGGAACATTAATATACTTATGTATCTGCAAACTCAATTCCCATTGCGGATGAGTTTTAATGTATTCAATGATCAGCGGGGTCATCTCGCCGGCCTTATCCCATTCAGGTTGTAAATACAATTTGCAGGCAGGAGAAACCAATGCAGCATATTTTTCAGCCCAGTCAAAATCAGAATTATTGAAGACAACAATTTTCAGTTCATGGGCAAGCGGTAAAATCTCAGGCAAAGGGGCTTTGAATTTTTTTGGAGATACACAGATCCAATCCCATGTGCCGCTCAACGGGTAAGCGCCGGAGGTTTCAATATGGGTTTTCAACCCGGTCTGCCGCAATTGTTTTGTTAGCTCATCTAAGTTGTGCATCAGGGGCTCGCCACCCGTGATGACAACTATTTCCGCCGGAGTCTTTCTGATCTCCGACTTCAGACTTCCGGCTTCGTACTTCGGATGTTTCTCCGCATCCCAGCTATCTTTTACATCACACCATACACAACCCACATCACATCCACCAAGACGGATAAAATAGGCGGCCCTGCCCTGGTGAAAGCCTTCACCCTGTAAGCTGTAGAAGTGTTCCATTACCGGGAGCGATTTGGCAGCAATATCTTTTTTTTCTGTTGTCACTTGATTGATTGATTGTTTGATAGTTTGATTGTTGAGGGAGTTATCGATGCACAACAATCGAACAATTCAACCATTTTGCAATTAGTTTTTCATCATGCATGACTTATATGTATTCTTCATCAAGGCAGCGATCGTCATGGGCCCTACACCGCCGGGCACCGGGGTTATCCAGGAACATTTGGGAGCAACGGTTTCAAAAGCCACATCGCCTTTTAGTTTATAACCGCTCTTCTTTGTGGCATCTTCCATTCTTGTAATGCCGACATCAATAATAACAGCGCCTTCTTTTACCATGTCGGCAGTAATGAATTCTGGTTTGCCCAAAGCGGCTACAATGATATCCGCCTGTAAACAAAAATCTTTTATGTTTTTTGTTTGTGAATGACAAACCGTAACCGTGCAATTTCCGCGACTGGTATTGCTGCTTAGTAAAATACTCATGGGCCGGCCCACAATATTGCTGCGGCCTACCACCACGGCATGTTTACCCTTTGTTTCAATTTTATAATGTTCCAGCAGCAGCATGATGCCATGTGGCGTGGCAGAAACAAAAGTTGACAGTCCCTGCACCATTCTGCCCACATTCACCGGGTGAAAGCCATCCACATCTTTGTCAGGGTCAATAACATTGATCACCTGTTCATCAGTAATATGTTTGGGCAAGGGAAGCTGAACTAAAATACCATCAATATCCGGGTCCGTATTCAATTCCTGTATCTTGTTCAATAGCTTTATGCCAGGAACGGAATCCTCAAATGTTATCAATGTTGATTTGAATCCTACTTCTTCACAGGCTTTTATTTTGGCTGCCACATACGTTTCACTGGCGCCGCTGTTACCCACCAGTATCGCAGCAAGATGTGGAATTTTTTTTCCTTCTGCCACTAACTGCGCCACTTCAATTTTCAATTCATCTTTTATCGCCTGCGCCGCTTTTTTACCATCTAAAATTTGCATGGCGCAAAGGTAAGGTTTGGGATACTTGTATGCTGATGATCCTGGTTTTTTGGCCCGTTTTTCCGGTTAAAAACCCCTGATAATTTTTTAAAAAGAATGTATCCTTGCCATGATCAAAAAAATTCTGACGGCTTGAAAAAAATAAATAAAAGTCTGCTGTTTTTCTTATTGTTAATTGCTATCCGTTCCGATAGCCAAACCCTCCGCAGGCCGGTTGCAGCGGCTCATACAGGCATGGGCGCTTATAGCCTGAATCATGTGGATGTATTTTCTTTTACTGCTAACCAGGCAGCGCTGGCGCAGTTAAAAAATGGTTCGGCAGGGGTATATGGGGATAGAAGGTTTTTACTCAGTGAACTGAATAATTATACAGCTGTAATCGGGCTGCCAACTGCGTCCGGCAATTTTGCTGTTAAGGCAAACTATTCCGGGTTCAGTGATTACAATGAAACGCAATTCGGCCTCGCCTATGCCAGAAAATTGGGCAACAAGGTTGACATCGGCGTACAGTTCAATTATCAGGGTATCCGCATCGCAGGTTATGGTAATGCATCGGCCTTCAGTTTTGAAGCAGGAACTATTCTGCATGTAACAGACCGGCTTCATACCGGTATTCATGTAAATAATCCTGTTGGCGGAAAATTTGGAAAGGACCATCCCGATAGCTATCGGGAGGAAAAACTTTCTTCTGTTTATTCCTTCGGCCTTGGTTACGATGCATCGGAGAAATTTCTTGTCAGCGCTGAAATCGAAAAGGAGGAAGACCAGCCGGTAAATGTGAATGCCGGCATGCAGTATAAATTTTTACCTCAAGTGCTGGCAAGAGCGGGTATGTCTTCAGCTACCTCATCCGCCTGGCTGGGAATTGGATTAACAATCAAATCATTCAGGCTGGATATTACCGCAGGCTATCATCCGCAATTAGGAGTGACGCCCGGACTGCTGCTTTTATTCAACTTTAACAGGAAAAAATAATTGAAAAAGGCGGTTACGATATTTTTCATTTTTAATTTTTCATTTTTAATTTCTTATTCCCAGGAGATCCCCCCGGCAACCGAACAACAACTCGAAAACCAAACCGATGCCGGCCAGGGAGAAACAGAAGATGATTCCTATCTGCAGGAACTGGAACAATTCAGGAAACACCCGATCAATTTGAATACAGCAGATGCCGATGAACTGAAACAAATGAGAATTGTAACCGATCTGCAGATCGCTAATCTTGTTGCGTACCGAAATTTATTTGGCAGGCTTATCAGTATCTATGAATTACAGGCCGTGCCTGCTTGGGACATAAATACCATCCGGAAATTGCTGCCTTTTATCACGACAGCCACTCCTGTTTCATTGGGAGAAGAAGCCGGTAAAAGATTCAGGAACGGCGAGCATAGTTTGTTACTTCGGGTTGTGCAGATATTGGAAAAATCAGATGGCTTTGATAAAACAACAGCAGGAACAAAATATACCGGCAGTCCTCAAAAAATTCTTTTCCGCTATCACTATACCTGCAAAAACTTATTACAGTTCGGACTGGTTGGAGATAAAGATGCCGGGGAGCAATTTTTGAAAGGATCACAAAACAAGGGTTTTGATTTTTACTCCTTTCATTTATTTGCCAGGAAGCTTGGTATCATCCGGTCATTGGCGATCGGAGATTTTTTGGTGAACATGGGGCAGGGGCTGTTACAATGGCAGGGCCTTGCTTTTAAAAAAAGCGTGGATGTAACTGGAGTAAAGCGGCAATCAGCTGTGCTTCGTCCATACAGCTCGGCCGGCGAATTTTATTTTCATCGCGGCGCAGGCATAACTATCAGAAAAGGAAGAATGGAAGCCACTGCCTTTGTTTCTTTCAGAAAACTAAGTGCAAATTTTGTAGCGGATACAGTGAATAATGAAGATTTTATTTCCTCTTTTCATACATCCGGGTATCATCGCACAAGCAGTGAAAATGCAGATAGAAATAATCTTACTCAAACTGCTTTTGGCGGCAATATCATTTACAGAAGTAATAAATGGCATGTTGGAGTAAATGGTATCTACTATAGCTTTTCTCTGCCGGTACTGAAAAGGGATGAGCCCTATAACCTGTATGCTATCAGCGGGAAAAACTGGTACAATTTCAGTGTGGATTATAGTTATACTCACAAAAATATTCACTTGTTTGGCGAAGCGGCAGCGGATAAAAATTTCAACAAGGCATTTATCAATGGTTTATTGGTAAGTGTGGATACAAGGGTTGATATTTCATTTGTACAGCGAACCATGAGCGCTTCCTATCAATCTATCAATGGGAATGCATTTACTGAAAACACTTACCCCGGTAATGAAACTGGTTTTTATGCTGCTGTCACTATTCGCCCGGCAATCGGCTGGCGAATTGATGTTTACGGGGATATTTATAAATTTCCCTGGCTCAAATATCTTGTTGATTCGCCAGGTTACGGAAAGGATTTTTTGGCACAATTGACTTATACTCCAAACAAACAGGTAGAGCTTTATTCAAGGTTCAGGAGCGAAACGAAACAATCCAGCCAACCTGATCCCCTCCCGCCAGTTGGCGGAGCAGGGGTGGGTTCTGTAACTAATTTCCTTGTTTCCATGCCCAAACAAAACTGGCGGACGCAATTGAGTTATAAGGTTAATACAGCCATTACTCTCCGAAACAGGGTGGAACTGCTCTGGTATGATAATAATCATGGAGCCAATAGCGAAATAGGGTTCCTTACTTTTTTTGATGTTTTATATAAGCCAATGCTTACTCCTTACTCTGCTGTTTTGCGCCTCCATTATTTTGAAACAGATAGCTATAATTCCCGCATTTATGCGTATGAAAATGATGTGCTCTATAGTTATTCCATTCCGGCCTTCTATGACAAGGGTTTCCGGTACTATCTTTCCCTCAATTTTGACATAAGTAAAAGAATCTCTTTCTGGCTGCGCTGGGCCCAAACAATTTACCGGGATAAAGTCTCTGTGGGTTCGGGTCCGGATGAAATAAATGGGAATAAAAAGAGCGAAATAAAACTACAGACCAGCTGGGTTTTTTAGCCAGCAGGTTGTCAGATACTTTATGTCCATAATTTTTTTATTAGTTTTTAAGTAATTGTTAAAAAAAACTTTACATTGCGGCAGCAATTTTAAAAGGCTTTGTGTCTTATCATTATTCCATACCCCCTGAAAATTGACGGATTTTCCTGATAATCAATGCTTTTAAATCTAAAAATTAACGTTAACATGAGAAAAATCGCATCACTGTTCACGATGTTTATGCTGTTTACAGCATTTGCATTTGGTCAGAACCGGACGATTACCGGTACTGTTATCGACGAAAAGGGCGACGCTTTGCCCGGTGCCTCTGTAAGTATTAAAGGTACCCGTACGGGTGTTTCTGCCGACAATAATGGCCAGTTTCGAATCCTTGCTAAAACCGGGGATGTTCTGGTAGTATCTGGTGCCGGACTTGAGCCCACTGAGGCTACGGTTGGCACGGGAAGTACCATTTCAATTTCTGTAAAGAGGCTTGTAATTGCCGGTACAGAGGTTGTTGTAACTGCCCTCGGTCAAACCCGCCAGCCAAAGGAACTTGGTTATTCAGTTACAAAGGTTAAAGCTGCAGAGCTAACGCAGGCCAAATCAGTAAACCTCCAAAGTGGTTTAACCGGTAAAGTTTCCGGCTTAAACGTTCAGTCTGTTAATAATGGAGTATTCCAGGACACAAGGCTTACCCTTAGAGGTATCCGTTCTTTGACTGGTAATAACCAACCCATGCTGATCCTGGATGGTGTACCCATTTCTCTTGGTTATCTCAGTTCAATCAATCCAAATGATATTACTGATGTTACCATTTTGAAGTCTGCATCTGCCACAGCTATTTATGGTCCTGATGGAGCAAATGGCGCCCTGGTAGTTACAACGAAAAGAGGCAGCAGAACAAAACCGATGGTAAGTGTGGCCCATACCGTACAGGTAGAAAAGGTATCATATATGCCTGAGCTGCAAAACCAGTTCGGTTCCGGTTCTTCTGTTAATCCTTTAGGATATGGAGTTTATGACCCTATTGAAAACCAGTGTTATGGTGATCAATTTGATGGTTCACTCCGGGAAATAGGACGAATAGGTCCTGATGGTTCTTATTATAAAGTGCCTTATAAGGCGCTGCCAAACGAAAAAAAGAGATTCTGGGCTACGGGTCTTACCAACCAGACCGATCTTTCGTTTTCAACCGGCGATTTCTACCTGAGTGTACAGAATGTACTCATCCAGGGTATCATGCCGAAAGATGTGAATAAAAGAATATCTGTGCACGCAGCAGGTAATAAAGAATATAACAGGTTCAAGGCTTCTTACAGTATTAACTACACAAAAGGAACCTTTGATGTAACCGCCGGTTCCAGCTTTGGTAACGGCCGTGACTATACGGTGTATTGGAACCTGATCAACACTCCTCAGCAAATCCCTATTACGAGGTTTAAGAATTGGAGAACTGACTATTGGTCAAGTCCCGATGGTTATTTCAACGACTACTATTCCAATCCTTACTTCATGATTGATAACTTCAGGGCCAGGGGAAGATCTGAAGATATTTTCGGAAACTTTGAATTGAACTTTAAGGCTACAAACTGGCTCACCTTTACGTACAGGCTCGGTGCTACTATTTCTAATGGTACACAGAAGAGTACACAGGAAGCTTTACAGTATGGACCTTATGCAAAATCAAGTGGTAAAAATATTGCTGCATCAGGCGATATCAATTCTGCCGTTGCCGATTTTTCCAGCACATCCAGCCGTATCAATTCTGAGTTTTTTGCCTCTATCCGTAAAAAATTCGGAAAGTTTGATTTCAATACTTTGCTTGGACAATCATTCCGGGAGGATAATTCCAAAAGCGTTAACGTGTCTTCCAACAACCTTGCTTTTCCCCAGTTATTCAATGTAATTGGCCGAAAAGGTGAACCAGGTGTTGGTGAAAGTGATTTCAAATCAAGACTGGAGCGTTTCTTTGGTAAGATATCAATTGGGTATAACAACTGGGTTTTCCTTGAAGGTACTGGCAGCTATGATATTGACAGCCGCCTTGCTTATTTCTATAATTATGATTTTGACAATATTAATTTCTTCTATCCCGGAGTTAGCCTTTCTGTTCTTTTGAATGAGGCTATCCCTGCATTAAAGAGCAGCAAGCTTATCTCTTACCTGAAACTTCGCGGAGCTTACTCCAAAACAGGTAATGTGAACCTTGGCGCCCAGAATTTGGAGAATACCTACGGAATTGCTGCAGGTTTTCCTTTTGGATCACTCAGTGGTTACACGTCCAGCAACCTGCTTCGTTTGTCAACATACCAACCCGAATTTGTAAAGAATAAAGAAGCCGGTATTGAAATCGGGTTATTGAAAAACCGTATTAACATTGAGGCTACAGTTTACAGCCAGGATAATTCCAACCAGATCGTGGATGTGCAATATTCTGCCGCAACTGGTTTTACCAGCGCCAGGCTGAATGCTGCTGCTTTTGAAAACAAAGGTTTGGAACTTGACCTGAGACTGACACCATTGGTTAAATTAGGTAAAGTGTCTATTGATCTAAAAACAAATTACACCTACCAGGATAATAAAGTAACAAAGATCATCGAGGGTGTTGACCAACTTGGTATCGGAAACGGTAACTATGTAATTGTTGGCAAACCAGCCTATACTTTCCAGTTGACTGACTATGTAAGAGACGACCAGGGTCGTGTGATTGTCAGCTCTACTACAGGGTTACCAACCGTTGATCCTACTATCCATCCTTTCGGACGTACTCAACCAAAACACCTTTTAGGGATTAATCTTTCTGTAACCTGGAAAGACCTTACTTTCAGTGCAGTGGGTGATTACCGCGGAGGTGCCCAGATATACACGGGTGGTATTGGAACAGGTATGGACTTCTCCGGTATATCCAAGAGAAGTGCACAGAATGCACGTCAGCCATTTATCATGCCTAATTCTTCTTATTTCGACGGAACAAAATATGTTGACAACACCAGTATTTACATGGTGAGTGGAGGCTACAATTTCTGGTCTCAGTCAATTAATACCGCTGCCAATACAAACTACCTGGTGAGTGGTGATTTCTGGAAAATAAGGGAGGCTAGCCTTAGCTATAACATGCCGGCCAAATGGTTTGGGTTTACTAAAAATGCTATTAAAGGAGCTACATTCACTTTGAGCGGAAGAAACCTTTTCATGTTCCTTCCCAAAACAAATGAATGGACAGATCCTGAGTTTTCCAATACAACTGGCAACGCACAGGGTATAAGTGGTTTGGATAATACACCGCCCACAAGAATTTTTGGCGCCAGCTTAAACATCCAGTTATAACCTAATAAATAAATTTATATGAAACTGAATAAAATAATATATGTTGTTCCTCTCGCAGTACTCATCCTGGCTGCGGGATCTGGCTGCCGGAAGGGCCAGTTCAACGTAAACAAAAACATTAACGCCCCCACAGACAGTTCGATCACCTATTTTGTGGTGCTGCCTGCAGCAATGAATGCATCCGGCAGGATCGTTGCAGCCTCATGGGGTCCTATCCAGAATTGGATGAGCTATTGGTCAAGGTCTGGTACCTATGCTCCAAACGTGACGGAGGAAACCTACAATATCACCACAGGATTTGGCAATGCTATCTGGAATAATTGTTACGATAATAACTATGATTACAATATCGTCCAGATAAAAGCGAACCTGGCAGGAGCCGGATTTTATGAAGGCATTGCCCGCATTATGAAAGCCCATAATTTCCAGATCCTGGTGGATGTGTATGGTAACGTGCCTTATAGCCAGGCGCTGAAAGGTAGCGGCAACCCTACACCCGCTTATGACAACGGCCTTGATATTTATAAGGCGCTGTTGCGGGAGATTGACGCCGGTTTAGTATTGATCAATGCGGCCACAGTAACAACAACCAATTCCAATAAAGATATTGGCACAAACGACATCATGTTCCAGGGGAACAAGACCATGTGGAATAAATTTGCCAATACGTTAAAGCTGAGAATGCTTATCCATGCGTATGCCGTGGGTGCTATTGATAAAACAGCTGAATTGGCCATCATTAATACCAATGGTAATGGTTTTCTCGGTGCCGGACAAAATGCACAGATGAATCCCGGTTATACCGGTGTTGACAAAGGCAATCCTTTTGTCAATGCTTATATTACCAATACAGACGGCTCCGGATCAGCCAACAATGTATATTACAAAGCGAATGAGTGGGGTATTGAATATTATAAATTTGATGGAGATCCCCGTGTTACGGCTGCATTAGTGGCCGGAACAGGCAACCGTTTTTATACACCCGGCAGCGGTGGATTGGTAGGCGTAGCTTATGGCACACCCCCGATCGCTACTTATGCTGCGGCTGTACTGGCGGGTATCGGCCCTGGTTTAAATAAAGGAGCAACTGCCCCACAATGGGTTATCACTTCGGCAGAAAGTTTCTTCCTGCAGGCTGAAGCCAAGCAAAGAGGTTGGAATGTCGGAGCGACTTCTGCCAAGGATTTAATGACCAGTGGTATTTATGAAAGTTTCATTTTCCTTGGTGTTGGTGGTGCAACAGCAGCCATTCCAGCGCCAGCCATAGCAGCAGCAAATACTTATATTTCAGCCAATGCCTCTTATCCTGATGTGGATTATAACGGCTCTCCACAGGGTACCGGAGGTCCTGCAGGCGGATTATTTACCATTCTTACTCAAAAATGGTTTGCCATGAATGGTATCAGTACACTGGAAACATGGTGCGACTGGAGAAGGGTTCCTTATACTGAAGTTGCTTCCAATCTTGTAACTACTCCGGCGGCAAATGATGCCCCCACTACTAATTTTGCTTATGGAGATGGAGGTGGATTTCCTGGCGCTGGTCTTGCGATCGGGGTCGGCCCGTTCCGTTCGGTGTCACCACAGATCACCCCGGCTGATAATATTCCCGTTCGTTACCTGTACCCGCAAACAGAGTATAACTATAATGCAGGTAATGTACCGGCAGGTATCACCAGGTACAGCCGTGTTTTCTGGGATCTTAATTAATAATTTTGTAATTTAAAAAATCAGAAATATGAAAAAAATATTATCATCTTCATTGATCCTGGCAACCCTGGCAGTTGCTTTTACAGGATGTTTGAAAGACAAGGGATTTGATAACCATACCTATGGTATCAATGACCCGGATACACAACCTCCCGGCGTAGCTTTTCCACTTGCAGCCGTTGCCAAGAACACGATCGGGCTTGACGCCGGCGTCGGCACCCTGCAGGCGATAAACAATATTGTATGGGTGAACCTGGAAACGGGCACCCCGGCTAAATCTGATGTGCATGTTACATTGGTGCAGAATGATGCGCTCAGAACAGCCTACAATACAGCTAATGGTACAAGTATTCTTGCTTTCCCTTCCGCTCTTTATAGCATTGCGCTTAATGTAGTAATTCCGGCTGGTGGAACAGGAGGCATGGTTCCTATTATGATCCCCAGTACCATTCCGATGGACCCGAGTTCTTCTTATGGTGTTGGTTTAACGATTACCAGCGTTGATGGCGGGTATAAAATTGCCAGCAACCTTAAGAACCTTTTCCTTGAATTTACGCTGAAAAATAAATACGATGGTAACTACAAGTTGGACTTAAACACTAGTGGTTGGGGTGCTTATGGTATAACAGATGACGCTAGTTTTAATACCTGGCCTTCTAATGGTGACGGTACCAGTATCTTTCTGATCACTGGTGGACCTAATTCCGTAAGGTTTTTCGACGAATGGGGATTTGGCGACTTTATCCAGGTATGTTTTACTGGTACTCCAGCGTCTGGACTTTCTGGTTTTGGAGCCACAGCTCCCCGGTATACATTTAATACCGCAACGAATGAGTTAACCAATGTCTCTAATGATGCACCACCTGATTCAAGGAACCGGGCATTCAGGATTAATCCTTCAGTAACCCCTCCCGCCGGTAATTTTTGGGATCCGGGTACCAGGAAAATATTGGCTTCCTATATCATGTCACAAACCGGAAGACCCGATCAGTTCATCAATTGTATCCTGACTTACAGGGGTCCGAGACCATAAATTTTTTTCTGATTTTTTAAAAGGGAGTTGTTTCTTAACAACTCCTTTTTTATTTGCCGGCAGCCCCGGGGTTGTTTTGTTGTACTTTTGAATCCTCAAAAAACAAATTATGAAACCAGTCGCCCGTTTTTTATTTGCCGGCATTTTCTGTACTGTTTTTAATAATTCTTCTTTCGCCCAGATATCAACCAATGTGCCTGTTTCCTTATCAGCTAATTCCGGTCGTATGGTAGCTGCCCAGCCGGATAGTCGTGGATGGACAGATCCTGCACTGAATCATAATAAGTTATTGATCCAGCAAACCGGCGATGGAATGTATAAGCTGATCGGGGCTTATAAAGTAGTTGGCAGCTCTTTTCTTTTTGGTGAGCATCATTCCGCTGATATGTTTGCTCCCGGGGTGAAGGCATATAATATTTTCATCAGCTATAATACCTACAACCAGGAAGTGGATTTTTATTCTACTTCCAATCCTGATAAACCGCTGATGAGAGAACCCGGAACACTGGACTCTTTTATCATACATCAGAATATTGAACTGGGCATCCTCAACCCTTTGAAATTTGTGTATGGTTCTGTGCTGGGCGTTAAAGACAAATACTATTTCCTGGCGATCTGCACGGGAAAGCGGTTCAGTTTGTATAAAAGATATAAGTCTGAACTGGGTTATGTTTCCAGCAATTATGTGCAATCTGAATTGCGCCAGTTCGACCTGGAGTATGAGTATTATTATACAGATGCAGAAGGGAAGGGTATAAAAAAAATAAAACCCAATGCGGCCAGTGTCATTAAAGAGTTTAAAGATGTAAAGGATCTTTTGGCTGAGATAAGCGTTGATGATTTTACGGCTAATCCTGAAGCCGCTTTTTGTAAAGCCTTTACATTATTAAACCAGGTAAAAAAAGATTATTGATCCTGTTAGTAGCTTTAAACACTCTAGTATGAAATCAAGCGCCCGTTTTTTATTTGCCGGCAGTTTCAGGGTTGTTTTATTGTACTTTTGAAGTCTGAGAATTATTACCATGAAAATATTTAATCATATCAACTTAACAATCTGTTTTTTCCTAATCGTAATAAACTATTCAGTAGCACAATCCGGCTATATGGATAATGCATTAAATTATAGCCGCCTGATCCTCGTAAAGACAGAAGGGGGAGTTTATAAACAGGTAGGGGTATTTAAAGTAATTGGCACTTCTTATCTTTTTGGAGAAAAGAATAAGGGTAATTTGTTTTCGCCTGATGCCAAAGCATATAATATTTTCCTGAGTTATAATACTTTTAACCAGGAAGTGGAATTCTATTCCTCGGGAAACCCGGACAAACCTTTGGTCAAAGAACCCGGTACCGTAGATTCTTTTTTGATCCAGGAAAATGTAAGCCTGGGTATCAACCATCCGTTAAAATTCGTTTACGGCACTCATCTTGGTAGTTCTGATAAATCCTATTTCCTGGAGCTATACGCCGGAAAGCAGTATAGTGTTTACAAAAGGTATAAGACTGACCTGGGATATGTTTCCACCAATTATATTCAATCCGAACTCCGCCAGTTCGACCTGCTGTATGAGTATTTTTATGCAGATAGCACGAAAGCCGGCCTGAAAAAACTGAAAACAAATGTCAGCAATATCATCAAAGAGTTAAAGAGTATTAAAGATATTTCGCCCGTGTTCACCAGCGATGACTTTACGAGGGACCAGGAAGCTGCGCTGCGAAGAGCATTTGAATATCTGAATAATTAAATTGACTATCAGAATGAAGCAACCAATAACATATTTGTACCATATAGGCACATAGAAACCTGCCTGCCGGCAGGCAGGCCTATGTGGTTCCTTCTATTGTGTGCTATGTGGCTATGTGGTTCCATTTTAAGGTTGTTATATGCGGATAGTCGCTATAAATAATCATAATAAATCCTGTTTATGTCCGATCAGCAAAATGCCCCCAACCAACTTAACATTGAAATTTCAGAAGAAGTGGCTGAAGGCAGCTATGCCAACCTTGCCATCATTACCCATTCTCATGCCGAATTTGTCATTGACTTTGTGAATGTGATGCCGGGCACACCTAAGAGCAAGGTTAAATCAAGAATTATACTTACTCCGCAGCATGCCAAACGCTTTATGAAAGCCATTACTGAAAACATTCAGAAATATGAAGTGGTCAATGGCCCTATAAAAGACCTGGAAGAAATACAACTGCCCATGAATTTCGGGGGACCGACGGCGCAGGCCTGAGAGTGCAAAAGTCAAATAAGTCAAATAAGTCATAATGGTCAAATAAGTCATAATGGTCAAATGGTCATATTGGTTAGATCATGTGACCTATTTGACTTTTTTTTTGACCTATATGACTCACAACAGTCCTTCATCTGCAAAACTGTAATAACCATCTTCACTGACAATCACATGGTCCAGGACGGCGATATCAAGCAACCTGGCTGCTTCTTTTATTTTCCGGGTAAGTTCTTCATCAGCCCGGCTGGGCTTCAAGCTGCCTGAGGGATGATTGTGGCATAGAATGATGTTTACTGCATCTTCTTCCAGTGCTTTACGGAGGATGATTCTTGGGTCAGCCACCGTGCCGGTAATACCTCCTTCACTTATTATTTCGAAGTGATTTATTTTATTGGCCCGGTTCAGGAAGAGAACGGCGAAAACTTCATGACGGTGGTCTTTTAATTTGGTTTGTAAATAACGGGCAATATCTACGCTGCTGCCAACAATATGTTTTTCCAATGGTGCAGCAGCCTGTCTTCTTCTGCCTAACTCAAGCGCAGCCACAATAGTGATGGCTTTGGCTTCGCCAATCCCCTTTATTTTCATCAGTTCTTTTACTGACAACTTTCCCAGTTCTGATAAATTATCTTTCCCGAGTTTTAATATTTCTTTGGCCAGGTCCACGGCTGTTTTTTGACGGGTGCCATTATGAATGAGTATGGCAAGCAACTCCGAATGGCTGAGGTTTTCTGCACCTGCTGAAAGTAATTTTTCCCTTGGCCTGTCGTCTTTTGACCACTGTTTAATTGAGTACTTGTGCTCTTGCATGGAACCAATTTAACCAATAATTTTATTCTCATCAATACCATTTTAAGGTATTGAAAACAAGCCGCCAGACAGCAATTTTTTAACGCTTAAATCTGGTATTTATGAAAACCAAATCCTTCACGCCGATGGGCTCTATGCATCCCATCCTGTTTTTTGTGTTTGTTTATGTGGTAGCGCTGTTGTTCTCCATTTTTATTTGTTCTTCTCTTTTTTACAGTTGTAATGCCAGCCCATCCAATAACGGGTTGACAGAAGAAACAGGTCCTTCACCGCAATCAACGGCCCCTGCTTTTGCATTGCAGAAATAAAGCTATTCCGCTTGCTCTGTTTTTTGAAGCAGGTTTCCCGTGTTGGTAGTGTGCGACTTTGGATTAAAAAGCATTTCCCACAAAGGGCACATAGCGGTTACAGGCAATTGAAATTTCTCTGTTTTCTTTGTGGCTTTGTCGAAAAAACATCAAACTGAGTCGATGCCACGGTGTATTTTTTTTCAAATGAGATTTACGAATCAGTATCTTCGCCGCTCCAAAGGAGTCCTTTGGACACATTTACACCATGCAAACTGCGAAAATATTCTCTGGAACCGGGTCACAGCAACTAGCCGAACAGATCTGTTTAAGATACGGCACCAAGTTGGGCAAAATCAATATTCAGCGATTCAGCGATGGTGAGATAAGTCCCATTTTCCTTGAAAGTGTAAGGGGCGATTATGTTTTCCTGGTACAAAGCACTTTTGCCCCTGCTGAAAACCTGATGGAACTGCTACTGATGATAGATGCAGCCAGAAGAGCTTCAGCCGACAAAATAATTGCCGTTATTCCTTATTATGGTTATGCCCGGCAGGATAAAAAAGACCGCCCAAGGGTTGCTATTGGAAGCAAACTGGTGGCCAATATGTTAGTGGCCGCTGGGGCCGACAGGATCATCACAATGGACCTGCATGCTCCCCAGATCCAGGGCTATTTTGACATACCGGTTGACCATCTTGACAGTCATGCCGTTTTTATCCCTTACATTGAAAATCTGAGGCTGGAAAACCTTACCTTTGCCGCCCCCGATGTAGGAGCAACGAACCGTATCAGGGAAATCGCCAGTTATTTTAATGCGGAAATGGTGATTTGCGACAAGCACCGGAAACGGGCTAACGAGATCGCCAGCATGGTAGTGATCGGGGATGTAACAGACAGGGATGTGGTCATCATTGATGATATATGTGACACCGGCGGTACCCTGGCAAAAAGTGCAGGTCTTTTAAAAGAAAAAGGGGCAAGAAGTGTAAGAGCCTTAATAACACACCCGGTACTTAGCGGTAAGGCTTACGAGAATATTGAAAACAGCGTGCTGGAAGAACTGGTTGCCTGTGATACAATACCGGTAAAGAAAGAAAGCGCTAAGATCAAAATATTAAGTGTAGCAGAACTTTTTGCGGTGGCCATAAGAAATGCATTTGAAAATAAAAGCATCACCAGCCTGTTCATTCATTCGCAGCGAAGAGACAAGTAAAAGATTGGAATAAGAAATAAGGAAAGAGGAAGTGAGGGTTTCCGATAGACCTGTAGGGTCTGAAGGTCGGTAGTAGTTGAGAATAAAAACAGTGCATAGAACCCCCCGAAAGGGTTCAACATATTCGGGGAGATTGCTTCGGCTTTGCCTCGCAAGAGCGTAAACAAATAAACAACATAAACAATGAAAACAATTACCATCGAAGGTCAACTGAGGACCGGATTCGGGAAAACAGCCACCCGGCAACTCCGCTCTCAGGAACTGGTGCCCGGTGTAATTTATGGCGGCCCGCAGGAGATCAACTTCCATGCTCCTGCTGCGGCATTCAGATCACTGGTGTACACCCCTGATTTCCAGCAGGCCGAAGTTAAACTGGATGGAAAAAGCTATCACTGTATTTTAAAAGACCTGCAGTTTGATAAAGTAGATGATAAGCTCATTCATATTGACTTATTGGAACTGGTTGAAGACAAAAAAGTGATCGCAGATATTCCGCTCAAATTTACCGGGGTGGCGAAAGGTGTAAAAGATGGCGGTAAGCTCAGCATCAAAATGAAATCATTAAAAGTAAAAACGTATCCCAAATACCTGAAAGAACAGATCGAAGTAAATGTGGAAGACCTGGAGCTGAATGGTAACATCCGGGTAGAAGATGTTAAGATAGAGAATTACGAGATCCTGAATTCTCCCCGCATCCCGGTCGCTTCCGTAGCATTGACAAGAGTATTGAAACAGGAAGAAGCTGCTGCACCTGTAGCCGGCGCTGCTGCTCCAGTTGCCGCTGCCGGTACTGCTGCTACTGCCGGTACTACCGCTGCTGCTGCACCTGCTGCCGCAACTGCCGGAAAAGAAAAAAAGGGGAAAAAATAAACTCTTTGTTATTAAAAGAAAACCCGTCCCGATTTTAACTGGACGGGTTTTTTAATTGGTTACACCGATATTTGACTATTGATTTTTATACATGAAATTTTTGATCGTTGGTTTGGGGAATGTTGGCGATGAATATGCCCATACAAGGCACAATATCGGTTTTGATGTTGTGAATGCTTTTGTACAAAAGCATAAGGGTAGTTTCCGGGTGGACAGGCTGGCTTATGTGGCAGCTATAAAATGGAAAGGAAAGAATTTTGTTTGTATTTGCCCTGTTACTTTTATGAACCTGAGTGGCAAAGCAGTTAAGTATTGGTTGGATAAAGAAAAAATTGCTGTTGAAAACATGCTGGTCATTGTAGACGATATTGCATTACCACCAGACAAGCTACGCCTGCGGCCAGCTGGCAGTGATGCAGGGCATAATGGACTTAAAAGCCTGCAGGAGGTACTGGGTACAACCGAATATCCAAAACTCAGGTTTGGGATTGGCAACAATTACCCTAAGGGTAAGCAATCCGATTATGTTCTGGGCAAATGGAAAAAAGAAGAAGAACCCCTTGTAAAATTAAAGATAGAAAGGGCAGTTGAAGCGATTGAAACCTTTGCTTTGCAGGGTATTACAGCTGCCATGAACCAGGTAAATAATCAGAGCTTTTCGCTATGATAAATCAGATTGATTACTTACTTTAGCAGCCCGACCTTTCTTTTTAAAATCCAATAGACATATTAAGGGCCTGAATATATGGGATGAACAGTCCTTTCATTGTATCCGATGTATTTATTAAAAATACTTTCTGTTTATGAAAATCTTTTGTGTTGGCCGTAACTATGCAGCGCATGCCGAAGAATTGGGCAACGAAATTCCTGATGAGCCGATAATTTTTATGAAGCCTAAAAGCGCACTGCTTCAGCCGCATACACCTTTTTATTATCCCGAGTTTACGAATGAATTGAATTATGAATGTGAACTGGTCCTCCGGATCAGTAAAAACGGAAAATATATCCAGGAAAAATTTGCCTCCAAATATTATGATGCCATAACAGCCGGTATTGATTTTACAGCAAGGGATATCCAGAATGAATTGAAAGAAAAAGGCCTGCCCTGGGAAAAAGCAAAAGCATGGGACAACTCAGCTGTGATTGGTAAGTGGGTTCCTTTTACCGGGATAAAAAATAAAAAAGACATTAATTTCTGTTTGTATAAAAACAAGGAATTGGTGCAGCAGGGAAACTCATCCAATATGATTCACAGCTTTGATAAGATAGTAACATATATTTCCAATTATTTTTCCGTTAATATCGGCGATGTGATCTTTACAGGCACTCCGGCAGGCGTAGGTGAAGTAGTAGTGGGAGATGAACTGGAAGCTTTTATTGAGGATGACAGCATGTTTAAGCTGGAAGTGAAATAAATATTGTTGCTGGTTGTTGGTTTCTCAAATCCGAAGATTCAATACCTGACGGACGATTCTAAATAGCAACTAATAGTTTTAGAATAACCAGCAACCAGCTCCCAGCCCCTTTCCCTTAAATTTGCGGATACATTGGTTGCTGTAAATGATTGATATAAACATACTACTAAAGGCTTACCGCTTAATGAGCCAGGTAAAGGTAATGGCCGAAACCTATGAAGCTAATCGCACTATTTGCAAATATGTTCATTCTACATCCAGGGGTCATGAAGCTATCCAGCTTGCAACAGCATTTCAACTGGAGCCACATGATTTTGTAAGCCCCTACTATCGTGACGAAAGTATAATTCTGGGGCTTGGTTTTACACCCTTCGAACAAATGCTGCAACTGCTGGCCAAGGGCAACGATATCTTCACAGGCGGCCGTGAATATTATTCTCATCCCAATTATCGTGGTGATGATAAGCCCACTATGATCCACCAGAGTAGCGCCACGGGAATGCAGGCCATACCAACGACGGGTATTGCGCAGGGGATAAAATATAAAGCCTCCCTAAATCCCCCCGAAGAAAGAGCCTCCCCAAACCCCTCCGAAGGAGGGGCTTTAATACCCGACACTTCGAAGAAACATTATAACTACAATGAAGCAGACTCTAAGAACCCTCCTTTGGAGGGCCGGGAGGCAATTGTTGTTTGTTCATTAGGTGATGCCAGTATAACCGAAGGTGAAGTAAGTGAAGCCTTTCAATTTGCAGTGCTGAAACAATTACCTATTATTTATTTAGTACAGGATAATAACTGGGGCATAAGTGTAACGGCTGAAGAGGCAAGAGCTATGAATGCTTTTGAGTTTGCTGCTGGTTTCAAAGGAATGAACCGGGTTCAGGTGGATGGAAGTGACTTTGAAGCATCTTATTCCGTAATGAAAGAAGTGTGTGAGTTTGTACGCCGGGAAAGAAAACCTTACCTGGTGCATGCACAGGTTCCATTGCTGGGGCATCACACCAGCGGGGTAAGAAAAGATTTTTACCGGTCAGATGATGATTGGGCAAAACATCTTCAACATGACCCGAATCCCAAATTAAGAAAGAAATTACTGGAGAGGGGAGTCAATGAAGAAGAGATCAGGCAAATAGAAACAGAAGCTGCTGAATTAGTGGCCGGTGATTTTGCCAAAGCGGTAGCATCACCTGAACCTGAACCTTCAACAATAGAAGACCATGTATTTGCTCCCACGCCTGTAACAGAAGAAAAAGGAGAGAGAAGCCCCGCGGGTGCAGAAAAAATAATCATGGTGGATGCAGCCCTGTTCGCCATCCGTGAAATAATGGAAGATCATCCGGAAGCTATTTTGTACGGGCAGGATGTAGGTAAAAGATTGGGAGGCGTTTTTCGTGAAGCGGCTACACTGGCTGATCAGTTTGGCGATAACCGGGTGTTTAATACCGCCATACAGGAAGCTTATGTAGTTGGCTCAGCCGTTGGTATGAGCGCCGTAGGATTAAAACCAATCGTGGAAGTACAATTTGCTGATTATATCTATCCCGGCTTCAATCAATTGGCAACGGAGGTTTCTAAAAGCTGTTATCTGAGTTGTGGTAAGTTCCCGGTTTCGATGATTCTTCGTGTGCCTACCGGTGCTTATGGCGGGGGCGGTCCTTATCATAGTGGTTGTGTGGAAACAACTGTTTTATCAATAAAGGGATTAAAAGTGGCGTATCCCTCCAATGCCGCAGATATGAAGGGCCTGATGAAAGCTGCTTACTATGACCCTAACCCGGTGCTGATGCTGGAACATAAAGGATTGTACTGGAGCAAAGTGCCGGGCACTGAAGAGGCTAAAACCCCGGAGCCATCAAGAGATTATATTCTTCCTTTTGGCAAAGCTAATATTGTATTACAGGCCAATAAGAATAAAATTGAAAATGGTGAAAGCTGCGTAGTGATCACTTATGGAATGGGTGTGTATTGGGCAAAGGCGGCAGCTAAAAATTTTAACCAGCAAATTGAAGTTGTTGACTTACGGACATTATTTCCGTTGGATGAGGAATTGATCTATGAAAGAGTGAAGTTGCATGGCAAATGTTTAGTACTTACTGAAGAACAACAGAACAATTCTTTTGCTGAAGCATTGGCCGGAAGAATTTCTAAACATTGCTTTAAATCCCTCGATGCGCCCGTTGAAGTTTTGGGCGCATTGAACCTGCCTGCCGTGCCAATGAATATTGGATTGGAGCATGCGATGCTGCCGGATGCGGAAAAAGTAACAGCTATTTTGAAACAGCTTCTTAATTCCTGACCCCCCTTGATTACCCGTTTCCGGATTTTGAAAAATGTAACAAAGTTGTATGTAACAAAACTGTTACAAATTTCAATGATGTTTGCAGCTTTAAACAACTCCGCAGGAGCTGGATGTTAGTAGAAATGAAAAAGGAAATTTGACAGAACCCCTTTAGGAATGAAATATTTTTTCTTAACATGCCGCTCCTACGGAGCTCTGTCCGTTTTATATTTGATGATTCTACTAACATAGCGCCCCGATGGGGCTTATTCTTCTTCAAAATAATGTGAATCATTTATTATTTCAAATCATTGCAATATCATAAAAGCCCCTGTGAATCTGTCCAACCTGTATCATTCCTGTTCTATCCTTTCAGATTCAGCTTTATCTGCAACTCCTCCAACTGTTTCTCATCAATAGTTGAAGGCGCATCCAGCATTACATCTCTTCCTGCATTGTTTTTAGGGAAGGCGATAAAATCGCGGATAACCTCACTGCCACCAATGATGGCACAGAGCCTGTCGAAGCCAAAAGCGATCCCGCCGTGTGGCGGTGCGCCGTATTCAAAAGCTCCGAGTAAGAAGCCAAACTTATGTTGCTGTTCTTCTTTATCCATTCCCAGCGCTGCAAACATTTTTTCCTGTAATTCTCTTTGGAAAATTCTAATGGAGCCACCACCAATCTCATTCCCGTTCAACACCATATCATAAGCATTGGCTTTGATATTTGCATAGGGATGTTCCAGGTATTCAGCCGCATTGTCAATTACGGGATTATTATTGATCATTGTTTCGATCTGTGATGGCTTGGGCGAAGTGAAAGGATGATGACGGGCCACCCAACGGTTATTTTCCCCATCATATTCAAACAGCGGGAAATCCAGTACCCACAAGAGTTTGAATTCATTTTCTTTTCTTAAACCTAAACGGGTTGCCATTTCCATTCTCAGGTCGCTGATGGCTTTCCTTGTTCTTTCTTCATGGCCAGCGAGAATTAGAACCAGGTCGCCAGCTTTTGCATTGGCTGCATCAGCAATAGCTTTCAGCTTTTCTTCACTGTAAAATTTGTCTACGCTGCTTTTGTATGTTCCGTCAGTATTTACTTTTACATATACCAAACCCTTCATGCCTATCTGCGGACGTTTCACCCATTCAGTCAGTTCATCGGTTTGCTTGCGGCTGTACTCACTGCAACCCGGAATAGCTATAGCAAGAACTGTAGCCCCCCCACCCCCCAAAGGGGGGATTGCAAACATTTCTTTATTCAGAACAGCTTTCTTTCCGGGGAATAAATGTTTTGCGAAAACCAGGTTTGTAATTTTCATATCGAACCTGATGTCTGGTTTGTCATTTCCATAATTCCACATCGCATCTTCCCAGGTCATCCGTGGCAGAGTTTCGGTCTCGCCTGAGGCGAGATCAATTCCTTTTACTTCTTTGAAGATGAATTTCACCATTCCTTCAAACATATTCAGGATATCTTCCTGTTCTACAAATGCCATTTCACAGTCAATCTGTGTAAATTCCGGCTGCCGGTCTGCTCTCAGATCTTCATCACGAAAACATTTTACGATCTGGTAGTAACGGTCGAAGCCGCTTATCATCAATAACTGTTTGAAAGTTTGGGGTGATTGGGGCAATGCATAAAACTGCCCGGGGTTCATTCTTGAAGGCACAACAAAATCCCTGGCGCCCTCCGGCGTGGATTTAATAAGGAAGGGGGTTTCAATGTCAATAAACCCCTTCTGGTGTAAATAATTTCTTGCAGCGCGGTTCACGGCATATCTTAATTCAATATTTTTCCTGACAGGGTTACGGCGCAGGTCAAGAAAACGGTATTTCATCCGCAGATCATCGCCGCCATCTGTATCATCCTGGATGGTAAACGGGGGGACCGAGGATCTGTTCAGTATCTTAAATTCACCAACTGCGATTTCAATCTCGCCTGTCGGGATATTCAGGTTCTTATTGCTTCTTTCATTAACAGAACCAATTGCCTGCAGCACAAACTCGCGGCCCAATGGATCTTTTTCCAGCAGTTTGTTCAACTCTTCGCCGAATACCAGTTGAGTAACGCCATATCGGTCACGCAGATCAACGAATGTAATTGCGCCAAATTTTCGGATGGTTTGCACCCAGCCGGCAACCGTGGTTTCTATGCCTTTATCTGTTATCCTTAATTCACCGCAGGTGTGAGTTCTGTACATATTATTTTGCTATTTTTCTGAGGCATAAAGATAACAAGGCAGAGTTTATTTCAGGGGTTTGATTTTATTTATATTCGTTGTTTAACTCAAGTATGCCACCCGGAGATACGCTTATTCTGAATAGCTTCCATGAATTGCCGGATTCAATCCGTCAGATCGTCGACACATTATTGGGGTTGCAGTCTTACCAGGAATTGACTGAACAAAAAGGGCCACAGTATCCTTTTCCCGAATGGATAATGTTTCTTTCTTTACTTTTTGTGATCAGTGCATCGGCTTATTTTTATGTGATAAAACCTGCGCGGGCTAAGAAAAGGAGGATCAGCAAATTATTGACGGGTGAATCTGCAGACAAAACAATTACCGGGATCCGGTATGATCAATGGCTAAGCAAATACAATCCCTATTACAATTCACTGACCACTGATCTTAAAAAAAGATTTATAAACCGTACGATTGAATTTAAAGAATCAAAAGAATTCCGGTTTCATTTCATAGAGCCCGAAGAACAGGTCATGGTCCTTGTCAGCGGAGCCGCCGTTCAACTCACATTTGGGCTAAAAAGATTTTTGATAGAATATTTCACCATTTTCAATATTATTAAAAAAGAATACAATGTTGTGGGCCGGGATAAGATATTAGAAGGACATGTACAGGCACACAATCAATCTATAAATATTTCCTGGAATAATTTTATTGCTGATTACAAGGATTATTCCGATTCGGAAAACCTGGGTCTTCACGAGATGGCTCATGCTATTTCATTCGATTTTTTATATGGCAACCAGGAGAACAGGAATGCGGCTTTTATGGCAAGATTTAAAGAATACATACAGGAAGCACGAACGGTCTTTAAAGACCTTTGCCAGGGGAGGAACGACCTTCTTGATGATTATGGAACTATTAATGTTGAAGAATTCTGGGCGGTTTGCATAGAAGCTTTTTTTGAGAATAGTGAAGAATTCAGCCGAAAAATGCCTGGTTTATACCTCTCTGTAGCCGAAGTATTGAACCAGGATCCCCTGAAACCGGGTAAAATACTGGACAAAGAGCTAGCCGGGCTTGCAAATTCGTAGTCTGTTGCTTATATTTAAAGTCGGAACCGTACCTATATAAACAAAAACCTTTAAAATCCAGGCTATGATCACCCTTACTCTTCTTTATTTTGTCCGCCGTTTTTATTTTCAATACAAAAGAAAAAACCAGGCACTGTTTACATAGTTACCACTTGTTTTTCCTTTATTTCTTTTGGCCGCTGCACTGCATAATAGTATAGTAGTATTAATGCTCCTATGGAAAAAGGTATCAATGCAAGGTGCTTGCCAGTGAAATCTCTCCATATATTCATCGTATCAAAACGAAAAAATTCGCTGATCATCCAGTAGGCATTGGCGCTTATCCAGAATACAATGGCCAGGTTATGTGCCAGCTCTGATTTGATAGACCGGTTCTTCCAGGCTATCCAGATTGCTACCGATAAAGTGGGAACGATCATAGCGACACCCAATTCCTTCCAGATCATACACCAGCTGATATCTTTCAACAGCCAGAATGCAATATGCATATTTTCCATTTTGCGGAACCGGGCCGGAATGCTGTACAGGGTTTCCTTAGATTGGCTCATAAAAGATCGCCGGAGGTTTAACGCCGGTATTTATAAAAATAGTGATTTGGGAAAATCAAAGATTGTTTCTGGAAAGTATTTTCTACCCCCAACCCCCCCGATCCTTCGACCACCGCCAAGGGGGGCAGACAAGCTCAGGAGGGGCTTCCGGACCTCGCTAAAATTCTTGAAAACCTTTTTATATCAGCTTCAGAAGAAATCGGTTTATTAGAAAGAAGATGATTAACTAATTGGTTTGCGAAAAAAGGAGCTAATGAGCAGCCTTTGGTACCCATGCCATTAAGGATGCCAATATTTGGATGGAGCGGATGTAATCCAACAAAAGGTCTTCGCTCCAGGGTAGCAGGCCGGATGCCGGAAAGATGATCTATGATCCTGAATGGTATTTTTAACCACTCTTTCAAAAGCTGTTCAGTTTTTTCCCGGAATTCCTTTGTTGGATTGGCATTATCAAATTCCCAGGCATAGTTAGAGCCAACCCACCACAGGCCGGGGCTGGTAAGCGGTGCTAACATCATTCCTTTTTTATAGATCAGATCATTGGGCAGACCCGGTATTTCAACAAGCAACACTTCTCCTTTATTTGGAGCAAAAGGAAGTTGTTGAAAATAAGGATTATTGACACTGCTGTTGCCATCACAGAAAATAATGGCAGATGCAGTAATGTCCCTGTATTGAATTTTATTGTTTAATATTTTTAATTCCTTTATCTCAAACTCCTCTTCCAGTAATTGACTCCCTGATTTCAGTTGCTGCCACCATGCAGGCATCATAGTTTCAAGATCCGCCATATAAACCGGGTGAATTTCCCCGCAACCAAATTCGTAGTTGAATAATGGCATGAAATGATCTTGTTCCGGGTAATTATTTACATAGGTATTATCTTCTTCAACCCTGTTCAAAAAACTCAACCTCATTTGAGGATTGGGAAAGAAGTCTATGATGTTTTTTTGGGAAATAGCTGAGATGCCAAACTCGTTGCCCATTTCAGTATATGCATCCCATGCAAAAGGAAGTATTTCTTCCGCCATCCAAACGGTGACATGACGACGGCCGGTGACGGGGTTGATGATACCTGCCGCGATTCTGGAGGGAGAATTGGAGTAATTATTATCAATTACCAGGAATGATTTCTTCTCCTTCTGTAAATAATAACTCAGCCATGTGCCGCTTATCCCCTGGCCGATGATCAGATAGTCAACCTGCATGCGCAAAAATAAAGACTCAAGACTCAAAAATCAATATACAATTTTCAAGTACCTCTCCGACTTGAGTGTTGTGTGTTGATTGTTGAGTCTTGGTTATTTTTCATTCTTCTTTGATGCGGATACCTTCTGAGTGCGAAGTAAACTCTGGCGCATACGACCTCTCCTCCTAACCTCCTCACCAAGGGAGAGGTGGAACACATCACTCAACATTGATGCGTATTCCTTCACTATGAGAACTGAACTCAGGTGCATACATACACTGTATCGTTGTAATCCCATTACTGAAATTACCAGCATGGGTTATGAACAACGGATACTCGAACACATAAGTCCCTTTTCTTAAATAGCTGAAGAAGAAATTTGTGCTGGCATCTTTGGTGCTTTCATAATAACCAAGACCTCCCTGCCATTTATAACTGCTCAACACATTCACCGGCTCCATGGCGGATGCCCGCATGTCCTTCATGTGCACATATTCCATGTCCCGGTCAACCCGGAGCTCAACTCTTACTTTTATCTTATCGCCAATTTTAATTATATCACCATCATTTACTGGAGTAAGCACCGGCCCACGGTCTGTATTTTTTTCTACAAATAATTTCTTCACCAGTTTTAGTGGGGTGGAGGCAGTAGTTATTTTATCCAGATCTTCAAAATACTGCCAGTAAACGCCGCCCCATGAGGCCCCCCTGCCTCCGCCAGCTGGCGGAGGGTTCTGGTCTCCGATAGTTACAGAAATATTGCCCATGTCTGAGGTAACTTTTTTGCCTTCAATTGTTTTTTTGAAATAACCTGTTCCGGCTTCCTGTCCTGCCTCCATTGATTTGATGGTTGTACTGTTGCCTAATTTTATTTCTATAACCGGCTCATTGCTTAGCCATTCTGTTCCCTGTAGCAATAAAGCATAGCAGGCTTCTGCGGTGGCTTTTGTTGTTTTCCAGTTATTGGTTTGTTTGTTTTTCAGCAACCAGGTTCTCAGGTCGTCCACGGTTTGTTGAGACGCAAAATCTTGCGTCTTTACACTCACTTCCTGGAAGGTTTCAATTAATAATGCCTGGGTCTCGATCGGTGCCTGGTACCAGAACCAGCCAGCGGTTTGATCTTTCCAGTACATGCCAAGCTCTTCATTCGTAATGGATGTTTCTTTCAGTGATTTCAGAATGGCTGCCGGGGTAGTTGCATCACCTGTCCTGTTCAATGACAATGCGATCATACCCTGCATGTATTTGCCCTGGCCTACCCATGTTCGCTGCACCCGGCTGCGGAAATAGTTGTAAGCCGTTTTGGAAGCGGCAGCTATTTCATATTCGGGGAAGAAACTCCTCATATATAAATACTGGATGCTGGTATAACCGGGCGTATAGGTTTTCAGGTTGACCTTATATTTGACCAGGTCATCATAGTCTTCCTTTATTTTCCGGTCGAGGTAAGGAATGGCTGTTGACAAAATGGCTTTCAGTTTATCATCCTGCCCGGGTGCATATGCTTTTAATTTTTTCAAATGCCCGATGCCTGTGGCAATGTATTGGGTCATATAGCGGTCATCCGGCCCTCCGGTAAACCATACAAAACCGCCATTGCTGCTCTGCATTTGTTTCAGTTTATCATAAGCGCTGTTCAATTGCTCACTCATTTTTATCATATCAAACAACAAAGCGATATTTCTTTTTTGTTCTGATTCGTTTTTTGCCTGTAACACCCAGGGTGTTTCTTCCAGCAATACTGCTTTCAGTTCCTGGTTCTTTTGCAGGTTACTCATCAGGGCGGCAGTATCTTTTATTTTCCATTTTTCAAATACCTGTTTGATGCGGGGAGATGAATTGGAGATAAAAGTAGCCAGCGAATTCGCATAGTACCTGTTCCATGTTTGCTCGGCGCATTCATAAGGATATTCCATCAGGTAGGGAAGGGCCTGCACGGCATACCAGGCGGGGTTGGAAGTGTATTCAACAGTAAGAGCATAGTGCTGAAGGGTGGCATCGGGCAGAGACGCAAGATTTTGCGTCTTTACTAATTTGTCAAACGTAAAATTCATTGTTCCTGTACCACGCATAGGTAAAGGCATGGTTTCTGTGACAAGCATTCTGTTGGTTAACACAGGCATTGCATTCTCCTCTCCGTCACTATAATTACCAGCCTTTGCAACAATTCTCCATACCAATGCTTTATTGAACAGGTATGGCACCTGGATCGGGAACTTTACGGCTTCACTTTGTCCTGCCGCTACTGTGAAATATTGATTGGGCGCCATATTGCTGAACCATCCATCCACCGGTTCATTGGTGGTGGCATCCAGCAGTTGTAATTCTGCTGTTCCTGTCAGTTCTTTATCGGTCAGGTTGACGATCTTGGAACTGAATTCCATTCTATCCCCTTCCCTTAAGAACCTTGGAGCATTCGGCTGCACCATCAATTCTTTTTGGGTAACGATCTCTTTGGTACTGCTCCCAAAAGCGGCATCTTTTGTATGAGCCAGCGCCATGAATTTCCATTTGGTCAGTGCTTCAGGCATAGTGAAAGAAAATTCAATGGCACCTGTTGAATCGGTATGCAGGTCAGGGAAGAAAAAAGCCGTTTCGTTGAAGTTCTTACGGATCTTAACATCACCGGATTGCTTGCCTGTTTGTTCTTTGTCAGATTTATCAGCTATGCCATCACCATCTTTTTTCTTTGTGACTATAAGCCCCGGCACTACCACTTCATTTGCTTCCGCCTTTTCTTCCATAACTGCTCCATCTGCCATTGATACTGGCTTTGCCATCCGCATCATTTTCCTGTTTCTCCCATCATAGCCGTAGCTTATGTCATCATTACCATCCATATCAGAAAAAAGATAATCATACCTCTTATCAACATATTTACTTTCATATTCACTGATATACCGTTGGATTGATTCTATTCTTGTAAAATTCTGTGAGCCATTCCAACTGCGGCTGTTGTAATAAGAAGGCCAAATATAAGGTTGGCTCCAGCCATGCGGGTAAAACTGGTCCAGTGAAGCATCATACATGCTGGCAAGCATTTCTGCAGCTACCTTTTCTTTTTTATAACCGCTGATCTTTACTTTCCATTTTTCTTCACTGCCGGGTAATGTTTTATCACGGTAGGTTGCATATTCAATAGCCAGGTCTTTGTTGGTCCAGGGAACACTGATCGTTTGATTCAGTTGGTAAAGACGGTTGTGCTTAATAAACATCCAGCCAACGCCATAGCCACCGCGGTCCGATTCGGCAGCGGGCAAGGAGAAGGTTTTCTTTTCTTCCGAAAAATTCAGAAAGGAGTAGTCGTGAGTCGTGAGTCGTGAGTCGTGAGTCCGATCAATCTCTTGCACTACAAATAAATTATCGGCAGCAGTTCCAAATTCAACTTTAGCTGTTTCTCCGGGCTCAACAATTGTTTTTTGAATTCCTTTCCATAGATAATCAGGGCGATTCAACTGATTACTCTTTTCATCAAACAGTTCGATATATCGGATGTCTTTTACTATTTCGCCATTCTTATCCTTTGTTTCCATTTCTATTACATAATATCCCGGTGCAAACTTCGAACTACCAACATCAAACTTCGAATTCTCCCTTGCAGAGTCCATCTTATTAAAGACACTATCCTGCCCTTTCTCCCAGCTCTTACAATCGCTTTCATTATCATACTCATCATAGGGGAAGTTGCTGATGTATTCTTCTTTCGTCATTGTGAACTGGTCAGGTCTGTCCCAGAAACGGTCACGGATGAGGCATTTTTCTTCTTTTAGCCTGGTGATCGTGACTTTCACTTTTGCCGGTTCATATTCCCCATTCATATTCTGTGTGCGGATAGATAATATTTTTAAACTATCGGCAGGTAAGCTGGCAGGGATATTCGTTACCAGCATCAGGGATTTATAACTCACCGATATCATTTGTTCGCCGCTTCTTGTTTCACCATTAATGTCCGTCGCGTCTGCATAAACGGTATAGTCAAACACCGGTTCAAATTTTTTGTCAATGGATAAGTCGGGGATGGCTATGAACTCAACAATAAACTTCCCATCCTTATCGGTCTTTACTTCACCATGGGCAATTTCCATTTCTGTTGTCGGGGGCTGCCACCAACGCCAGAAATACCAGGAATAAATGAATCTTGGCTGACGAACGACACGATATTTTACATTGGCCCCGTCAATATTATTACCGGCATAAGCTTTGGCAATACCGGTAATTTTTATTTTGTCATTAACTTTATAAGTGCCTTTGATGGGTTCATAGTCCACATAGAATTTGGGACGTTTATATTCTTCCACTTTAAAACCGGCATTGCCGTTATCAGGCCTGCTGTAAATAGTAAACTGTCCGTTCATGCCGCTTTGTGGCAACTGGAATTTACCACTGAATGAGCCAAACTCATTGGTCTTGACTTTAATAGTGTCAACATCTTTATAATTGGCATCACGAAGAATAACAGTTGTTTCATAATTACTTTGTACAGAACCGCCTTTTTCTTTGCTATTCCGTATCAGCACAATTCCCTTGAAATAAACTGTTTGAGCAGGTCTGTAAATACTTCGGTCAGTAAACAGAAAAACAGAAGTAGTGATCTTTGGTTCTTCAGTAGTGTTGTTATAATAGTAATCATAGACCAGGTCGTTCATAAAAAGCCTGTCAGCTCCCTGCGTAATATCAAGAAGATAGGAGTATCCACCATAATTATTGGCGTCTCTTTTTTGTTTTTGCATTCTGAAAAAGCCATTGGCATCGGTTGTATAGAGACTCGCTTTCTCTTTGATATATTTGGATTGCTTGTAATCGTATTTCTGTTCCCATACTTGAACGGCAGCTTTGGCCAAAGGCAGGCCATTATCCCTGTTAAGCACAAAAAAATCATCTAAATTATTTACATAACTGATACCGGAGACATACAAAAACCTGGCGCCAAGAATTGTTTTTTTGCCGTTAAAATCCTTGTCGGTTGAAGCAACCAGTACATATTCACCTGCAGATAACCCTTCCACTTTTATTTCTGCGCGGTGTTGCTGCATATCATTGGTAACGGGCAATGATTGCTGCCAGCTCTTTAAAGGATTGGCAGCGATGATGGCAGGCCAGTATTTCCCGTCATACTGGTTTACCAATTGTTCTTTTATTTTTTCATCCGCCCTGATCACTCTTAAATAGAGCGTATTGAAATTCCGGTAATAGACCAATGCCCGGAAAGCCTGGCCGGGCACATTCACTTTCTCAACACTGAACTGAAGTGATTTACTATTGATCTGATTAAGCAGGTTATAAGCATTTATCTTTCCTTCAGATGAATCCTTTTGCTGCAAAACCCTTTCACATATCTCTTTTGCTTTTGTCCTGTCAAAGCGATGGGTTGTATCACCATAGGGTTTGTATTCATTGGCTTTCTGCTCATGGTAAGCTGCAATAAGATACCATGCCTGGGCAGCAGCCGGTATGTTTGGATATATTTTAGTAATATTATTGATGGCAATAAAATAGAGTTTGTCCTTGTCAGGATGCACTGATTCTTCTTTTACAAACTGGATCCGCTGAATATCAACATCAATTAATGCATTGGGTTTGGCATCATTCAGGTGAAAGGCAATCAGTTTTTGGTAAATGAGCAATGCTTTATGTTGAAGCGACATGGAATCTTTGGTAGTGAATTTCCGGGTTATAAAATCAGCCGCCGGATCAAAAGCACTGGCCTGGTCTATTTCAAAAGCATAAGCCGGCTTTTTTATATCTCTTTCATCATTTTCAAAATAAGCCAAAGCCCGTTGAGCCAGCAGATCATACAGCGTGTGACGGAGGTGCCGCATATTTCCTTTTGTAATAATGGCATCAAATGGTTCCAGTTTAGTTTGTTGCAATAACCTCTCTTCTTTAATGGATTGCAGGTACAACTCACTTATCTTCTTATGAAAGTCTTCCGCATCCCAGGTAGCGATATCTTCTTTTTTAAAATTGTCAGTTTTAGTTCGGTTATATATTTTCCAGCGCTGTTGCTGGAAATAATTCCAGTACATATCTGCCAGCAGGCTTTTTAAAATTGAACTAACCGGTTCTTTACCTGCCTGTCCGGCAGGCAGGCTGACTGCGATTTCTTTTTCGACCTCACTGATAGAAAATATTTCATTGTCTTCCCGGTTTTCAGTTTGAAGCCCGGTTATGTACACAAGTGATTTAATGACCTGTGCATCCTGTTTTTCCATTTTGGCCAGGGCGTATAATTTTTTTACTTCTGTTAATGCAGATTTGGGAAGACCCTTATCGACAAAGTTTGCTATTTTCTTCCATTCTTTATCATAGTTTTTGATAGGACCCTGGCTCCTGGCATTCATCGCAAAAAAGCTGAAAAAGCTGATGAAAAGGAACAACTTTTTGGTCAGTGGTAAGTTCATGCTGTTAATTTTTTTACAAGGTAATTAAACTTATGTGAGTATAAGATGACGGGGGAAGGTGAATTTCATAATTCAGTCATTCTTTAAGCGGCTGGAAAGGAGGCCTGAAATGCTTAACTGGCCTGAATTCCGGCATAAACCTGCAAATGACTATTGATGAATTCAATTCCTTTAACATTTTGTTGAATCATTTTTTGACATGATGGCACGCCTTTGGAAATACTGCTGTTGTAATAATAATTACTAAACTTATAAACTAAAAATCATGAAAAAATTTTTTACTCTTTTATTAAGCTCACTGTTCTCTCTCTCCCTGCTTGCCTTCGATGGCAGCCACCTGAAGATATCCACGCTCAACAACAATATGAAACTAAGAATTGAAGTGGATGGACAAAGGTTGATGATGAAGGGAAACAGTATTACCCTCAACAATCTAAGTGAAGGAAATCATAATGTGAGGGTTTACCGTGAAAAGAAAAAAGATATTTTTTATAACAGGGTAGCCCGGGGATACGAGATCATCTATGCTACTTCTGTTTACCTCGGCAGGGCTTACCAGGTTGATATTACTATTAATGAATACGGGAAAGTTTTCGTGGATACATACCGGATTGAAACTGACGAAGATTATTATACCGGTAACAATGGCGGTTTTGGTTATGACGGGAGTAATGACAATACGAATGGAAGCAGCTGGAACAATGGCTATGCCAATGTAATGAGTGCCAGGGAATTTAACCAGGTATGGGAACAGATCGGGAAAGAATGGTTTGAATCCAACAAACTGATATCCGTCAAAACGATCATTGACAAAAACAACTTTACCATACAGCAGGTTTATGATCTGATGTTACTCTTTACGTTTGAAAATAACCGGCTGGAGGTTGCAAAATATGCTTACTGTAAAATAGTAGACAAACAAAACATTTACCAGTTGAATGATGCGTTGACATTCAGTAGCAGTAAAGATGAGTTGGCCCGTTTTATCCATGAATCCCAGTAAGTGAATGGTGAATAGTCAATTTCACCCAGAGGATGAATACCTATAATAAAAAAGACTCCCATAAAACGGGAGTCTTTTTTATTGACAATTCACTATTGCCCGGCCATCACTTCCGCCATTTTCTTTCCGATATCAGCCGGGCTGCTGACAACATGAATGCCACATTCAGTCATTATCTTCATTTTAGCTGCAGCCGTATCATCAGCGCCACCAACAATGGCACCAGCATGTCCCATACGGCGGCCAGGAGGGGCCGTTTGACCGGCAATAAAACCAACTACCGGTTTTTTATTTCCATTTTCTTTTATCCACCGTGCTGCTTCTGCTTCCATGCCGCCGCCGATCTCACCGATCATTACTATCGCATCAGTACTGTCATCATTCATAAATAATTCTATAGCTTCTTTGGTCGTGGTGCCAATGATGGGATCGCCGCCTATACCCACAGCTGTTGAAATACCAAGACCAGCTTTGGCAACCTGGTCAGCAGCTTCATAGGTCAATGTTCCGGATTTGGAAACAATACCTACCTGCCTGCCGGCAGGTAAGGTATGACCAGGAACAAAAACAAATCCGGGCATGATGCCCACCTTACATTCCCCGGCTGTGATCACACCGGGACAATTGGGTCCAACGAGCCTGGTATTTTTTCCCTGCAAATAGTTTTTCACTTTTACCATATCCTGCACTGGAATACCTTCTGTAATACAAACTACGAGTTTAATACCTGCTTCAGCTGCTTCCATAATTGCATCCGCTGCAAAAGCCGGGGGAACAAATATGATACTTGTATCTGCGCCCGTTACTTTTACACAATCAGCCACAGTATTAAAAACAGGTTTATCGAGGTGCTTGCTACCGCCCTTGCCGGGAGTAACACCCGCAACGACATTAGTACCGTACTCTATCATTTGTGTAGCATGAAAAGTGCCTTCCGTTCCTGTGAATCCCTGTACTAAAATTTTTGAATTTTTATTGACGAGAATACTCATAATACCCGGCTTTTAGAGTGGAGCAAAATTAAGGGATTTCAGGTACTGAGTTATAAGAATTGGAGGATACATGATGGTCAAAAAAAAAATTATTCTTCATCGGACGGAGGCACCAGGGTGGGGGCATCTTTGTCCATAAGGTCATCCATATTACGGTCATTGGCAATTTTGCCGGATTCTTCCAGCATCCGCATGTCTTTGGCGTCTTTTAAAAAGTCAGAAGCAAAAATAAAATCATTCAACCGCTGGTTTTTACTGAAAATAATCTCTTTGTTATTTCCTTCCCATTCTTTATTACCCTGGTACATATACAATATGTAATTACCGATCTCCATTACACTGTTCATATCGTGTGTATTCACTACCGTGGTGATATTATATTCAACCGTTATTTCCCGTATCAGTTTATCAATAACCAATGCGGTCTGCGGATCAAGCCCTGAATTAGGCTCATCACAAAAAAGATATTTGGGATTCAGCACAATGGCTCTTGCGATGCCTACTCTTTTTTTCATGCCCCCGCTGAGTTCACCAGGGTATTTTTTATTGGTGTCCACCAGGTTCACTCTTGCCAGCACTTCATTTACCCGGTCTTGTTTTTTCTTATGCGACCATTTGGTAAACATGCTGAGCGGAAACATTACATTCTGCTCAACAGTAAGGCTGTCAAACAAAGCCGCACCCTGGAAGAGCATGCCGATCTCTTTCCGTATCTCTGTCTTATCGTCCCGGCTCATAGCGGTAAAATCATTCCCGCTGTACAATACATGTCCTTCATCGGGTTCAAATAAACCAACCATGCATTTCATCAGCACGGTTTTGCCACTGCCGCTGGTGCCGATGATCAGGTTACATTGCCCTGCTTTCATGACAGCGCTGACATCCTGTATGACAGGTTTATCACCAAAACTTTTTTTTATGTTTTTTACTTCGATCATGAAAATTATTAAGTGGGAAGCAGTAAGGCTGATAGTATATAATCAGCAAATAATATCAATATGCAACTTACTATCACTGCTTTGGTACTGGCCCGCCCGATCTCCAATGCTCCTCCTTTTACATAATAACCATAAAAGGCGGGCACACTGGAAATGATAAAGGCAAATACATAGGCTTTAATCAAAGCAAAAATTACATTATAGGGTACAAAAAATTCCAGCAGGCCTTTATCATAGATATTTCCGGAAATGATACCCGAAGCAACTCCTGCCAGCCGGCCTCCCCAGATTCCCAGCAACATGGCAATAACCACCAGCAGCGGAATCATCAGCAGCGCCGCAACTATTTTGGGAAGTATCAAATAAGTTCTCGTATTAATACCCATTATTTCGAGTGCATCTATCTGCTCACTTACCCGCATATTACCCAGTTCGCTGGCAATACGGCTGCCTGCCACACCGGCCAGCACAATACATACAAGTGTGGGGGCAAATTCAAGAATAACAGTGTCCCGAACGATTTGTGCAATGGTGGAACGGGGAATAAGTGGTGTAACAAGCTGGTAAGCGGTTTGTATTGTGGAAACAGCGCCGATAAACACAGAAATAATGGCCACAATACCCAGCGAACCGAAACCGATCTCTGTGCATTGATGAATGAATTCTTTCCAATACATCTTTCCGTTTTCGGGCCTGGAAAACATGCCTTTTATCATCAGAAGGTAGCGGCCTATGTCAGTAAAGATGGTCATTAAAAAGTTTAAAGTTTAATAGTTCCAGGTTTCAGGTTGTTGATTTGCGAACATTCCGGGTAAACAAAAGAGATTTACAAATGTAAGAACCTTAAACTTTAAACATTGAACTTTAAACTGCTTAGCTCTCCCTCTTGATTTTTGGGGAACGTTTCCACCAGCGGGAACGCTTTACAATTTCTTCTGTTGAGCTTTTGCTTTTTAGCTGGGCATCCACTACGGCTACCATGGCCATGTTTAATATGCTCCTGACAGAACTACCTAACTGAAGAATATGTACTGGTTTATTTAACCCCAACAAAATCGGGCCCACGGCATCGGCAGTTTCCAGTTCTTTCATCAGGTTGTAGGCAATATTTCCGGCAGCCAGGTTAGGGAAAATGAGTGTATTGACATCTTTATCTGCCAGTTCACAAAAAGGATAGTTTTCTTTCATCAGCTCCTTATTGAAAGCGACGCTGGCTTGCATCTCTCCATCCACAAGCAGGGTGGGCATATTTGCCTTGACAATTTTCCGGGCTTCGGCTACCAGTCTTGCTTCCGGTGAATTACTGCTGCCAAAATTAGAATAGCTGAGCATGGCAATCCGCGGGATAATATTGAAATTACGGACCTCTTTTGCCACCATCAACGTAATATCTGCCAATTCCGCTGCCGTTGGATTAAAATTCACCGTTGTATCAGCGAGAAACAACGGACCTCTTTTAGTAAGCATCAGGTACATGCCGGCAATTTTATCTACGCCTTCTTCCGTACCGATCGTTTGAAGGGCCGGCCGTATCGTATCAGGATAATTTTTGGCAAGACCTGAGATCATACAATCTGCATCACCGCATTCCACCATCATGCAGCCATAATAGTTGCGGTCTTTCATCACCTTTTTCGATTCATAAGCATTAAATCCCCTTCTTCCTCTTTTGGCAAAAAACAATTCAGCATATTGATTTCTTTTTTCTTCCGTTGCATCACTGCGGGGATCATAAACCGGAATACCTGCAAGGTCAATACCATTGGCAGCAGCAATTTCACGGATCTTATTTTCATTACCGAGTAAAATAGGATAACCAACGCCTTCATCAAAAACGATCTGGGCAGCTTTCAGGATCTTGATGTTATCGGCTTCTGCAAAGACAATACGTTTCGGATCCCGGCGGGCTTTGTTGCCGATTATTCTCATTACCTGGTTATCGAGGCCAAGGCGTTTGTTCAGGTTGTTGATATAATTATCCCAGTTGCTGATGGGTTGTTGCGCCACGCCACTTTCCATTGCAGCTTTAGCCACCGCGGGGGCTACCGTAGCCAATAGTCGGGGGTCAAGCGGTTTCGGAATAATATAATTCTCACCGAAAATGATATTTTTTTCTCCATATGCCATGTTTACCATATCCGGTACCGGGGTTTTGGTCAGTTCAGCCAGTGCTTTTACTGCAGCCAGTTTCATGGCTTCATTGATCTGGGTGGCCCGTACATCCAATGCACCACGGAAGATGTAAGGGAAGCCCAGCACATTATTCACCTGGTTAGGATAATCGCTGCGGCCGGTAGCCATGATAATATCTTTTCTTGCACCGGTTGCATCTTCCCAACTGATTTCCGGATCTGGATTAGCCATGGCAAATACGATCGGGTTCTTTGCCATGCTTTTTACCATCTCCTGTGTTACGCAATTGCCCGAGCTTAACCCGATAAATACATCGGCATCTTTAAATGCTGCAGCAAAATTTATTTCAGCTTTTGCAACGGCATATTCTGTTTTCAATTCATCGAGGTCAGTTCTTCCTTTATGCAAAACACCTTTTCGGTCAAACATTAAAAAATTATCATGCCTGGCACCCAAGGCTTCATACAGGCGGCAGCAGGCGATGGCGGCGGCCCCGGCTCCATTCACGACAAACTTTGCTTTTTCAATTTTTTTCTTTTGAATTTCCAACGCATTCAACAGCGCTGCACCACTGATGATGGCGGTGCCATGCTGATCATCATGCATCACGGGGATCCGCAATTGTTCTTTCAGTTTCTTTTCAATATAAAAACAGCCGGGGGCTTTGATGTCTTCTAAATTAATGCCGCCGAATGTGGGTTCTAAAGCTTTTACTATCTGTACAAATTTCTCCGGGTCTTTTTCGTTGATCTCAATATCAAACACATCTATGTCGGCAAATATTTTAAACAAAACACCCTTTCCTTCCATTACCGGTTTGCCGGCTTCGGGGCCGATATCGCCTAACCCAAGAACTGCTGTTCCATTGCTAATAACGGCTACTAAATTTCCTTTGGCTGTGTATTTGTAAACATTTTCAACATTCTCGGCAATTTCAAGACAAGGGGCAGCTACGCCGGGGCTGTAAGCAAGGGAGAGGTCTCTTTGCGTTTTGGCTTCTTTGGTCGGGACTACTTCAATTTTTCCGGGTCTGCCTTTGGAATGATACTCAAGGGCCTGTTGTTTGCGTAAGTCGCTTGACATGGATGATTATTTAGGTTCGTCTTTCTGCACAATAACCAATTATAGGGGATGCAATGTACTAAATTAATATCCGAAAGAAGTTGATTGAAATTACCGGTTATTAATTTATTCAGAAGCTTAAGGTTGAACTGAACTCCCCAGCCACGCCATCATCCCCATGCCGATCTCAATGGCATTCTCATCAATATTAAAAACAGGAGTGTGAACGCCAGCAGTAATTCCCATGGCTTTATTCATGGTACCGAGACGATAAAAGCAGGCTGGTATTTGCTGTGCGTAGTAACCAAAATCTTCGGCACCCATACGGAGTTCAGTTTCACTTACATTTTCTGTACCGAGGTAAGCTGAAGCTTTTTCCATGGCGGCGGCAGTAACCTTCTCATTATTCATAACACAGGGATAACCTACATCAATGCGCAGGTCCATTTCCCCGCCCATGGAATGAACAAGCCCATTTGAAAGTTTACGTATTAAGTCATGTGCTTTAAAACGCCACTCCTCATCCATTGCCCTGAAAGTGCCCATCAGTTTTACTTCATTTGGTATAACGTTGGTAGTATTACCGCCATTGAATGATGTGACAGAAAGTACAGATGGATTAAAAGGATTATTATTCCGGCTTACCAGTTGCTGCAATGCAATGATCAGGTGTGAACTGATCAGGATCGGGTCAACTGTTAAATGCGGAGAAGCAGCATGACCACCTTTGCCTTTGATCGTGAAATATAATTCATCAGCACTGGCCATTACTTTTCCGCTGCGAAAACTTAGTTGGCCAACTTCCAGGATCGTATTTACATGTAAGGCAAGAATAGCCTGTGGTTTTGGATTTTCCAGCACTCCATCTTTGATCATCAGTGAAGCGCCACCCGGATTTTTTTCTTCACCAGGTTGAAAAATAAGTTTTACCGTTCCTTCCCATTCGTTTTTCAGTTCATGTAAAATTTTTGCAGCGCCAAGCAGGCAGGTAGTATGCACATCATGCCCGCAGGCATGCATCACTCCTTCATTTTTTGATTTATAGGGGATATCATTTTCTTCTTTGATAGGCAATGCATCCATGTCGGCCCTTAACGCAATTATTCTTTTATCGGGATTCTTACCTTTGATCAACCCGACTACACCTGTTGTTGCTTTTACTTCAAAGGGGATCCCCAGTTCTTTCAATTTGGTTTGTACAAACTTTGAAGTTTCAAATTCCTGGTAGCTGAGTTCCGGGTGGGCATGAAGATGATGGCGGATCTCAATGAATTCCGGGGCATATTTTCTTGCCAAAGATTTGATAGTTGACAGCATCCCGCAAAAATAGACAAACCCTGATTTTAATTTCAGAAATTGATATTAAAGGGAACCCGGCTGTGACTTGTCATTAATTCCTTTTCCTGCTTTTACTTCAACTTCATCCTTCATAATAAAAACACCTTTGGGAAAATAGCGGTTCAGCTTTTTCTGGTACGACTCAGCATCTTTCTTGTCTTTAAAATTGCCGGCTTTGACCCTGAAATAAGGTGATTGGTACCAGAGGTAGGCTTTCAGTTCCGGGAAGTTTGTATAAATTTTTGTCTTGGCTGCAAGCGCCTCCTCCCGGTTGTTGGTGCTTATGATCATGATGCGAAAGCCTTTGTCGGTTTTCCTGTTGTCGCGGCTGGTTTCTTCATTGATAGTTGCCTGGGTTTTTACAAGCAGGTCGAGCCGGGGATCTGTATGTACTATAACTGAATTGCTGTCAACTACAGTTACCCAGGCGGAATCTTTCTGGGCAGAACAGGTAAAAACGAAAGCAAGAGCAGCGATGGTAAAAATGAATTTCATGTGTGGCATAAAGGCAAATATCTTTCCAAAAATAGTTGAAAAGGGTTAAGTAGTTTAATAGGTTTAATAAGTTTAAGAAGTTTTAACCTCTTAAACCTTTTGAATTTTTTAAACTTGTGAAACCTAATAGCTTCCCCCAGCTCCGGCAATATTTTCTATCGGGTGCCAGGTTGTTTTTATTTCCTGGGTGTCCATGATAAAATACGGGGACTGTCCTTCATTCGTGTACCAGTTTATTTTATCGTAGAAAGTAATTCGTTTCAGGTTCACAGCTGATCTTTCCCGCATCATTTTCTTTATCTCAGAATTAGTTTCACAATAAATGGTTGCATTCACATCCATATGCTCCACAAACCAGGAAACCAGTTCGGATGGCCTGCCGGTTAAAATATTGATAACGCCGCCGGGCAGATCAGAAGAATTTAACACTTCAGCAAATGTTACTGAACAAAGAGGTTTGGTCTCAGACGCCAGCAGCACACAGGTATTGCCACCGGCTATAACAGGAGCGATGACAGAGACTAATCCCAGTAGTGAATCACTTTGCGGAGCAATGATGGAAACGACACCGGTAGGTTCTGGCACAGAAAAGTTAAAATGCGAACTGGCCACCGGGTTTACAGAACTGAATAATTGCTGAAACTTATCGCACCAGCCGGCATAATAGATTAACCGGTCAATGGCGAGGTTTACTTCTTTCTCAGCTTTTGCTTTTGTGGAGTCCTGCTGTATTAACTCATCAATAAATTGTGCTTTTCTTCCTTCCAGCATTTCAGCCATCCGGTATAAGATCTGGGAACGGTTGAATGCAGCCCTGCCGCTCCAGCCACTGACTGCACCTCTTGCGGCAAGAACAGCATCACGAAAATCTTTTCTTGAACTCAGGCAAACATTGGCTAATTTTTTTCCGGCGGTATTGGTTGGAATATAATACCGGCCCGATTCGGTACGGGGAAACTGGCCGCCGATATAAATTTTATAGGTCTTCAGTACTTCTAAACGTTTAGAAGATTTTTTTTTCTCCAACCCATTTTCGCTGATGGACAGCGCAGATTTTTTAATTGTCTTTTCCATATTTGAAAATTCAAAAGTTAAAAGTCAAAAGTAAAAATGGGCGGTTCAGTAATTTTTAATTTTGACTTTTGAATTTTTACTTTACATAGCTTACATACGCCGATAACCCATGCAATCCACCCTCTCTTCCAAATCCACTTTCTTTATAACCACCAAAAGGAGAGGAGGGATCAAATTTATTAAAGGTATTTGCCCAAATAACACCGGCCCTCATTCTTCTTGTCATGTTGAAAATTTTGGAGCCTTTATCGGTCCACACACCTGCACTTAAACCATATGGGGAGTTATTGGCTTTTTCAATCACTTCATCATCTGTTCTGAATGTAAGTACTGCCAGCACCGGTCCAAAGATCTCTTCCTGTGCAATGCGATTGCTCTGAGCCACATTTGTAAATAATGTGGGGCGACAAAAAAATCCTTTACCAGGCAGGCGGCATGAACTTTCATACATTTCGGCGCCTTCCTTTTTACCGATGCTGATGTATTTATGAATAATATCCAGTTGCGATCTTGAATTAATAGCGCCGATGTCGGTATTCTTATCCATCGGGTCACCAACGATCAGTGATTCGATCCTGTCTTTTAATTTTCTGATCACTTCTTTTGCGACCGATTCCTGCACATACAACCTGGAACCTGCACAACAAACATGACCCTGGTTAAAATAAATTCCATTGATAACGCCTTCCACCGCCTGGTCAATGGGTGCATCTTCAAAAATGATATTAGCTGCCTTACCGCCCAATTCCAATGTTGCTTTTTTATTGGTACCGGCAATGGCTCTTTGAATAATTTTTCCCACATCAGTAGAGCCGGTGAATGCAATTTTATTAATATCGGGATGATTCACGATTGCTGCACCGGTTGCTCCGGCACCGGTAATAATATTCACAACACCGGGAGGTAATTCTGACTCTTGAATAATTTCAGCAAGTTTCAATGCAGTCAATGGAGTTGTTTCAGCTGGTTTTAAAACAACAGTATTTCCGGTTGCAATCGCCGGTGCAATTTTCCAGGCAGCCATCAGCAATGGAAAATTCCATGGAATGATTTGTCCGGCTACGCCGAGCGGTTCGGTAGTACGGTTGGGGAATGCATATTCCAGTTTATCTGCCCAGCCTGCATAATAAAAGAAATGATTGGCAGCTGCCGGCACATCAAAGTCGCGGCTTTCACGAATAGGCTTACCGCCATCCAATGATTCAATGATCGCCAATTCCCTTGCTTTCTCCTGCAGCATCCTGGCGATCCGGAAAATATATTTTGCCCTTTCCTTGGCCGGCATTTTCTTCCATACTTTCTCATACGCATTCCGAGCTGCTTTCACAGCATTGTCCACATCCGTGGCGCCGGCTTCTGCTATTTCACTCAGTTTTTCTTCATTGGCGGGGTTGATGGTATCAAAATATTTTTTACTTAACGGTTTTTGCCATTCGCCATTAATAAACAGATCATATTGTTTATTGATCGTAGCGGCGCTTTTACTTTCCGGTGCAGGTGCATAGGACCAACTGGTATCAAATTTTAATTTGATCGTATTGCTTTTTTTTGCTGCTGGTTTTTTCTTTGTTGCGGGCATATATTTTTTCTTTTATGTTACCAGCGACATGAACACGGATGGACTTCCGTTGCGTCGCACTCTTCATCGTTCTGTTCGTTACTCATCAATGTTGAACCCCTCCGGGATTCTGAAATCATTTCATTCATTTTATTCCCACGGATAAATCCGTGGGCTACCAACCTTTCGCCCCTACGGGGCACTTTATTCAATTTTAAATTCAATCCAATTTGAATTACCCATTATTTGCTGACTCCACATATCAGCTTTAAAATGAACCCTTAGTCTGTACATTCCTATTGGGAAACTTCGTTCATTATTCCTGGAAAACCAACTGCCATGGATTTTTAAGGTATCGGCTATACTTAGGTCTTTTTGAATTGCAATAAATTCTTCTTTCTGGAAAAATGGATCTATATCAGCTGACGGGCCGAACAAAACATACTTCCCATTTTCATTTTTTTCAATTTCAATGATGTAATTCCCTAAGGAATTTATTCTTCCATTTTCCCATTTAAAATCTTTTGTGCGATTTTTTACGGTCTTTATCGTTTTATCAGATATATTTTTAACTTCAATCTTCAGCAATATTTCTCCCCTGTCAGGCTTCCGTAATAATTGAGTACTAACTAAAATATCTTCAGAATAAGTTTTACTTATTAAAATCGAAGAAAAGATTAAAAAAATAAAATTTTTCAAAATGACTTTCTTTTTGAGACTTAAACCCCTAAATGGGTTTGAAAATATTTCACTCATCTATTTCCCCGGCATAAATGCCGAGGCTACCAAAATATCGCCCCTACGGCTCTTTTTAAAACATCTTTCATTCAATCCCCGGTTTAAAACCCGGGGCTATCAATTTCGCCTACGAAGCCTCATCCTTTCTCATTTTTTATTTCTTATTCCTTATTTTTTATTTCCATTTGGGGGCCTAATCAACAGAGAAATAGTTCGCCGCCTGGTAAACTCCGGTCTTCTCTTTCACCATCTGCATCAGCACATCATTTGCAAGACTGCTGGCGCCAAAGCGGAACCAATGATTATTCAACCAGTCTTCTCCCAAAGTTTCTTTAACCATCACCAGGTAATGTAAAGCCAGTTTTGATTTGGAAATACCACCTGCTGGCTTCATCCCGATCATCTTTCCTGTTTTGTAATAAAAATCCCTGATGGCCTCCAGCATCACCAACGTTACCGGCATGGTGGCAGCCGGTTGAATTTTTCCCGTGGATGTCTTAATAAAATCTGCACCTGCATGCATGGCAATATCACTGGCCCGTCTCACTTTATCAAATGTGCCGAGTTCACCGGTTTCTAAAATAACTTTTAATCTTGCCTCGCCGCAGGCTTCTTTGATAGCCGCTATTTCATCAAATACAAAATTGTATTCTCCTGCATGAAATTTACCCCGGCTGATGACCATATCCACTTCATCAGCTCCTTCATTTATCGCATATTTTGTATCCCTGATCTTAATATCCCTCGGTGCTTGCCCGCTTGGGAAGGCCGTGGCTACAGAAGCAACTTTTATTCCTGAATCGCCCAATGCTTTTTTGGCAACCTTAACCATGGATGGATAAACACAAATTGCAGCCACAGTTGGAATATCCGGTAATGCATCATGCGGATGCATGGCCTTATAACAAAGTTGTTTCACCTTGCCGTCTGTATCTTTTCCTTCCAGAGTAGTCAGGTCAATCATGTTCAGCACCAGCTTCAGACCGTTCATCTTCGATTCTTTCTTGATGCTGCGTTTGGTGAACCGGGAAGCCCTTTCTTCCACACCCACCTGGTCTATCCGGGGTGAAAGGCTGAAACCTGCCTGACCGGCAGGCAGGTCGGGAAGAGAAATAACGGATTCACTCCTTCTCATACATCAAAAATTGATTGAACTCAAAGATAACCAAAGTTCAGGTGAATGGGTAGAGCAGGATTTTTAGTCATAAGCAGATCCATCCATCAATTTATTAATCAGTTTAAGCCGGATTCCCTTAAATTCGGCTTCCTTTAAAACTTACAGAAATGAGAAAAACCGGTCTATTGCTCGTCCTGGTATGTAGTTGTTTATTCAGCATACCTGTTTTTGCGCAGCCCAGCTTTCCCGAAAATGGCACGGCCGACCCGCGGCATGGATATTATGCTTTTACCAATGCCACGATTGTTAAAGATGCCGCCACTACTTTGTCCAATGCAACACTTGTAATCAAAGATGGAAAAATTGTTTCGGTAGGAGCTGGCCTTGCAGTACCTGCCGGCGCTGTCGAAGTGGATTGCAAAGGCAAATATATTTACCCGTCTTTTATTGACATCTATACGGATTATGGCACTCCGCAACGTCCACAAACAACCGGCGGCGGAGGTTTTAATTTTAACCAGCAACCACAGTTGGAAAATGCTGTAAAAGGTCCTTACGGCTGGAACCAGGCCATCAAATCCGATGTGGATGTTTATAAAGTTTTCAGTGTAAGTGAGGCCAGCGCTAAACCTCTGCGTGAAGCTGGATTCGGCACGGTGCTCACGCATGTGAAAGACGGAGTGGCCAGGGGTACCGGCGCTATTGTTACACTCGCCAATGAAAAAGAAAACCTCGTAATTGTTAAAGAAAAAGCTTCGGCTCATTACTCTTTCAATAAAGGAACTTCAGGACAATCCTATCCGGGTTCTATGATGGGCTATATTGCTTTGCTGCGTCAGACCTATCTCGATGCGGCCTGGTATAAAAACAAACCTTACCTGGAAGGCTTCAATGCCACATTGCAATCGTGGAATGATAACCAGGGCCTGCCGCAGGTTTTTGAAGCAGGTGATAAATGGAATGATTTAAGGGCTGACAGGATAGGAGATGAATTTGGGGTGCAGTATATCATCAAAGCCGGACAGAACGAATACCAGCGTATCAAGGAAATGAAAGCCTCCAACGCTACCTTCATTCTTCCGCTCAATTATCCACAGGCACAGGATGTGGAAGATCCCGCCGATGCAAGATTTGTTTCGCTGGAAGACATGAAACATTGGGAAATGGCTCCCGGCAATGCCGCCGCTTTTGAAAAAGCTGCTGTTCCATTCTGTATTACCACTGCCGATCTGAGAGCGGTAAATACTTTCTGGACCAACCTCCGCAAAGCAATAGAATATGGATTGAGTGAATCCAAAGCCATGGAGGCCCTCACAAAAACGCCGGCCATCACATTGGGCATTTATGATAAAGTGGGAAGTCTTGATGTTGGCAAACTGGCTAATTTTTTAATTACTAACGCTCCCATCTTCGGCGAAAAAACAAATATCCTGTACAACTATGTGCAGGGAATCAAATACGGAGTAAAAGCTGATGATAACATTGCCGGAACATATAACCTCTCCGTCAATACAGCAACCGGAACAGAAAAATATACATTGGATGTGAAGAGCAGCAGTTCTGTAACCATGTATGGGAAAGATACATTGAACAGCAAATTCAGTTTTGATGGCAAGCAGATCAAACTGAGCTATGCTCCTATGCAAAGAAGACAAAAACCTGCTTTGCAACCCGGCGACACAACACAAAGAAGACCGGGTGGATTTCCCGGCGGTTTTGGCGGAACCCAGACTCAGACACTACCTGCATCTGCCACAAGATTAAGCGGCATGAGCAACGGCACTGAATGGAATGGTACCGGTCTTGACTCTTCGGGAAATAAATTAACATGGACCGCCATATTTGTAAAAGCAGCAGAAATAAAGGCCGACAGTGTGAAGAAAAAGGATGCCCCGGTTATTGGCAAGGTTATTTTTCCTTTTTTGCCGTATGGCCTGGATGAAGAACATCAACCCAAACAGGAAACGATACTGATAAGGAATGCCACAGTCTGGACAAGTGAAAAAGAAGGCGTATTGCAGAATACTGACATATTACTCAAGAACGGAAAGATAGCAGCTATCGGTAAGAACCTGAAAGAACCCGGTGCAAGAATAATAGATGGTACCGGTAAACATGTTTCACCAGGTGTGATCGATGAACACTCCCATATTGCGGCATCTTCTATTAATGAAGGGGCACAATCAGTAACATCTGAGGTGAGGATCGGGGATAATATTAATCCTGATGATATAAATATTTATCGCCAGTTGAGTGGTGGTGTTACCTCATCCCATATCCTGCATGGCTCTGCTAATGTTATCGGGGGGCAAACACAATTGTTGAAACTCCGCTGGGGTGCCAACGATGATGAAATGAAATTCAAAGGATGGCCGGGGCAAATAAAATTTGCTTTGGGGGAAAATGTAAAACGTTCCAATTTCAATATCACCGGCGGAAATAACAGGTATCCTGATACAAGAATGGGAGTGGAGCAGGTGCTGGTGGATGCATTTACAAGGGCCAAAGATTATAAAGCTGAATGGGCAGAATACAATTCAGCCAAAGAAAAACTGCTGAAAGAGAAAAAGCCATTGACCGGTTTGAACCCACCCCGCCGTGACCTGGAACTGGAGGCATTGGTTGAGATATTAGATAAGAAAAGATTTATTACTTGTCATTCATATGTGCAGAGCGAAATAACAGGTTTGATTGAAGTGGCAGACAAGATGGGATTCACAGTAAATACATTTACCCATATCCTGGAAGGATACAAAGTTGCTGACAGAATGCTGAAGCATGGTTCCAATGCCTCTACTTTTTCCGACTGGTGGGCATATAAAGCGGAGGTGGAAGATGCCATTCCCTATAATGCAGCAATCATGCATAAAGTAGGTTTGAATGTGGCTATCAATTCTGATGATGCTGAAATGGCAAGACGCCTGAACCAGGAAGCCGCAAAAACAATTAAGTACGGAGGATTGAGCCAGGAAGAAGCGCTGGCCCTGGTAACGATCAATCCCGCGAAAATGCTGCGTGTGGATGATAAAGTGGGAAGTTTGAAACTGGGCAAAGATGCTGATGTGGTGGTCTGGTCCGACAATCCGCTGAGCATTTATGCAAAATCATTATACAGCATCGTTGACGGCACGGTTTATTTTGACAGGCAGAAAGATGAACAGATGCAAAAAGATGTGGATGCGGAAAGGGCGAGACTGGTAAAAAAGCTGAACGGGGAAAAGAGAAGCGGTACAGCAACCATCCCGGCCCAGCCAACATACCAGGTCATGCATTCCTGCAGCGATCATGGGCATAGTCACGGGTTGCTGGTGATTGACAGAGAAGAATAGATACTGGTTTCAGGGGTTCAATAGGTTTAAAAGGTTTAATAAGTTATGGCAAAGATTGAAAGGTTTGAAGATATTATTTCCTGGCAAAAAGCAAGGGTATTGAATAACATACCGGGAAAATATATCGATAGTGGCAACTTCAAAAGCAGTTATAAACTGATAAACCAGATAGAAAGCTCTGCCGGCTCAATTATGGATAATATTGCCGAGGGGTTTGAGAGAAGCGGTAACCGTGAGTTTATCCAGTTTCTGTATATATCCAAAGGCTCGTGTGGTGAATTCAGGTCACAACTATACAGGGCGCTGGACAGGAATTATCTTAGTCAAAAGGAATTTGATGAACTGTATAACCTTTCTATGGAAGTAATAATTCTTTTGCAAAAATTTATTAACTACCTGGAACAGTCGGAGCTCAAAGGAGCCAAATATAAAAACAGGTATAAATAAAAAAAATAAAATTCCGGGGCAAAGAACTGCGAACCCCTGGAACTCGTGAACAAATAAACTTTAAATCATGAAAAAAGTAACATCAGTCATAGCTTTCACTCTTTCCATGGCAGTCGCCTCTGCCCAGTCAAATGTATTACCTGCGGAAAAACAAAAAGTACCTATCGTTATCACTAACGCAACAGTGCATACCGGCAATGGCGAGGTTTTGGAAAATGCTTCCATTGTTATTGTGGATGGAAAAATTACAGCGGTCGGAAAAAATGTTTCTGTGCCGGCAGGTGCGGAAACGGTTGATGCAAAGGGCAAGCATGTTTACCCAGGTATTATTCTCCCGGTAAGCACACTTGGCCTGATTGAAATAGGCGCAGTAAAGGCAACGAATGATGTCAGGGAAATGGGTGATATGAATCCCAATGTTCGCTCCATTGTTGCCTACAATACCGATTCAAAAGTGATCAATACACTCCGGTCAAACGGGATACTGGCAGCCAATATCGTACCGCAGGGAAGTTTTCTTGCTGGTTCTTCATCAGTAGTACAATTAGATGCATGGACTTGGACGGATGCTGCGTTGAAAGCAGATGCGGGGATGCACCTGTATATGCCTATCCTGATGGCTCGCCCCAATTTTGGCAGATTTGGAGGAGGACAAGGCGGCCCCAATGCCGGGCAACCGCAAACTGACCCTGTAAAAGAAGGCCTGGAGCAACTGGAAAAACTGAAAGCATTTTTCAGGGAGGCAAAAGCATATAATGCCGTGGCCAAACAGGATGAAACCAACCTGAAATATGAATCAGTAAAGCATCTTTTTACCAAAGCACAGAAATTCTATGTGCATGCCAACACGGTGAGGCAGATGCTGGCAGCGCTGGATTTTGTAAAGGAGTTTGGTTTTGATGTGGTGATCGTGGGCGGCAGTGAAAGCTGGCAGATCCCTGATTTATTAAAGCAGCATAATGTGTCGGTGATATTGCAGCAGATGCACAGTTTACCCACTTCCAATGATGATGATGTGGACCAACCTTACAAATCGGCTGCCGCTTTGCAGAAAGCAGGGGTGCTGTTTGCTATTTCGGATGATGATAATCAAACCCGTGGCCGCAACATAGCATTTAATGCAGGTACAGCTGCTACTTACGGGTTAACCAGGGAAGAAGCATTGTCGGCTATTACATTAAATGTAGCAAAAATTATGGGTGTGGCTGATAAAACCGGGAGTATTGAAGTGGGTAAAGATGCCAATATCATTATCAGCTCAGGTGATATACTGGATATGATGAGCAACAACGTTACAGATGCATTTATCCAGGGACGTAAAATAAATCTTGATGACAAACAAAAGCAGCTGAACGACAGGTATGAGCAAAAATACCAGTTAAAAGGCAAGAAACCATTCTGATAAATTACTTGATGAACATGATATTGCCGGGCGGTTTTAACTGCCCGGCTTTTTTCCGGCATTTATGGCTCGTCTTTATGTTCGTCGTGTTCATCATCAATTTCTATTTCCTTTCCGCAATGCGGGCAGGTATGTTTTTTCTTCCTTCTTGTTTTTCTGAACTCTTCCAGGAAACCAGCAGTGATAATACCGGCAGGAAGTGCAAAAAATGCCACACCGGTCAGCATGATTACACTTGCCATGGCTTTTCCGATTTTTGTCAGTGGATACATGTCGCCATACCCGGTCGTGGTGAGTGTAACCACCGACCACCAGATGGTAGCCGGGATGCTTGTGAATTTACTTTCTGCTTCGGAAGGAGTAAGGTGCTCCGCAAAATACATAATACAGGATGAAATGATAATCAGGAAAACTACCAGCACAAGACTCAATCCCAGCTCATTGATCCTCCTTTTAAAAATATTGCCTATCATGTGGGCGGATTTCATATAAGCAGTTAACCTGAACAGCCTTAAAAACCGCAGGAGACGAAGCATCCGCAAAATCCGTAGATCCAGACCAATAAAAGCATGCAGGTAGGAAGGAATGATAGCAATAAGATCTATTAATGCCCCGGGGGATGCCATATATTTAAGCCGGCCCCAGAAACTGTGTTTGTATTTCTCTTCATGATTACTGCTCCAGACCCGCAGCACATATTCTATAGTGAAAATTATGACAGAAACTAAATCGAAGTAATGAAAAAAACGCATTAAACCATGATTCTTCTGGATAGAAGGCATCGTTTCCAGCATCACAGCAATTATATTCAGTATAATGATGGAGATAATAAAAACATTGATCACCTTATCCCAATGTTTATCACCAACTATATCCGGGTGCAGCAGCCCGTGAACTTTTTGTTTGGTTTTGTGGTAGGCCATCTTTTTGTTTTTGCCGTTCTAAGGTAAAGAATAACTGCATTACATGCCTTTTTATTCAGGTAAGATATTTACAAGAGGGGTTTCAGATGACTACAGGGCTTTTCTATATTATTGAGATAAAAAAAATCTCCCGTTATTGGCGGGAGATTCTTTTATAAGTAGCAGGGAATTTATTGTATTGACATAGCTGCTGTTAATTGCTCGGATAGTTTTGTAATATAGTTGCTGAACTTAGTTGCTTCTTCGGCGTTACCGGATAATTTTTGGGCAACAGACATAGATCTTGAACTCCAGTCAGACATTTTTTGTGACATATCTGCAATCTTGGTCATGTCTTTTGCTTTATAAGCATCTACATAAGATGTGACAAATAAAGTATAGTCATTTACATATTGCTGGACTTCCGCATCTGCAAAAGTGGGTACATCAGATGATGTAGTAGTGGTCGTGGTCGTCGTGGTGGTTGTGTTTGGGTCGGTGGTGGTAGTGGTGGTGGTGGCATCAGTTTTTTTGTCATCTTTCTTTTTGTCTTTGCAAGATGTCATAACAGCAACAAGCGCCAGCATGGCAAATAATTTTTTCATGATTTTTTTGATTTTGGGGTTAAAAATAATGACCGCAAACCTATAGATATTTTTTAAGACAAAGGGCATTTTTAGCCCCTGTTTATTCACAGAATGCCAAAAAACAGGAAACCAGGTTTTTTTACCATGGTTATGCTTGTATTTTTCCCATGGCCACAAAGAAAGGGATCATTTCTCACTATTTCAACGCTGCCCCAGCCGTTCCGGTCGTCCCTTTTACAGGATTTATAACCTGATCACTGCCGCCGGGTTCAAATAGCTCATATGATTTGTCATTCATCGTCTTTAACTTGGGGGTAAGTATTGAATCAATGACAGGAAAAGAACGTATGAGAATAGCCATGCAGGGCGGGATACCTGACCGTGTTCCTGTAATGTGTCAGCTATCCCTAGGACATTATTTCTTATATAGCGGTGTTGACCCTTTAGATATATGGTACACTTCAGAAGGATTTTCAAATGCACTGATCGCCATGCAGACAAGATACCAGTTCGATGGAATTCTTGTCAATCTGCATGGCAGGCCCGCTGATTGGAAGAGTCATATTGAACGAATAGAAGAAAGAAAAGGAGAGAAATATATAGGGTGGAAAAACGGATGTTATAGCAAGTTTCCAAAAGATGATAATCCGCATTACTATCAGAAAGATGGAAGCAGGAGCTTTCCCGCATTTGATGATATTGATCCTGATAAACTCTTTTATATTGATCCCTGGCAAATTTCAGGAATTAATTATCCATTCACCTGGGATTTCAGTGAAGAGGAAAGACCGGAAGAAAATTTTTTTCCTTCTTATATTAATGACACATTAAAAATGGTGATTCAAAAAACGGCAAACCGTGTTTCAGTGCATGCTGAGCTTTATAGTCCGTTTTCCCAGTTTTTGGAATTATTGAATTATGAACCGGCATTGATGGCTTTGCTTATTGATCCCGGAAAAACACATGCATGCCTCGAAGCATTAACGGAGGGAACCATACAGCTTGGTATCCTGGAAGCACGATGCGCCGCCGATGCAGTTTTGATATCTTCTGCTTTCGCCGGCAGCGGATTTATTTCCCGGGAATTTTATGAGGAATTTGTTCTGCCCTATGAAAAAAAAGTGATCGGGGGAATTAAAGCCGTTCATGATATTCCTGTTTATACCCATACCTGCGGGGGGATTGGTGACCGGCTTGATTTAATGATGGAAACCGGTACCAATGGAATTGATACACTGGATCCGCCTCCATTGGGCACCGTTGAACTGGAAGATGCTGTTGCGCAAACCAAAGGGAAAGTATTTATCAAAGGAAATATTGATCCTGTAAATGAACTTTTGCAGGGCAGTGAAGAGCTGATTGAACAAGCTGTTCAAAAAAGATTAAGAATAGCCAAACCGGGCGGTGGATACATTATGAGTACCGCCTGCTCTGTTTCTCCACATACTGACCCGGGCAGCATTGAATATCTCAGCAGGATTGCAAGAGAGTTTGGAAAATATGAATAATAAAAAGTGAATGGAAAACATTCTGGAAAAAATTGCCCACTGTATCGAGTTTGGTAAAATAAACGAAACCTCTCCCTATCCTTCAGAAATGAAGGGGCAGCCTGGTGCAGATGAATTGACGAAGCTGGCTTTACAAAAAGGTATATCTCCTGGTGATATCCTGCAGCATGGATTTATTAAAGGGATGGAAAGGGTAGGTAAAAAATTTTCCGAACACAAAATCTTTGTACCTCAAATGTTAATGTCAGCCAAATCTATGAGTATTGCAATGCTTCATTTAAAACCTTTTTTCCAATCAGGTGAAGCAAAAAGAAAAGGAATTTTTGTCATTGGAACTGTAGCCGGTGATCTGCATGAGATCGGGAAAAATCTGGCAGCCATGATGATTACCGGTGGGGGTTGGGAGGTTATAGATTTGGGAAAAGATGTAAGAGCTGAAAAATTTATCGAAACAGTCAGGCAATATCCCGGTTGCGCTGTTGGCTTGTCCGCTTTGCTGACAACAACCATGGTAAATATGGAGGAAACAGTTAAAGAACTGAGAAGTGAATTTTCAGGCTTAAAAATCCTGATCGGCGGTGCTCCGGTTACTGAAAATTTTTGCGAAAAGATCGGCGCTGATTTTTATGCTCCCGATCCGCAGAAGGCTGTTCAATATTTGAAAGAACTTACCGGTTAAGCGGTAGTTCAATCATAAATATCGATTGGAATAAGCAATATATTTAGGCTATGGGACGGATTATTGAACGTATTAAATCCGGTGAAAGTCTGGTATCCGATGGTGCATGGGGTACGGTCCTTCATGCTAAAGGATTAAAAACCGGGGAATGCCCGGAACTTTGGAATATTACACACCCGGAAGAGATTTACGATATTGCCCGGAATTATATTGAAGCTGGGGCTGATATGATTGAAACCAATAGTTTTGGCGGCAACCGTATCAAGCTCCAACATTATGGCCTGGCAAACAGGGTTAACGAACTCAATAAAGCGGCTGCTGAAATTTCCAGGAAAGCTGCAGGTGCGGATCATTTCGTTCTTGGTTCCATCGGCCCAACCGGGAAGATATTAATGATGGATGAAATAACCCCGCAAGAAATGGTTGAAGCTTTCAGGGAACAGGCTATTGCATTGGAAGCAGGAGGAGCTGATGCTATAATCATTGAAACAATGACGGACCTGGAGGAAGCTATTCTTGCTGTAAAAGCAGTAAAGGAAAATACACATTGTGAAATTTTCTGTACCATGACTTTTGAAAAGACACTGAATAACGAGTACCGGACCATCATGGGTGTATCGCCTTCCGATATGGTAAGCCAGCTTATTGAAGCAGGGGCAGACCTGGTTGGCGCCAATTGTGGCAATGGTAGCCGGGATATGGTTGGCATTGTAAAGGAGATAAGAAATTCAAGTTATTCTATTCCAATTTTAATTCAAGCCAATGCCGGAATACCGGTTAACCGGGACGGCAAAACAGTTTTCACCGAAACTCCGGAAGAAATGGCGGGTGTCACCGGATCACTGGTGGCCGCCGGTGCCAATATTGTTGGCGGATGCTGTGGAACTACCCCGTATCATATCCAAAAAATTGCACAGGTTATTCATGTTATCAATAATAAAAATTCAGCAGGCACATGGAACTAAAATATACCTACCGTGTGGATGAATTGGACCTGCGCCCGGAGGCCATCGAAGAATTTATCGGGTATGAAGCGGGGAGATCTCCTGTACCGGTTCGCCGGCTGATTGAAGAGGCGCTGAACAATGCGCAGGATTATTGTGAAATAAAAGGCGGGTATATCATCCGGGATAAAATATCTGTAAACAAACAACAGCATTCGCTGAATATTAATGGTACCGAACTGGATGTTAAAAAAATCATATACGGCCAGTTCAGGAAGTCAGAGGCCATTGCTTTTTTTCTTTGCACAGCCGGGCAGGGAATTGGTGACTATTCGGATAAACTGATGCAGCAGGGTGATGTGCTGGAAGGATACATTATGGATATTGTAGGTTCGGAAATTGTAGAAGCTGCCATGGACAAAATCCAGGATGAACTGGAGGAGCATCTTCGCCACGAGGGATTACATATCACCGAACGTTACAGTCCCGGCTATTGCGGCTGGAGTGTGAGTGAACAACAAAAATTGTTTTCTTTTTTCACCGATAAATTTTGTGATATTACCCTGACCCCCCATTCATTGATGCAGCCGATAAAATCTGTAAGCGGTATTATTGGAATAGGTCATAGAGTAAGCCGGAAAGGCTATTCCTGTACTCTTTGCGACATGGCTAATTGCATTTACAGGAAAAAGAAAAATTAAATAAACAATGCAACTGGTCTGTTACCGGGTGGGGCGGGAGTTACTGAAATGAATTCTGCATTTCAGTTTTTTTAGAAACTTCCTGCCATATATCTTTTGCGATCAATTCTGCGGGGCGGTTACCGTCAGTTATAAATATAGCTTCTTCCGATTTTAATTTTTCAAACGCCTCCAGGTATTTTCCTCTTACCTGCTGCAAATTTTCTTTTGTCTCGTAAAGCTCCATGGAACTCCTTCCGCTATTGATCCGGGTAATGCTGATATCCGGTGAAATATCAATGTAAATATTCAGATCAGGACGAAGCAACCGGGCGCTAAGGGAGTTTGCCTCAATCACCCAGTCCAATGACATATGTGTGCCCTGGTAAGCGTAGGAAGAAAAATAATACCTGTCAGTAATTACAGTATAACCTTCTTCTAATTTTTTCAGGATGCCCTTTGTTTTATTCAGAAGATGATCTAACCGGTCCGCTACAAAAAGACCGGCGATGACACGGTGATCTGCTTCCATCTTATGATTAAAAATATCTTTGATGATGGAACCGATCCGGCTATCTGTTGGCTCAAAAGTGGAGTACACTTTATGGCCTGTTTTTTCCAGCTTGTCTGCTAAAAGCTGAACCTGCATGCTCTTTCCGCTGCCATCAATGCCCTCAAACGCAACAAAAATATTTTTCTTCATTTTATTTTTTCCATAAGTGTTTTTGATTTTTTAACAGGGTAAAGTTTCTTACGATTCTTTCCCATGACAATGCTTATACTTCTTCCCACTCCCACAAGGACAAGGATCATTCCTCCCGATCTTCGGCCCCACTTTTACCGGTTCCTGTTTAATAGCCGTTTCGCCGCCGCCACCCGGTTCAAATTTAT
>CAZGGQ010000012.1:0-77208 GCA_964525285.1 uncultured Chitinophaga sp.
GAATCCGCATTGAATCGCGCCTTTTTCTACAAATTTTTTTTGCAGCAAATGCAATTCGCCATTCCCGGCAATGCCTTCAATGGTAGTTATTTTGGTATGATCGCAACGCATGGCCGGTGTAATACAACTCAGAACAGGTTCATTATTTACCAATACTGTGCAGGCGCCACAACTCCCCTGTTCACAGCCGATCTTGGTACCGGTCAAACCGATCTTCTCCCGTAATACATGGGCCAGTGTTTCATGTTCACCGATCAGCAACTCGTGCTTTTTATTATTAATATTTATCTTAATAGATTTCATATTCCGGCCCCGATGCTTTTACCTCCGTCCACATAAATGATTTGCCCGGTAATAAAATTTGTTTTTTCAGAAACCAAAAATGAAACAGTATGAGCTACGTCTTCCGGCTTACCCAATGCTTTTGTGGGTTGAGCCCCTATTAATTTTTCGAGTACCTCTTTTTTCAATTTTTGAGTCAACGGTGTATCAATTAGCCCTGGAGCCACTGCATTCACAGAAACATTGTATTTACCTAACTCTAAGGCCAACGCTCTTGTCAATCCGATTACCCCTGCTTTTGATGCGGAATAATTTGTCTGTCCCTTATTTCCCAACCAGGCACGGGAAGAAATATTGATGATTCGCCCCGAGTTTTGCTCCTTCATTTTTTTGGCGGCTTCCCGGCACATCAGCCAGGTGCCTTTGAGGTTTACATTGATCACCAGGTCAAATTCGTCTGCACTCATATTCCAGATCATATTGTCACGAATGATACCGGCATTGTTGACCAGCACATCAATTCTTCCATACGTTTCATCAATGGATTTAAACAAAGCAATTACCTGCTTTTCATTGCTAATATCCGCTGCATAGAATGCAGCGTTATCCTTCCTCGTTTCTTTTACAGCCTTTTCACCGGATTCTTTGTCCACATCAACCAATACAACAAAAAAGTCTTCCTGCAAAAGCCGCAAAGAAATAGCCTTCCCGATTCCGTTACCAGCACCGGTTACTATCGCTATTTGTTTCTTCATGAATAATATCAGTTCCTTTATTTTCCTTACCTATTTCACTTGTTACCATTTTGTTGTTTTTCACAGCCACCAGCTTTGCCACTACACTGATGGCAATTTCCTCCGGAGAATTTCCGCCAATATTAAAACCCATAGGCATATCAACCTTTCCAAGCTCTTCTTCTGTAGCCAGTCCCTGTTTGAGAAATATCTTTTTGGTTACTGAAACTTTACGCATACTACCAACCATTCCCAGATAAGCCAGTGGTTTATTTATACAATAAGCCAGTATCTCCCTGTCGTAATGGTGCAAATGAGTGCAAATAACAATAAAGCTGTTTCCATCAAAAGCAGCACCCGTCAGATATTGCTGATGATGCATTTGAAATAAAGCAGCGCCCTGATCTTTCATTGGCTCCAGCATAGTAGCCCGTTCATCAACTATACTAACCTGAAAATCCAGTGTTCGGGCAAATTGTAGCACCTGTTTGCCGATATGTCCTCCTCCAAAAATGATCAGTTTATTTATTTTCTTCACCGTTTCGATATAAATGTGAACACTACCGCCGCAACACATTTGATGATCCTGAACCAGGTGATGAACAAACGTTTCAGCTGTACAATTATTTAAAACTGCAATGGCATTTTCAATTACCTTATATTCCAGTTTGCCGCCTCCGATAGTACCAAATATTTTCCCATCTGGCCATACAATCATTTTTGCTCCTGCTTTCAAAGGGGTGGAACCACTGGTTTTAATAATAACACAGAGTGCAGCAGGTTCTCCGCTTTTTTCTATCTCAGTTAATTTCTGATAAACACTTTGCATGACCAAAAACATTTTGATAATCTGACGGGGTATTGATGTTTACAAGTATATCTTCATGTGGCCAGCTTACTTCAATTCTGGAAAATTTTTCAAACTCCTTACGTAAATTACAATCATCTCCTTTTTCTAACAATAAATACTTCATGATATCCCTGCCGGCTAAAACCGGATGCCCTGCTTTGCCCATATAAACAGGAACTACATAACTGGCAACTGTTGCATGGCCCATCATTTTATTTAATAATTCAACTGAGATGAAAGGATTGTCCGCATTCTGAATAAAACAAGTGCTACAAGGCGGGTTCTCCACCCCTTGCTGAAGTGAGTAAAACCTGCCCCTTTCGGGAAAGTGGTTTAGAACAATCTTAATTTTATCATATTCAGGATTCATTGACAAAACAGATCTCACTTTCTTTTCAACATGCTGATTAATGACCATTACAATATCGCTGACTCCGGAATCGGCATATGTATCAATAATTTTCTCCATAAAGGTTCTGTTATCATCAAAAGGCAAAAATATTTTTGGATACTTCATCCTGGATGAATACCCGGCAGCAAGAATAATAACTGAAAAAGATCCTTCCTTTTTCATTTTCCCTGGTATTGAACTTTTTTCCCGACCGAGGTCAGGCCCAATAAAGCATCTGCTGTTGAAAATATTTCATTAAGGTAGACCAGCTCAGACGCACAGCCATTTCCATCATCAATTAATTTATCGGCCAATTTTAATGCAACCGGTGCTTTAAACCCTATGGTCTTAACGATTTTATCCGCTTCCTCATTAGCCAATGATCGAATAGAAAAGGTTTTACCTAAAATTTCAACCAATGAATTCTTCTCAAAAAATTCTCTGATATTCTGCCATTTATCAGGTATCAATTTATTGGAGATAACAGGTAATGGCCGGTACCCTGAAATAATTTCCATACCCTCTTCAACTGAAACTACTTTATCAACTAATCCAATCTCTTCTGCCTCATTTGCAGAAAGCATTTTACCCGTGTGTATGAGATATTTGCTCAAGCCCTTTCCGATTTTGCGGGCACAGCGTTGTGTGCCGCCAAGCCCGGGGTAAATGCCTATCCCGGTTTCCGGAAAGGCAAATTGTGCCTTAGGTAAAGCAATAATCATGTCTGCACATAAAGCAAGTTCCAACCCGCCCCCAAGCGTAAGGCCATTTATAATGGCTACAACTTTTTTCTTAGCCTGATCAATACGGTTAAATACATTTTGTCCGAACTCAGTAAAAGATTCGATATCCCCGATTTTATGTGCTTTAATATTTTTAATAAAAAATTTAATATCTGCACCTGCCACGAATGCCTTTCCTGAACCTGTTATAAAAATAGTTTTAACGGCTGAGTCAGTATCTGCTTCATTGAATTTTTGGGAAAGCTCCTGTACCGTTTTTTCACTCAGCGCATTCATATTCTCCGGCTGATCCATTGTTATGATGGCAAAGGGATATTTCTTTCCAAGCTTCACCGATTCCATTCCCCAATATTTTTCATGTATTGACGAAGGCACTTTCATTCCATATAATTCAGAAACCATGGTAACAAGACGATTCACTTCTTCCGTACCTGCTGATTTCATTAAATCAACAGGTCCATTTTTCCAGCGTAATCCTATTTTTGCTCCCCGGTTCAGATGAGTGGGTGAAGAAACTTTTTCTTCCAGTATCTGGGAACACACAAAGAATACAACAGCAAGCATCCTGTCACTGATTAATTTTTCTTTTTGTACATCAATTTTTTCAATCGTCAACGGTTCAATTTCCCATTGCTTTCCGGAACCTGCCTGGATCGTCAGCGTTTCAGCCACTTCATACAATTTTCCAAAAACTTCCAGCGTCTTCTCCGAATGATAAGCAACCGGGATGCCCGTAGCATTCATGAGTGCAAATGGCCCCATTCCGATCCCGAAAATTTTCATACATACAAAATCAATTTCCGCTTTAGCAGCTATTCCTTCGTGGAGTAACCTTACTGACTCATTGAGCCAGGGAACAAAAAAGCGGTTCACAGCAAATCCATAACTATCCCGGCAATCTATAGCATCTTTCCCGGCAAGCACTGCAAATAGTTGTGTCGCCTCAATTGTTTTGGAAGATGTTTTTTCCCCGGGTATGATTTCAACCAACCGGTTCTTTGCAGCATGATAAAAGAAATGCAACCCGATGAACCGTTCCGGGTGAGAAATACTTTTCGCCAGTTCGGTTACAGAAAAAGATGAAGTATTGGTCGCTACAATACAATCCTTCGATAGAATTACACTTAATGATTTGAACAAATCAACCTTTGCAGTAAAGTTTTCAAAGATAGCTTCCACTACCAGGTCGCAAACTTTAAGATCGGCAAGAGAATCAGTTCCTTTCAGATTCGATAAATATTCTTCCCCTTGCTGTTTTGTAAAAACTTTCCTCTCAATTCCTTCTTCGAGTGTAGTATGAATATTTGCCAAACCCCTTTCTACAAAATTTGCTGCCCTGTCAGCAAGAATCACTTTGAATCCCTCCTGTGCAAACTTCTGTGCCAGGGCAGAACCCATGGTTCCTGCCCCAATAACTCCCACCGTTTGGATATGCTTCATACTTTTTAATTAATTATTCTCCCAAACAGGCTTTCTTTTTTCCAGGAATGACTGGATGCCTTCATTTGCATCATGAGATCCCATAAGCTGGTTTATATACATTGATTCAAGCTCAGGAAGAAAGCTACTCAATACATGATTCAATTTTACCCTGGTGGCTTTTACAGAATACCGCAGCGAGGAAGCGCTTTTCGGCAGGATATTATTTTCGATCCAGCTATCAGCTCCTTTATCAAGCGAATCCTTATCATCAAATACTTCATTCACTAATCCAATGGAACCGGCTTTTTCTGCGCTAATAGTCTTACCCGTGATGAGTAATTCTTCTGCCCGTGCATATCCTATTTTTTCTGGCAGAAGGATGGAAGCAGGTGGAGGAAAAACGCCAAGCATGATTTCGGGCTGTCCAAATTTGGCGCTCTTATCAGCAAAAATAAAATTGCACATCAAAGCAAGTTCAAAGCCTCCCCCAAGGCATTGTCCCGATACTTTTGCCAAAGCAGGTACAGAAATGTCCCTTAGTGAATAGAATAACTGGTGAAAGATCCTCAGCATGACTGCGGCATATTCCTTCTTGTGCTCTTCCACGCTGGCGCCAAATGAAAAATTCGTTCCCGCACCTTCAAAAACAATAAGTTTCAGGTCTTCCTTTTTTGTAAAAGAGTCAAAAACATATTGCAACTCGTCCATCATTATGCGGTCCAGAATATTTCCTTTCCCATCATCGAGTAAAATGGTTGCGACTGAGCTTTTGTGTGAATAATTAACTTTAATCTTTTTCATGATTCAGTGATTTATAACTTGAAATTGTGGAGATATAGTTTTGTGCATTTCATCATCCCACTCATGTCCTTTCGCCAGTAGTTGACGGAGTTTAACGAAATCAACCTCCCGTTTCTCTTTTGGCCCTTCATTGAATGCCCTGAAGCCTGCTTTTGCCTCGGTCATCATATTCAAAGCAAGCCATTCACGGCTTCCTTCTTTATTTTTATCCCAATGTTCCAATTTAAATTTGCGAACCTCGCTGATGGTCTTGCTCATGCAGTTTGGAAATGTGTGCAGTATTTTATTGATAAGATTATTTACAGCAGTATCCAGCATGGCAAAATCAGTCTCAGTTGTAGCCAGCATTTCTTTGGCTTTTTTCAACTCGTCCCCCTTTTTGGTTGTTCCAAAGACAAACCGGCCAAATTCATCAACTATTTTATCTGAAACGACCATTGGGTTAACAATGAATTTTCCATTTACTTTTAATACCGGGGCAATATCTGTGATCATTCCAAAATAATAAGCCTGCTGAGCTGACCATGGTTCACAGAGTGTTAATGACATCATGGCCCTTTCAATACCCACAAAAAGCGGTAAAAAATCGGTAGCGCCGCCAATCGGTGCACTTCCGTGTTTCGGTCCAGCTTGTCCAAACCTTGCCATATCACTTGCAATACTGAAATCGCAGGCCATCCCGATTTCCTGCCCGCCGCCGATCCGCATCCCATTTACCCTGCAGATGACCGGTTTCTCACATTTGAGGATGGCACTGACCATATCATTGAACAAGCGCATATATTGGGAATACTCCTGTGGATTGCCTGAATAATATTCTGCATACTCCTTTGTATTTCCGCCGGTGCAGAAGGCTTTATCACCAACGGCAGTAAACACAACTGCGACTACGCTTCTGTCGTTGGATGCTTCGCTAAATGCCAGGATTATTTCTTTAACTGCCCCCGTGGTATACGAATTGTATTGCGCAGGGTTGTTAAGAATGATCCATGCATTGAATAAATCTTTTATAATGGTACCATCATTATTCAAACAAGGACGTTTTTCAAAAATTATTTCATTGTATGTTGTATTAACTATGTTGTGATCTTTTAACGCTGTCATTTTATTTTTGTTTTAATTGAAATCAGGAACCAGTATTGATCTTTTTGTGTACTTATGTTCCAACGTATTTTTAAATACTTCGTTGATCTGTGACATGGTAAATATTTGAACGAACGGTGCAATTTTCAGCTTCCCACTTGCCACCAGGTCCAGCACTTCCGGATACAGTTCAGCCCGACATCCCCAGGTGCCGACGACCTTTGCATCAAATGCCATCAGGTTACTCAGCCGCACTTCTACCTTATCCATCGTAAATCCAACAATTGAAAGCGTTGAAGTAAAAGTTATGAGGTTGAAAGCCAGGTCCTGACCGGCTTTTGTTCCGCTTATTTCAAATATCTTCCATCCTGTCTCAGGAGCTTTGATCTCTTTTGCAAGTTCTTTTACTTTTTCCTTGATGGATTTTATATCAAGACCCCCGATATTGAGTGTTGCATCAATGCCATTTGCTTTTGCTGCTGCCAGTTTTTCATCATTAAGATCAAGTGCAATAACCATTGCCCCGAATACTTTTGCGATCAGGGCGCCATAAATTCCAACACCTCCCACCCCGATCACAATAGCCAAATCTCCCGCCTCCAGTTCTGATTTTTTTACCACCTGGTAAGGAGTTGAAATTGCATCGGCAATAACTGACAGTTGTTCCAGGGGATATGCATGTAGCATACTATCAGGAACATGACACAAAAATTTAGAAGGCACTTTTATATGTGAAGCAAACCCACCATGAAAATCATTGCCGGGCATCAATTGATTCCGGCAAATATTGCTTCTTCCTTTTTTGCACAACTCGCATTCCCCGCATGGAAGTACAGCAGGGATGATCACCTTTTTTCCGAGCCATGATGCTTCCCCATCCACTACAACACCACTTATTTCATGGCCGAGTGTGAGTGGAAGAGGTTGTTTGGTTTTTACTCCATGATGCCAGAAACTGATATCGGTATGACATACACCACAGCCCGCCACTTTTACCAATACTTCTCCGGCTGCTAATTCAGGGAAACTATTTTCAATGAGTTTAAATTCTTTTTTCAACTCAAGCATTTGCCATTGATAAAATTTCTCTTTGCTCATAATTCCGTGTTTTCAAACAGGATTGCAGTTCCTTGTCCGCCCCCGATACATGCTGAAGCAATTCCATATTTAATTTTCCTCAATTTCATTTCATTTGAAATGGTTAACGATAACCTAAGCCCCGTTGCGGCAAGCGGGTGACCAATAGCGATTGCACCACCATGTACATTTAATTTATCCCGGTCAATTTTCAGTTCCCGTTCACAGCCGATCACCTGAGCAGAAAATGCTTCGTTTATTTCAAATAAACCAATATCAGGAATCTTCAACCCTGTCATTTCCAACAACAAATTGATGGCAGGCACCGGACCCAATCCCATCAACTTAGGATCAACGCCACAGCTAGCCCCTGCAATAATTTTCGATATAGGTTTCAGTTTTCTGTTTTGAATAAACTCATTACCAGCAACAACAGAAGAGGCTGCTCCATCAACAATACCACTGCAGTTGCCTGCCGTTAATACACCCACTTCAGAAAAAACAGGATTCAATTTAGAAAGGGCATCAAGGGTTGTTTCCCTTACCTGTTCATCAGTTACAAAATCCTTTATGCCGGCAGGCAAACGGATTTTTCTTGATTTCAATCCTTCTATTTCAAATACAGCAGAATTAACAGGAGTAATTTCCTCTTCTGGTAATTTGTTATTCCGCGCTGCTACCGCACGTTGAAAAGAGGTTAGTGCATACTGATCGCAGTCCTGTCTTGTAATTTTATAAATCTTTGCAACATTCTCTGCTGTAAAACCCATCGGGTAACCAGCAGCTGTATCATCAAGTGCTTCCCACAACATATCTTTAAAAACAGGTCTTCCGAGTGGGTGCCCCATACGGTTTCCAAAACTCAGCGTAGGAGAAAGGGACATATTCTCTGTTCCGGTACATAAAACTGATCCTGCTTTTCCGAGAGTAATTTGTTCTGCGCCTGTTATAAGTGTTTCAAATCCTGACCCGCAAATTCGCTGAACCATTAATGCAGGTATTTCAACCGGGAGGCCGGAAAACAAACCTATGTGACGGGGAAGAAAATAGGCATCATAAGAACTCTGGCCAATGTTTGCCACTATCAACTGATCAATATCCGTTGGATCCAGGTTACATTTTTGTAAAGCTGCCCTCGAAGAAACAATTCCAAGATCTGTTGGTGATACTTGAGCCAATGTGCCGCAATATTTACCAAAAGGAGTACGCATCCCGTTAACCAGGAAAATATCCTCAAATAAAATTCCAATACCCTTTCTTTTATGATGATATCCTTTCATATTATGTTTTTACCGGGATGGTCAGGACTGCAGATTCCTTTAACGACCCTTTTTCAAATGCCTCTTTCGCAAACAATGCTGCCCCAAATGATACCGTGTATTGGGGCCTGTCAATTACCTGAACATCTTTTTTATACTTTTCCTGTAAAAGGTTTTTGAGATAGGGGTGATGAGCAATTACACCTCCGATAAGATAAACCGGTGCAAGCGGATCAATCCTCAATTTTACCACCCGGTTCAAAATAGACAGGTAAATCCCTTTCGCAATATCCTCCACCGGCAATCCCTCAAACAGCCAGGACATAATTTCTGTTTTAGCGAAAACCGTACAGAAACTATTCAGCTCTTTTCCAAAAGATGATTTGGCAGCCAGGTCACTCATTTCGGCAATATTAATTTCTGCCCGCTCTGCTACTTCCGTTATGAATGAACCTGTACCGGCCGCACATTTATCATTGAGATAAAAATTTTCAATGTTGTTTTCCTCGTTACATTTAATCACTTTAATATCCTCTCCCCCGATATCAATAATATTTTTAATCCCTGAAAAATATTTTGAAGCGGCCAGCGCCGCACAATTCAATTCTGTTTTTATGATGTCTGCATTGGGAAAATGTTTTCGCCCATATCCGGTTGCACAGGTTGCATTTATGCTGTACTCGTTTTTCAAAGCTTCAATGACGTGGCGAACAGAAATGCGGTCACGGTTTAAGGTCTTCAATGCTGTTTGAAATACGATATTCCCGTGCTCATTAATTACTGAAAATTTGGTATAAGCAGAACCCAGGTCAACACCCAGAAAATAATTATTTGATTTTCCATTGCCGATTCCCGTAGTGATTTTTTTTGCCAAACTATTTTGTTCAATGGCTGCTTTGGCCGTTTTAACCGTCGTAGTATATGCTTTATTTGACATGGCTTTCACCATATTCGTAAAAGTCAGGTTAAGTGAAGTACGGATATAATGTTTGCGGCCGTATTCAACTATTTTCCCGTTCATGAAATCAATTTCTGTAGGCCGGTTATTCAGCAGGTCAACCGCCAGTGATGGGAAATGATCCCCGGCTTTATGCAGATAACGAAGGCATTTACGGATAAAATCATCATCAAACATTATTTTCTCTGCTGCAGCAACTTCCACTGCTTCTTCAATGACCTGCTCTATTAACTCAACCGTATCGGGGTTGCTCATCGCCTCCTTTATGGTCATTCTGCCCACGGCACACAAAGCGCTGAGCGATGAATTGAGAATTGTTTTTTCCCAAACACATTTGAGCAGCTCAAATGAACTAATTGATTTGCTGTCAAGAGAAACGGAGTTTAATATATTGGCTATTTCATCAGCTTCCGTTTTCCGGGAATCATCGACAGAGGCAATATAGTTTGGAGGGTTAAAAAAAGTAACCTTTGTAACATTAGGCGCATTCAGATTACCTGCAAAATTCAGTACCATTCTGAATGTTCTTGATTCTCCGATTGCAGCTGAAATCATTTGCTCCACATCAATTCCGTTCATAGCACAGGCAACCCCTGTTGCCGAATTGGAAAGCTTTACTATTTCATTCAGCAGGGAAGGTAAATGAGTGGTCTTTACACTTATTACAAGCAAATCGGGATTGAATGACTCAAATTCCGCCACCGACGTAAATACCCGCTTGAAATAATTTTTTTTGTTCACTACCCCCTCCAAAATAATGCCTTCTGTTCTGATAAGATTCATTTTCATTTTATCAAGATCACAAATGGCCACTTCTGATCCTGCTTCCTTAAAATGTGAAGCAAGTATTGATCCTACCGGACCCATTCCGATTATACCGATCTTATTTATTTTTCTTTCCGCCATATTATAAATGCACTATTTTATGATTTTCCAGTTGTTCAATGAATGTTTCAATCTTTGTAGTAGTTTGCCCTTCGGAATAGAAACGCAGATCACACAGGTCACCTTCAATAACCAAAACCGGAATTCCAGATTCTTTGTAGAACCTTAACGGCAATCCAAACCTGGTATTTGAATTATTGAAACAGGTTTTAGCATCATGAAATATTACCCCGTCAATACGATACTCGTCAGCCATTTGTTTCAGCATTTTCATTTTTGCGGTTTCACTTCGGTTGATAAATATTTCCGTATAGGCTTTTGCTGATGATGCAAAAGGATCCCGTTCATCAAACGCATCAAACACCCAACTGTTGCAATATGTAGAAGCCACAACAACGGAATTATTCTCAATAAACAAGTTGGAAAGTGCTCTCAGTTTTCCCCATATGGGCATACCATCCCAGTAAATACGGCTATGCTCTTCACTCACTACACCGGTTTTATCAGCTACATTTTTCGTCAATTCATTCAATAATGTTTGGTAGTAATCTTTAGCTATTTGCGTTCCGCGGAGAACTACAATTGGTCCCATGTGAATAGTGCCGTCAAAAAAACTTAATGGAGCGGGAGAATTTTTTGCAGTGGCAAGTACTTCTTTCCACAGTTCAGTTGCTTCCCTGCTTAAACGAAGTGTATTTCTGAAGCTATCTATGTCAAATTTCCGGCCGCTCGTTTCTTCACATAACGGGATCATTGCTTTAAATTGATCACTTACGTCATTAATCTGTGCATCCGTAATCTCATCCAAATGCCGGGGGGGAAATATCCCGATAGCAGGACAGCGGAACTCGTTTGCAAAAAAATTAAACCATTCCTGTACTTCACGGCACTGATTGGTACTGTAAACAATTAAATCGGGCTTTGGAATTCCGTTCATTCCGTAATGATCCTGTAACGGAGTTCGTTTGTTTAGATATGCGCCAATATCGCTGGTGAGGTAGGAACAGATATCGCCTGAATAACCAAGGTTAATTGCAGAGGGAATAAAGTCACCCGCCTGCCGTGTTGCACCCAATAATGCACCGTGATTTTCCGGGAAATAAACCTCAAAGCCAAATGAGCGAAGCAATTCTGCCGGGCCAACACTTGTACACCATGCAATTTTTTTGGCATGCTCAAAACCTGTGAAATAATCTTTCATCAGCTTTCGTAACCCGTGTGTGGATTTTATCTCGTACATATTAAATAGTAATTATTTTTCCAAGCACACTATCAGCTTCCGCCAGCCGTATAATATACACCTCATTATCAACAGGATTTTCCGACCCGTATAGATTTTCAAGGTGGGCACGGTAAGCATTCACAACATTTTTCGGGGCCACTTTCATGGAGGGAGTTAATGTTCCTTTTTCCAAGGAGAGTTCATCATCAATAATCATGGCTGATTTTATCTTTGCAAACTTTTGCCCAATGCCACAGTTGGCATCATGCAAGCATCCCCGTAAACATCTTGAAAGTTCATTAAGGTTGCGGGGGCAAAAACATCCTTCTTCCGGTGAGAGGGCATAATCAGGCCGCTCTAAAAGCTTTTTATTAGGAAATAATAAGGCAACAGGATACTCCTCACCGTTTCCAACAACCATTGCAAATGAAATATAATGACATTTTAATTCAATCAATTTTTCCAGGTCAGATGGAACAACCTTTTCACCATTTGATAATTTGAAAATCCGGTCTTTTCTTGTAATGAGTTTCAGCCCATTTTCCTTTATCTCACCTACATCCCCTGTGCAAAACCAGCCATCATCCGTAAATATCCCTTTATTCGCCTCATCATTTTTATAATATCCCTCCATCACATTGGGGCCTTTTACCAGTATCTCGCCATCATCAGCCAGGCGAATACTAACGCCCGGCAGCGGAAAGCCTACAACACCCGCTTCTCTTTTCATTGTGGGGTCTGTAATTGTACAACAGGGTGAGGTTTCTGTAAGCCCCCATCCTTCAATTACCGGTATTTGGTGTCTTTCAAATTCATCAGAAAGTTTTTGCGGTAATGCTGCGGCAGCAGTAAAAATAAACTTCAATTGAGAATGAAAGAAGATTTCACTTGCTTCCCTGTCATGTTTAGTCAGATCAATCAGTGACTGATACACTTTTGGCACACTAAAAAAAACGGTAGGTTGAACAAGTTTCCAGTTTTCCAGGATTACTGCGGGATCTTTTCCATAGCCGGGTTCAAGCGAATAGGTGGCACCATTATACAAGGCGGTAAATAATTCAAAAATACCTCCAAAACTGTGGTGCCATGGCAAATAAGACAGAAACCGATCGGTTTCATCCAGGTTCCAAACCATAGAGAGTGCAGCCTGCTGCGATAAAATATTTTTATGTGAAAGTTGCACACACTTCGGAATCCCCATGGTACCGGATGTGTACATATTCAGGCAAATTTCATCAGGAGCTTCAAGCATATTCAATGAAAAATCTTTATCCGTACGTTCAACAAGCAATTCATCAAAGGAGTATTGGTTTGAAAAATATTTTTTTCCGAGTTTATCAAAAACGAAAATATTTTTTACCTGAATATTATCCATGCGGCTCAACTGAAGTTCACCGGCCACTGCAAGGTATTTTGCATCTGAATGATTGATCAGCAACTCCGCAGTTTCTTTATGGAAGTAGGCAAATATGGGAACAGCGACTCCCCCGGATGACATTACAGCCAGCTCCAGTTCAAGCATTTCCAGGCGGTTCGGTGAAAAAATGACCATTTTATCTCCGGCCGAAAATCCATATTGCTTAAGATTGAATGCAATGTTGAGAATGTTATTGTATAATTCTTTCCAGGAAACACCTTCGTATTTTTCATTTCTTTTTTCCTGGTAAACAATATTATTTCTAAACACCTTCACATGCCGTTCCAGCATCTGTGCGATGTTGGGTATGATAACTCCGGATTTTATTTTTGATTCAAGTATTGGCATCATTTTGAATTTTATACTGCCACCGTCTGTTTTTCTTTTAATTTAAGATGACGAAAGCCTCCCCACAAAGCGGCCCCAATAGCTCCCGCATAACCGGCATCCGGGTGTGTTTTAACTGCAAATTTTTTCCCTGTCTCCTTTAATTGTTCCTCCAATGCCTGCAACATTCCTTTATTTAAAGCCATTCCTCCGGTAAGAATAATGGGTGATTCTGCTTTCAGCGAACTCATTAATTTTATGATACGATTAGCAATAGAAAGATGAATTCCTTTGATGATATTGGGTGTAGTAATTCCCCGGGATACCATGTTAATTACATCCGTTTCTGCCAGCACGGCACAAATCCCGGAAGATACTTCGGGAGTATCCGCCTGCAAAGAAATATCGCCAACCTCTTCAATAGACAGTCCAAGGTAGCGGGAGATGTTTTCTACAAACTGTCCGGAACCGGATGCACATTGTCCTGTCATCTTGTAATCTAATACCCGGGCATCAGCAGATATTTTTATAGCCCTGACATACAAAGCTCCCATATCAACCACCGTTTTTGCATCAGGAAAAAAATAATTGGCGCCTTTTGCATGGGTAGTCATTCCATAAAAGTGTCCTCTCTTACGTTTCACCAGGTCACCCTCACCTGTGGAGGCGAGATAGGCAAGGTCTTCATATTTCAAATTAAATTTCCGAAGCATAACCTGTATCATTTCATCCGCGACCTGTGTAGGGTTTCTTTTCCTGATTTTTTCTGTTTGTTTATCCAATAATCCGGGCTGTTCAGAATAATCCATCAGCACCAATTTTATAAAATTGCTACCGATATCTATCCCCATCGTATAAAGCGGTGATTTCATATCCTGTTTTTAATTCGCATCGTTAATTCATTTCTGCTGTTTCTTTTTTACCGGATGGCAGGGCGATATTCAAATTCCTTCTTGCGAACATAGCCCCACCTAAAGCACCCATGAATATTGAATCTGCATGTATATTTATTTTTATCTTATCCCCATAATTTTCCTTTACTAACTGAGAAAGATATTTTATGACGGCAGGATTTCTTGCAACCCCGCCGGTAAAAGTGAATTCATTAAATACGCCACCGGAACGGGCTATCAAAGACATGGCGCGCATGATGATTGCTTTATGCAAGCCACCAAGAATATCTTCCTTTTTTTCACCAAGATTGGTCAACTCCCTTAATTCCGCCCCGGCAAAAACGGTGCAGGTAGAACATATTGTTACTTCTTTTTCTGCCTTCAATGCCATAGGGCCCAATTCATTCAGTGAAATACTCATCTCATCTGCGATGTAGCCGAGATAACGGCCGCAACCGGCAGCACAACGATCATTCATCTGAAAACTGGTAACGAGTCCGTACTTATCAACCTGTATAGCCTTTGTATCCTGGCCGCCAATATCAAGTACAGTACGGGTTTCAGGAAAAATAGCATGAGCCCCAAATGCGTGACATAATATTTCAGATCGGATGCAATCCTGCGGAAACGGCAGTAATGCCCGTCCATAACCGGTACCGGTCATGTTAGTGATGTTGAATTCAATCTCAGTAATTTCATCTATATGTGTTCTCAGGGATTCTGAAACATGTTCAAAATTTCCTTTCAATAAATTCAATTCCGCATCGAAATTGATACTTGTATTGTCAGTTACTTCATCCGGAAGGTTTTTATATTTCTCCTTCAGTTCGTTAATGGCCTTATAAATAAGCTCCCTGAAATCAAAAGTGATCAGCTGATTTTCTGCAGGACTAATGCTTTTGTCCCAAACAGTCATCAAAGGTTCAAAGAGGGATAATTCAAGTTTATTCACTTCCTCATTATACTTTTCAGAGACTATATCACGGAAGAATTGATTTTTGGCCCCAAGGTTATTGTATAAATAATCATGTTTGATGACCGGCTTGAACGCTTTGCGAATGCTTCTTAAATGTCCGAGCATTTTTTCCTGTGTGACTTCATCTTTAAAAAAAGTTTTACAGGTTTTCAGCAATTCCTCTCCTAATTTATCCAGCCTTACTTTAAATTGTTCATATTGAAAAACACTTTCCAGGTCATTTATATATTTTTTATAATGCGGGTTTGCTTTTATTTCGCTATCCAATTTTTTCTTCAGCACAGAAAACCGGGCATTATAAATGGCTTCATCCCGTGCTATATCAGCTGCTACAGCATAATTAGCCCTTGTATTGGTTATACCACGCCCGATAATTTCATCCTGGTCATTAATGATCACAGCTTTAGAGGTGGTAGAACCCAAATCAACGCCGAGATAGTATTTATTCATTGAATGGTTATTAATTATTAAACTGCCTGTGATTCCTGTGCTATAATTATTTTTCGCTGATCCAGCATCTGGAAATATGATTCGAGCCGGTTCTTAATATTTGCATAGGAAAAGTAGCGGGGATCCACGAGGTCGCTTTCAATAAATCCAACCGGGACTTCCAGACGCTGTTCAATTTCCCGCATGATCATCAACTGGCCTGCCGAAAATGAGTTGCAACTTTTGATGGAATTGATAAGAAATCCGTCTGCCTTGTATTCTGTCACATAATCAGCAAGGAGGTTTACACGTTGTGGCAGATTCATATTGGTGTAACAACCCATGCAATATTTTGCCAAACTTTCTAGTGGTTCTTTTGAATCATGGCGAAAACCAAGATCATACACACCGCCAACTTTTGTATAAGATGAAGCAACAATCACAGCCCCTGCATCATAAAATATTTTCCAGAATTCACGGAAGTTTGTCCAGTTAGGAGGACCTTCAACAACAAGGCGGAATTTTTCTTCTTTCAATTCACCTTCAGGTGTAATGGGACCTAAACCTAATCGTACCCTTTCCTGAACTTCATTATATAATTCGGTGTAGTATTCAACGGCTTCATCTGTACCCCTGAAAGCAGTAAAAATGGGACCGATATAATATACCCCGGCGAAATAGGCATCAATGGGTGATGGTTTGTGTTTGGCGCTCTCTAAAATTTTCACCAGTAAATCTTCGGCTTTTGCAGAGTTTACCATCATATTGGATAAACGCTCCATATCAAATTTCTTTCCCGATACATTTTCCATTTTTGGGATCACTTCTTCCTTTAGCTGCTTCACCATGTATTCAACCTGGTCTGCTGTAATATGGCCATCTTCCTGGTAAGGTGTGTGAAGCATGGCAACAGGAACACCGGGGTATAGGCGTTCAAGGTTTTCAAACCACTTCATGAAAGTGAAACAGCCCGTGTAGCTGAGTAAAAGCAAATCCGGTGGCGGAAGCTTTTCCCCGGTGGGTCCGATATTGCCGTTGAGCATCATGCCGATGTCGCATTTTACATAAGTACAAACATCTTCACTGAATCCCAGCTTCTCTGCTTCGCGGATATATGATCCGGATTTTTTTCGCATGCCGGATTGCAAGGCATTAATTTCCGGGTATACCGGCAACATATCAAAAGATAAAATCAACTCGGTAAGATTACCGGGAACAAATGTGTATACCACTTTTTTCCCTGTTTCCTTTGCTGTGCTTAACTCATGAAACAGATTTGCAAGCATGTCTTTTTGAATGACCATGCTTTTTTCCTTTATGGCTTCTTTCGTTTCGATACTCATTTTAATTCTTTTTACGCCCAGAGTTTAATGGAGTCAGAAAATGTTCCCGCTTGTTCTTTTATCACTTTAAACTGCCCGGTGTTTTCATGGTATTGAAAATTTATGTGTGGAATTCCTGCAGCATCACAGTTCTTTTGTAATTCAGGTCTATCCAGCAATGCAGGGTCACAAAAACTTGCGGCACTGAAAATCACACCATCCGCATTCCTGCTTTTAACCAACTCTACCAGGCGTTTCCCTTTCGGGTTACCCACGTCATATACGGCGGAAGCAAAAGTGCTTTGGGTCAGATATGCATTTGTCAATGCAGCAAGCGGATCCTCTGTATTTTCATCAATATCACCTTCAATCCATCTTGACCCCTGCATGAAGTCATCATCAACAATATAACAGCCGGCCATCTCGATAGATCTTATCAAACCAAGAGGTGGCTGTTCACAAAATGAACCGGTAATTACTACACGGATATTATCCATGGGTTCCCCTCTTTCTTCGCTGATGATTTCAACAACCTCTTCAAGAACCTGGTTGTGCTCTTCAACCGGTATTGCCAAGCCTGCACGGATAATAAGGTATGTATCCACAGCAGACAATCTCCAGGGATATTCCTGGCGGATATTATAGATCTCTTCAATAAGTTTTCTGTTTTTATTAAAAAGGCTGATGGAGTGATTCAGGTTTTCTGTTGTAAGTCTTACTCCGTTTACCTTGCAGGTATCTTCAATGATTTTGTGCAACTCCTGCCTGTAAAAAACACCCCCTATCAATGAATCAAAGTTCTGGGGGTAATCAAAATAGCGTTGAAATTTTCCTTTTTCAGCCAATTTAAACATACCGGAAAGATTCCGGACACAATCGCAGATGGCCGGGAAAACAAAACCATCAAATGCATCCAAACTATTATCGAGAGCCATTTCAATAATTCCTCTGGGAAGATGGCAGATATAAGATTGATAATACGCATCGCCTTTGATTATTTGCTTGCGGTCACCAACTCCCATGAGGCCAACTGCCAGGCCATTTGCGGCATGTGTAATTTCTCTTGGAAAATAAATCGGGAGAAAGCCTAACAGCGCCCGGTTCTTATCAGCAATTTTCCATTCTTTGGCTTTTGTAAAATTCAGATCAAATGCAACTTCATTACAATAAGCAAGTATATCATTGAACTGTCTCATTCCTGGTTAAATTTTTAATGAGCTCTTCTAATTCTTTTTTTTGGATTTTACCCATCCCTTCATCCAAGTCAATACATTTATAGTATAATTTATCCAGCTCATCCCTGCTGAAAATATCATCTGCCATGGGAAAGAGCTCGTCATTTTCTACAGCAATATGATCTTTGAGTTTGCCGATATACAACTCAAGCAATTGTTGTGTGGATGTAAAATCATGTATAGCAAATGCTGCCCGGATCTTTTGCATCAGCAGGCGGAAGTCTTCGTGATGCTCGTTTAATTCTGCTACAATGCCCACCCCGGCCAATTCACTCATTTTACTGATTGCGGGAAATAATATTTCTTCTTCTTTGTGATGATGGAATTGATCCGCATAGATGGAAAAAAAATCAAGAAGAAGAATAACCTTTTCCTTATATTCAGCAGGATTGGATTTCCATAGATTTCTATTTACAGAAATAAGATTCCCTGCCTCCAGAATAACATCGTGTTCGGCAATAAACAATTCAGAAAGAGTGCTTTGCATATAATTATACCATTCAAAGTACTTTTTCCGCTAAAAAGACATCATGATCGTTGTTAGTAAAAAATATGATAAAAATCATTTTTGTTTGCTACCCGTAAAATGCAGAACAGGCATGGGTTTCATTGTATTGAAAACACCTGTTTTTCAGGCAATAATTGCATTGTAAATAACTTATAGGTGTTTATGTGACGGGAAAATCAACAAATGGGGCAAATCAAGCCAAGGATGTAAAATCCCGGGAGTAATTACTTATCCTCAATGCCATATTGATAATTTAAAAAATCCAGTTCTAATCCGGCATAATAAAGTGCCCTGGCAAACTGGTTCCCGGATGCGCCAGATATTCCGGGCACCTGGCGATAGTACATTAATCCCTCCCTGAGGTTTTTATAAAAGGAAGTAAAATATTTTTTCTTTTTAGAGAATTGCTCAGGCCCAGCATGTTCTTCCAGTTGTTCTTTCAGGTAATCAATATATAAATTCAGCTCCGCAATAAACATATGGGGCCTGTTCGGATCGGTAAGAATATTTCCCCTTCCGTAAATATGATCCGTCATGGTTTGCAACGAAACCACTTTGGAGAAATTAACAATATTGGGCCCGGGGCAAATATTTACAGCATTCAGTTTCTTAATAAAAGTCTGTTTATAGTTTATTGCAGCCGCATTGCTCAGGCCCACACATAAACATTCTTTGTCCAATACATCATTCAACTGCTTTTTGTATTCAGGGGCCGGCAGATGAAGTGATTGCAACTGTGTAATTTTTAGTTTTTGATATTTGTGTGAGGCCGTACAAATCGGTTCTTTGGTAAATTCTGTATTAAAGCCCAGGTGCTTTTCAGTACAGGGGCTGCCCGGTTTTCCATTTTTTATACGTACTAATTTTTCACGTTCAGCACTGGTTCCCTTCAGGTAATAAAACCTGACCCCCAATGGAGAATTGCGGCTCAACACTACATCTCTTTCTTTTGCAGCACACAACAACTTCAATGTGTCTTCATCAACGGTGGTCGCTTCCGGCACCAGCAAAAAAGGGGTGCCCCACCCGGTACTTTCCATATTATAATGCCGGTGCAAAAAATCATCTTCTTCATGAGTGCCAATACCACCCTGTACAGAAAATACCATCCGGGGAGGGTAATTAAGTTTTTGATTATTTTTTTTCTGCTGAGCAGCATTATAGATTTCAAAAAGTGTATCCATCAATTCCTGTTTATTGGATTTGAACTCTTCCAGTATGGAGCCAAGTAAATAGCCTTCTGTTGCAAAAGCATGTCCGCCACAATTCAGGCCGGATTCAATCCTGAACTCACTTACCCAAATACCTTTTTTGGCTAAATATTTTCCCTGGATCAATGCGGAACGGTAATCGCTGACCTTTATAATTATTTTCTTTGTAAAACACCCGTCTTCGTTAATATTAAACTCTTCACAATTCTCCAGGTAATTGTATAATCTTGGGTTCATGCCGGCAGAAAAGACTACAGAAGAATCTGAAAGATTACTTTTTGCATATCCTCTCAATGCAGCTACCGCATCAGAGCCGTCTTCCAGCAATTCGCCGAATTGGTTATAATTCTCCCGGTCTATCTTAGTCATGATATTTACATCAATACTACCGGGTATTATTTGTGTTCGTAAATAAGACTCTATTTTACTCTTTTCAGGTTGATCGCCGGTCTTTATCATTTTCCTGTACAATTGCTTCAGCAGACTATCATCCGGGAGCATTTCAAAATATTTCGTTATTTCAGAGCCTGCTTCGAAAGCTGTTTTCCGGAGCTTTTCAATCTGTACCTGAACAATTGTATTCACCAGGTTCAGGTAATCCGTAATTCTTTTGGCCCGGTAGTCTTTTTCATGAGTGCGGATAGGATGATACTCCTGGTTGATCACTGGATAATAATGCTTTCTCATCATTTCCACTAACCTGTCTTCGACAATTGAAATAGCTGAAGAGATACCAAACCGGGCGACTTTAATCGGGGTATCAATGGTATAAGCCAATCCCATCACCGGGATATGAAATTTATGATGTTGAGGGTAATACATATAATTTGTTTGTTATCATTGAAATTTATAAAATTTAAAATAAGAATTACCTATAAGTAATTAACCGAAAGACCTTATTATTTTTTTTAAGAAATGATAAAAGTGAAAAAAATTAATTTTTCTTATCCATTATCATCTCTGTTTCACCTCTTTTCCAGGTAATCTTTTTGCCGAATCCCAATTGACTATCCGTCATTTTTACAACATCCAGCCGGATAGTAAATACCTTGCCTTTTATTGCCAGCGCCATTGGAATGTTTTTGTGATAAATTGCAAATGCATCTTTTGCCAGCGGATGAAATGGTTCCAATACCTCTCCCTCCAACTGGATGCCCCTTATTATCAGCTTATTTAATTTATCAGGAAGAATAGTTCCGGCAATAACGGGATTTCTTTTCACCAGGACTGAATGATATGTATCATCCGATGATTTAAAATAGAGTAATCCTCCTCCGGGATTGAAAGCATAAAAGCAACTGAAACAGTAAGGGCTGCCTTCTTCATCCGTACAACAAATAGTGGCACATGCTTGCTGTTGAATAAATTTTTTTAATACCCCATCCATATAGTTTACTTTTTTTAAACCCCCGGTTTTCAATTACCGCAATTATTTATTTCCCCGGTTTAATATCCAAATTCAGATTTAAATACAATGGTGCAGAAATAGTACCCTCCTTTATATCCGTCAATCACAACGACTTCAATGCTTCGATGGTTTCCCATCTGCGTTGTATGCCTTCATTAGCCAATGCGAGAAACTCGGTTGCTTTTTCAGGATAATTGTTTTTAATGGTTGCAAACCTGTTTTCATGATATAAAAATTCATTCAATGCCACAGAAGGTGGTTTGCAATCCAGGGTAAAGCGTTGTCCTTTTTCTTTCATCGGGTTGTAGCGGAACAAAGGCCAGTAGCCGGTTTTTACAGCCAGGTTCTGTTGCTCATTACCATGACACATATCATAACCATGTGCAATGCAGTGACTGTACGCAATGATAATGGAAGGTCCGGGATAAGCCTCCGCTTCTAAAATTGTTTTGAGGGCATGCACATCATTTGCTCCCATGGCAATCTGTGCAACATATGCGCTACCATGGGCAATGGCCTGCATGGCCAGGTCTTTCTTGCCGGTTGTTTTTCCTTTAATTGAAAATTTTGCGCTGGCCCCGATCGGTGATGATTTTGATTTTTGACCGCCGGTATTACTGTACACTTCGGTGTCCATTACCAGTATATTCACATTCTCACCGGTGCTGAGCACATGATCCAGTCCACCGAAGCCGATATCATAAGCCCATCCGTCACCTCCCACGATCCACATCGATTTCTTTTCCAGGAAATCAGCAACCTGGTACAACCTGAATGAATTGTCTCTTCTTAGTTCTCTCAAACGGTTTTTCAATTCATTTACATGTTTTCTTTGCTGAATCATTTCAGCTTCGTTGTTTTCTGCATTGGAAAGAATAGCATCAGCCAGTTCACTGCCCACCTCTTCACGCAATTCTTTCAATAGCCGAATGGCTATTTCTCTTTTCTTATCGGTGGCAAGTTTGATCCCCAGGCCAAATTCTGCGTTGTCTTCAAATAAGGAATTGGCCCAGGCCGGTCCGCGACCTTCACTATTGGTCGTCCATGGTGTGGTGGGAAGGTTAGCTCCGAAAATTGATGAGCAACCGGTAGCATTGGCAGTGATCATCCTGTCGCCAAACAACTGGGTGAGCAATTTGAGGTAGGGTGTTTCTCCGCAACCGCTGCAGGCACCTGAGAATTCAAACAACGGTTCTAATAATTGTGAACCTTTTACGGTTCCCTTATTCACTCTTGTCCTGTCAATATCAGGTAATGAAAGGAAGAAATCCCAGTTTTTCTTTTCAGTTTCTTTTAATGGAAACACATCCATCATGTCAATGGCCTTATGACCGGGTTGGGTTTTACTTTCAATGGGACAAATTTCAGTACATATCTTACAACCAGTGCAATCTTCCACTGCCACCTGTAAGGTATAAGCCTCCTTGTCTTTGAAGAATTCTTTACCTACCGGGTCAACATGTTTAAAAAAAGAAGGAGCCCCAGCTAAAAATTCCCTGTCATAAACTTTAACCCTGATAGCAGCATGCGGGCAAACAAAATAACATTTACCGCATTGTGAACATAACTCAGGGTCCCAAACCGGAACCTGCTCCGCGAGATTTCTTTTTTCCCATTTAGTCGTACCGGATGGATAAGTGCCATCAACAGGAAATGCACTCACCGGCAGATCATCACCATCCCCGGAAATAATTTTTGCCAGAACATTCTGTACAAAATCCGGCGCATCACCGCTGATGGGCGCTTCGATCTCCCTGTCCCCAACTTCATAGTTTGAATAATCAACCTGAAAAAGGTTTTCCAGTGTCTGGTCAACTGCATTAAAATTTTTCTGTACCACTTCTTCCCCTTTGCGGCCATAGGTTTTTTTAATGGCATCCTTGATGTGCTGAATGGCTTCCTCCTTCGGCATTACATTGGAAATAGCAAAAAAACAGGTTTGCAATATAGCATTGATCCGTGATCCCATGCCGGTATCCCTGGCTACCTTAGATGCATTAATTACATAGAATTTTAGTTTTTTATGTATGATCTCTTCCTGTATCTTTTTTGGCAGTTGCTGCCAGACCTCTTCCATCGGGTAGGGAGCATTCAATAAGAAAGTTGCTCCTTCCTCCGCATCTTTGAGTACATCATATTTTTTCAGGTAATTGAAATGATGACAGGCGATAAAGTTGGCGGAGGTGATAAGATAAGTAGAACGGATGGGGTTTTCACTGAACCGTAAATGCGATACTGTGAGTGATCCCGATTTTTTTGAATCGTAAACAAAATAACCCTGAACATAATTGTTGGTTACGTCACCTATAATTTTGATCGTATTCTTATTGGCGCTTACCGTTCCATCTGCGCCGAGACCAAAGAATAATCCACGGAATGAATGCTGTGGTTCCAGTGAAAAGTCTTTATCCCATCCGAGGCTGGTATGTGTTACATCATCATCGATACCGATGGTGAAATTATTTTTAGGCAGATTCCTTTTCAGTTCATCAAACACCGCTTTGGCCATAGCCGCATTAAATTCTTTTGATGCAAGGCCATAACGGCCGCCAATTATCTTAGGCATCTCATATTTCCATCCATTGTGCAGGGCAGCGATGACGTCCATGTATAAGGGCTCGCCTATTGCCCCGGGTTCTTTGCAGCGATCCAGTACAGCGATCTTTTGAACCGTATTGGGAATTGCCTCGATAAAATGTTTGATCGAAAACGGACGGAAAAGATGCACCTGCAGGTATCCTACTTTTTCACCCCGGTCATTCAGGTAATTGGTTACTTCATGTATCGGTCCATAACCGGAACCCATGATGATGATGATTCGTTCTGCTTCGGGATGTCCGTAATATTCGAAAAGTTTATAGGAACGACCCGTGAGTTGCTCAAATTTTTTCATGGTATCTTCCACAATTACCGGGACCTGCCGGTAATATTTATTGCAGGCTTCCCGGCTCTGGAAAAATACATCGGGGTTTTGAGCAGTACCACGAACAAAAGGGTGCTCCGGATTCAGTGCACGGTGACGATGTTCATTGACAGCCTGTTCATCGATCATTTGACGGATGATATCATCCGGAATGACAGATACCTTGTTTAGTTCATGTGAAGTGCGGAAGCCGTCAAAAATATTCAGGAAGGGAATTTTGGCTTTGAGTGTGGCTGCTGTTGCAATCATTGCCATATCCATAGCCTGTTGCGGATTGTTGCCAAACAACTGGGCAAATCCGGTGGAACGGGTCGCCATCACATCACTATGATCGCCAAAAATAGATAAGGCGTGAGTGGCAATGGCTCTTGCCGCGATATGAAAAACGGCCGGTGTTAATTCACCCGCAATTTTGAACATGTTAGGGATCATCAGCAGTAAACCCTGTGAACAGGTGAACGTAGATGCCAATGCACCTCCCTGCAATGCGCCGTGAATGGCGCCGGCAGCGCCGGCTTCACTTTGCATTTCAATTACTTTGGGAACTTCACCAAATATATTTTTTACATCATTGCTGCTCCATTCATCAGCCCACTCACCCATCGTGGATGAAGGAGTGATGGGATAAATAGCGCAAACTTCACTGGTTTTGTAAGCAATATAAGCGGCTGCTTCATTTCCATCCATGATGGAAAATGAACTTTTATCCAAAGAGGTTGGTTTCCTTTCAACCAAAGGAGTTGTGTTGGTTTCCATTTCAGCGTTTTTGAGGTAAAAATCAGCCCTCAAATTACCCTGAATCCCTGTTATGGGACATGACAAAAGTCACCCGGAAAGTTGATTTAGCTGCATATTTGAATTGCTGGTATCTGGCTTCAATTATTACTTTTCAACAGGAGAACAGTATCATCAGGTTCTTTATCATATATATAATAATTTGTTATGTAACTATCGCTGATAACGAAATCCGGTAATACTCCCTTTCCATTTTCGGCTCCGCAAGCCTGATAAATTGTCCCGGTTTTCAGCCATTATTGCACAAATCCCTGTTTTCAGTGGAAATTTCATCTTATTGGCTTAAATACCCCTGATTATTTTCTGCAGCATTGGACCAATACCGCTAAAGAAAAACTCCACGGCAATTACCATAACTATTAAACCCATAATCCGCATCATAACATTAATGCCGGTTTGTCCCAGCAACTTAAAGAGTTTCGAAGAACTATATAAAATAACGTAAGTTAATAACATGATTAATGCAACCACGCTGATTAACACTGTTTTTTTACTGACTGAATTGGCATCCTCCATTAACACAATTATGTTCGTGATTGCCCCGGGGCCACATATCATTGGAATTGCCAGAGGAGTTATTGATATATCTGTTACATAATTTTTAACTTCTTCATCCTTAATCTTAACTTGTCCAAGTCTTGCCTGAAGCATATCCATGCCCATAATAAAAAAAATAACGCCACCAACAACCCTAAAGCTATTTGCCGATATTCCAAAAAATTGAAACAGAAGTTGCCCGGTAAAGGCAAAGGCAACAATAGTAAAAAAAGAAATTATTGAGGCCTTCCTTGCTGTCGTAATTCTTGCCGGCTCTGACAGGTTAGCTGTCATTGACATAAAAACAGGCATTGTACCCAAAGGGTTAATAAGAGTAAATAGTGAAGTGAAACTCAGAATTCCAAATGCTAAAGATTCCATCATAGCGATAAGCCAGGAAAGTATTTTTCTTTTTTATAAATCATAATTATGAATACTAAAAATTATCGAACTACTTCGGGTTCAGGTACTTTTACTGTTTCCAATGCCTGTTCAATATCCCAGATAATATCTTTATAGTACTCAATACCGATACTCAGCCGCAGCATTTTATCTGTAATATGTAACTCCTGTTTTTCCTCGTACGGCACATCGGAATGAGTCATGCTGGCCGGATGCTCGGCAAGGCTTTCTGTGCCGCCAAGGCTTACGGCCAGTTTAATTTGCTTCAGGTTATTCAGGAATGTAAATGCTTCTTTTTCCCCACCCGCAATATCAAAACTCAGCATGGCGCCGTTGCTCAGGTATTGTTTTTTAAAAATAGCTGCCTGTTCCGGATTATTCTTTGCAGTATATCCCAGGTAATAAACTTTCTCCACTTTGGGATGACCTGATAAATAAGCGGCCACTTTTTCTGCATTGGCGGCGGCGGCTTCCATCCTGAGTTTTAAGGTTTCCAAACTCCTCATCAGCAGCCAACTGCTGTGGGGGTCAATCATAGTCCCAAAAAATGTTCTTGTTTTTTTTATTTTCCCGATCAGATCTTTTGTGCCTACGGCTGCGCCGGCAATCACGTCACTATGGCCACCGATATACTTGGTGGCTGAATACAAAACAATGTCTGCTCCATGCTTCAGCGGATGCTGCCACAATGGACCCATGTATGTATTATCAACTGTCAGCAGCACTTTTTTACCGGGGGTGGAATATTTTTCAGCGATGGCACTGCACATTTCAATATCAATAAGATCATTGGTGGGATTGGCCGGTGTTTCCACATAAATCATTTTCAGATTTTTTGCATGGCCACTTTCAACCAGCAATTTTTCAACTTCCCTCAAATCTTGCTCCGCCCTGAATCCAATTACTTCTATTCCAAAATGGGTGAGGATATGAAGAATAAACTTATGTGTACCTCCATATACTGGGTTACTGTATAATAAAACATCGCCGGGACTGAGAAAAGTAAGCAATGTGGTTGCAATAGCACTCATGCCGCTGGAAAAAGCTGCAGCACTTTCACCACTATCCCAAAGCTTTAGTCTTTCTTCCAGTATCTCCATATCCGGGTTATTGATACGGCTGTAGATCAGGCCCATCTCCTCGCCTTCATGTCCGGGTTTGCCATAAGCCATTTCAAAAAATGCTTTACCCTCCTCAGCACTGTGAAAAACAAAAGTGGATGTCTGGAAGATGGGGCATTTTACAGCACCTTCGCTCAGTTCGGGTTTATAACCATAACTGAGCATCAGGGTTTCAGGAGAAAAAAGGGAGTGATCCATAACATTTTTTTTAGAATGCAAATCTTATAATTAAAGACGATATTTCTTCTGATTTTAATTTTTACAGAAAATAAATCTATTTTTGATATAATTAAAAGACTTTAATCACATTACAGATTCAATTAATTCCTTCATACAGAAAAATTTTCTTCTATGATCCAGCTTGATCAAACCGATGTCCGTATCCTGCAATTACTGCAACATGATGCCCGGTTAACCAATAAAGAGATTGCTGATAAACTGGGCAAAACAGTTACCCCCATTTATGAAAGAATCAAATGGTTGAAACAGGAAGGATATATTCAGCGCTATGTTGCCGTATTGGACAAAAATAAAATTGACAAAAGCCTTGTGGCTTTCACTAATGTCCAATTAAAAGAACACTCTCATCCGATGCTGAAAGCTTTTGAAAAAGATATTGTAAAGTTTGATGAAGTGATGGAATGTTATCACATGACCGGCCTCTACGATTATCTTTTGAAAATAGTGGTAAAGGATATGAACGAATACCAGGGTTTTATCGTGAACAAACTGGCCAAGCTGTCCAATATTGGTACCGTGCAAAGTTCATTTATAATGACAGAAGTGAAATATGAGACTGCTTATACAATTTCAATACCAGATACCAGAAGCAAAAAATAGGCAGGTTGTAATTAGTTAATTGCAGCGAGAACAATCTCTCTGACTTTAAACAAAGAAATTCTTTCCTGTTGCATGCTATCCCGGTAACGAATGGTGACCGTATTGTCTTCCTTGGTCTGCTGATCAACGGTTACACAAAAAGGAGTGCCCAGTGCATCCATCCGGCGATAACGTTTGCCAATGGTATCTTTTTCTTCGTAGAAACAACGGAATGAAGATTTACAATCATCCATTATTTTCCTGGCTATCTCAGGCAATCCATCTTTTTTCACCAGGGGCAATATGGCCAATTTGATGGGAGCCAATTTGTTGGGCAATTTCAACACAACACGGCTGTCTTGTTTTTCAGCAGTGCCTGCCTGTACGGTAGGCAGGCTCAGATCCTGTTCTTCATAAGCATGACTAACTACAAGCAGGAACATTCTGTCTAATCCGATGGAAGTTTCAATGACATAAGGAATATAATTCCCATAAGGCTTGCCGGTGGCGGGATCAACATCGTTATCGAAATACTGCATTTTCTTTTTGCTGTATTCCTGGTGTTGTTTCAGATCGAAATCCGTACGGCTGTGAATACCTTCAACTTCTTTAAAGCCAATGGGAAAATTAAATTCAATATCACAGGCGGCATCTGCATAGTGAGCTAATTTGATATGGTCGTGAAAACGATACTGGTCAGCAGGCACTCCCAGGCACAGATGCCACTTCAGTCTTTCCTGTTTCCAATGCTCATACCATTCTTTTTGTGTGCCGGGGCGGATAAAGAACTGCATTTCCATTTGTTCAAATTCCCGCATACGGAAAATAAATTGCCGGGCAACAATTTCATTCCGAAAAGCTTTACCTATTTGTGCGATGCCAAATGGAATTTTCATTCTCCCGGTTTTCTGCACATTCAGAAAATTAACAAAAATTCCCTGTGCTGTTTCAGGGCGCAGATAAACTTTATTGTCTTCATCATCAGCCGAAGCCGTAGAACCAAATTCAGTGGAAAACATCAGGTTAAATTGCCTGATCTCTGTCCAATTGCAGGTTTCACTGACAGTACATTTTATCTTATTGTCTTCAATCAGTTTTTTTAATCCGGTAAAATCATCTTTAGCCAATAAAGCATCCATGGCAGTTAAAACATCTTTAGCCAATTGCTCATTGCCCGTTGCAGATTGTTCTTCAGCAAACGTTTCAATCAGATGATCCACCCGGTATCTTTTATTACTGTCTTTATTATCGATCATCGGGTCGTTGAAATTATCAATATGACCGCTGGCTTTCCAGGTGGTTGGATGCATAAAGATGGCAGCATCAATGCCCACAATATTCTCATGCAGGCGGGTCATGCTGTCCCACCAGTGATCTTTGATATTTTTTTTCAACTCGCTGCCCCACTGGCCGTAATCATACACCGCCTGCAGCCCGTCATATATTTCACTTGAAGGGAAAATAAACCCGTATTCTTTACAATGAGAGATGATTGCCTGGAACTTGTTTTGGTCGTTTGCCATAGGGCGCAAAAGTAAGAACTAAGATTTACATGATTATGAGGATTAATGGGAAATAAAAAGGGAGGCTGCTATTTGAATTGATCGGCTTTCTTTTTCCGGAGATATTCCCCCACAGGATCAAGACCATCTAAAGGGAGGCCATTTTTAATTTTATACTTCCGGAGAGCCTGATACATGGCATCATTATCTATTATAAACTGGTATAATCTCTCTCCGGGTGTTTTGGACATCCACAGGCTTAACTGAATATCTTTAACATGTTGTGGTGTATCTGTCATGTTTAAAATAAATCAAAGGTATTTAATTTTAATTTTTCAACCCAATTTCTGATGTAGCTCCAGTCAATATCTTTATTAGCTGACAAAAGTTTTATGTCTTCTGCTTGCTGGGCACTTTGGATTTCCTGTATCCATATGAGCTTTGACAATAACAAATCTTCAGGAGCAACCAGTCAAACTTTCATATCAAAAAGGTCAACCTGCTTTCATCTTTTAAACTCAATTTTTCTGTAAGGGTCCTCTTTCAGTATAACGAAGTCTGCTTTATAAAAACTTTTATGATCAATAATATTAAACATTCCCTTTTGGATTATCGCATCCCTGATTGAGTCTTCATCACAATAATATCCTTCTTTGAAATGACTGGTCAGCAGTGATACATCTGTTGGTTTCAGATGAACGATGAAATCAAAATTTCTTGTAAACCGTGGCATTGTATATGTACTCATTGCCACACTACCTGAGAGCATATAAGGAATATTGTACTTGTCTAAAAAATCAACAAGTATCCGGAGAAAATCAAACATGTTGTAATATAGTTTTATTTCAGCTTTTCATTCTCCTGATGCCGTTCTCCATCTCTTTTTGTTTTCTTCTCAAAATTCTTTTGAAGTGCATCTGTCAGATCAACTCCTGTTTGATTAGCCATACATAATAATACCCACAGCACATCCGCCAATTCATCAGCCAGGTTCCTGTCTTTATCAGATTCTTTAAAACTCTGGTCGCCGTAGTGACGGGCCATGATCCGTGCCAGTTCTCCCACTTCTTCTGTAAGAATAGCCATATTGGTGAGTTCGCTGAAATAACGGACGCCGGTTGTCTTTATCCATCCGTCCACCTGCTGCTGCGCTTGCTGAATGGTCATAACAAAATTTTTTATTTCTGCCTGCAATTTAGCATGATTCTTGCCGTTTACCATCTCCCTGCCCCCTGAAAACCATTTGACAAACCAATTCCTTTTAAAAATTATTTTACCTATGATGGCAACATCTGTCCGCCGGCTAATGGCCGTCTCCATATTTTCTTTTTCCCTTTCTGTTTTGAAAGCACAGCCTCCTGCCAGTCAACCTATAAAAAAGGAAAACCGTCCTTACCAGCTACTTACATCCGGGAAACAGGTCATTATTAAAAGTAACCGTAATATTCAACATATAATGCTTTGGACAACCAGTGGTCACCGGGTAGTGGAACAAAGAGAAATTAATGCGGCTTCCTTCACATTCACAATTCCCATCAATAATAAAATTTATTTCCTGATGATAGGACTGGAGGGAGGGAGAATTTATACCGAGAAGATAGGAATACAATAGGTTAAGAGATTAAAGGAGTAAAAGAAAAAAAGAGATATTGGGAAATTATTCCTCGTCTCCTTTTCTCTTTTGAACTCTTAGCTTATTCTTTATACTTAGAGTCAATCACAATCGTAACAGGGCCGTCATTTACTAATTCCACTTTCATATCGGCACCGAAGATGCCGGTTTTGATCTCTTTTCCCAGATCAGTTGATAATTGCTGAATCGTTTTTTCATATAATGGAACAGCTATTTCGGGCTTACTGGCCCGGATATAAGATGGGCGGTTCCCTTTCTTAGTCGAAGCCTGCAAGGTAAATTGACTGATCAGCAGAATATCTCCTCCCATTTCTTTGATAGAAATATTCATGACGTCTTCATTGTCATTAAAAATTCTGAGATTGACTATTTTCCCCGAAAGCCATTCTATATCCTCTCCTGTATCGGCATCTTCGATGCCCAGCAGCACCAGCAGTCCTGCTTCAATGGAAGCATAAAGCTTTCCCTCTATTGTTACGCCGGCACGGCTCACTCTTTGAATGACTACTCGCATAATTTTCTACCTTTGAACAAGTACAAATGTATTGAAGACTGCTGCATTTGACTCATTTGACTTATTTTACCAATTTGACTTTTATGACCCATCCTGACCTTTCTTCCGAAATACATTTTCAAACCACCCGCAGCGGGGGCAAGGGCGGCCAGAACGTAAACAAAGTGGAAACGGCGGTCATCGGCACTTTTCATATTGAGGCATCATCATTTTTTTCTGAAGAACAAAAACTATTGCTGAAAGAAAAACTCAGTAACAGGATCAATGCCGATGGTTATTTGCTGGTAAAATCACAAACCCATCGTACCCAGCTTGCCAATAAAAAAGAAGTCATTGAAAAGATAAACAAACTGATCATTAAAGCCCTCGAAAAGAAGAAACCCCGCATAGCTACCAAGACCAGCAAAGCTGCCAAAGAAAGAAGGCTGGAATCGAAGAAAAGAAAAGCGGACATTAAATCCGGAAGGCAAAAGATAAAGCCGGGTAGTCTTTGACCTCACCCCAACCGAGCTATGCTCCTTCCCTTCACTTTGTGCGGGAACTCCTGACAGAGAGAGGCTTAAGCTCCGTAGGAAAATCCGTAAATTAGAGGTTCAATTTCACCCTGTGCGAAATAGCTTATTAACGATATCAGCATTACTCTCCATCATTGTTCTTTCTTCCTGGTTATTAGGCTCCTGTAAAAAAGAGCAAAATACCAAAGGTATTCAGCTGGTGCAACAGGAGATCCCGGGTGGGTTTCCTTCGCCTATCTATACATTCAGCGATAACCCGCTGAGTAAAGAAGGTTTTGAATTGGGCCGGAAATTATTTTATGATGACCGCCTTTCCATTGATAACGAACATCCCTGTTCCTCCTGTCACCAGCAAATAGCAGGCTTCGGCACTTATCAACATGACCGTAGCCATGGGGTTTTTGATTCACATACATTACGGAATGCCCCGGTATTATTTAACCTTGCCTGGAACTCGAGTTTCCATTGGGATGGAGAATTCAATTCCTTAAAAGATGAAGCAGCGCAACCCATCAACGGCCATATAGAAATGGGCGAAACATTTGAAAGCATTATTAATAAAATAAAAGATGACAAAGATTACCAGGAAATGTTTAAAAAGATTTTCCGCTATCCTTTTATCCGACCCGAATACATTTTGAAAGCATTGGCACAGTTCACCGGTTATATGGTTTCTGCTGACTCGAAATATGACAAGTATAAAAAAGGATCAGCAACATTCACTGCACAGGAGGATGCAGGTTACCAGTTATACAAAGCAAACTGTGCTACCTGCCACCCGGAGCCTATGTTTACAGATTACAGTATCCGTAATATTGGTTTGCCGGTAGATAATTTTCTGAAAGATCATGGGCGGATGAGGATTACCGGCAAAAAAGAAGATTCGTTGAAGTTTAAAGTACCAACACTCCGAAATACATATATCTCCTCCAACTACATGCATGACGGAAGGTTTAATACACTCCTGCAATGCCTCAATCATTACCGCAGCGGAGTACAGCAAAGTGTTACGCTGGATCCTTTATTAATGAATGGGATTACGCTGACAAATACTGAAGCTACCAATCTTACTGTTTTTCTCCGCACATTGACAGATTCAGCTTTTTTAAAAGATGCCCGTTTTTCAAAACCTTAGTAATCCCGGGTATCAACCAGCTTTTCTTTTCAGCTTGAGATTTTCCAACAACTGTTTCTGATCCCCGATATCCTTTTGTGTATCCTCCTGGTTCTTCAGGTTATCCTGTATTTTTTTCTCCAGTTCTATTTTGTCTTGCTGAAGATCTTTTAATTTTTTCTCCGCTTTTGCTACAGTTTCTTCCTGGTCCAGTATCTGCAGTTCAAGATTAGCAGCTTCCACATCGGGATGCAGGTTATTCAAAAACTCTCTGGCGTTTTTCATGTCAGCTGCATCAAAACCAGCAATGGCATTTTTATCGTCTTTCATAATGATGAGGTATAATATTGACTCATCTTCCTCCTTCCGGCTTTTTCTTTCTACCTGGATGATATAATCCATCTTGCTCCTGCTGATCTCTGTAATAAATGCGTTTTTATAGACCCTGAATCCGCGATCTTTATTAAAGATCCCTTTTTCCTCTTTGCCTTTATATCCCATTTTCTCCATTCTCTTAATGATTGCATTTTCTACTGCTTGCGGGGGATAATGAAACTGAATTACAAATGCCTCCTGTTTTTTCTTGTCATATTCTGTTTTTCCTTCATAAGCCTGGGCAGTTGCCGTAGCTGAAAAAAGGAGGAACACTCCAAAAGAGAACATGAATTTCTTCATAGCTGATTTTTGCCGTTAAAGATACTATAAAGTAAAAAAGCGTTGCAAACTAGTTAAAGAAAGGCTGTGCAGGCGATGAATTCGTTTTTTGCCAGCCTATCAATTACTTTTGTTTCCAAATTTCCAATTCGTTGAGCGGAATAAAAAAACTGGCGGGGCAAACCATCTGGTATGGATTTAGCAGCATTTTCGGCAGGTTTCTCAATTACCTGCTGACACCTCTTCTCGTTACCATTTTTGCGTCAGGCGAATATGGTAAAATCAGCACTTTATTTACCATTGCTGCATTCCTTAATATTATTTACACTTATGGCCTGGAAACATCTTATTTCCGTTTTTCATCACAGCAGCCTGAAGCTAAAGTCTATAACACCTGTTCTTCATCCATCATTATTACGACTATTCTTTTTACCGGGGTTCTGCTTTTTTTCACAAAAGATCTTGCAGGTTTCCTGGAAATACCGGCTCATCCCGAATATATATTCTGGGTTTTTCTTATTGTAGCACTGGATACATTAAGTGTCATGCCTTTTGCCAAATTGAGGTTTGAAGGAAGGCCGAGGAAATTTGCTGCAATAAAGATCCTGAATATTGTAATCAATGTCGGATTAGTGGTTTTTTTCCTCGTGGTTTGTAAAAATGCTTATGAAAAGGATGCTGATAATTTATTTGCAACTATATACGATCCCAAAATAGGACTTGGCTATGTAATTATTGCCAACCTGATAGCCAGCGGCATTACCTTATTATTACTGGCAAAAGAATTTTTGCATTTCAGGTTCCGGCTAAATCCCGGCTTCTGGAAACAGATGATGAAGTACAGCTGGCCATTGATCATTGTCGGCTTTGGAGGTATGACCAATGAGACCATTGACCGGATCATGTTACTGAAGTTTTACCCTGGAACAACGGAAGAAGCATTTTCTCAATCCGGCATTTACTCGGCCAATTATAAACTGGCCGTATTGATCGTATTATTCATCCAGGCATTCCGGTTGGGCGCCGAACCCTTTTTCTTTAAACAATCCACCAGTGAGCATGCGCAACGAACCTACGCAAGGATCATGAAATTTTTTGTTATTGCCTGCTGCTTTTGCTTTTTGGGTGTTACCCTGTTTCTCGATATCTGGAAATATTTTATGGGAACAAGACATACCGAATATTACACAGGACTGAAAGTGGTGCCGCTGCTGATGACAGCAAAGATCTTTCTCGGAATTTATTACAACCTTTCCATCTGGTATAAAATAAAAGAAAAAAACCTGACCGGAGCCTGGATCACGTTGGGCGGCGCGGCCATAACTATTTTATTTAACTGGTTCTTCATTCCTGTCTGGGGATATACTGCTTGTGCCATTGCCACTATTTTATGTTATGGATTTATGATGGTTGCAAGTTACCTGCTTGGTCAAAAACACTATCCAGTTCCCTATGCCTGGAAAAAAATACTGGCTTATATCGCCACCTGTTTGCTCCTGTTTGGCTTGCACCAGGCATTTCTTCTTTTTGAATTGAACAGGTGGGTGAACCGGGGGGTTGCGGCCGGATTAATTGGCTTGTTTGCTTTGCTGGTTTTAAGTGTGGAAAGAAAAGAGTTTGAGAAGATGCCGGGGATTGGAAGGTTTTTGAAACCGAAAGTTTCATAATACCTGCTATCTAGAAAAAGTGGTATTTTCTTTGCAAAAGTGATAGCAATACCATCAATAAAAACCCACCTATGATACAAGAATAAATATATAATCGGTATCTCTTTACCTGTGTTCTTTCTTATTCTGTCAGTTTTTCCCAGATCCGACGTCCCATTATATCCTCTCTCCAATTCCAATACTTAGAAGCTATCCTTTGAATCTTTGACCAGAAATAAAAATTGAAAACAGCAATGAGTAAAAAAATAATAAAAATTAGTGCTTGAAAAAAGTCCATGTCTAATACAATTTTACAAACGGATTATTCATTTTCTGAAATCGGCCTCACCCCAACCCTCTCCTTGCGGAGAGGGAGAGACGACTCCGCTAATACAATTTCACAAAAGGATTATTCATCTTCTCAAATCCGATTGTTGTCACCGGTCCATGCCCCGAATAAACCTTGGTATCATCCGGCAACGTGAAGAATTGGGTCTGGATGCTATTGACCAGGGTTTCAAAATCGCCGCCGGGCAGGTCGGTTCTGCCGATGCTACCATTAAATAACACATCTCCGCCGATGATAAAGCCGCCGGCTTCATGATAAAAAGCAACGCTACCGGGCGAATGACCAGGAACAAACCGTATTTCCAGCCGATTGCTATCGGCTTCCTCCTCCCCGACATTAATAATATTTCCCTCTTTCAAATAAACCAAAGGGCCATTATAATTGTCGAAAGGTAGTTGCCACATTTGGCCGGATTGGGGGGCAAAGTCCAGCAACAGCTTTTCCTTTTCATGCAGGTGCAGGCTCAAACCCCAGGTGTCATGAACGAATTTGTTGCCAAATACATGGTCGAGGTGGCAATGCGTGTTAAGCAGCAAAACAGGTGTAAGGCCTGTCTTTTCAATGCCCGTTTTTAATTCCTCCCTCTCTTTTGGAAAATAACAGCCCGGATCAATAATGCAGCACTGACCCTGTTCGTTGTATAAAACATAGGTATTCTCCTGGACGGGACTAAATGTAAATGACTTAACAGCTAACATGGATGGTTTTTCGTACTTTTAATTCAGAACCAAGATTTGATGGCTTTGAGGAAATAAAGATAATTAAAACCTCACCCATCAAGACCCTGATTTGCTTAGTCTCCGCTTCCCACTCCTTTATGAGAAGGAGTGCAGAATCCCTGATATAAATAAATCGTATTGGGTGAGGTTGACGAGTAAAGAACAGAACGATGAAGTGAGTGACACAACAGACGATGCCCCACGCCTTTGGCGGGGCAGGCATGAAAAACTGAAACTGTCTGCCAAATAATAAAAAAGACCGATTAATAATCCCGATGGTTATCGGGACGAAACAGTAAAGAGTCTATGATGAAAGTATCAAGCCTGATGATTATTTGCCTTTCCGTTTTCATGAATATGAAAACATCGGCACAAGTGAATACGGTGGAATTCGGGAAGAACCGTGTGCAGTTCCAGAAATTCAAATGGAAATATTACCAGACCGAAAATTTTAACAGCTACTTCAGCCAGGATGGGCTTGGGTTGGGAAAATATGTGGCACAGATTGCCGAAGAAGAGCTTCCTACTATTGAAGAATTTGTAGAATACGGGCTGCAGCGCCGGGCTAATATTGTTATTTATAATAATTACGATGAAATGCAGCAGTCCAATATCGGGCTGGGGATCGACTGGCAAAACACCGGCGGCGTGACCAAACTGGTGAACAATAAAATGATCGTTTACTTTGATGGCAATCATGACAACCTGCGCCGGCAGATCCGGCAGGGCATTGCGAAGATCTTAGTGGATAATGTTTTGTTTGGTGATGACCTTGGCGAGTTTGCCGCCAACCAGGCCTTGCTTGATCTTCCCAAATGGCTGACAGATGGTTATATTGAATATGCGGCTGAGAACTGGAGTCCGTCTCTTGATGATGATCTTCGTGGCGTGATGCTGGGAGGCAACTACAATAATTTTTACCAGTTCGCCTTTGAAAAACCTTTGCTGGCCGGGCATGCTTTCTGGAAATACATTGCAGATAAATATGGTAAAAGCAAAACCACTTATTTCCTGTACCTGGCCCGTATCTACCGTAACCTGAACAATGCTTCCAATAAGATAGCGAAGAAGAAATTCAAGATCCTGCTGCAGGATTTTATGAATGATGTGCCGCAGCAGTATTTCAAAGACATCCGGGGCCGGCGAAATTCCCCCAAGGGCCAGTTATCAGTAAGTGAGGAGATCGGTAAAAAGAATTTTATCCGTTTTAATGCCAACCCGCTTCCACGCAACTATACGTATGCCCTGGTGGAATTCAAACAGGGTCGCTACGAAGTGGTACTCATGGAAAACTTTGTAAACAGGAAAGTACTGTTGAAACTGGGTGTCCGGTCAAGAGAAACAGAAATGGCTCCCAATTACCCACTGCTGGCATGGGATGGCAAGGGAACCCGGCTGGCTGTTTTGTATAATGATGAGGGTAAAACAAAATTCTTTGTATATGACCTGGTGAACAGGAATAAACTCTGGAAACAGGAATGGGAAATGTTCGACCAGGTACAGGATATGAAATACATGCTGGATGCCAACACACTTTTATTAAGCGCCGTCAGAAGCGGGCAGACAGATATCTATGTTTATAAAATAGACAAACAGACCTTTGAGCAGGTGACCAATGACGCCTATGATGACCTCGACCCGTCATTTGTCGCTTTTCCCAATAAAACCGGCATCCTGTATTCAAGTAACCGCCCTTCAGCAGAAGCTGCCACCAGCGATGATTCATTGCCGGGCAGACATTATAATATTTACCTGGTGGACAACTGGAACAAATCCGAGTTTAAGCAAATTTCAAAACTCAGCGACCTGAAACATGGAAATGCCCGGTTCCCTTCACAATACAATCAATCGCATTTCACTTTTGTAAGCGATGAAAATGGGGTGAATAACCGCTATGCCGGATTTTTCAGAACAGAGCGGGCCGGTTTGGATACGTTGATCTTCATTGGTGATGAAGTGCTACGCAATCCGCCGCAGCGGGATGTGGACAGTTTATTGAAAGAATGGAAAAAGACGGACATTGATTCTGTCGGCTATGTTTCCTTCACCAATGATTCATCTTATGTTTTTCCGTTGACGAATTACCAGAGCAGCATGCTGGAAACAAGAACTGCCGGTGATAACCAACAAGTGAGTGAAGTGGTGAAACTGGGTGATATCAAATTACTCTACCGCCTGAGAGTGGATGAAAATACACTCCGCCGCCGCAATGTGACCGCCAGGCCGACGGAATACATAAAGAAAGTTATTGAAGAAGAGAAGAAAGCAGCCAACAAATTAACTGACTACCAACCCAAAACAGATACACTGACCAAAAAACAGAATGATTTCTTCAACAGCGGTTTCAATGATGAGAAGACCGACAGCAGTAAACTGGGCCAGGTGGTGCCAGCGGAGATCGTAACCAAAGAATCGGTATTGAAAAAAGCAAAAGTGTATGAGTACCGTCCGCCGAAATTCTTTAATGATTACCTGGTAAGTGGTTTTAATAATAATGTATTGATCAGCCGGTTTCAACCTTACGGAGGTCCGCCACAATATCCCATTCAGTTGAGTAACGGGGATCCTTTAAATGGGATCATCCGGGTAGGTACTTCCGACTTATTTGAAGACTGGAAATTTGCCGGTGGTTTCCGGATCAGCCCCGATCTGAACAACAATGAATATGTATTTACGACCCAGTACCTGAAAAAAAGGATTGATTATGGATTTACGTATTACCGCAATGCAGTAAAAAATCCGCCGTTGTTTGATACATCAATATATGTTGCCAAGGAATTTTCCAATCTTTACCAGGCTACTGTCTCTTACCCGTTCAACAGGATACAAAGCCTTCGCCTGAACCTGGCCATTCGACGGGATAAGTATGTAGTGTTGACCGATAAGAACCTTCCGGAGACATTGACAAAGCCTGACAAGAAAATTGCCACGGCGCTGGCCCATTTAGAATATGTTCATGATGATGTCATCAACCCTGCTACCAATATATGGTTCGGGCTCCGGTGGAAAGTGTATACCGATGTAAATGCCGAGATCAGCAATAAAGTGGGTACGATAAAAAACCAGGAACATCCTTTTACTATGAATGTCGGTTTTGATGCCAGGCATTATCTTCCCATCTATCGTAATGTCATCTGGGCGGTCCGGGCGGCGGGTGATTTCTCCTGGGGCAAACAAAAACTCATTTATTTTTTAGGTGGAGTGGACAACTGGCTGACATTTGGCAAAAACCAAAGGGCTGATGGAACCTTCCGTTATCTTAATCCCGCCAATATTCCTGACCCTGCTGCCAATTATGCTTTTCAAACCCTGGCAGTAAACCTGAGAGGATTTCTTCAAAATACGGCTAATGGAAATAATGCATTGGTGATTAACAGCGAAATAAGAGCCCCCGTATTTTCATCTTTTTTTAATAAACCTATTAATAACGCCTTTTTGAGAAATTTCCAGGTCGTTCAGTTTTTTGATTTAGGCACTGCGTGGAATGGCCGTTTCAATAAAATTGCCCGGCCCTCGGTAATCTATAATGTGCCTCCCATCGACGTAAAGATAAAAGCCGGTGGCGTGGGTCCTTTTGCCGGTGGTTATGGGTTTGGAGCAAGAAGCACCTTATTGGGTTATTTTCTCCGCTTCGATGCCGGATGGGAAATGAATGGATTCTTCAGGGGTAAGCCGAAATATTATTTTGCAATGGGGCTGGACTTTTAACTTCTGATTAAACTGATTTTAAGGTCCCCTTAGCGGGGACTTTTTATTTCATAGATCTTTTACCTTTTAACTCGTCTTTTCCACCACCCATTTCCACCAGAATGCTGTGCAGGTAGCAAATACAAAGAACGAATAAAGGTCATCAGATATAGAATCGCCATTACGTACTACCGCCATACAAACAGGAACCATAAAAATGATGGCCTATATGGTGATGATATCTCCCATGCGATGTATTGGCAAATAAACCCAGCCAAATGTTTTAAACCAGGTTGTTTTCATGTTTTGTTTCTTTTAATGGGTTACATAGATTCAAAAACGGCTTATGCCTGATCAAAATAACGATCACAACAACTATCATCGCCGGTATGGCGATCTGCAAGTCTGAAAAGCTGATATCACTGCCAACAAGAAGTAAAATCAGCAGAAAATTTAAAATAACTACCAGTGGAGCCGATACTATCCAGCTGATGTATTTGCCCATGGCCGACAGGGGCAAGCGTGAAATAAGATATACCATAAGAAGCTGATGAACAAAGAGGGTAATGAAAAGATCAGTGAATAAATGAAAATTGAAAGAAAGTCTCCAAAAAGTTCAATTACCGATGGATGACCTGAAAAACCCAAATAGAAAAACATTATAAAAGGATGTAACAGGTTAGCCCAAAACCATGTACCGGAGATATGCATATTCATAAAAATTCTTTTATAGATTTTCCCCCAGCAGGTAAACAAATAATGTAAGCAGCAAACCGCCGCTTAGTACGGCCACGATCAACGGGAACCATTTCTTCCGGATCGTGAAATGAAATTCAAATTGTTCTTTTGTAAACTGCCAGTTGAACTTCAGCACCTGGAATATCGTCAGCACAAAAGCAACCAGCGGTCCGAAAAGGATCAGCATGTTGATGTTCCAACCGAAGTTTTCTTTTAGGCCCATACTTTCAAGAACCGGTTGTGATGCATTATAGAGTCCGCTAATTCCTATTTCATTCAGCATATTGATACAGATAAACCAGGCTGAGGGCAATACCAGCAGCAGGGAGAGTATATTAAGCCATGTTTGACGGCGAATAGTTGTTCCCATGATTTAGTTTTTTTACATTTTAAGATACAAGCATAATTTACCACTGCAGTTTTCTTGAGAAATACATAACTACAGCTAAAGTGATAAAAAGACCAATGCTGCCGAGTAGCAATGAATAATCCTGTAATTGCAGCAGGCTGAATATGTACGAATAGATCAGCACAAGCAATACAGATAAAACAATGGTGGCCCTTCCGGATTGTAAAATACTTTTTACAAACCAGGCGATTAAGCCAATAGTGGCGGCAGATGCAATTAAATAGGCTGAATTAAACCCGGTGTATTCTGAAATAGAAAGCAACAGGGTGTAAAAGAGAATCAATGCCAGCCCTACCAATCCATACTGAAATGGATGAACCGACTTCTTATGTGCCGTCTCTATCAGGAAAAAAGCGGCGAAGGTGAGCAATATACAGAGCAGTGCATATTTTACAGTACGGAGGGTTTTCTGGTAACCATTGACGGGAATAAAAAGGTTGACGCCGAAAGAAGACCTGGCTACCGAAGAGCCCGGTCCGGATATATTGGCATAAGCTCTTTCTGTTTGGTCCGTCTCTGCTGCTGAAGGCAATTGGGGAAAATAATAATCGAACCGGAAGGCATTATCCACCCACTGCTGGGGAAAATTTCTTTTGTGGGCCATGCTTTTCCAGGTAGCTGTAAACCCATTATTATTGACATCGGTTTTCTGCGGAAGCATGCTTCCGGTAAAGCTTGGATTTTTCCAGGATGATTTTATATTCACTGTTGTTGACTTCCCTACAGGTGTAAAAAATAGTTGCTCTGAACCATTCATGTCGATCAGCGCAGAAAACTGAATATTATTTAATTCGTCTGCTGAATCGATCTTTAATGGAACTGTCATTCCATCTGTATGGTCAGCCGGTAGTGACAGTTCGAGGTTATTGTTATTCCACATGAATTGAACCTGGTCATTAAGCCCTTTGTTATCGGCAACAGTAAACCGCACAAAAGCTTCATTCCAGATCATTTTATCAGCCGGAATATTTAATTTATCAAATGCCGGCGACGCAAACGATCCTTTTATATTAATTTTTGTATCGTAGAGCATCACTTTGTAGATACCCCTGTGCTTTTCTCTTGGGTTTAATGTGGCATCAATGGTAAGTTCATCCGGGAGAAAATAAGCAATATGCTTAGTTGTGTATGCCCGTTGTGCAGTGTCTTCTTCCGTTTTCCAGAATGGTACAGCAATAACAGGTCCAATCATATTCTGGGGTCCGGCCCATTTACCTGTTATTTCATGGGCAGCTTCCTGTTGGCGTTTCTCTCTTTCAAAGATCAGGCTTTTCACATACAGCATGGGTATCAGCATGAGTAATGCTATAAAACCTATGATGAACCCCTTAACTATCCATTTGCTTTTATGCCAGGCTATTTTCACTGTTTCTTGTAATGTCGTTTCCATATTTATAATAATTAATTTTCATTATTGAGTTGCTCCAGCTTGTTTATTTTCCTGGAACAAATAATAAGCGGAACCAGTCCTGCAATTCCAAACGAACAATCCACCAGCCGCCACCAAAATGGTATTCCCCTGAAATGACCGGCAATAAGTGCAAATGGAATGATCAGCAGGCAGGCTATCATGCCAAATTCTATCACCCATTTATTTCTTACCGGGTCCCTGAAAGGGCCGATGAAAAGTATGGCAATAACAAAGTGTGCAAAAGCCAGCCAATCATACCCGTAAAACAAAAAAGAATATTTATCCGCCGTTTCATTGATGCCTTCCTGCAGTTTTTCCATCCAGGGTTGAACAAATCCGATATCCCCGGTCATCCTGTACATAAAATTTATTTCTGCCCTTACCGGTATTGCTGTTAGCCCGCTGATGATCAATGCGGCCATAAAAAAGATGATCCAGCTCTTTATTTGTTTTTTTAGCTCTTCCATCTTTTTATTTTACTCCTTTGATCATGATCTCCAGCGCCGTGATATGTTCATTAAACGCTTTTTCTCCTGACTTGGTAATTGAGTAGGTAGTATTAGTTTTTCTGCCCACAAATCCTTTATGCACTTTGATAAAACCGTTTTCTTCCAGGTTCACCAAATGAGTAGCCAGGTTACCGTCTGTTACTTCGAGCATCTGCTTCAGGTCGTTGAAATTAATTTCATCATTCACCATCAGGATACTCATCACCCCGAGACGGATGCGACTTTCAAAAATTTTATTTAAACCTGTAATCGGATTTTTCATAATGCCCTCCAAATCCCGACCTTGTCGGGACTACCACTAACAGCCTTAAAGCAGTAAGTGAATTATTGTTTTTAATTGTTGATTAAAGAACAGGAAGTTGAAGAGTGCGACGCAACGAAAATGCCATGAAAAACAACTGCCGGTAACACAACTAACAACTACAAAGAACTATCGAAAATAATAGTGACAACCCGACCTAAGTTCCCCCTTTGGGAGACAGGGGGCTTCTCTCATATTTAAACCACATAATAGTTCCGTAAAAAATGTGTAATACCCCAAAGCCCGTCGCCCAGAAATACAACCCGTACCCGATGAACAGCATATTGACCAGTCCTAAAATAATTTCACAATAACCCAGGTAGCGTATATCTGATAAAGTGTATTTGCTGGCGTTGACAAGAGCCAGGCCATAAAAGATGAGGCTGGAGGGTGCCACAAATCTCCATTCATCATACCTGAGCATGGCGAGGATAAACGCGGCACCTGCAGAAAGTGGCACCAGCATATTCCAAAGTAACCTTCTTGAGGTGTGATCCCAGAGTGGCAATCCCTGCTTTTTTGTTCGTAGCCAGGTAAAATAAAAAGAAGATGCACAGGCAACGATAAAAACAATAATGGCCAGTCCTGCCAGTTTGATCTTTAATGCGCTGAAATCATCTCCTGAAAATATGCCCCGGCTGTTGTAACTCCCATAATAACCATCTAAAGATTTCCAGCCAACCCATGCCCCGATGAGAGCACATGTTCCAGCAGCTATCCCGCTTAATCCGCTCAGGCTGATAAACCGGCTGCTGCGTTCCATTATTTGTTTGATGTCCTTTAATGTTTCTGCTGGTTGTTGATTTTTTTCTTCCATAAAAAGTGCTTTGTAGTACAAAGTAAATAGAGGAATTACTATTTTCCAAATAATTTTTACCTGGCTTTTGTAAAAAGCGACTGATTAAACCCCTGAATTAGACTCCCTTTTGTATTTTTATAGGATGTTTAACAGCGTGAAGCCTCATAAATTTTTACTGACCACCTGCTTCATCTTTGTGGTTCTGTTTGCTTCAGCACAGAGAAAGGTTCTCAGCGGTGTGGTGAAGGATTCACACAGCGAAGAAAGGATACCCTTTGCATCCATCCATTTTAAAAACACCAGCATTGGTAAACAGGCCGATTCCTCCGGCAGCTTTTCTTTTCAGCTTTCCAACTGGCCGTCGGATACATTGGAAATTTCCTGTGTGGGTTACCGGCCTTACTTTATATTCATTAATAAAAACAAAGATTCCATCCTTGCTGACATTATGATGGAGAGAGGCACTTTTAATGAAGGCGCCCAGGTAAAAGTGAAAGTGAATAAAGGTTTACTGCTCTGGCGAAAAATAGTACAGCACAAACCGGATAATGACCGTTTCCGTTTTGATAATTTTTCTTACGAACTGAACAACAAACTGGAACTGGACCTCAAGAATATCAATTTTGAAAAATTTGGCAAATTCAAGCCATTACGACCGATCAGTAACCTGATCAACCAGAATATTGATACAGCAGAGGGATTAAAATACCTCCCTGCTTTTCTTACCGAAACAATCTCCGGCTATTATTATCAAAAAAAACCTTTGAAAAGGCGGGAGATCATAAAAGCCGTGAATATAAATGGAGTGAAAAATGAAAGTGTCAGCAAATTGCTGGGTGGCATGGACCAGGTAGTAAACGTGTACAACAATTTTATGACCGTTTTTGACAAACAGTTTATCGGACCGTTGAGTGACAATGGTGATTTTTATTACAATTACCGTGTTGTAGATACCCAGGTCATAAATAATAACCGGTTCTATCACCTGGTTTTTACTCCCAGGCGGACGGGCAGCGATACGTTTGAAGGGGATTGCTGGGTGCAGGCCGGCAATTTTGCCATACAAAAAATGAACCTGCGATTGGGCAAGGAAGCGAATGTGAATTTTTTAGAGCATCTCAGCCTGATACAGGAATATTCAATGATCAATGATTCTACCTGGTTCTTATCAAAAGATAAATTTGTTGCAGACATTTCTCCGGCTGGTAAAGACAAGCCGGGATTTATAGGCCGTAAAACGACCACCTACCGGAATGTTGTTGTCAACGATACTTCGGTGACCAATGAGCTCAGTAAAAACAAGATCCATGAAGAAATAATTACATTACCCGGGGCTAATGAAAAAGATAAAGCATTCTGGATAGCCGCCCGTCACGAACCATTGAGCAAAACTGAAGGCAGTATTATTAGAATGATTGATACGCTAACCAATGCTCCTGTGTTTCAAAAATTCACCAAAACAATAGGATTTATCGGTACGGGTTATCGTGATATTGGCAATTTTGAAATTGGCCCCTGGTATAACTGGATAACCTCCAACGGCTGGGAGGGATTCAGGGTACGTTTTGATATCGGCACCAATAAATATTTTGATAAAAAATTCAAGTTCCACACTTATCTCGCCTACGGATTTGCTGATAAAAAAATGAAAGGGTTGGCAGAAGTTTTTTACCTGCCCGCAAAAAGCCCCCGCATGTATCTCTACGTTTCCTATAAAAACGACCTGGATTTCGGACAAAATTATTTTGGCGAAGTAACATCGGATAATTTTTTTGCGCTGGCCGTTCGCAAGAATAATGTTCCGGTAAAGAATATTAAAGTAAATGAAAAAAAGCTTGAGTTTTTCAAAGAGATGACAACCTGGATGTCAAACCGGCTGACGATTACCCATACTTCAACCATTCCATTGAGGAATCTTTTACCCCTTGATTCTTTTAAAACAACCCATGGCAACCCCCTCACCAGTTTTGAAGTTTCTTTGAAATTCCGGTTTGCCTGGCTGGAACGATTCCTGGAAAGTCATTTTTACCGGAGCAGCCTCGGAAGTCCTTACCCGATCGGAGAGATCAATATCAGCCACGGGTACTCAGGAATATTTAAAAGCAGTTATAACTACACAAAAGTAAATGCCAGTATTTCGGGGAATTTAAAAGTTCCACCTTACGGCAATATCTCCTGGTATGTTTTTGGCGGAAAAACTTTTGGTGCTTTGCCTTACACCATTTTAGACATTGCCCCCGGAAATGAATTATACTATTATAATAAGTATGCTTATAACATGATGAACCGCTGGGAATTCATTCATGATCAATATTCCGGTATCAATATTGAACACAATATTGGCAACGGCATCTTCCGCTGGTTCCCCAAACTAAAGTTCCGCCAATTCTGGACCGCTAAAACCTTGTGGGGAAGTTTATCCCCTTCCAATAAGGCCCTAAACTTCAAAGAAGGTTATACTTTTCAATCATTGGATGGTAAGACATACCTGGAATTAGGCACCGGCATTGATAATATCCTTCATGTTTTCAGAATTGATCTTATCTGGCGGGTATTACCTTCCACGCTTCCCAAGACAGGCGATAAAACATTTGGCATTTTTGGAAGTTTCAGGTTGGGATTTTAAATTCTGGGCTTGTAAAGGGATCATTGACCACGCTGAACTAAAACTATCATCATTACTTGCGTCGCATATTAATGTTTCAATAATATCCCGACATGAATTACCAGGATACTTCATCTGTGGGTAGTATATCAGTTTGAAAAAAAACAGATTACAGAGTGTCACTGAGGGTTATGAGAACCGCAGAGAAGTTGTTTTAACTCAGCGAAACTCTGTGTATTCTCCGGGGTTCTCTGTGGGCAAATTTGAATCTGATACAGCACCCATCTGTGTGAATTCTATCCGCTCAACCTTTTTTCACTATCTTCCTTTCACAAAATACAATTACATGTCCCCACATTATATTCTGGCCCTCGACCAGGGCACTACCAGCAGCCGCAGTATGTTGTTTGACAAACAGGGAAACATTATCAGTACTGCACAAAAAGAATTCAAACAAATATATCCTCAGCCCGGTTGGGTGGAGCATGATGCCAATGAAATATGGAGCACCCAATTTGGCACGATGGCTGAGGCTGTAGCCAAAGCACATATCAATATGAAACAGGTTGCAGGAATCGGTATCACTAATCAAAGGGAAACAACGGTTGTGTGGGATAGGAAAACCAGCCAGCCAATTTACAACGCTATTGTATGGCAGGACAGAAGGACCGCGGCTTACTGTGACGAACTAAAGGCTGCCAATCATGCCGGCATCATTCAACAAAAAACCGGATTGGTCATTGATGCTTATTTCTCCGCCACGAAGCTGAAATGGATATTGGATAATGTACAAGGCGCCAGGAAAAAAGCAGCAAATGGGGAACTGGCATTTGGAACTATTGATTCCTGGCTTTCCTGGAAACTCACGAATGGCAAAGTACATGTAACAGATGTATCCAATGCCTCCCGAACAATGTTATTTAATATTCATTCGCTTCAATGGGATGAAGAATTACTGAAATTGTTCAATATTCATGCCTCTGTTTTACCGGAAGTAAAGCCAAGCAGTAAAATTTACGGCGTAACCGGAAATATTATTCCTGATTCCCGGATCCCCATCGCCGGTATAGCAGGCGACCAGCAGGCTGCATTGTTCGGACAAATGTGTACACAGCCGGGAATGGTAAAGAATACATACGGTACCGGTTGCTTTATGCTGATGAATACCGGAGAAAAAGCTATCGCATCAAAAAATAATTTGCTTACTACTATAGCCTGGCAAGTAGATGACAAAACTGAATATGCATTGGAAGGAAGTGTGTTCATTGCCGGTGCCGTGGTACAATGGTTAAGAGATGAATTAAAGATCATCCGGACTTCAGCTGAAGTAGAAAAATTAGCGGGACTGGTACAAAACACGGATGGAGTATATATCGTCCCGGCTTTTGCTGGTTTAGGAGCACCGCACTGGAATCAATATGCAAGGGGAACTATTTTCGGATTAACAAGAGGCAGTAGTAATGCGCATATTGCGCGGGCTGCTTTGGAAAGTATCGCTTATCAAACATACGATGTTTTGAAAGCTATGGAAGCAGATTCAGGAATACATATAAAAGAACTGAGAGTGGATGGCGGCGCTACGGTAAATAACCAGCTGATGCAATTCCAGAGTGATATCCTGAATTGCAAGGTCGTTCGTCCAAAAGTTACAGAGACAACAGCCCTCGGAGCTGCTTATTTAGCCGGGCTCGCTGTTGGGTACTGGAAAAATGTAGAGGAGATTCAGCAGCAATGGCAGGTGGATAAACTATTTTCGCCGATGATGGATGATAGCAAAAGGAATGAATTGGTGAATGGATGGCAAAGAGCAGTGAAAGCAAGTATTGCATGGGCGGATAGCAAAGGCAAATAAGTCATATCAGTCAAATGGGTCAAATACAAAGACTCTGAAATTTGACAAGTATGACTTATTTGACTTTTATGACAATCAAACTTTAAATAAGATTGAACCGTAACGAAATGATACAACAATTTGAATCTCAATCTGAGTGGGACATCTGTATCATTGGCGGCGGCGCCACAGGATTGGGTACGGCATTGGACGCAACCTCAAGAGGATTTAAAACAATTTTGTTTGAACAACATGATTTTGCAAAAGGCACATCATCCCGAAGTACCAAACTGGTGCATGGCGGTGTACGTTACCTGCAGCAGGGTAATATCAAACTGGTCATGGAAGCCCTGAGAGAAAGGGGTTTACTGATGAAGAACGCACCACACTTAGTACATAACCAAAAATTTATTGTTCCCAATTACAAATGGTGGGAAAAACCGTTTTATGGCATCGGTCTGAAAATTTATGATAAGATGGCCGGCAAATTAGGATTAGGGGCCTCCCGATTTTTATCAAAAGAAGAAACACTGCAATTAGCCCCTACCCTCGACCCGGAAGATCTAAAAGGTGGGGTCTTGTACCACGACGGGCAATTTGATGATGCGAGACTGGCCATCAGCATTGCACAAACGGCAGCAAAGCAAGGAGCAACATTGCTCAATTATTTTCCTGTATCCGGCTTATTGAAATTGAACAAGAAGGTTTGCGGAGTTTGGGTAAAAGATTTTTTAACCGGCAAAGAATTTGAAGTAAAAAGCAAAGTCGTCATTAATGCCACTGGTGTTTTCACCGATGCGATCATGAAAATGGATGATGCAAACCATGAAGGCATCATCAATCCCAGCCAGGGGATACATTTGGTGGTCGATAAAGAATTTTTACCTGGCGATACGGCCATTATGATCCCAAAAACAGATGATGGCAGGGTTTTATTCGCCGTGCCATGGCATGATAGAATTGTATTGGGAACAACGGATACCCCAGTAGAGACGCAGGATTTTGCGTCTCTGCTGGAACCAATTCCCCTGCAGGAAGAAATTGAATTTATATTAAATCATATTGGCCGATACCTCAGCAAAAACCCGCAACCGGGTGATGTAAGAAGTATGTTCGCCGGGTTGCGGCCCCTGGTAAAAGGCCGTAAAAGCATAAAATCTTCTGTCTCTACAGCCACCCTATCAAGAGATCATTTGATCAGCATCGGCGATTCGGGATTAATAACCATCACCGGCGGCAAATGGACCACTTACCGGAAGATGGCAGAAGATGTAGTGGATATTGCCATTCAGCATTTCAATTTACCCGGCAAACTCTGTATTACAGCAGAGTTGAAGCTGAACGGACATAATAAACCGGTAGCCTCTCCTGAAATAACATCGTTGACCAGCGAAGAATTGAAAGCCGCCATAAAAAAAACTGTACAGGAAGAAATGTGCATGACCGTAGAAGATTTTTTATCTAGAAGAACAAGGCAACTTTTGCTGAATGCCAATGAAGCCATTAAAGCAGCTCCTTTGGTTGCCAAACTTATGGCAGAGGAAATGAATAAGGATGAAGTTTGGATAAAAGAACAAATTGATACCTTTAAATCTGTTGCCAGAAACTATATTTTAAAAGACAATTAAAACTAACGGTCATGCTATCAGGTTTTTTTGCCGAATTCATCGGAACAGCCATCCTTATTATTCTCGGCGCAGGTGTTGTTGCCAATGTTGTATTAAACAAAACAAAAGGAAACAACAGTGGATGGCTCGTAATAACGTTTGGTTGGGGCATGGCCGTATACATGGGTGTGTCTGCATCACTGGCCCTTGGAGGAGCGGGGCATTTGAACCCTGCTTTTACCATAGCCATGGCGGTGGTTACAGATTTTGACAGCAGTTTTGTTTTACCGTTCATTGCCGGCCAGTTTGCCGGAGCCATTGCTGCATCCATTATTATCTTCATTGCTTACAAGCAACATTTTGATGAAACAACAGATGCCAATGCGAAACTGGCTGTGTTCTGTACAGCTCCTGCCATCAGGAATACAACCTGGAATCTTTTAACGGAGATCATCGGCACATTTGTGCTGGTGCTTGGCGCTTCTTTATTATCCAAACCGGAAAGTAATGCAGGACAGTTAGGAGCTTTGCCAGTTGGTTTATTGGTGCTGGCAATCGGTTTATCGCTGGGAGGTCCGACAGGGTATGCTATTAATCCTGCCAGGGACCTGGGACCCCGTATTGCTCATTTTATTTTACCTATAAAAAATAAAAGAGATAGCGATTGGGGCTATTCATGGATCCCGGTTGTGGGGCCTGTTATAGGAGCCTTGATCGCCGCTTATGTTTTTAAATTGATGTAAAAATTACTGTATGAAAAAATATATTCTATTTCTTCTAACAGTTTTAACTGTTTATAATATGCAAGCTCAAACTCCTGAGGAACGATTGAAAGAAAAAGGGATCGTCCTTACCAGTCCTTCAGCGCCTGTTGCCAACTATGTAAATGTGGTAAGAGTTGGCAACCTTCTTTACCTGGCAGGAAAGGGGCCTGCAAAACCTGACGGATCCTACATAACAGGTAAAGTCGGTAAAGATCTGACTATTGAACAGGGCTATGAAGCGGCAAGATTAGCAGCCATCAGCCATCTTTCAGTATTGAAAGCAGAGCTGGGTGATCTGAATAAAGTAAAACGGATTGTAAAAGTATTGGGGATGGTCAATTGTACAGATGATTTCAAAGACCAGCCAAAAGTCATCAATGGCTACAGTGATCTGATGGTAGCTATTTTTGGTGAGAAAGGAAAGCATGCCCGTTCGGCAGTAGGGATGAATTCTTTGCCATTGGGTATTGCAGTGGAGGTGGAAGTGATTGTGGAGGTGGAATAGTTTGAGATTAATCGCAAAAAAAGAATTTTTTGGAACAAACTATTGGAATAATTAAAAAAGATTTTCTTTCGGGAAAATGGAAGGGATACTATCGATATGGAAAAGAGTATCCACTGAAATTCCGCAAATTGAAAGAACCCTTTGAAATTGAAATAAAATACGATGATGATGTATTTTCGGGAATTTGCATCGATAACTATACAAAAGATCTTTTTAAAGCGCCAGCAGTAATAGATGGCAGCTTTGAAGGGGACAGAATTTACTTTATTAAGCGTTATCCCGGATTATTAACTCTTGATGAAAATGACAAGCCAACGATCATCCTTAATGAACCTTCGTATGCAATACAATACGAGGGTTTTTTGTACAAATGTTTTTGGGGAAATGATTATTATATAAAAGGCGAATGGAGCATAGATATATCATATCTTGATGAAGGGAAAAATGCTAACTATTTTTCCGACACCGGGACCTGGAAAATAACAAAAGAAAAGTGAATACTTGCAATCATGTTATCGCAATCAAAATGTACAGGCCTCCAAAATCAATTTACAAGCCTTCCTTATTTCCTCTTCCTCAATAACCAACGGTGGAGAAATGCGCAAACAATCTGTAGCAAACAAAAACCAATCCGTAAGTACCCCTTCATCAATGCAGGCATCAATCACTTTCTTATTGGTCTCAAAAGAGTCAAACTCCACAGCCATCCATAAACCAAAAGAACGAACGGCTTTTATTTTTGGGTGAGTTAATAAAGACCTGAATAATTTTTCTTTTGCAGCAACGGCGCCAATGATGGACACCGGAACTCCGTTCCGGTCATTAACAGACGGAACGGAGTTCCGTCCTCCGAGCAGAACTTTCATAGCCGCCATGCCCGCTGCACAGCAAACCGGGTGGCCGCCGAAAGTCGTGATATGTCCCAGTACAGGATTATTTGTAAAAGTATCCATCAGTTTTTTATCAGCAATAAATGCTCCCAGCGGCATGCCCCCGCCCAGGGCTTTACCCAGTAATAAAATATCCGGTACTATATCGAAATTTTCAAAGCCCCAAAGTTTACCGGTTCTTCCAAAGCCTGCCTGTATCTCATCAAGAATTAATAATGCACCTGTCTCCGTACATTTTTTCCGCAAAGCCTGCATCCATTCTTTTGAAGGAACAATGTTGCCCGCTTCCCCCTGAACTGTTTCAGCAATGACACAAGCTGTTTGTTCACTTATTTCTTTTAAAGAATAAAATGAATTGAATTCCAGGTGCAGCACATCCGGCAACAATGGACGAAAAGCATTTCTCCAGTATTCATCGCCCATCACACTCAATGCTCCCTGTGTGCTGCCATGATAAGATTTATTGAAAGCAATCATCTGGGTTCTGCCGGTTACTCTTTTAGCCAGCTTCATAGCTCCTTCAGTTGCTTCAGTACCTGAGTTCGTGAAATAAACAGAGTTGAGTGAGGCAGGCAAATGGTCTGCCAGCAATTTAGCATATTGCACCTGCGGTGTTTCTATAAACTCTCCATACACCATGATATGCAGGTAAGCGTCTAATTGTTTTTGTATCGCTTCAATTACTTTGGGATGCCTGTGCCCGATATTGGCAACGCTGACGCCGCCGATAAGGTCAAGATATTCTTTCCCGTCTGCATCATATAATGTACAGGCTTCTGCTTTCACTATTTCCAGTGCAATCGGAGTGGCAGATGTCTGGGCTACATGACGAAGAAAAAGTTCCCGATCGTTCAAGAAATTTTATTTCACGCAAAGGACGCAAAGATTGAGTGCATTTCAAATTTTCACTTATCTGAACCCACCCCACAAAAAAGTTTTTATTTGGAATGTATTTCGCCCCTCCCAGGAGGGGATAGGAACATTTCTCATTATATGTACAGAAAAGAAATTAACTAATTTGCGATGCTTCCCCTCCCTGGAGAGGCGAATTGAGGAAACTCAATACTGTGAGAAACCGGGGTGGGTTGCTGATTAGCCCCGCCTGACCACAATATTTTTAATAAAAATAGTCGGGCAGGGAACCAAACGATGAAGTGTGCGACCAACGAAGATGCTCAGGGAACTGAAGCCTGCCTCCGTATAAAATTCCGGCAGGTAAACTGGTAACAAAAAAATAATCTCATGCCAATAATACTTCCCGTGGAAAATAAACATCCGCAATTCGGCAACAATTGTTTCATCGCTCCCAATGCCACCATTGTGGGCGATGTGGTAACCGGTGACGATTGCAGTTTCTGGTTTAATACGGTTGTCCGGGGTGATGTGAATTTTATAAGGCTGGGGAATAAAGTGAATGTGCAGGACGGCCCCTGCATACATTGTACCTATCAGCAATACGGGACCATGATCGGCAATAATGTGTCTATTGGTCATCATGCGATCGTGCATGGCTGCACCCTCCATGATAATGTGCTGATAGGAATGGGGGCTATTGTTATGGACAATGCGGTGGTACACAGCAATACGATCATAGCTGCCGGGGCCGTGCTGCTGGAGAATACTATTTGTGAGGCCGGAAGTATTTATGCCGGGGTGCCGGCCAAAAAAGTAAAAGACATCTCACATGAAATGATAAGCAGGGAGATACACCGGATTGCCAATAATTATGTGCAGTATGCGGATTGGTTCAGGGAGAAGTTGTGAGTCGTTAGTCGTTAGTCGTTAGTCGTTAGTCGTTAGTCGTTAGTCGTTAGTCGTTAACGGGAGAATATCCTGATTTTGAACGAGTCACTCCTGATTCCTGGCTCAAGGCTAATGACTAATGACTCGTAATTTTCCTATGGCATAAGCAATTATTTTAATCTAACTTCGTTATCACAATAGCTGTCAACAATGAAAAACCTGCGATTCATAGCCGTAGCATTGAGCCTCATGATGTTATTATCATCCTGCAAGATGTTTGGCAAGGTCTTCGGGGGAATATTCCCAAAAAAGGAAAAGTATGGTTGCCCCAGCAATGGCAAGAATGTAGGCGCCGAAAAGATCCTGAGTGGTGACCCCAAGGCCGGCAAGGATGCAAAAAAGGCTAAAAAATTCCGGAGTTAATTTATTGTTACTGTGCAGCTAAACATTATTATATCCAGTCTTATGAATAATACTAAACACCTTAACTATGAGCCTAACCCTACGAACCAACCTTGGCTGTACCGAAGCCGTGATCGCTGATGACGGCGGATTGAAGCAATTCTACCGGGTTGCCAACGTTTTGAGCCACGATTTTGACATTAACTTCTCCAACAAAGAAGATGATTTTGACACTATTGACTGGGAATTCCGGTTTAAAGGTCATAACCTTACGCTTCATTACAGTATCTACAACGGTATTTCCATTTTCCCGACAAAGACCCGTGATGCCATGAGCAAGGACAACAAAGCGGTGGTTGAACTGGCCAATGTGCTGGAAGGGAGATTGTTTAATGAGGACAGGAGGAATATAGCATAAACCCCAACCCCTAAAGAGGCTTAAGAAGACTTTGAAAGTTTTTTGATATTTATCATTGGCCAGGCTTCAGTACTACTATCATCGCCTGTTGCAATCTTTGATTTGTTCATTTTATTTCTTTCGTGAAAGAAATAAAATGAATTACTCTTCATCATTCTGTAATTCTACTCTTCAATTGTTAAACCCCAATGGGTTCTGAAAACAATTTCTTTTTTTACTCTACCGACATCTGACCCCTACGGGGTCTACCCACTTTCTCATTCCTTATTTCTTATTCTTTATTTATTTCAGTAGCTCTTCTCTTCAATCGATTCCATTATGCCTAAATAACTCACATACCTATCCTCGTATATCTCCCCATCATTAACAGCTTCTTTGATAGCACAGCCTGGCTCATTAAAGTGAAGGCAATTATTGAATTGACAATTGTTTAACCGGTCCCGCATCTCCGGGAAATAATGTGAAACTTCCTGTTTGCTGATATCTACCAAACCAAATTCACGCATACCCGGAGTATCAATGATTCGACCACCTAAAGGAAGATCATACATTTCTGCAAACGTTGTAGTATGCTGCCCCTTTCCGCTCCAACCACTTACATCCTTGGTTTTTAAACTAATATCCGGAAATATGACATTCAGCAAGGATGATTTTCCGACACCACTGTGACCGCTTATTAATGTGGTTTTATCTTTAAATAATTTCATTACTTCTTCTATTCCTTCCCTTTTTTCTGCGCTTATCAGCAAAACTTTATATCCAATGGTTTCATACATCTGTTTCCATTGCTCATACTTTTCCATCTCTTTGTTTTTATACAGATCTGATTTATTAAAAACAATAATGGCCGGAACATGATACATTTCAGAGGCTACCAAAAACCGGTCAATAAAACCCTGCGATGTCTTTGGCTCTTTTAGCGTAGCTACTAATAATGACTGGTCAAGGTTGGCGGCAATAATATGGTGCTGGTGTTTGTGCCGGGGCGACTGGCGGTTGATATAATTATGCCGGTTATGTATTTCATCAATAATGGCAGAATTATCAGTGTCGGCCTGTGATTCGATTTCTACAATATCTCCAACTGCCACCGGGTTGGTGCTGGTAATATCATCCAGTTTCATCACCCCTTTCATCCGGGCATTCCAGAACTTACCTGTTTCATCTTTTACTATGTACCAGCTCCCGGTTGACTTATAAACTGTTGCTTTCATGAGCCACGAATTTCACGAATTAACACGAATAAACAGCAGCAATTATCAGGGGAATTTTTTGAAAACTGTAAAACGTAATAATATTTCTATAAATAGAAATCCCAATGCAGCAAAAACAAATAGTAAAAATCTTTCCTCGTATCGCCTGAAAGAAGTAATCTCAATCTTGGATTTTTCCAGTTTATCAATCTGGCCATAAATAATTTTCAACCCGTTTTTATCTCTTGCCCGGAAATATCTGCCCCCTGTTTCATTGGCAATTTTCTCAAGCAACTGCTCATCAATAAAATCAATGTTCGGAATCTTTTGTCCACCGGATCCAGTGGATTTGGGTTTATTGCCTGTCAATTCAATAATATCCGAAGGCATAGCACCCATTCCTATTGTATAGACTTTTACTCCTTTAGATTTTGCAATTTCCAGGGCTGTCAGCGGATCGATCAGTCTTGTTTCCGGTGGATCTTCTTTACCATCTGTTATCAGTATGATCACTTTGCTTTTTGATCCGCTTTTTGAAAGACGGCTAACAGCCGTGGCCAGCCCTTCTCCTATCACTGTTCCATCAATCAGGTATTTCCTGCTTTCCAGTGATTGAATCTGGGAAATCAATGTATTTCTGTCATTAGTAATGGGACACTGTGTAAAACTTTCACCCGAAAAAATCACTAACCCGATTCTGTCAACAGGCCGGCTGCGGACAAATTCTACTGCCACTTCCTTAGCCACCTCCATTCTTGATGGCAGTATATCTTTCGATCCCATACTGCCGCTTACATCCATGCACAGCACAATATCAATTCCTTCTCCTTCTGTTCGTTGCTCATCATTTTTTTTTTGAGGGCGGGCAAGAGCTACTATCAGGCAACTTAAAGCCAGTAAACGAAAAATAAATGGCAAATGCCGGAAACGGTTCTTCCAGGATGAAACAGCAAAAGCATTGACAGATGAAACTTTAAACGTCGCCTGCTGAAAATTATTCTTTTTAAGATACCACCAAACCAAAAATGGCAGTAAAGCAAACAACCCGAATGCAAGCGGGTATGCAAAGTTTGTATGTTTAAGCCAGTTGTATAACATAAACCCTCCTAACCTCCCTGAAGGGAGGAATCAGACTCTGATTTCTCAATAGTCATTATCGAATTGTAAATTTCATCAAACACTTTCTTATCATCTTCCTGCGTTGGAACATATTTGGCAAACTTCACAAAATCACTCAGCCGCAATGCCTCGGAAAGTTTGTCAAATTTTTCTCTGGCAAAATTCAGATCCCGTAATTGCAAAATCAAATCAGCGGTTGTTTTTTGCAAAGACAGGATTCCTTTTTTCCTGAAAACATATAGCCTGAAAATATCAGTGAGTTTTGAATGATACTTTTTGGCCTCCGTTTTATCTCTCTGCAATTGTTCCAGTTGCTTCATGGCTTCTTCGTAAGGATCAATCATAACTTCCGGGGCACGAAAAGCTGCAGGGGTTTTCTTTCGTAACAAATAAGCAGCAACTGCAGCCAGCAATAAAAAGCCGCCGGCAACAAGCCACCACCAGGGTTTCTTTTTGGCAGGGGCAACTTCAATTATATCTTTTATATCATGATAATCCTGGTTGGGATCAAATTCAGAAAACACGACATCCACAGGAATTATATCCGTTTTTACAGAAGGAGAAAGCATGAAAGAAGGGATGACCCAATGGCCTGAATCAAAACTGCTGATTTTATATATTCCTTTGAAAGTGGTTCCGCCATTCGATGTGATGCTGTCAATGACAGGCTTATTCAATATTTCAAAATGCTCAATGCTGTCGATATGGATAAAGGGAATAACTGATCCGGGGGGAAGCTTAGCTTCTATTGTCAATTGTAGTGGCTCACCGATAAGGATCATGCTTTTATCAACCGTTGATTTGATGGTTGCTCTACCCTGGGCATTTATTAGCTGTACTGTAAACAGAAAGAGGAAAGAAAATATTAATCGGTGAAAATTCATTTTAATCATCTGTTTCGGCTAAGCAGGAACCTTTGCAGCACTTTTACGTAATCTTCATTTGTTCGTATATGCAGCAGGTCGCAACCGGCTTTTTTAAATGTTTGGGTGCAGTATTCCGCAACCCGGAAAAATTCCTGCTGGTAGCTATGCCGGACAAAACTATCAGTGCTGTCCACCCATTTGGTCCTGTTGTTTTCCGAATCCTGTACCTGCAACAGCCCGGCATCAGGCAATTGCATATCCATTTTATCATACAGTTTGATACCAATTACATCATGTTTCTTTCCCGCAATCCGTAAAGCGTCTTCATAATTAGCATCCAGGAAATCACTTAATACAAAAGCAATACTTTTTTGTTTGGTAGAGTTATTAAAATACCGGAGCGCTTTGCTTACTGCGGTCCCTTTGCCTTTTGGTTCTTTACTCAGCAATTCCCGGACTATATACAAAGCATGTTGTTTTCCCTTCTTTGGCGGAATATACGCTTCCACTATATCGCTGTAAAATATAACACCGATTTTGTCAGCATTATTCACCGCTGAAAAACTTATCACGGCTGCTATCTCCGTGATAATATCTTTTTTCCTGGCCTGCACGGTTCCAAACAATGAACTGGCACTGATGTCAACGAGCAGCATCACTGTCAATTCTCTTTCTTCTTCAAATATTTTACTGTACGGGTGACCAAATCTTGCCGATACGTTCCAGTCAATAAAACGGATGTCATCGCCCGCTGCATATTCCCTCACTTCTTTAAACGACATTCCCTTTCCCTTGAAAGCACTGTGATATTCGCCGGTAAACAAATCACTGGTGAGTTTCTTGCTTTTGATCTCGAGTTCCCGGACTTTTCGGAGTATTTCTGCTGTTGTCAACATATATAAATGGCCGTTGGTCGTTGACCGATGGCCGTCTTTTAGATCAATTATTTATTTCAGATTTGATTTTTCATAATAGCGTATAAGTCCGTTAATAAGCTGCATACATTTATCTATCAAGGGTGATATTTTATCAAATACTTTTCCCGGGATTATTGCAACCATTACTGCAATGTTAAGCAGTGTCTCTAATTCGTAAAGGGACCCTCTTGAAATATGCAGAAATTGAATTGTATCTTTTTTATAATTGCGGCCTGTTCCTTCCGCAATATTGCAAGGAACAGATACAGCAGCCCGTTTTGTTTGAGAAGTCAATGCATAAAGCTCTTCCTTTGGAAAAGCTTTGGTCAGCAGGTAAACTTCTTTTACTAATTGCATTGATTATTTCCATGCATCTAAATTTTTGTAGTTAGACATATAAAAGGTTTTATGTTAGAAATGGTCATTCGAATATAAGTCGGCCAACGAACATCGGCCAACGGTCAACTTCCCTACGGCACATTAATTTGCTTTAGCACATCATCAATCACATCCTCCACCTTCACATTCTCGGCTTCAGCTTCGTACGTCAATCCAATGCGGTGGCGAAGAACATCTTTACAAATACTTCTCACATCCTCAGGGATCACAAAGCCCCGTTTATTTAAAAATGCCTGTGCCTTTGCAGCCAAACCCAAATTGATACTTCCCCTGGGTGAAGCGCCATAAGAAATAAGTGGCTTTAATTTTTCCAGTTTGTATTGCTCCGGGTTCCTGGTGGCAAAAACAATATCCAGTATATACTGTTCAATCTTTTCATCCATGTAAATCTGCCTTGTCAGCTCTTTTGCATTGCTGACTTCCTGCAGGGATACCACCTGCTTTATAACCGGGAAGTCTCCCTGTATATTCAACCTTAATATTTGTTGCTCTTCCGTCATTTTTGGATAATCAACAATTACTTTCATGATAAAGCGGTCCACCTGCGCCTCGGGTAATGGATAAGTTCCTTCCTGCTCCAATGGGTTTTGCGTAGCCAGTACTAAAAAAGGTTCATCTAATTTATAAGTTGTGTCACCAATAGTTACCTGTCTTTCCTGCATAGCTTCAAGCAATGCACTCTGTACTTTGGCGGGGGAACGGTTTATCTCATCCGCCAGGATAAAATTGGCGAAAACGGGTCCCTTGCGCACAACAAATTCATTTTTTTGTTGATTGTAAATTAAGGTGCCGATTACGTCAGCCGGTAAAAGGTCTGGTGTAAATTGTATGCGGCTGAATTTAGCATGAATGGCCTGTGCCAGCGATTTAATTGTTAAAGTTTTGGCAAGTCCCGGCACACCTTCCAGTAACACATGGCCATTACTAAGCAATCCGATCAATAACCTGTCAAGCATATGGCTTTGGCCAACGATCACATGACTTATTTCTACCCTGAGTTTATCGGTAAACTGCCCCGCATGACCGATGCGTTCATTAAGCAGTCTGATGTCTTCCGCAGTCTTGAGCATATTTGTATATTAATATTTAAAAATACGAACTTGCCTTGTGCAAATTACCGGCCGTAATGATAATTGGCAGGATTTCCGGCATTATTTTAGAGGGGTTTTACCATCTGAGTCTCTAAAAAAAGACTTATTTTGTGCAAATAATCCACGTATATGAAAAAGCTACTTAGTTTCTTATGTGTCCTGATTGCGGCAAATTTCTTCATTTCTTCATCCTGTAATAAAAGTGATGATCCTCCTCCCCCAAAAACAAAAACGGAGCTTCTAACCACGGGCAGCTGGAGGTTTAGTAGTGCCACGTATAACGGGGCTGATGCTTCTGGTTATTTACAAGCATGCCAGAAAGATAATTTTTACATTTTTCTTGTTGCAGGTACCGGAACGGTTAATGAAGGACCGACGACATGCAATGTAGGAGATCCGCCTACATCTTCTTTTACCTGGAATTTTGCAACCAACGAAACTATACTTCATGTTAATGCACCATTCTTTTCAAATACTTCCAACGACTTTACCCTGGTTTCAATTTCAGAGACTCAATTAGTTGTTTCGACGCTCTATACACCACCCGTCGGACCTTCAATTACAGTTACAGTAACATTTGTGCATTAAAATTCAGGAAAGATATTTTGCAACTATCGGTACCCTTCTGCCCACTCCGAATGCTTTGGGTGAAATGCGGATAATAGGGCAAAACTGGTTGCGTTTGTATTCACTGGTGTTTACCATTTTTAATATCCTGTCTACTAACGCAGCATCAAAACCCTGTGCTTTTATTTCCTTCGGACCTTGCTTTCTTTCAATGTATTGATATAAGATCCTGTCAAGGACAGCATATCCAGGTAATGAATCGGTATCTTTTTGATCGGGTCTTAATTCAGCTGACGGTGGTTTTGTAATTATATTATCAGGAATAACCTGCCTGCCGGCAGGCAGGTTTCTTTCGTTAATATATTTAGCCAAAGCATACACCTGCATTTTATAACAATCGCCCAGTACACCCAGACCTCCGGCCATATCGCCATAGAGTGTGCCGTAGCCTGTTGCCAGTTCACTTTTATTCGATGTATTCAATAAAATGTATCCAAACTTGTTGGCAATCGCCATCAGCAGGTTTCCTCTTACCCTTGCCTGTATATTTTCTTCCGCCAAACCAAATGGTAGATCTTTAAAGACAGGTTTCAATTCAGTCAGGAAACTACCATAAATATTGTTGACAGGAACAATATCATATGGATTTCCAAGATTTTTACTCAATTGCTCCGCATCGCTTACCGAATGGCCTGTTGAATATTGTGAAGGCATTAAAACAGCCCTGGTATTTTCTTTTCCCAATGCTTCACTGGCCAATACCAGGGTTACTGCGCTGTCAATACCGCCACTGCTGCCCAGTATCGCTTTTGTAAACCCCATCTTGGAAAAATAATCCCTGATTCCCATTACAATCGCATCATGAATTTCAGCGGTACATAGATCATGATCCAGTTCCGGCGGAATTAATTCTCCATCGGGTAGATCTTTTGCATACGTTATTACAGGGGACGTAAAAGTTCCGTCATCCTTCAACTCAAAAACATCCATGGCTTCTTCGAATAAGGGAAGCTGTTTGACCAGGTTTGCATTTTTGTCGAACACTAAAGAAGCCCCGTCAAACACAATTTCAGTCTGGCTTCCTACACAATTGCAATACAGCATCGGCAGCTTATATTTCTGCACATTCAGTTTAATAATTGCTTTCCGGTCTTCTACATGTGTATAATCAAATGGCGAAGCTGAAAGATTGAGCATCATATCCGGCTGCTGTTTCATCAGCTCATCCATGGGGCAATTCCGGTACAAAGGATTATCACCGAGATTCCAGATATCTTCACAAATCGTCACGGCCAGTTTTTTGCCTTTAAATTCAAAAATTTTCCAGTTATAGGCGGGTTCGAAATAGCGGTATTCATCAAACACATCATAATTAGGCAAACAGGTTTTGTGAATGCTACCCTTCACCTGTTTTTCATAAAGGAAATAAGCAGCATTAAAGAAATCCTTGCCTTCCCGGACAGGGTTTATTTCCGGAGCTCCGATCAATACCCCGATAGTATCGGCGTATTGCTTTATTGTTTCAATTGCTTTGTAGCATTTTTTTATAAAATCATCAAACTCCAAGAAATCTCTCGGGGGATATCCGCAAACGCATAGCTCTGAAAATACCACCAGGTCAGCTTTTTGGTCTTTGGCCCAATTGATCCCGGCAATGATCTTACGGGTATTTTCCTCAAAATTTCCGATATGATAATTTTGTTGCGCTAAGGCGATCTTCATAGCACAAATTTAAGACCCCTGCCCCTAAAGGGGAATAAAAAGCTTAGCTAACCTGAAAAGTCTCCCAGGAAAGCTTTTGCAGTATCTTCGTAAACAACATTCTATTTGTCTTTTCGTTATCATTTACAATGAAAAAAATTGGCATATTCCTGCTGTTCAGCGCTCTGTTATCAGCCTGTAAAAGCAAGAAAGGGATCCCCGATGTTTCCGGTATTAAAGTTGACATTCCTGTCGAACGGTTTGACCAGGGTTTTTTCAGTATTGATACCAATAATATCCAGGCAGGATTGCAAAAAGTTCAACAGTTGCATCCGGATTTTTATTTTGACTTTATGCAGCAAATCCTTGGCGTAAATGGTTCGGATACCAGCAGGAACACTTTGTTGGTCACCAAAGAATTTTTGCGGGGTTATTTACCCATTTATGATTCCTTACAATTGATTTATAAAAAAACAGACAGGCTGCAAAAAGAACTGGAAAAAGGTTTTCAATTTGTAAAATATTATTTCCCTTCCTATAAGGACGGCAAAGTGATTTTATTTATCGGGCCTTTTGATGCTCCCGGAATTGCACTCACCAATTCAGGCATTGCCATAGGGTTGCAACAATATGCCGGAAAGGGATTTTCTGTTTATCAATCCGCTCCGGGGCAAGAACTTTTTCCCCTGTATATATCACGGCGTTTTTCGCCTGAATATATCACTGCTAATTGTATGAAAGCAGTAGCAGAGGATATTTTTCCGGATCAAAGCGGAGGCAAGCCCCTTATTGAACAAATGATTGAAAAGGGAAAACAATGGTGGCTGCTTGATAAATTTTTGCCCTCCACCCCGGATTCAATAAAAACAGGATATACGCAACAACAACTGAATTGGTGCCATGAAAACGAGGGTTTGATATGGAGTAACATCGTTAAAAATGAAGATCTCAATTCCCTTAATCCTGCCGTCATTCAAACCTATATGGGTGAAGGACCTTTTACACAGGGTTTCTCCCAGGAATTGTCTCCCGGCAATATCGGCCAATGGATAGGCTGGCAGATTGTGAAAAAATTTGTATCCAAAAATCCAGGCATGAATCCGCAAGAAGCGATGAAAACGGAAGCTAGAAAAATACTGGAAGAAGCAAAATATAAACCCAAATAGAACAGCAGCATACCAATCCTCTTTTTAAACGCCTCGCAATAAGCAGTTATTGATTTACCATTACCTTTACCCAAATCATGAAATCCCTTGCAGCACTTACGGACCCTGTCTATGTTCCCAAATCAAGGTACAACCCGTATGAAAGGTTCTGGTTGCGGATCATGAATGACAAAAGAGATCTGCCTTTTATTTACCTTCTTACCACAATACATGCACTCGTTTTACCGGTTGCCATACTTTTATTTACCCCCTTGCTTAAAGGCTGGTGGTGGTGGGCCGTTGCCATACCTTATTTCTATGTTGCACAATTCTATTTCAAGGGAAGATTTGGCCTGATGTTTCATTGCTTGTGTCACAGGAAGATCTTTAAACCTCCTTACCAAAAACCTCTGCATATTTATATTACCTGGATAATTTGCCCTTTTTTTGGCCATGCCCCCGAAGGCTATTTCAGCCATCATATGGGTATGCATCATATTGAAAACAACATGCCGGACGATACCAGCAGTACCATGGGTTACCAACGGGATAGCGCCCGGGGATTTCTTGCATATTTTTTCAAATTCCTTTTTGTAGGTGTGATTAATACGATCCGGTACCTGTTCAGCCGGAAAAGAAGAAAATTATACCAGCGTTTAACTGTTGGTGAATATGTATATCTCGCTTTTTGTATTACTATGTGTTTTGTAAACCTCAAAGCCACCTTAGTTGTTTTCATTGTTCCGCTGCTGTTTGCAAGATTGGTCATGATGCTCGGCAACTGGACACAGCACTCTTTTGTTGATGCCAGTGACCCGGGGAATCTTTATACCAGCTCCATCAACTGCATTAATACTGTTTACAACAAGACCTGCTGGAACGATGGTTATCATATTATTCACCACTTAAGGCCGGGCTTGCATTATACGGAGATGCCTGATGAATTTTTAAAAAGAAAGGACGAGTTTGCCGCCAACAAAGCCATTGTGTTTGATGGCATTCACTACCTGCACATTTTTGCCTGGCTGCTGACCAAGCGCTATGACAAGCTGGCCGATAACCTGGTGAATATTAACGGTACGATTTTTCAATCACGGGAAGATGCGATCGCATTGATGAAGGAAAGGACGAGGAAGATCATTTAATAGCTATTCCAATTTCTTTTTTTGCTTCATTCAGATCAATCACAACCGAGCCGGCAAGATAATCATGCACTGCACGGCGTTTGCTATTTGACAACATGGTAATAAGTTCAGTTAAAAGCCATGCTGATGAAACAATCATCCCTATATCATTGTATTCTACGTCAAATTCCCCACTGGCCGGGTTAATGTCAGGGGTTTTAATAATTAACCAGATAATTCCTGCAATACTTACAAAAAACCAGACAGATTCTCTGAGGAATGCTCTTTTGTAACCAATGAGATTTTTTTCATCAAGGTCAAACACCTTTATTTTCATAACCTTTTTACCAATTGTCTGGCCATATTTTCCATGTCCTATCACAAAATATAAAGTATAACAGATCAGGTAAAAGAGATTATAACCCCATTTATTGTTAATACCCGGAAAGATTTCTTCAATAATGAAAAAAGGGGAAAAAACAAGCCCATCAATAATACCAGCAAACAACCGCTGCCAAAATGTTTTGTATTTGCTTGCGTTTGACAAATTTTTGGTCTTATGTATTCAGTGGGCTCAGTTATTCTTCATCGGCACGATCATCTCGAAAGAAGGGATGCTTACGTCGAACATTTTTTTGTTATGCAGGTTTTCCATCTGGTAGGTGCCGTTCATACGACCCATTTCAGTTTTTAAATTACAGCCGCTTACGTATTGATAGTTTTCTCCCGGTTGTATGGTAGGCTGTATCCCCACAACACCTTCGCCTTCAACTTCCCGGTGACTTCCATTGCTGTCAAAAATATACCAGTGACGACGGTGCAATTTTACAGGAAAGGAATTATGATTTTCAAGTGTGATCCGGTACGCAAACATGAACTCTGATTGCATGGGATTGCTGTAATCAGACTGGTAGTAAGTTTCTACACTCACTTTCACTCCCGCGGAAATCATGCTGGTCATAAAGTAAAAATAAACAATTTAAAGCAGATATGAAACCAACAGTTTATTTAACGGATAAATACGCTGCCAGGGCTTAATTTTGCGCACTAAAAGAAAATTCTTTTATATGAAAATTGCAGTAGCCAAAGGTGATGGAATTGGCCCGGAAATCATGGAAGCCGTTTTGAAAATTTTTATGGCCGGCAAAGTACCCCTGGACTATGATTTTGTGGAAATGGGCAAATGGGTTTTCGACAAAGGTTTTAATAATGGCATGACCCCGCTCGCCAAACAAACCATTGAAACCCTTGGTTTGCTTTTTAAAGGTCCCATGGAAACCCCAAAGGGCAAAGGAGTAAAAAGTATTAATGTAACAGCCCGGAAAACATGGAATACGTTTGCCAATAAAAGAGATTTCAGGACCCTGCATGGTGTTGATACAGTTTTCAGCAGAGCCGGCATCCCGATCGATATTATTGTAGTGAGAGAAAATATTGAAGACACCTATGGCGGCATTGAGCATATGCTCACTCATGATGTAGCATTGAGCCGTCGCTTCATCACCAGGCCCGGAAGCATGCAGGTTATCCGTTATGCTTTTGAAATCGCCCGGCAAAAAAAAGCCAGGCGGATCACCTGTGTACACAAGGCCAATATCATGAAGATCACCGATGGTTTGTTCCTGGAATGTTTCGGGGAAGTGGCGAAAGAATACCCGGAACTGAAATCGGACGATATCATCGTGGATGACCTTTGCATGAAGCTGGTGACAAGACCTGATACGTTTGATGTATTGGTGTTAACCAACCTGCAGGGTGATATCGTCTCTGATCTCTGTGCCGGGTTAGTGGGAGGATTGGGGTTTGCGCCTTCAGCCAATATTGGCGACCATATATCCATCTTTGAGGCTGTTCATGGCACAGCTCCTGATATTGCCGGAAAAAATATTGCCAACCCAACGGCATTATTGTTAAGCGGGCTGGCCATGCTTCGCCATTTGGGTCTTACAGAAAATGCGGCCATCATTGAAAATGCTTTATTATATACTTTAGAGCATGGCGTACATACCGGCGACTTTGGTGATAGATCAATTCCATCAGTCAATACCACACAGTTTGCCGATGCCATTATCAGCAATTTTGGGAAGAAGCCTGAACAGGGCGCAAGAGAAATCATTCCTAACAAACCCGGCACACCCACTCCTTTGAAATTAGAAACAAACCCGATGATGATCTCTAAAGAAGGAGAAAGCGAAGTAATCGTGGGTGTTGATCTGTTTATTGAAAGCAGTGAACAGCCAACAGCGATCGCCGATAAATGTAAACGGCATGCAGGTGTAAAATTCAATTTAATCAACATCAGCAACCGGGGTACACAGGTCTGGCCTACCGGTTCTGTATACACAAACCTGGTAAACCAATACAATGCTCGTTTTGAAAGTATCAACGATGAACCTTTGAATCAGCAGGATGTAATCGGCTTGTATGTAAGTATGAGCGGCAATTTTAAAATCTGTTCTTTTGAATTGCTGAATAGTTGGGGTGGGAAGAAAGCGTATAGTTTGGCGCAAGGGCAGTGAATAGTCGTTAGTCGGGAGTCGATAGTCAGGAGTTTTATATCTTAAGAGTTTAATATAAATGCAAAAGACTTTTAAATATAGCAATGATGATATAACGATTGTCTGGAGGCCGGAAATCTGCCAGCATTCTAAAATTTGTTGGAAGGGCTTAATAGAAGTATTTGACCCCCGTGAAAAACCCTGGATTAAAATGGATGGGGCAATAACAGAAAGAATTATTGAGCAGGTAAAAAAATGTCCGAGTGGTGCGTTGAGTTATTTTATGAATAAAGATGGAATAACCACTGGTGAGCCGGAATAAATAATTAACCGGAATGTTTTACACTTATATAGCCATTTTTTCTAAGCCACTGCATCACTTTCTCTCTCTGGTCCCCTTGTATAATTATTTCGCCGTCTTTGGCAGAACCGCCGGTGCCGCAAAAAGATTTTAACTTCTTACCCAATTCCTGCAAGTCTTCTTCTTTACCAATAAAACCTTCAATTAGTGTAACAGCTTTACCTGCCCGGTGTTTTGTATCTAATCTTACTTTTAGTTTTTGCTGAGCAGGTGGCAGTGTTTCAGCATTTAAATGTTCTTCCTCATAAGAAAAGTTAGGATCGGTGCTGTAAACAAAGCCTCTTGAATCTGGTTTATTCTTCTTACTCATTTTTTAGTTTACCAATTGTAGTGAAATTAGTTCTTTCGGGTTCTTAAGTCCCCCCTTCGGGGGGATTTAGGGAGGCCTTCAAACTCAGATCCAAACTTTTTGCCTGGTGTATCAATGCCCCTACACTTACATAATCCACTCCCGTCTTTGCATATTCTTCAATGTTATCAAGATTAATTCCGCCGCTGGCTTCCGTCTCAAAATTATCACCAATAAGTTTTAACGCCTCAGTAATTTGTTCCGGTTTGAAATTATCCAGCATGACGCGGAATACTTTTCCCTTCCCGGTGGCTATCACTTTCTTCACGTCTTCCAAACTTCTTGTTTCCACTTCTATTTTCAAACCCGGTTTTTTTGTTTTTACATATTCGTCCGCTTTCTCAATTGCTTTTTCGATCCCGCCGCAATATTCAATATGGTTATCTTTCAGCATGATCATACCATATAAACCAAACCGGTGATTAAATCCGCCTCCAATCCGAACAGCTTCTTTTTCCAGTAACCGGAAGTTGGGAGTCGTTTTTCTTGTATCGAGTAATTTCGTCTTATATCCTTTTAGTTTACCCGTGTATTGCTTTGTCAATGTGGCAATGCCGGACATTCGTTGCATGCAGTTCAGCACTAACCGTTCACATTTCAGAATTGTATGCACATGAGCTTCTACTTCAAAAGCTTTTTCTCCATACTTCATTGCAGAACCATCTTTTTTAAAAGGAGTAAAAACGGAAGCAGGTTCTTTATACCTGAAAATCTTTTCGGCCACCTGCATGCCGGCTAGTATGCCCTCCTGTTTTATTTTTAATATGGCTTTCCCTTTTGCATCGGCAGGAATGGAAGCAAGCGTGGAATGATCACCATCGCCAATGTCTTCTTTCAGGGCTTCATCAACCAGGTGCTGCAATTGTTCATCAAAATTCATAGCTGCAAAAGTACTACTTCGTATTTTGCTTTACAGTTTGCAATAAAAAACCCCGGCATGAAACGCCGGGGCTTTAAAAGTATTTAATGAGGTTTTATTCAATAGATTGAAAACGAATTTCCTTTACCACTTCTTTTCCGTTCTTCGTTTTCATAAAAACATTGGTACGGAATTTACCGGCATTGGTTTGCAGGGTGCCTATACAATAATGCCCGCCGGGGGATTCGCCTTTGTGTTCCAGGTTAAATCCTTTCACGCCATTATTGCTGAAAAAATCTTTTACAATAAGTTGTGCCTGGGCCTTGCTGTAATTGTCGCTTTTGTCAGGCAGGGTCAGGTCCACATTGTCATCAAAATACTTTGAAAGTTCTGTTGAATTCCCGGTACGTAATGCTGCAATCACCTCATCAATACCACTGTTTTGCAGTGTAAATGAGGAAAGAAGAACAACCGATGTTGCCAGCAAAAAAGTAGCTACAGTTTTCATATCAAGTTTAGTTTTCACAGATATATTAATCTAAAAACATGCCATTCTGCAAATCACTTATAAACAACGCTAAAATACTAAAAACCAGCAGTTTTTCATCATTTCACATGACAAATAGGCGATTTGGATGTAGATTTACACGTCATTGTTACCAGAAAATGAATGTATTTTAACTACCTGCTAACCCCTTGTAAAAAATGTTACAAAAAAGAGTTATCCTGATCGTCATGGACGGCTGGGGATTGGGCCAGGTTGCATCGTCCGATGCTATTCAGCATGCGGTTGTACCCTTTACAAAATCCTTATACGAAAAATATCCCAACACAACTTTGATAACCTGTGGTGAGGCAGTGGGCCTGCCAGACGGGCAAATGGGTAATTCGGAAGTCGGGCATCTGAATCTTGGCGCCGGCAGGATTGTCTACCAGGAATTGCAACGTATAAATTTGGCCGTCCGGGATGGTTCATTTGCCAAAAATGAATCATTGCTGACATCGATCCGGTTTGCCAAAAGCAATAATAAACCGTTGCATCTTTTAGGACTCGTAAGTAATGGCGGTGTTCATTCACATATCAATCACCTGAAGGCAAGCATAGATGTGTGCAAAGCTGAGGGATTAGAAGACGTTTTTATTCATGCATTTACGGATGGCCGTGATTGCGACCCGAAAAGCGGACTGGGTTTTATAAAAGAATTACAGGACCATTTAAATGATAGCGTAGGAAAAATTGCGACAGTAAGTGGCCGCTACTTTGCCATGGACCGCGACAAACGCTGGGAAAGAATCAAGCTGGCTTATGACGCTTTAGCAAACGGCACCGGTGAAAAAGCTACAGATGCAATTGCTGCCGTTGAAAATTCTTATGGCAAAAATATAACTGATGAATTTATCAGGCCAGCCGTCATCATGGATGAAGGGCAGCAACCCCTGGCCGTTATTAAGGATGGGGATGTGGCCATTTGTTTCAATTTCCGCACGGACCGTTGCAGGGAAATAACACAGGTTTTGACACAAACCGATTTTCCTGAATTCAATATGAAGAAGTTGTCATTACATTATACTACGATGACTGAATATGACCAGACTTTTAAAAACGTCAACATAATTTTTGATAATGACAACCTGGGCAATACACTTGGAGAAATACTGGAGCAAAAAGGATTAAACCAAATCAGAGCTGCCGAAACAGAAAAGTATCCCCATGTAACTTTCTTTTTCAGTGGCGGAAGAGAAAAAATATTTGAGGGTGAAAAAAGAATTCTTGTTGCCTCCCCTAAAGTTGCAACCTATGATTTGAAACCCGAGATGAGTGCTTATGAACTTACTGAAGCTGTACTTGCCGAAATAAAAAAAATACCTGAAAAATCAGGAACATCTTCAATCCCTCCGCCAGCCTGCGGAGACGGGGGGGCTGATTTTATCTGCCTGAACTACGCCAATGCAGACATGGTTGGACATACCGGTGTTTGGGCAGCAGCTATTAAAGCTGTTGAAACGGTTGATAATTGTGTAGAAAAAATTGTTACCGCTGGTTTAGAAAACGGCTATACCATTTTCCTGACTGCCGATCATGGTAATGCTGATTTTATGATCAACAAAGATGGTTCTCCTAATACAGCACATACACTGAATCCTGTTCCGTTTTTTATAATTGACAAAGAATGGAATGGGAAAATTAAACCCGGGAAACTTGCTGATATCGCCCCAACGATCTTAACCATGATGGGCATTTCTATTCCGAAAGAAATGACCGGTAATATTTTAATTGATAACTCATAACTTTATAGAAATCGTTTTATCATGGTAAAGAAAATTTTACTTTTCCTGCTGGCCGCTTTAGTTGTAATACAGTTTATTCATCCAAAACCCAATAAAAGCAAAGGCGATCAACCCAACCATATCGGCAAAACATTTACTATTCCCGGGGATGTGAAATCTATTTTAGCCAAAGCCTGCAACGACTGTCATAGTAATAACACCCGGTATCCCTGGTATTCCAATATTCAGCCGGTGGACTGGTGGATGAATAAACATATTATAAACGGCAAGAAAGGGTTGAACCTGGATGAATATACCAACAAGCGGCTTCGCTACCAGTTTCACAAAATGGAAGAACTGATTGAAATGGTTAAAGAAGGCAAAATGCCACTGAACTCTTACACCTGGACACATAAAGATGCAAAGCTGAAACAGGACGAAAAAGACAAACTGATAAATTGGGCAAATTCAGTAATGGACTCATTAAAAGCAAAATACCCAATAGACAGCCTGATTCGGAAAAAATAGTTATAAATTTGATAACTGATTTATGAGGAAGGGATCTGTCAAACATATCACTAGTGGTTTCATGCTTGTCTTGGCGGCCATGCCGCTTGTCTATATCCTGTTTGTCAGGTTTCAGCAACAGTCGATCCGGAAGAACATGAATGAACGCCTTGAAACAGAGGTTTTACAAACCCTGGCTGTTCCTGAGAATAATATTATCTGGATAAAGAAAGGAAAAGAAATACTGGTAAATGGCCGGATGTTTGACATCAAGTCCACTCATCTCCAAAATGGGGTATATGTTTTTAAGGGATTATATGATGAAAGGGAAACGGCCTTACTTAAACAGTTGCAGAAAAACCAACAAAACGGCAGTTCGGAAAACAAACTGTTTGTTCAACTATTTCAATTCCTTCAGTCCTTTTATCATAACCAACAACCGGAATTTGCATTTTGTGAAAACATGGATTTCGAAAATTTTTTTGCAAAGACTCCATCACTTCATTCCGGGTTCGTTACGATTTTATCTCCCCCCCCGCAGGTTTGATTACAGTTTTTTTTAATTAAAAATATTTGTAATCAAAAATTAACATTATGCGAAAGATTGCATTGTTTTCAGCATTGCTATGTGCACAAATATTTGCTGCCGGACAAATTGATACCACCGGGGAAAAAACAATGGACGAAGCAGTGGTATATTCGAGTAAATTCGTTGAAAAGAAAAAAAACATAGCTCAAAGGATAGATATTGTAAGCGCCAGAACAATAGCAAAATTTAATAGCCAGAATACCGGTGACCTGCTGATCAATACCGGGAATGTCTTTGTTCAAAAAAGCCAGCAGGGCGGCAGTAGCCCCGTTATCCGTGGCTTTGAAGCCAGCCGGGTATTACTGGTAGTGGATGGTATCCGGATGAATAATGCTGTTTACCGTGCGGGTCACCTTCAAAATGCGATCACTGTTGATCAAAACATTTTGGAAAGAGTAGAAGTTATTTACGGCCCTGCTTCTACCATGTATGGCAGTGATGGACTCGGGGGGGTACTTCATTTCAGGACTAAATCACCCGTATTATCAACCAGCGATAAATTGAAAGCTACCGGCTCTGCTCTCATTCGTTACAGTTCAGCCAATGAAGAAAAAACTGGTCATGCCGACGTAAGCCTTGGCGGGAAAAAATTTGCCTGGCTCCAGTCCTATACTTATAGTGATTTTGGTGATATGAAAATGGGAGATACTTATAAGAGTAAGTACCCCGACTTTGGCAGGCGGTCACAATACATAAAGAGGATCAACGGCATTGATTCTGTGCTGATGAATGAAGATGACAGGATACAACGTTTCTCCGGTTACAAACAGTGGGACATTACTCAAAAGCTCCTGTTCAAACAAAGTGATAAAGTATCACATAGTTTGAATTTTCAGTACTCTAATTCAAGCGATGTGCCCAGGTATGACCGTTTACAGGATACCAAAAATTTTGGAGGCAGTATCGGGACAACGTTACGCTATGCTGAATGGTTTTATGGTCCGCAAACAAGGTTGATGACTGCTTATGAACTGCATGTTGACAAGCCTGGTTTCCTGAATGGTTTGAGAGTAAACCTGAATTACCAGGACATAAAAGAAAGCCGCCAGCAGAGAGAATATCGCCGTTATGATCGTTTTGACAGCCGGAGTGAACATATAAAAGTGATGGGCTTCATTATGGACGGCAGGAAAATATGGGGCAATAATGAATTAAACATCGGGCTGGACGGACAGCTAAATGATGTAAAATCAGTAGCAGTCAGAACCGATCTTACAACTGGTGCAAAAATCAAATTGGATACCCGGTATCCTGATGGTGAGAATAATATGAATTACTTTGGTTTATATGCCCAGCATCTGCTGAAAATTAAAAAAGGTAAATGGGTATTGAATGATGGCATCCGCCTGCAGGCCGTTAGTCTTCATTCAACCATTGTTGACAATTCATTTTTCAACCTGCCGGTTACAGATATTAAACAAAGTCCTTTTGCGGTAACAGGTAATCTCGGACTGATATTCATGCCTTCATCCAAAACCCGCCTGACAGGTAATTTTTCATCTGGTTTCAGGGCGCCCAATGTGGATGATGTAGTAAAAGTATTTGAATCAAGCACTGCTGCTAAAAGGGTTTTGGTTCCCAATGTTGATATCAAGCCTGAGTACACTTATAACTTTGATCTGGGAATAACACAAACAATACCTGATAAAGTAATGTTTGAGTTAACGGGATTTTATACTTTTTTCAGAAATGCTATTGCTTCAGCTCCTTTCAAACTGAATGGGCAGGATTCTATTTTTTATAATGGCGTTAAAAGTGCTGTCTACGCCAGCCAAAATGTAAACAAAGCCTATGTTTACGGAATGAATGCAAGATTAAAAATAGAGCTTGGTAAGAAAGTAACCTGGGATAATACTATTAATCAGACTTATGGCCGATATAAAAATCCTGATGGAACTAAAATACCGCTGGACCATGTGCCACCGGTATTTGGCAAAACCAGTCTCATATTCAGTGATAAAAAATTCAGCATTGAAGTTTATTGCATGTTTAATAGCTGGAAAAAAATCAAAGACTATAACCCCGACGGGGAAGATAACGGACAATATGCCACAGCTGACGGGATGCCGGCCTGGTTCACCTTCAATTGGAGGGGTAGCTATGTCTTTACCAAAAACCTGACTCTCCAGGCAGGTGTAGAGAATATCGGAGACAGGAATTACAGGTATTTCGGGTCTGGGTTTTCCGCCCCGGGGCGGAATTTCATAGTGGCGCTCAGGGCTGCATTATAAGTTTCCCGCCTATTCTTAAAAGGGTGAAAGTATTGGCTTTCACCCTTTTATTTTCCACTAATGGGTAAAATTTTACAATTATGTGCAGCATTGGTTCAGAATTATTGTCTAAATTACAGGCAACCAAAGGCAGTTATGACGGAGGAAGCCATATTAAGAGGATGTTTAAGCAACGATGCCAACGCTCAGCGGGAACTATATAACAGGTATAGTCCAAAGATGCTGGCGGTGTGTTATCGTTTTGCTCATAACAGGGAGGATGCCGAGGATATGCTTCAGGAGGGTTTTATTAAGATCTTTTTACAGATTCACACTTTTGAGAACCGGGGTGCATTTGAAGGATGGGTTCGCAGGATAGTCGTTCATACCTGCATCAATATTCTGAAGAAGAACAAGAAGTTTAATGAAAGTGTGGACATTATTCATGCCACGGGGGTTCTGGTGAGAGAAGAGAGTGTGCCGGCCATCATTCAGGCCAAACAGGTGGTTGAGTGCATCAGGTTACTGCCGCTTGGATACCGTACGGTGTTGAATCTTTATGCGGTTGAAGGCTACAGCCACCGTGAAATATCCAATATGCTGGATATTGAAGAAAGCACCAGCCGGAGTCAGTACACAAGAGCAAAAGCAATGCTGGAAGATATTTTGATCCGTAAACGTATATTACAAAAACCAAAACAACAAAAAGACTGGCTGGCTGCTATGGGCCAGCGATAATTTCAAGCGTACCCAAATTGGTGACTGGTTATGGAAAATAATTTTAATAACAGGGATTTTGAACAGTTTGTAAAACAAAATGCTGATCAATACCGGATGTTCCCGTCTGAGAAAGTATGGAAGAACATTCACCATGTACTGCATACCCGCAGGCGTTGGTATGGTCTCGGCCTTACTGTTCTGTTACTTACAGCCGGAATTGTAACTTGGGTAATGTTAAGCCCTTCCGTCAAAAATGACGGATCATTATCTTATAAACCTGCAGCTGTTTCCCAAAGTGCCCCAACCGGACAAAAAACTACTTCTACACCAATACTTATTGCTGCTGCATTGCCCGCAGATAATAAGACTCCTTTTAATACAACTACCGGCAACCTCCAAAAGAATTTATTTATTTCCGGCCCCGAAAACAGCCTTACCAGTTATAATGAGTATGAGAAAAATACAGTTACACCTGTATTGCCAAACATTAATGAGCCTGTTGAGATATCAACTTCACCCGTACAGATTTTATTACCAGCCAAACCTGCTGTGGTTTACAACAAACAAACAATAGCTGAAAAACCGGCAAGTAATAATATTTTAAACTCCGTAAATAAGAGCAGCCCATTAATTTCAGAAAATAAAAATACAGATGTAACGGTGCCTGATAAAAATCCCGCTGCTGAAAAAGGAGATATTTATCCGTTGAGTATTGAAAGCGTCGTAAACTCCTATAAACATCAACGCAACAGGAAAAGATTGTCATGGGAAGTGTTCGTCACACCCACCATCAGTTATCGTAAGTTATCAGAGAATAAAGCATTCATCAATTCTACGCTGGCTAATAACAATACTAACAATTATTATGCATCCGTTGCTGATATCAACAGCCTTGTTACACATAAGCCCGATATGGGGATTCAATTAGGATTTAATGCCGGATATCCCCTTACAAAAAGCCTTAAGATCTTAGCAGGCTTACAGTTTAATGTAAGCAAGTATGATATCAGGGTTACCTATTCCACCGGCGATGTTGCAACCATTGCACTCAATACAGGCGGAGGAGCCAACTCCGTTTCCACAATTTCTAATTATCGCAACAACTCCAACGGCAGCAAGGCTGATTGGTTACGGAATTATTATTTTTCTGCCTCTTTTCCAGTTGGATTCGAATTAAAACTATCCGGCAACAATAAAACTCAATTGGGAGTCATCGGAACTGTTCAGCCATCATATATATTAAGCGACAGGGCTTATCTTCTTTCAACAGATTATAAAAACTATGCTGAAGTACCCTCGCTTACCCGCAAGTGGAATATGAATACAAGTTTTGAAATCTATGCAGGTGTAACCACCGGTAAAATCAACTGGAGGGTTGGTCCGCAGATACGTTATCAGTTAAAATCAAGTTACGTAGCAAAATATCCCTT
>CAZGGQ010000013.1:0-76074 GCA_964525285.1 uncultured Chitinophaga sp.
GGTGTGGGGCGGGATCGAACCGCCGACACAAGGATTTTCAGTCCTTTGCTCTACCGACTGAGCTACCGCACCTTATTTTATCATTTCTCTCTGCTTCATCAGCTTGCTCTATCCCGATTTAGCTTCGCTTATCGGGACCTTGTTTTTCTAACACTCCTTCGTCGTGTTGAAAAACTACGGCCGACTGAGCTACCGCACCCTTTGCCCTCCGCAGCTTTAGCGAAGGAGTGTTCGCTTTTTAATGGGCAGCAAAAATAAGTGATTGAAGCTTAAATTGGAAACTTTTTAAGCTCAAAGCTAACAGCTCATGGCTTTTCTACATTCCGTATTCACTCAGAAACTTAATCCGCATGATCTTAAGCTGCTCCCAGTTGAAATTGTATTCCGACAGTTCTTCCTGTGCGGCCTGCAAAGAGGAGGATTCGCAGGTCTTGAAATATTCGATGATCTCATCCTGGTCGTCTTCATCCAGCATTTCATCAATGGCATAATCCAGGTTCAGCTTGGTCCCGCTGGCCGCAATAGTTTCCATTTCTTCCAGCATTTCGTCCATCCGCCAGCCTTTGTTTTTCGCTATTGTCTCCAACGAAATTTTTTTATCCGTGTTTTGAATAATGTAAACCTTGTTACCGCTTTTGTTCACCACACTCTTCATGACAAAATCATCGGGTCGTTCAATATTATTTTCTTCAACATAACTGGCAATTAGTTTTACAAATGGCCTTCCGAATTTTTCTGCTTTCCCTTTACTTACGCCCTGGCATTTTGCCAGTTCTTCCAGCGTAGTGGGATACATGGTGGCCATGTCCTGCAACGTGTTTTCCAAAAAGATAACCCATGAAACAAGACCGATTCTTTTTGCTTCCTTATGCCGCAACTCTTTCAGCATTTCTAAAAGGGTTTCATCCAACGCGGTTCCCCCGGACGCCTCTGTTCCTTCTTCATCATCTGCATTGGCATCATCATAAAGCTTATTAAGAACTATCTGGAATGATTTCGGTTTCTTTAAAAATGCTTCGGCTTTCTTTGTAAACTTCAGGACCCCGTACTCTTCAATATCTTTTGTAAGTAACCCTTCCAGTATCAATTGTCTTATTAATGAATTCCAGAAATGGGTATCCCTGTCATTACCGCTCGCAAAAGCATCCAGCGCATCATGCCGGAACATTTGTATCTGTGGCGTCATTTTGCCGCTGATGATCTGTACCACATAATCCGTAGCAAATCTTTCATCCAGCGCCTTGATAGCTTTTAAGGCAATTACCACATCTTCCTTTGCTTCCACCCTTTCTTTAGGATGCTTACAGTTATCGCATTGCCCGCAATTTTCTTTTTCATATTCTTCGCCAAAATAACTCATCAGTACTTTACGGCGGCAAACGCCGGTTTCTGCAAACCCGACCGTTTCATTAATTAATTGAGCGCCTACTTCTCTTTCGCTAAGCGGCTTATCCCGCATCAGGTGCTCCAGTTTGCTCACGTCTTTATGCGAATAATAAAGAATACATTTCCCTTCCAGCCCATCCCGGCCGGCACGGCCTGTTTCCTGGTAATAGTTTTCTATTGACTTGGGAATATTATAATGAATGACGAACCGGATGTCGGGTTTGTCAATACCCATGCCGAAAGCAATAGTGGCGCAGATCACCTGTACATCTTCTCCCAGGAACTGGTCCTGTCTTTCGCTTCTGAGTTTGCTATCAAGTCCGGCATGATAAGCAACCGCCTTAATTCCGTTGGCGTTTAAAATATCCGCCAGCTCTTCCGTTGTTTTCCTGTTCAGCGTATAAATAATACCGCTTTTATTTTTCATCCCCTTGATAAAGCGGACAATGTTTTCATCGGTTTGGGCCTTTTTTATTTTAGGCAATACTTCATAATAAAGATTAGGCCTGTTGAATGATGAGATATAAATATCCGGCTTATGCAGGTCAAGGTTCTTAACAATATCACTCTGCACTTTTGGTGTTGCTGTTGCTGTTAATGCAATAACGGGTATGTCCGGGTTTATCTGGATCATCATTTCCCGCAACCTTCTGTATTCGGGCCGGAAATCATGTCCCCATTCAGAAATACAATGCGCTTCATCTACAGCGAAAAATGCAATTTTTAAATCCGAAAAGAAATCAAGATTTTCCTGCTTGGTTAAGGTTTCAGGGGCCACGTAAAGCATTTTTGTTTTGCCGGTCAGCAAATCATCGTGCACTTCTTTTATTTCTTTTTTATTCAGTGTTGAGTTGAGAAAGTGGGCCACTTCATCATTGCTGCTGTAGCCACGGACCAGGTCCACCTGGTTTTTCATTAAGGCTATCAAAGGAGAAACAATGATGGCAACACCGTCGCTTACCAGGGCGGGTAATTGATAGCACAGGCTTTTACCTCCGCCTGTCGGCATGATGACGAATGTATCATGCCCGGCCATCAGGGATTCAATAGCTTTTTCCTGGGTGCCAATGAATTTGTCAAATCCAAAATGTTCCCGGAGAGCTTTCCGGAGATCGAATCTTTTGTTTGCAGGAGATGCTTCTTTAACCTTTGCCGTTTTCCTGCCGCTAGTAAGAGCAGGTCTTGAAACGGGCTTCTTTGCTGTTGTTCCCATTATTCAATAATTTCCATCGCACTTGATATTATGCAGAATTATTTAAGATACTTATTTTTATCCGAACAATAGCTTACGCAGGAATATTTTTTCCCCGTAACTACCGGGATGCCCGGGATAAATACGGTTTCTTCTGTCTTAATGACCGGGGTTTCAGTGGATTGTTTGGCTAAACCCTGAAGGTCCAAAGGACAGCTTCGGGGAATTCCTGTCGCAGCACTCATTTCCAACTTCGTCCCGATACTCCGGTAAACTCAGTATTGCTGGTATCGGAGGGCGACGAATTTACGCCTATTGGGGCGGTCTTCAGAATCTGAAGCGTTAAAATTGTTTGCCGCTGCTTGTAAACAGGGACTTCATATCAAATCCTCTAAATTTGCGGCCATTGCCCGCCGGAACATTTGCGGAGGCGGGTCATAATCATGGCAGTTTCAATAAAACAGGTTGCTCTCAAAACCATCAAACTGGAAGCTCAGTCTGTTTCCGGTCTTGCTTTAAATATTAATGATGACTTTGAAAAAGCCGTCCATGCAATTGCCAGCAGCAAGGGAAGGGTGGTAGTAAGCGGCATTGGGAAAAGTGCTGTTATTGCTCAAAAAATTGTAGCCACTTTTAATTCTACGGGAACTCCTTCCATTTTTATGCATGCAGCCGATGCTATACATGGTGACCTTGGAATGATACAACAGGAAGATGTTGTTATCATCATCAGTAAAAGCGGTGAAAGCCCCGAAATAAAAGTGTTGGTTCCTTTAATTAAAAATTTTGGCAACATATTAATTGGCATTGTTGGCAGTATTGACTCTTATCTTGCAAAAAATTCAGCCCTCCTTTTAAATACCACAGTTGAGCAGGAGGCTTGCCCGAACAACCTGGCCCCCACCAGCAGCACTACTGCACAATTGGTAATGGGCGATGCCCTGGCTGTTTGCCTGATGGAGCTGAAAGGATTTCAGAGTGATGATTTTGCAAAATTTCATCCCGGCGGCGTATTGGGAAAAAAATTGTACCTGCGTGTTTCGGATCTATGTTCCGGCAATGAAAAACCAAAAGTGCTGGAAGGTCAATCATTAAAAGAAGTCATTGTTGAAATGACAGCAAAAAGGCTGGGTGTAACTGCTGTGGTTGATGCCGATAATAATCTTCTTGGCCTTATCACTGATGGCGATCTGAGAAGAATGCTGGAGAAAAATACGGCAATAGATACGATAATAGCAGATGATATAATGACGAAGGATCCGAAAACGATCGGGCCGGATGAACTGGCGGTTGATGCGTTGGATATGCTCCGCAAAAATGAGATCACACAATTAGCTGTTACAGATAAAGGAAAATATGCAGGTATCATACATTTGCACGATTTAATAAGAGAGGGCCTGATTTAACCGGTGTTGGAGATTGGGTTTTCCCATTCACCACTCACCACTCACCACTCACTATGAACAAACACCACTACGTAGCGATCATGGCCGGGGGAATCGGCAGCCGGTTCTGGCCGATGAGCCGCACTGATTTTCCTAAACAATTTTTAGATATTCTTGGTACGGGCAAAACGCTGATCCAGCAAACCTTTGACAGGTATCGCCGGTTGGTTCCATTAGAAAATATTTTTGTGGTGACAGCAAAAGAATATGCGGGGATTGTTCAAAAACAATTGCCGGAGCTGCAACATGATAATATTCTCCGGGAGCCCTCCCGGAAAAACACGGCCCCTTGTATTGCTTATATCGCATTTAAATTGTTGCAAAAAGATCCAAAGGCATTGATGATTGCCGCACCGGCAGATCACCTGGTCACGGAAACAGATGAGTTTCTAAAAACGGTTAAAAAAGCTCTTGCTTTTGTTGATCATTTCAATGCCCTTGTTACTATCGGGGTGAAACCGACCTACCCCAATACCGGTTATGGTTATATACAGCATGAAACCATTGAAGCGGCCCCCGATGTATATAAAGTAAAAACATTTACCGAAAAACCCAATACGGACCTGGCTAAAACATTTATTGCAAGCGGCGACTTTTTATGGAATGCCGGCATCTTTACCTGGAAAGTAAAAAACGTCCTGGCGGCTTTTGAAAAATACCTGCCGGAGGTCTATGATGCATTTGCGGCTGAAAAAGAAAAATTCAATACTCCGCAGGAAGCTGAGGCGATAGAGGAAATCTATCCGCAATGCACTAATATATCCGTTGACTTTGGAGTAATGGAAAAAGCAGACAATGTATATCTCATCCCCGCTTCTTTTGGCTGGAGCGACCTGGGTACCTGGAACAGCGCCTGGGAGAATATGGAGAAAGATTATTTTGGTAATGCCGTATTGGGTAAAAAAGTGATGGCGGTGGATGCAAAAAACTGCATGGTTTATGTGCCGGACAACAAGCTGGTCCTTTTACAGGGGCTTGATGATTTTATCATTGTTGACACCAAAGATGTTTTGTTGATCTGCAAGAAAGAAAAAGAACAGGAGATAAAAGATTATGTGGCCGAAATTAAAAGAAACCTGGGCGATAAGCATCTTTGACGGGAAAAAACACCATATCATTAGTTGGTTTCCCCGGATAATCCGGGTTTTTTAATTTTATTTTGTCTTGCTAGCCCTGCCTGCTGACCTTGTTCCGCTGAAGCTATACTAAGGCGGGCAGGCAGACTTAGCGAAGAAGTAATGAAAAAATTACAATATGGCAGCTTTTCCTCTTAATAATATTCTATTTCTTGATATTGAAACCGTGCCCCTGTTTCCCGACTACTCCTCTTTGCCGGAAGACTGGAAACAATTATGGGACAGCAAATCGGTTTCGCTTCTTAAATACCATGAAGGTCAGACCAATGAAACGCTTTATCCCCGCGCCGGTATTTATGCAGAGTTTGGAAAAATAGTTTGCATCAGTTGCGGAGTACTGCAGGGAAATGAAAGACAGCGAAAGATCATTATTAAAAGTTTTGCCGGCGATGATGAAAAAATAATTCTTCAGCAGTTTATTGATATGCTGAATAAGTGGGTGGCCGGTGACCCAAAATACCTCTGTGCCCACAACGGGAAAGAATTTGACTTTCCATACCTGTGCCGGCGCCTGATCATCAACAGCCTTCCGGTTCCCGCCATGCTGAATATTTCCGGTAAAAAACCCTGGGAAGTAAATCATTTGGATACGCTGGAGCTCTGGAAATTTGGTGATTTTAAAAATTATACCTCGCTCAACCTGCTGGCTCATACATTGGGCATTACAACACCCAAAGATGATATTGACGGCAGCATGGTGTGGGAAGTGTATTGGAAAGAAATGAATTTACAACGCATCGTTACCTATTGCCAGAAAGATGTGGTGACGGTGGCGCAGATATTTTTACGGATAAACGGAGAGCCGCTGATAGAAAATGAAAATATTGAAATCAAGAGCTAAGAGAAGAAAAGAGAAAAAGAGGCAAAGAGAATTTTCCTTTTCTTCCAATAATATCTTAGTCATCAAAAAAAATGAGTCCGGGGGGTTACTCTTTTTCTCTTTCCCTCCTCTAATCTCTTAGCAAATGGAACGAACAAACTATTCCTCCGGCGCCAAATGGGAAGATATTGTCGGTTATAGCCGGGCGGTGAAAATGGGAAATATCATAGAGGTAACAGGAACGGTTGCGGTGGATGATAACAACAATTTGGTTGGTGGCAATGATGCTTATGAGCAAACCAGATTCATCCTTCAGAAAATAGAAAGCGTTTTAAAAAAAGCCGGCGCTTCTTTAAAAGATGTAGTGCGGACAAGGATGTTTGTGACCGATATTTCCCGCTGGGAAGAATATGGAAAGGCCCATGGTGAATTCTTTAAGAATATCAAACCCTGCACCAGCATGATCGAAGTAAAAGGGTTGATCGCTCCTGAGTATTTAATAGAAATTGAAGCCACTGCAATTATCACAAACCCCCAAACCCTCCCTAAATAAATTCGGGACAAGCTCTAATGGGGGCTTATGAAGACCCGGAAATTAGAAATGTATCTTTTAAATTGCAGGACATGAACATTGAAACGCTCCGTGAATATTGTTTATCCAAGCCCGGGGCAGAAGAAACACTTCCTTTCGGGCCGGATACATTAGTGTACAAAGTCAGTGGTAAGGCGTTTTTCTTAACCGGTCTTGACCATGAAGAGCTGCGCTTTAATGTAAAATGTGATCCTGATATGGCGATTGAGTTGAGAGAAGAATTTCCCTGTGTGTTGCCCGGCTGGCACATGAACAAAAAACACTGGAATACGATCGTGGTGGATGGTTCTGTTTCGTCAAAACAGCTAAAAGAGTGGATCGATCATTCATATGATCTGGTGGCGGCAAAAAAGAAATCAAAATAATCATCTTCTTTCCCTTTGTTGATTTCTTAATTTGCAGATTATCTCATTTCAAATTATCTATTTTGCACATACAATCCAAACTCCCCAACGTCGGCACTACCATCTTCACGGTAATGAGTGGGCTTGCCACCCAATACAAAGCTGTCAACCTCGGCCAGGGCTTTCCTGATTTCCCGATGAGCGAAGAATTAACCGGGCTGGTGAACGAGGCTATGAAAAATAATTTCAACCAGTATTCTCCCATGCCGGGATGGATGCCATTAAGAGAGTCAATTGCAGAGAAAGTGGAATTTTTATATCAAAACAAAATTAATCCTGATACAGAGATCACAATAACGCCAGGTGGTACATATGCTATCTATTCTGCCTTTACCACTATCCTGCAACCGGGTGATGAGGTAATTGTGTTTGAGCCGGCCTATGACAGTTATATCCCCAATATTGAGATCAATGGTGCAAAAGCCATTACCATTAATTTGGTTTACCCGGATTATCATATTGACTGGGTGGCTGTTCAACAGGCTGTTACCGCAAAAACAAAAGCAATAATCATCAACTCGCCACATAACCCTACTGGAAGTGTAATCAGTGAAGAGGATATAAAGCAGCTAAGAAAGATGGTGGAAGGAACAAACATTTTTATCATCAGCGATGAAGTGTATGAACATTTGATCTTTGACAACAATCCCCACCAAAGCATCCTTCGTTACCCGGATCTGCTGCAAAGAAGTTTTGTTTGTTTCTCCTTTGGCAAAGTATATAACTGCACGGGCTGGAAGCTGGGCTATTGCATTGCCCCGGCAGGCCTAACAAAAGAGTTTAGAAAAGTACACCAGTTCAACTGCTTTTCATGTCACACGCCTTCGCAGGCGGCTTTAGCGGGTTTTTTAAAAAACAAAGAAGCTTATCTTTCCCTGTCCTCTTTCATGCAGGAGAAAAGAGATCATTTCAAAAAGCTGATGCGGCAAACAAGATTTACGATGCAGGATTCTTTCGGCAGCTATTTTATCTGCGGCACTTATGAGCGCATCAGCAATGAAGGAGATAAAGACCTGGCGATACGATTAACCAAAGAGGCCGGCGTGGCCACAATCCCGGTTTCAGCCTTTTATCAGAATGGAAAAGATGATAAAGTGCTTCGGTTTTGTTTTTCCAAAAAGAAGGAAACATTGGAAGCTGCCGTTGAAAGATTGATCAAATTATAAACTCTCTTCGCAGGTCTCTGCCAGCTGGCGGAGATTTAGGGGGCCTATGAGACTTGATAACCGATACAAAGGAATATTCTACATGCTGCTTGCCGCACTTGGCTTTTCCGTCATGGGTGGCGCTGCCAAATCATTGAAGGAAAGTTTTGGCGCAGGTCAGTTGGTATTCTGGAGAAATACAATTGGCTTACTTGTCCTGGTGCCCGGTCTTTTAATAAAACCTCCTGTGCAGGTTGGGGGCAAACTTCCCCGGTTGATCTTCCGGGGTGTGATGGGAACTGTTGCGCTATATACTTTATTGTATTGTATCCTGCACATTCCGCTGGGAACAGCGATGAGCTATAATCTCACCTCTGTATTATTTATTGCCATTTTTTCTTTTTTTCTCTTTGGTGAATATCATGGCAAAGGGGTTTTGTTTGCTGTATTGCTTGGCTTCACGGGAATGTTATTGATCTATAAGCCCATCATGCACTTTCCCTGGTTTTATCACCTGGCCGGCTTGATTTCAGGAATTGCAGCTGCCATCGCCTACTTAACATTGGGCCGGCTGGCTGGATATTATGATCCGAGAGTAATTGTTTTGTCTTTTTTGCTCTGTGGCCTTTTTATTCCTCTTATTACGATGACCATTCATTATTCAACCGGGGTGGCTGCCGATGGACTTTTTATTATTGATTGGCGATGGCCGGCTGTACAGGAATGGCCAGCCATTTTATTGCTGGGGTTGGCTGCCCTGTTCGGGCAATACTTTGTAACAAAAGCTTATGGGGCCGATAAGGCAGGTATCGTTTCGGTTTTTGGATATGCCAATATTGTTTACTCTGTTTTTATCGGCATGGCATTGGGTGATGCCTTCCCGGACTGGATGTCTTCTTTCGGCATCTGCTGCATCATCGGCAGCGGCGTTATTATTTCACTGGTAAAGCGGAAAACTACTGCTTCCTGATAATTTTAATAAATAAAACATCAAAAGTTTGGTAGTCTGAAAAGCATTATCGTATATTTGCGATAACAGATTAAAGAACCAGGATGCAAATCAAGAATTTCAAAATTTTGGTTCCTGGAATTTGTTTTTTGTAATTTTTAAAATAATGGCCTTTCATAAAAAAGAAGAGTTTACTCAAAAGGAACAGGACCTTGCTAATTTTGCCAAGGCCATGAGCCACCCGGCAAGAATTGCCATCCTGAAAGTGCTGGCGCAGCGGAACGAATGTATCTGCGGAGAGATCGTTGAGTTATTGCCGCTGGCACAGTCTACCGTGTCCCAGCATTTAAAAGAATTAAAAAATGCCGGGCTGATATCCGGCAGCATTGACGGGCCCCGCAGTTGTTATTGTATTAACTGGAAAGCCTTTGAAAAATTCAACGGCGAATTGAATTTTTTATTCAATGCCCTGAAAGTTAAAAACGAAAAGGCCTGTTGCTGAGCCCCCAAACCCTCCCGAAATAATCGGGACAAGCACTAAAGGGGGCTTAACAACAGGTTTTATTGAAGAAAATGAAAATAAATAAACCAGAAGAAACGCTAACCATAATTTTTAACCCGCTCCGGCTCCCCTTAAGGGGTCGGGGGCAAAACATATAACCATGAACACCGGTACAGAAATTAAAAATGCGGTCCGTGAAAAGTATGCGGAAATTGCAAATCAATCCAAAGAACAAAACCTTACCTCCTGTTGCGGCGCCACTTCTTCCTGTTGCGGCAATGATGTTTACAACATTATGGCCGACGATTATTCAAACCTGGAAGGATATAATCCTGATGCAGACCTGGGCCTTGGTTGCGGCCTGCCGACAGAGTTTGCAAAAATTAAAGCCGGCGACACCGTGATTGATCTTGGTAGTGGCGCTGGTAATGATGCTTTTGTTGCCCGCAAAATGACCGGCGAAAAGGGGCGGGTCATTGGTATTGATTTTACAGAACCTATGATTGCCCGTGCAAGAGAAAATGCGGATAAGCTTGGACTGAATAATGTGGAGTTCCGCCAGGGGGATATTGAAGATATGCCCGTGACGGCTAATAAAGCCGATGTAATAGTAAGCAACTGTGTGCTGAACCTTGTTCCCAACAAACACAAGGTGTTCGGCGAAATATATCGTGTGCTAAAACCCGGCGGTCATTTTTCCATTTCTGATATAGTGCTGGAGGGGCCGCTCCCTGAAAAGTGGAAACAGGTTGCAGAACTGTATGCCGGATGTGTTTCCGGGGCCATTCAAAAAAGCGAATACTTATCGATCATTGAAGAAACCGGGTTTAAAAATATTACCCTGCAAAAAGATAAAACGATCAATATACCTGACGACATACTGGCCAATTATTTAAGTGAGGATGAAATAGCTGAATATAAAAAAGCTGCAACAAGGATAGCCAGTATTACCGTGTTTGCAGAAAAGCCTGCAAAAGATGATAGGAATTGCTGCGAACCCGGAAGTGGCTGTTGTTAATATGTATGTTTTGTATCATCAAATAAAGTAAAGCCATGAACTGAAACATGAAAGACCCCGGTCCTTTGACTTCCGCGCAGGACAGTGGTTGTTGCGGCGGCCTTAGCGATTGAGGCCATTGCTAAAAACAAAAAGAGTCCCGAACAGCGGGACTCTTTATCTTTACCGGGATGCCAAAGAAGATTCTTTTTGTTTGTATAGAAAATAGTAACCGTTCTCAAATGAGCCAGGCCTTTGCCAAAATGCTGGGTGGTTCTTCCGTTAAAGCATTCAGCGCCGGCTCCAAACCATCGGGCCGTATAAGTCAAAAAGCGATTGTTGCTATGAAAGAATTTGGCTACGATCTAAAAACCCACCGCCCCAAATCACTGGAAGAAGTAAAAGAATATGCCCCATTTGATGCAGTAGTAACCATGGGCTGCGGCGATGCTTGTCCATGGATGCCGGCCAAACAATTCATTGATTGGAATATTCCTGATCCAAGAGAGATGAATGAAGATGATTTCCGGAAAGTGAGAGATTTGATAAAAGAAAAAGTAACGGCATTGCTGGCTTCGCTGTAGTGGTTGGCCACGAAATCACATGAATTTCCACGAATGGAGAACGATAAAAATCATTTGTGAAATTAATGGCCTTTCGGTTTTTGAATTTTTTTTGTGACAATTCATGTGACTTCGTGGCAAAAAACAAACTTACTTTGCTGAAACTATTCCTGCTTGAACACTACTTTTCTTCCTTCCCGCATTTATAAGATCCTTTTTACTTTACTTGGATTGGTTTATATCATTGGTCTGTTTGTGCCATTAATGGATACAGACTCGGCACACCACGCCAATATTGCCCTGCACATGTACCTCACGGGAGATTATGTTTCTTTGGTTGACCATGCCGGTGATTACTTAGATAAACCGCATTTGCATTTCTGGCTTTGTGCTTTAAGTTATAAAATTTTTGGGGTGACCTCGTTTGCCTATAAGTTTCCTTCTTTGTTATTCACTGTCCTTGGGATCTATTCCACTTATCGTCTTGGAAAGTCACTATATAATAATGAAACGGGTAAGCTGGCTGCGCTGATCCTTGCTTCCTCGTTTGCATTCATATTGGCCAATAACGATGTCAGGATGGACGCAATCCTGGCTGCCTGTATCGCTTTCTCTGTATGGCAACTGGTTGAGTTTATCCAAAATAAAAAACTACTGAATATAGCCGGCGCTGCGTTGGGGTTGGCGTTGGGTTTTTCCACGAAGGGACATATTGCCGTATTCGTTCCGGCGGTAGCAGCCTTGTTTTATATACTTTACCTGAAAAACTGGAAGCTTTTCCTGAATTGGAAATGGTTATTACTGCTTATTTTGTTCGGGTTGTTCATTGTTCCCGTTGTCTATTGTTATTACTTACAGTTCAATCTTCATCCTGAAAAGCTGGTGCGGGGAAAAGATCACATCAATGGGGTAAAATTTATTTTATTGAATCAAAGTATTGAGCGTTTCAGCGGTGAAATGGGTGGCGATGCGAAACATGATTATTTTTTCTTTCTGCATTCCTTCCTCTGGGCATTTGCCCCATGGAGTGTTTTGGCTTATCTCGCTGTCGCCCGCATAATAAAAGGATTTATGCGGCGAAAACCCGCCCCTGCGGGATCGGGCAGGGATGAGTGGTTGACCCCTGCTGTGTTTTTCGTTATGTTGTTAATAGTATCTTTTTCCGGCTTCAAGCTTCCACATTACCTCAATATTGTTTTCCCAACAACTTCTGTCCTGGTGGCTGTATTTATAATACAGAAAAAAGAAAATACGAAATGGATAAAGTCAATTCTCATTATACAGTTTATTGTCGTTGGCCTTCTTTTGTTATTGGGCGCTGTTATTAATGCCTGGGCCTTCCCGGTTAAAAGCGTTTGGGTGATTGTTGGTATCGTGTTGTTGCTGGCGGTTGTTTTCTACTTTATAAAAAGCGCCGCCTATGATCGTTTGCAAAAAGCAGTTACAGTTTCTGTGGCCGCCATGATCTTTTCTTTTTTCCTGCTGAACAGTAGTTTTTATCCGCAGTTATTAAAATACCAGGGCGGCAAAGGGTTGGCGGACCTGGTCAAAGGAAAATTAAACCCGGATGACGTTTATTTCTGGAAAAACACATTCAGTTCATCCTTCACTTTTTACTCGGGGTCATTGCATCAACCATTTTCCAATTCTGTTTTACAGCCAGGAAAAAAAGTATGGTTGATATATGATATAAGAGATGAGGAACAAATTAAACAGGCGGGTTGCTTTCTTCTGCCACAATTTTCTGTTCCGGATTATGAGATAACAAAACTGGATATAAAGTTTGTGAACCCGGCAACCCGGGAAAAACAATGCAGCAGGATGGTGCTTGCAGAATTAAGCCGGTAATATTATCTCACTTCGCAGCACTTCTTGTATCAATTTTTTTTCTGACCTCTTCCACCATATACGGGATGGCGCTTTCCGGGAAGGGCGACACACAGCTTACATTGATCTCGCAGAGCGTATACTTTTCACTCGTATTTTCTGTATTAATGCTATTGATAAAAAAATCGGCGTCCCATATCACGGGCATCATTTCATTTTTGATTCCCGTAATTTGCTGCAATTGCGGCACCCATTTATTTTCCATGATCTCCCGCAGATCCTGAAACAACCCGCAATCTTCACTGAAATAATATCGTTTGCCGGGTTTTTTACCAGGGTAAAGTGCATTGACTTCCTGGTAACCAAACCCGGATACTTTTGTTCCGGTCAGGTAGCAGCGAACCATTCCGTTGATTATATTTTCATTCCATGGCTGGTCGATAAGAACGCCGCCATCATCAAAATAAATTTTAAACGCTGAAAAAAAATCATCAGCGTCCAGTGTTATTTCCTGTTCACCCTTTTTTGCATGGGTTACCGTGATTTTATTTTCTGTAAGTCTGGTTACGTCTATTTTAAAAATTCCGTCGCCCCCATTTCCCCGGTATTGTTTCAATATCCTAGTGGCTGGTTGTTTTTGTGAAGTGATAAATCTTTCTTTAAAATCTTCAAAGGAGTGATACAGCTTCACATCTCCGCCGAATTCCATTTCCCTTGTTTTATACAATACATCTTTTGTCCCGATCTTCATGATCACATCGGGGTGAGCCGAAACAAAACATCTGCTATCATACAGTTTTATTAATAATGCATCCAGTTTGTTCCTGTTGTTCCCTTTTTCAAGTGGATTTACCCAAACAAGGATGACATCATACCGGAGAAGTTGGGTGGAAAGTTGATCTGCCATACCATCGTTATAGATAACAGAGCTTACATCAAATCCTTTCTCCTGGAAAGCAAGAGCAAGGTTTTTATACTTGTCCTCTGTAAGTGCATTCCTCGGTGAATGGGTTTCACCAAAAATCATCAGGGCTATGGAGTGTTTTTTCATGGTTTATGTGCGCTGCGGATTTTTTGGGTTCGTTTAGCCAACGGTCACGGCTGTTGTCTTTATTGTTGGAGGATTCGTCTTTTTACCAACAAATAATCCGGTAATCAGAATTATGATCAGGAATAATAATAATGTTAGTGTCCAGATTTTCAGATTTCTGATTTGACGTTGTCTATATTTTTTGAAAGGCAGCCTGTTGTTGCTCCCCTCTCTTACCAAACATGAAAACCAGAAAATGAATTGGATTTACAAGATCTACACCAGACTCATTTTGAAATTGTCTCTGATTTTTATAACCACGGTAAGCAAGGTAGATCCAAACAATTGAGACTCCAATTAAAGCAATATAAAATATGAGTCTCAAAAAATAAATGGTTTAATAGCTTTTATCATAAAAATTGCCGCCAACACATAAATTTACACGGTTACATCCTTATTCCGAGTAAAATTTAGCATTGAAAATTAAAAACTAATTCCTACACATTTTGTATTGTAACGGCGTCAATGCAACATCACAACCCCGCCGCCTTACTTATCTCCAGCATCCGGTCAATCGGCTTCTTTGCCGCCAATCTTAATTCTTCATCCATCAGTATCTCCGGTATTTCATATTCCATGCAGAGATATATCTTCTCCAGGGTATTGAGTTTCATATGCGGGCAGTCGTTGCAGGCGCAACTGTTATTGGGTGGTGCGGGTATAAATGTTTTGTTGGGTGAGGCTTTCATCATCTGGTGCAGGATACCGGTCTCTGTAGCCACGATGTATTCCTGTGATGAATCACTCTGTGTGTATTTCAATAAGCCCGTAGTGGAGCCTATAAAGTCTGCTATGCGAAGTATCGGGTCTTCACATTCTGGGTGGGCGATTAGTTTTGCATTCGGATGACGGATTTTTAGTTTGGTTATTTTTTCCAGGCTGAAAATTTCATGTACCATACAGGCGCCATTCCAAAGTAACATATTTCGTCCTGTTACTTTGTTGATATAAGCCCCCAGGTTTTTATCCGGCGCAAAAATGATGGGTTGTTCTTTGGGAAAACTTTCCACTACCGCCTTCGCATTACTACTGGTGCAGATCACATCACTCAGCGCCTTGATGCCGGCGCTGCAGTTGATATAGCTCACCACCACATGATCGGGATGTTTCTCTTTGAATTTTTTGAATAGCGGGGGCGGGCAACTGTCGCTTAGTGAACAACCGGCTTTCATGTCAGGGATCACTACTTTCTTGGAAGGATTTAAAATTTTTGCCGTCTCTGCCATGAAATGCACACCGGCAAAAACGATCATGTCCGCAGTGGTCTTCTCTGCCTGTTGTGCCAATCCTAAACTATCCCCGATATAATCCGCCACATCCTGAATATCCGGTTCCTGGTAGTAGTGTGCCAGCAGCACGGCATTTTTTTCTTTCTTCAGCCTTTCAATCCCGGTAAAAAGATCCAGTGACGGGTCCAACTCGATATCGAGGAACCCCTGTCCGTCCGGCAGGCGGGCGTTTTTATTAATTGTTGATTTTGTGATATCCGTTGTGTCGTTACTCATTCTTTTTTTTCAATGGAGCAATATTCCAACAACTCCAACAACTTTTCAAAATAAACTTTATTATCCCCTGCGTTAATACAATAATAATATTAATACAATTTTATAAAAAAGAGTTTATTATTATTATAGCTGTGAATTGGTGGATAAACTCTTTTACGAAATTACCTTTTTAATGTAATTAACATTGTTACCCCGGTAATCCACAATAAGCTTTATTGATTTTAGCGGGTTTCTTTACTGTTATCCACAGTCATGTGAAATCGGCCAGGCTAACAAGTTTTTGAAGTATTATAAAAATTTATCTGTGAATAAGGATAGGATAATTGGTTGAATAGTTACCCGGTTACCACGTATCCGGGATAATCCTCATTTTCGTTTCCAATCATCCTGTTTCATATCCACGTTTCACATGGGGATATCCACATAAATTATTCTTCATTCACACAGGTACGGGGAGAAAAACAAGCAAGCATGTTACAGAATAAGGCGGATTTTAAGGAATAGTTCAACAGAGACCTGACTAACGGCAAACGGGTTACTCGCATTAAAAAAGATTAGCTGCTAAGAAGTGATTTTTTTTTTGGACAAGAAATCACAAAAATTGCCACGAAAGAACATAGAAAAAATAATATTAACATCTATAAATTATAAAACCAAATTTTTATGATTTTGTGTGTTTTCGCGGCTAACCCGCCTGAATAATTCAAACGGGGCGGGTATTTATCCGTGTAATCTGGGGTTACACTCCATTTTTATAAACGGAAAAACTTATCAAACAGAATACACTATTTTTAATACTCTAAAAAGCTGATGTATGAAATATCTCAAACACCTCTTAGTTGTTTTTTGTTTATCAATTGTAACGCTGATTAAGGCCGATGAAGGCATGTGGCTACCACTGTTGCTCCAGCAACTCAATGAAAAACAGATGAAGAGTATGGGGATGAAAATGAGCGCCAAAGACATTTACAGTATCAATAGCGGTAGTCTTAAAGATGCTATTGTAAGTTTTAACGGTGGATGTACGGGGGAGGTAATTTCTTCCAAAGGATTGATATTAACCAACCACCATTGCGGGTTTGAAGCTATACAAAATCATTCTACGCTGGAACATAATTATATACGGGACGGTTTCTGGGCAGGAAATAATAGCGAAGAAATTTCCAACCCCGGTATGTTTGTCACTTTTATTGTAAGAATTGAAGATGTAAGTAAACAGGCATTGAATGGGGTTGCTGCATCAATGACAGAGAGCGAAAGACAGTCAGCGATCGATAAAAATATCAGCGAGATTAGAAAGATCGCTAAAAAGGAAAGTTACCAGGATGGGTTTGTCCGCGGCTTTTTTGAAGGGAACCAGTATTACTTGTTTATTACAGAAACCTACCGGGACATCAGGCTGGTAGGGGCTCCCCCATCCTCCATTGGTAATTTTGGAAAAGATACTGATAACTGGATGTGGCCCCGGCACACCGGCGACTTTTCTATGTTCCGCATTTATGCCGGTAAGGATAATAAACCAGCCAATTATTCCCCCGGCAATGTTCCTTATACCCCCAAAAGATCATTATCCATCTCACTGGATGGTACTGCGGAAGGAGATTTCACACTGGTGTTTGGTTTTCCGGGAAGAACAACAGAGTATTTACATTCATCCGCTGTCGAACAGATCATGACGGTGAATGACCCTGCTAAAATTGCTATCCGCGAAAAAGCACTGAATATTATAGACGGGTTTATGCGGAAGGACGAACAAATAAAGATCCAGTATGCCGCCAAGTATGCCGGTATTCAGAACTCGTATAAAAAATGGCAGGGTGAAGTACAGGGATTAACAAGTGTTGGCGCGGTTGGTAAAAAGAAATTATACGAGACAGAATTTCAGAAAAGGGTTAATGCTAACCCACAATGGAAAACCCAATATGGTAACCTTCTGAGCGGGCTCGCATCTGCCTATGATGAGCTGCGACCCTATGGTTTTGCCAGGGATTATTTCAACGAGATCGTCAGCAAAGTGGAATTGTTTACCATTTCTGCACAACTGAATTCATTGGTTACCGCTTATGATAAAGAAGGAGACAAGGGTTACCAGCAAAGGCTGCCGCAGGTAACAAACGCATTAAACGGGCTGTTTGAAGAATATAATGCTGCCGTAGATAAAAAGTTATTTGCAACGCTGATGGAAATGTATATGAAAGACCAGGAGGATAAATGTATATCTATGAAGCTGAAAGAGCTGGTCAGGCAAGAAGGAGGCAATAGTATGGCCAAACTGGCGATCATCATTTATGGCGCCGACAGGTTTTCCAACAAGTCGTATGTAATGGATCTGTTGAAAAAACCTGCGACAGAATTTATACAAACAGTAAAAACGGATGACCCTGCCGCACTTTATAGCGACATGTTAAAAACCTACCAGGCCGAAGTGCAGGGAAAACTGAACGAGATACAAAACCGCATCAACAAACTGCAACGCAGCTACATGCGGGCACAGATGGAAGTAATGAAAGAAAGAAAATTTTACCCAGACGCAAACAGCACATTAAGGGTAACATACGGCCATGTAAAAGGATATAGTGCCAGGGATGCGGTGAAGTATGATTATTATACTTACCTGGACGGAGTAATGGAAAAATATAAACCCGGCGATTATGAATTTGATGTGCCGGAAAAAATGAGGACGCTCTATAAAAATAAAGATTACGGGCTCTACGGAATCAATGGGAAAATGCCGGTTTGTTTTATTGCCGCCAACCATACCACCGGGGGAAATTCCGGAAGCCCGGCACTTGACGCCTGGGGCAATCTTGTCGGTCTCAATTTTGACCGGGTTTGGGAAGGCACCATGAGCGATATCAACTACGACCCAACTATTTGCCGCAATATCATGGTGGACATACGGTATGTTTTATTTATCATTGACAAATTTGCCGGAGCCGGCCACCTGGTGCAGGAAATGAAAATGGTGCACCCGAAAAGAAAATAGGAATTAGTTAATTGGTTAATTGGGAATTAGGCGAGAAATACAAGCAACCCCATATTTGGCGGCCTTCCGATTAACTAATTAACCATTTAACCAACCAATTACTCACGACTTTTCCCCAAAAGCCCTATTTTTGCCATCCTTTTTAAATACGGGTACACTATGTCTATTATTCAGGATATCAGAGATAAATATGCAAGAATATCAGTTATTGCAATCGCACTGGCGCTGATCGGTTTTATTTTGACCGATTATTTTTCCGGAAAAAACCGGGGCGGCGGCTCCGGCAGAACAACCAGCATTGGCAGTGTGAACGGCCAAACAATCAGCGTTGAAGAATTTGCAAAAACTGTAGAGCAGTCTGAAGCCGGGCTTAAACAGCAGGGCTACCCGGAAGCTATGGCAAAACAGCAGGGCATTGAACAGGCCTGGAGCCAGCATGTGAACCGGATATTGCTGGGAGATGAATTTGACAAACTTGGAATGCGGATAGGAAAAAGAGAGAGGGGCGACATATTATATGGACCCAATGCCCCGGAGGACATCAAAAAAGCAGGAACCGACGAAAAAACAGGATTATACGACCCAGTCCGGGCAAAGCAGCAGGTGGACCAGATGATGAAAAATAAACAGGTACCACAGGCACAAAAGGATCAGTTTAACGACTATATAAAACAACTTGAACTACAGCGCAAATCGGAGAAATATGCAGCCATGTTTACCAACAGTACTAATTTTCCCCGCTGGTTCGTAGAAAAGCAAACGGCCGATAACAGCCTGCTCGGAAAAATCTCCATGGTAAAAGTATTTTATACGGACTCGGCTTTTGTGGACAGCACTATTAAAATTTCAGACAAAGAAATAGAAGAGTATCTCCGCAAACACAAGGAGGATTATAAGCAGGAGGAAAGTCGCAGTATTAACTATGTAAGCTTCAGCGCAGCGCCAACGGCAGGAGATTCAGTTGCGATAATGAACCAAACAGCATTATTAAAAGCAGAATTTGATACAACAAAAGATATGGCCATATTCCTGGCCCGCAATGGAAACCCGGAATTTCCGGATGCATTCAATTCTGTTTCTCAATTGCCGGCAGTAGCAAAAGACAGCATCCTTAAGCTGGCTAAAAACGGTACGTATGGTCCATATTTAGATGGCAGCAATTATGTTTTGGCCAAACTGGTGGACACAAAAAATCTTCCGGATTCTGTAAAAGCAAGGCATATCCTTATTCAGACATACGACCCCCGGCAGCAGCAAAAGTTGCTGGAAGACAGTGTTGCTAAAAAAAGAATTGACAGTATTGAATCGGCTATCAAAGGAGGTGCAAGATTTGATTCACTGGCGATAAAATTATCTGACGATAAAGGAAGCGGTGCAAAAGGAGGAGACATGGGTTATTTTTCAGGCGGAACAATGGTGAAAGAGTTCAACGATTTTTGTATTGAAGGAAAAACAGGAGATAGAAAAGTTGTAAAAACTGTTTTTGGGTATCATTTTATAGAAATAATGGACCAGAAAAATTTCGGGCCCCACTATAAAGTGGCTTACCTGAAACAGGAAGTTGTTGCCAGCCAGCAAACAGATGGCGATGCCCTGCAGTCGGCTACCAATTTTGCCGGAGACAGCAGAGATCAAAAATCATTTGATACAGCATTTGAAAAAACACTCAGGCCCAAAGGTCTTAATAAAGGAATCGGCACAAACATTAAACGAAGCGACGCCCAGGTGCAGGGGTTGGGATTATCAAGGAATTTTGTAAGAAATATTTACTCGGCAAAATCAGGGGAAGTGCTGAAACCGGAGCGGATAAACGATAGTTATGTGGTGGCGATCGTAACCGAAGTACTGAAAGAAGGAACCCAGCCCGTAGCCAAAGCAAGACCGTTAATAGAACCAAAGATCCGGGATAAAAAGAAAGCAGAAATGCTGAAACAAAAAGCCGGGAAGATCAGCACGCTGGAAGCAGCAGCTGCTACATGGGGCAAACCCATTGAAATAGTTGACAGTCTTCGCATGAAGGGGGGAAGTCCCAACGTCAATCTTGGTTATGAACCAAGGGTAAACGGAGCCGCCTTTAATCCTGCCAATAAAGGCAAGCTGGTGCCTGAAGTACTGGAAGGAATAAACGGGGTATATGTGATCCGGGTGGAAAACGTTTCAGCAACTTCTGCAGCTACCGGCAGCGTAGACGAACAGCGCAAAGAAAGATATCAACAGGCAAAACAATCAGGAAGCAACCTGATCGAAGCGCTTAAGAAAGCAGCCACCATAAAAGATAAAAGAGCTGAAACGTATTAAATAAATTAAAACAACCAAAACTAACAGTTAGGGCCCCGCAGCAAAGCGGGGCTCTGTTGTTTTGCGGATGTCGGAAACAACAGCCCGCTTCAATTAGTTACTTTTACAACAGGATAGAATTAACTATGAATGAACCGATCATAAATAAAGTGGCAGAAAGCGGGATCATTACTCTTGATCTGGACAAATATTATCCGAAAGGAGACTATATTGTCTTTGATATGAAAGACCAGCTATTCATGGGGATGATCTTAAAAGAAAAAGATTTCCGGGAGGCATTAAAAAAAACAGATTGGGCCATCTACAAAGATAAAAACGTTGCCCTTACCTGCACGGCAGATGCCATTATCCCCGTTTGGGCATGGATGCTGGCAGCCGCTTACCTGCAACCGGTAGCCAGGGAAATTGTAATGGGAGACGAGAAAGAGTTGCACAAAAATCTTTTTCTTAAAAATTTATCAGCCATTGATGTAACCGAATTTGCAGATAAAAAAGTGGTGATAAAAGGATGCGGTGAAACACCCATTGCCGATTATGTATATATGGAAATAACAAAACTGTTACGACCCGTTGCCCAAAGCATTATGTATGGCGAACCCTGCAGTACCGTTCCGGTATATAAAAGAGTGTCAGCAACTAAAAACCCATAACCCCACTTGCTATTCCCCACTCACCCTTTAGAACCACCCCCGTTTTTTAAAAATGATTAACATAACGGCAGGGATTGCAAGCATCACCCCCACGGTAACAAAAAAACCCAGGCCATAGTCGGCAAAAGGGATTTTATTGAAGTTCATACCAAAGATGCCACCGATAACAGTGGCCGGCGCCAGCAGGCAGGTAACAATAGCCATTACTTTCATTACTTCATTCATCTTCAGGTTCACATTGTTCACATGCAGGTCCTGCAGGCTCACCATCACATCGCGGTAGTTTTCAGAAAGGTCAAGGGCTTGTACAATGTGATCGTAAACGTCTTTATAATATTTTGTGTGACGGTCTTCCAGCAGCTCACTTTCACTGCGTAAAATACCATTCACCAACTCCCTGACCGGGGAAAAATTCCGTTTCAATACGATCAGTTCTTTCCGCAGGTGTGTAATATTGGAAAGGGCCCTGGGGTTATTGCCACGGGTTACTTCTTCTTCCAGTTCTTCAATACGGTCGCCTAGTTTTTCCATCACCACAAAATAGTGGTCAACGATAAGATCGAGCAGGGAATAACAGAGGTAATCAGCAGAGCGTTGCCTTATTTTACTGATAGCGGACTTCAGTTTTTCCCGGAGCGAATTAAACACATCCCGGCGGGCATCTTCCTGGAAACTGATCACCACATCTTTGGCAAGAATAATACTGATCTGCTCCTGCTCCACCGCATTGGTTTCTTCATTATAATACAGCATGTTGAGCAGGCAGAAAACACTGTTTTCAGCTTCGTCTAATTTTGGACGCTGGTTAATGCTCAGGATGTCTTCCACCACCAATGGGTGAATATCAAAATGGGTACACAAGGCCTCCACATCGGCTTTTCGAAGCCCATCAACATTTATCCAGGTAGTGCGGCCGCTGGTTTTATAAACAAAACAGTTGTCAATGGCGGCCAGCTTTTTTTCTTCCAGCGATTCGGCATTATAATCAAAAACAGAAATCAGCACATCTTTGGCTTCTTCCCGCTGAGGGATCACCGTGGGGTTGACAGATAAGATCTGTTTTGTCCGTTTGTGAGCAAACAGGTTGGGCAGGTAGAGATACTTCAGGTATTTGTCAGGGCGGAGTTTATCAAGGTTCATAAAAGGAAAGTTAGGAAAAGAATTGCAGCCAAATAAACCCGGTACATATTTACAGGTCAAAAAGACCTAAAAAGTATAACTATGAAAATGAAAGCGTTGATCACCTCATTGTTTTTTATGATAGCAGGCGGCGTTGCCAATGCGCAGCATGTAAAGGTGAGAATTGGGTTTCCCGTTGGCATCAGCATTGGTGCGCCAGGTCCCAGGCCATACTCAAATGCAGTATGGATTGGCCCGGAATGGGTATGGCGTAGCGGACGCTATTTAACTGTGCCCGGCTATTGGGCAAGACCCGGTCGTTATGGAGCAGTATGGGTTCCTGGTCATTGGAAATACAGCCGCAGGGGATATAAATGGGTGCCGGGGCATTGGAGATAAGCCTCAAATTTTTTCCCGACAAGTCCCCCTAATGATCTTATGACTTTTCCCAGAATCTGCTGGTGGAAACTCGTCTGGGAAAGAAAATTACGGCAATGGTATGTTGTACTCCATTGTTAGACATCAAAAGTTAAAAAATAAGCTTTTCTGTTTTTTTTGTCATACCAAATGAACCAGAATATTTGTTCTTCACGTTTAGTAAATGGTCTGGCATTAAATAAAAAAGTAGTGTCCCACCATAGCGTTGGATATGAATTGAGTCCACCAAAGAGACCTCTTCCAGCTTCACCCTCATGTAAATCTAAAATTTGGTGTATTTTTTTTACAGTGCTTTCATCACAATCAAAGGATATCCAATAAGACGCGTCTATTCCAAGTTCGTCAGCATAATAGTTGAAGTTTTTTACATCTGCGGGAAGATCAAATTTGAAAAAGTCATTAAACACTTTATTATCGACAGTTGGAACAGGGTTTTTTGAATTATCGCCTCCACAAGAAAAAAATCCTGAGGCTAGAGAAATAAGTAGAAAATAAGCTGCAAATTTATTCTTAGCACAATAAAATGTAACAGAACTCAGTAATATTCCCAACAATTAGCGTGTCGTTCTGCTGATTATCATCTCAATTTTGCACCAACCTGAAATTACAATTTTTCAAACAAAGCCCTTAGCTTCTCTCTTGTCATTATTTTTTCCCAGTCTTTCCCCAGTGCATTTTCCCATAGCGGTTTCAGGCCGAGAGAAACATTCATCATTGTATCAAATTGTTCATCGCTTAATCCTTTGCAAATGCCGGCCGGTATTTCAATCTTGTTTTTTTCTACCATGTATTTAAATTCATTTGCGCCATCCGGGTAGTATTCATCCAAATGATTCATCACAATACAATTACCAATGCCATGTTTGGTGCCGAGCAAATAACCTAATCCATAACTCACCGCATGCGCCACTCCCACCTGTGAGTAAGCAATGCTCATGCCGCCTGCATAAGAGGCCATCATCAGCTTGTCATCACAGTCTTCATCCCAGCGGTCTTTGTTGATAAACACATCGCGGCAGAGATGTAATGCTTTTTCGCCATAGCTTTTACTGAATTCATTCAGGTAAGTACCGGTTAAACTTTCAATGCAATGGATATAACAATCCATGCCGGTATAGAAGCGCTGGTTAGCCGGAGCATTAGCTGTAAGTTCCGGGTCGAGAACGATCTGGTCAAAAGGAGTGAAGTCAGAATTCATTCCCAATTTTTTTGCCGGGCCGGTTAAAACGGTCGTCCTTGAAACTTCAGCGCCGGTTCCACTCAATGTAGGAATGCCCGCTTTATAAACGCCCGGATTTTTTACAAGATCCCAGCCCTGGTAATCGGCAGAAGAGCCGGGATTGTTCATCATTAAAGAAACGGCTTTCGCCAGGTCCATCGTGCTGCCGCCGCCAATGCCAATAATGCCACTGACTGCTCCGAATTCATCTTTCAGTTGCTGCGCAAGCTTGTCAACATAAGTGGTCTTGGGCTCATAAGTAACATCGGCAAAAATGATTGTATCGTTTCCCCGCAGAGGAATCCGGCCAACCAATGGTTTGCCATCAAAGAAATGATCCACCAGGAAAATCATTGGCTTTCCATCTTTGCGGTGGAGCGAAATGATCTCATCCAATTGATTGAAAGAGCCACGGCCATAGACCACATAGCCGACCATTTTGAAATTGCGAAAAGCCATATAAAGAAATTAGGCCACGAAATTACAAGATACTTTGCCACGAAAACACAGGTATCGACACGAATGAATACAGATAAACAAAATCAGCGCTTGAAATTTGTGAAAAATAATTTTGTGTGAGTTAGGTGTTTTCATGGCTACCCTTTTAATAAACGGGTTGCTTTCTCTAAATCCCCCGGCGTGTCGATCTCCACGCCCATATAATCTACCACCAGCATACGGAGCGGAACACCGTTTTCGAGATAGCGAAGACACTCAATTTTTTCTGTGGCTTCCAGTATTGATACAGGCCATTTAACAAAATTCATCAGCGCCTGTTTACGGAAAGCATATACACCGATATGTTCATAATAAACAGCAGGAACATCTTTGTCTCTCGGATACGGGATCACGCTGCGGCTGAAGAAAAGCGAATTCATGTTCTTATCCACGGCCACTTTTACAAAGTTGGGATCCATTATGTCATTGTGGTTTGTAATTACCTGCATCAGCGAAGCTACCTGCACAGAAGGATCATCAAATTGCCGTAATAATTTTTCCAGCGGTTCTTTTTTTACAAAGGGTTCATCGCCCTGCACATTCACGATTATATCTACAACCATATCAGCTGCCGCTTCAGCGATCCGGTCGCTGCCGCTTTCATGATCTTTCACACTCATCCTGGCGTGCCCGCCATGCGAAACGATTTCATGGAAGATGATCTCGCTGTCGGTAACAACCAGCACATCATCAAACAGACCCGTTGCAACGGTATTGTCATGGGTATGCCGGATGACGGTTTTATCACCCAGCGGCTGGATCAGCTTACCGGGAAAACGATTGGCCGCATATCTTGCGGGGATCATTGCTATCTTTTTCATCCTGTAAAGCTACACACCACCACCAAAAGATATCAGCAGCTCACCATCCACCATGAACATGTCAAAAACAAAACTAACGTCAGGCGAAAACTCAACATGTATTTTTTCAACATAGGGGAAGACCTGTCCCTCCCAAACCAATTTATTGACAGTGATAGTATATTCAACATCTCCTTTTTTAAATGTTTTATTTACCGTCGGGAATTCATCTTTTTCTCCAAACACATCTTTAAATTCCGGGATCAAACGAACCAAAAGAAATCCCTGCTCCATGGAAAATCCAGGAAGAAAATAAGCAGTTGAGCCTGACTCATAACCAAAATACTGATGCCACTCTGCGCCGTTTTTGTACAACTGTTTATTTATTTCCCAGCCACTCTCTTCTATATTATTCATATTTCCTGACTTTACTACCAGCTTGCTGCCAAAAGGAACGGTAACCTGGGCAAAGTAGTTTTTCATTTCTTTTACCGTGGCCAGTTTTGGCGGTGGCCAGGGGAATAAGTAAGAATCAAGAATGTAGCCGGTCTTATTATTGTATTTTACTTTTTGCCAGTAACCCAAAACACCTTCGGTAGTAATGCTCTTCAGTTCCTCATCCACCCGGATCAACGTAATTTTTGTTCCATAAGGGATCTTGTCTAAAACTTTGGCACCGGCATCCGGTTTTTCACGAATGCTCAAACCGGTTTTAGCGGCAACATACATGCTGCCCGACTGTTGTGCCATAACGCCCAACGAGAATATCAGCAAGGGAAAAAAAAATATTTTTCTCATAAACATAGTTTTGATGAAAGGAGATTTTTATAGTTCTAATTTCTGAAAAGGTCTTTTCATCAGCGCCACAAAATCTTCGTCTTTTTCATTCGGGTAATGCTTGTCAAGCCCATAGCGGATTTCTTTTGTATCAAGATGTTTATAGGTGGTCAGCAGCCGGTCCCAAAAAGAAAAAACAGTGCCATAGTTGCTGTCTGTATAGGGTTGTTTCCAATGATGGTGCACTTTGTGCATATTGGGAGAAACCAAAAAATAGCTTAACATCTTATCAAGCTTTTCGTGTAAGCGGATATTGGCATGAATAAAGGCCGTGGCCAGCACCAGCAATGTCTGGTAGATCATGATGGCAAACATGGGGGCGCCGGAGATCACGATGAAAGTCATATAAAAAACACCCCGTAATAAACTGTCGCCCGGGTGATGACGAAGACCTGTGGTTACGTCAACATTATTATCAGTATGGTGAACAAGATGGAACCGCCACAAAAATCTTACTTTATGCATCACCCAATGCACCAGCCAGTTGCTGAAGTCCAATGCCAGTATCGCTATGATAATTGTAAACAGCAGATTTGCATTAACCCAGAATACCAGGCCAAACGATTGATGTTGACACCAGTCCGCCAGCAACACGATCAATATAGCCAACAGGGTATGAATAACCAGGTGAATGATGGTAAAACCAAAATTAACGGCGGCATGACGGACCCTGGTTTTCTTATAGTGAAGCGGCAACAATGGAATGGCGCCCTCAATGATCCAGAAAAGCAACAAACCTCCAACCAGGATCGCCATCCGTTCGAAAGGACGTTGTTCCAGTGTTTGAAAATGTTTAATAAGTTGATCCCACATAAACAATATTATTGTGACAAGGTACAAAGTAAAGGAATAACGCTATCACCCGTTGCCGGGAATAGTTTCGGTGAAATTTTCGGGAAATTCTTTTTTACAAACAAAACAGTGATATACCTTATCTGTGGTTAACGCATAATCGCCAAGAAAAAAAGTGGTTATGGCGCTGAGCCAGTTCATTACCTTGCGTGGACTGCTGACCAACTCCATATCAGGTGAGCCGCAAGCAGGACAGGTAATATTTTTTTTGTGTTCCTGCTGTAACCCGCTTAACAGTTCCCAGGCTCTCTTTGCATCAATTTCCGGCACCATCAGTTTGATGCCGCCGATAGCATTACTGAGAATGGGATCAATGGTAACCGTGTTTTCGTCCTTCAGCCAGCACTTGATTCCCTCAGCTTTCAGGCGTCCCTGTGCAATATGTGCAGGGATATAATTATCATATGACCAGATGACAACAAAATTCACAGCAACAGGGTTTAACGGCCATATTCATCACCGTACTCATCCGCATATTTCTCATACCGCTTGATGAGCTCAATATTTTTCTTTTCAATGTCAGTTAAGAAACCTTTGATATCAACCGTGTTGGGCACATACCAGTCCTGCATTTCGAACTGCTGGCGAAGGTGTTTTTTCTTGAAGCAAAAACCATGACGGGCAAATATCTCATTCCGCATAAATTCCAGGTCCTCTTTCATCATGTTGTCCACATCTTTTGCTTTTAATAAACGCTGGGATGATTGCGGAAAATCTCCCACATCTGTTTTGTATTCAAATTTCTTACGCTGCAGGGAATATTCTTTGACCGGCTTTTTGGAATTGTTTGGTTTCCAGGAACCGGTTACCACATCATTATTAGCCACATCTATGTTGAAATTAAACACACCATCATCAGGATGATCGCCGGGTTCTTTAGCGGAAATGCTATACTTGCCGTCTTTTTCCGCAAAGGTTCCCAGGAAGGGACGATCATTGCCGCCTACAATAGAACGGCCTTCAATAGAATCGCCCTGTGCTTTAATGATAAGCATGGTTATCTTATTGTCGCCGAAAGTGCCGACAAAAGAACCCAGCAGTTTTTCCAGCAGGTTAACTACAGGCGTAACGGGGGTCTGGATATTTGCTGTGCCTGTTCTGTCTTTGGTTCCCTTATCGTCTTTTTCATTTTTTTTATCATTGTTACAGGCTATCAAAAATGAACCTGCCAACAACGGGAACAAAAATTTCTTCATGGTTAAAAGATTAAGTTTGTGAACGAAAAAATTGGTTCTGTCAATCATTTAAAAGTAACACAAATTCTCAGCCGTACAAATATTTGAAATGCCGGCCTCCTGGTCACACTGGCTTTTTTTACCTGGCTCATGGCCCGGATAACGGTGAATTACATTCCCTATAACACGGACGTTGGTTTTTTACGGATAAAACAACAATACATTCACATTGATCATTGGAGGACAGCCTTCTTTATTCATGTATATGCCAGCTTATGGGTTTTGTTTGCTGGTTTTTCACAATTTTCAAAAAAACTATTGCGTAACAATCCCCGGTTGCACCGGACTTTTGGTTACATATATGTGGCAGACGTACTCCTTATCACTGGTCCGGCCGGGCTGCTGATGGGGTTTTATGCCAACGGCGGCATTTCTTCAAGAATTGCTTTTGTTTCCCTGGCGCTGCTCTGGATCTTTTTTACTGCCATGGCATTGATAAAAGCAAAACAAAAAAATTTCAAAGCCCATCGCAGGTATATGATAAGAAGTTATGCGCTTACTTTGTCGGCGATTACGCTAAGAGCATGGAAATACGCCATTACCAATTCTTTTGAATTACCCCCGATGGATGTTTACCGGTCGGTAGCCTGGCTGGGTTGGGTGGTGAATCTTGTTGTCGCTGAATATATCATAAGGCGTACAGGGATATTAAAAAAAATCTTTCTTAAAGAAAGAGAGATTCTTTGAAACGTATTTTACTCCCCATTAGGGCTGTGGGTTTTACTGATTCAGCATCAGCGGCATCACGAGCATCAGCAATTCTTCATTTTCATCTTTATCAGATGGCTTAATGATACCAGCCTTGGTAGGGGTTGATAATTCCATATTTATCTCATCACTGTCAGCAGCGCTGAGCATTTCAATTAAAAACCGGGCATTGAATGCGATCACCAGGTCTTCCCCATTATATTGACATTTCATTCTCTCATTTCCTTCAAAGCTGAAATCAATATCCTGTGCAGCCAACTGCAGCTCACTGCCACTAATGCTTAAAGCCACCTGGTTGGTGCTCTTATTACTAAAAATACTTACCCGGCGCAAAGCGCTTTGAAAATCATTTTTATTGACCGTTAACCGGTAAGGATTATCAGTCGGAATCACCACTTTATAGTCAGGGAACCGGGCATCGATCAGCCGGCAGCTCATCTGCGTAGTGCCGTGTTTTACAAATAAATGATTGCTGTTATAGCTGATGGTAATTTCATCTTCTGTAGAAGGAATAGCGGTCTTTACTAAATTCAGGGGCTTGCGGGGAACAATGAAGGAATCTGATTTCGGGCATTTCACATCAGTTCTTTTATAACGTACAAGGCGATGAGCATCGGTGGCGATACATTGCAATCCCTTTTTATCCAATTCGAAAAACACTCCCGTCATAGCCGGGCGCAGGTCATCATTACTGGTAGCAAACAAAGTTTTGTTGATAGCAGTTACCAATGCCAAGGCCGTCATAGTAAATGAAGTGGTATCATTGGCAACCGGTTCTTTCGGAAAATTATCCGGGTTTTCGCCCATCACTTTATACTTACCATTGTCACTGGTGATCTCGATACCGAAGTTCTTATCAATATTAAATGTCAGGGGCTGGTCGGCAATATTTTTTAAAGAATCCAGCAGGATCTTTGCCGGGATGCAAACCTTGCCACTGTCTTTGGCCTCGATATCTAACTGAACACGCATCACCGTCTCCAGGTCGGTGGCTACAACAGTTAATTTGTTTTTTTCCACTTCAAACAAAAAATCTTCGAGGATCGGCAGCACGGTATTGGCATTAATAACGCCGGAAATATGCTGTAGCTGTTTTAACAGTGAAGAAGAAGAGGCAATAAATTTCATCTGAAAATTTTTTTATTGTTCTTTGGCCAGATGTAATTCGGGATAAAAATTTTCATCGCGCCAGGGTAAAATGCCCGAAAATTTTTATCCCTCATTTCATCGTCAATTGGTTTGTGGCGAAACTACTGATTTTTGGTTTACAGCCAACACTTTAAAGGCAGGAGTGGATTACTTGCCAGCAGGCGCCGTTTCCCATAACCGGACGGTAAATTTGGCTGTAAAAGACCTTAGCTTTTGCCTTGCTCCTTGTGCCTTCTTTAGTATCTTGCTTTCTCTCAAAAACAGATCATGTTTGATAAACTTTTTGGCCGGGGAAAGAAGAAGGTGGAATCACAGGCAGCGCCGGATATTGTTTTCGGCCGTTATTCGGACAACAATAAGCCGGTAAGCAAGGTGAACCGATGGACGGATGCCGACAATCTTTTTAAAGAAAAAAAATATATAGACAGTTTTGACGCTTTTTTTGATTACCTGAGGGATGACACTATGCAAAATGTAGTGTATGAACGTAATGGCGCCGAAGGAAGGTTTCAGTTTTACCAGGGCTCTAAAATTGTACGGGGAAGTTTTAATAATGAACTGGTAAAGGCAGAAGTAACGCTGGCCCGCATGCCCCAGCCATCTGTGCCGGTCATGCGCCGCCTTTTGGAAATGAACTTTAATTTATACTACAACCGCTTTGCGCTGGATCAAGAAAGGCTTTGTATGAATTTTGACAGCGACATTGAAACAGCAAGCCCCAGCAAATTATATTATGGGCTGAAGGAATTGGCCACCAAGGCGGATAAACAGGACGATCTGCTGGTGCAGGATTTTACCATGCTGCAATCAACCGACAGTGAGCACATCACGGCGATTCCCCTGTCCGAAAAAGAAATAAAGTATGAACACCTGCAAAAATGGATAAAACAAGCCCTGGACACAATTGCCTCAGTGGACGCTGATAAGTTTTCCGGAGGTAATGCTTATATGTTGCTGGCGCTGATATACCGGATCGATTACCTGGTTGCGCCGGAAGGCAAATTGCTCAACGACCTGGAAAAAATAGGAGCCATTTATTTTAAAAAAGATGAGCGGCCTGTTACCGAAAAGAACAGGGACATGACAGAAGAGTTTAAAAAAATACTGACCAAACCAAAAGAAGAAATTTTCAGCGGCATCTTTCGTTCCCGTTATACGTTTTCCATCGTTGCGCCGCAGCAGTATAAAACGATTGCCGAATCTATTCATGGCGCTAATACAAACATGGCCTGGTACCGGGATAATAATTATCCTTTCATAGCGACACAGATCAGCGAATACGGATTTTCCTACTGCCAGTATTCTTATAGTTTGCCAAGGGTCATTACTGAGCTCTTCCATGTATTTATGATGGTGAACTACCCGGACTATTTTGCGGCGCTGGGTTATACCAGGTATTATGACCCGGCAAAAAACAAATTTGAGTCAGAAGAAATAATTGAAAAAATCAAAACGATCCAGGAGCGGTGGAAAGAAAAATACCCGATGATGGAATTCAAGACGCAGAACCTGCGATTCGACAATCTTGTCAACTTTGATCATTCGTTTACGACAGAAATGGAATTTTTAAATACCGATCCAAAATAGAGAGTAGCCACGAATTACACAAATGGCACGAATGAATACAATTAAATACAAATAAGTTGCTGGTTACTGGTTAACCCTCAACCCGGAATGTGATTATTTGATCAGAAAGTGTTTTGTTTTGAAAAAACGAATAATGTTTAAGATTTATCAAAAAAAAAATTATTATTAAAGAAAGGGTGCTGAAATGTTTACGGTACCAGCAACCAGCAGCCAGCAACCAATATGGACTCACAACATATCATAGAACAATACCAACGGGCCATCATCCAGATCGCCACATCCGGGGGAACGGGAACGGGATTTTACCTGAAAGAATTTGACCTGATCGTTACCAATGATCATGTGGTGGCGGAGAACGCCGAAGTAACAATAGCCGGGAAAGCATTTGATAAAGCTTTATCGAGGGTTTGGTACACCGATAGAAAACATGACCTTGCTTTTTTGCAGGCACCGGCAGGTATTGAACTGCCGGAAGTTCGTTTGGGACAATATGAGCAGATGAAAGATGGCGATGCGGTTGTGGCAATAGGACATCCGTACGGATTGAATTATACAGCCACACAGGGGGTTATTTCAAAAGTGGACCGCATCAGGGAGGGATTGAAATATATCCAGATCGATGCGGCTATCAATCCCGGCAACAGCGGCGGCCCGCTGGTGAACATGAAAGGAGAAATAATCGGTGTTAATTCTTTTATCATCCGGGGAGGGGATAATCTTGGTTTTGCATTGCCGGTAAATTATCTGCGGGAAGCTTTGCAAATGTATTGGCCCAATAAAGGGCAGGCATCTACCCGTTGTTTTAGCTGCGGCTATCTTGTAACAACCAACAATATTGATTCAAAAAAATATTGCCCCAGCTGTGGCACAGAAGTAAAACTTCCTGAAATCCCCGAAAAAGAAACCGAAGCCGTTGGCGCCGCCAAAACGATTGAAGAAATATTAAAAGAGCTGGGGAAAGATGTGCGGCTGGCCAGGGAAGCAGTAAACTCCTGGAGTGTAAAAGAAGGCTCAGCGAAAATCAAGATCACTTATAACGCAGAAAATTATTTTATTGCCGGCGATGCATACCTATGCCAGATGCCATCGGATGCGGCAAAGATCAAACCACTGTATCAATTCCTGCTGGAGGAAAATTACAGGGTGAATGGACTGGTGCTGAGTTGCGTAAAACAGAACATCGTTCTTAGTTGCATCATGTACGACCTGGATATGACCAAAGAAAATGGCGCTGCTTCTTTCCGAAATCTTTTCCAGAAAGCCGACTACTACGATGATTATTTAAAGACTGAATATAGCTGCACAGACCGGCTGGAAGAATAGGTGTCTGACGTCTCTGAAAGAGCATCTGACACATTATCCAATTATGTTCTCCTCTTTTTATACTTTTAGTATGCATGCGACTCCATATTAAGCATATTATTTTTTTTGTTTACTGCTGTTACGCACAATGGCTGCATGCACAGACCACTCAAACAATCAGCTATACCACTAAAGAAGGACTATCGTCCAATTCTGTTTACCGCACTACCATCGACCGCCGGGGTTTTTTGTGGATCGCTACAGAAAACGGCCTGGCAAGATTTGACGGAAGAAAATTTGAAACCTACACCACCGCCAAAGGATTAACCGATAATGAGATCATTGACCTGCTTATTGACAGCAGCGGCACGATCTGGGCTATTCCATTCCGCCGGTCACCCTGTTATTATAATGCAAAGAAGGATAGGTTTGAAAACGAGGCAACGGATTCCGAGCTTAATAAAATTGATCTGGGCAACACCCATAAAATACATGTGCTGCAAAAGGGTGGCATTGCTTTCAGCAACAACCTCCGCCATCTTTATGTGTATAAAGACGGGAAGACACAGGTATACAAAGATTTTATGGCCATGAGAACGGGGGTGATACAGAAAATTGTAGAATACAAGCCCGGCCAGTTTCTTTTTTTTGGAGAGGACACGATCCGGTATTTCAGTAATGGAAAAATAACCCGGAATATTCCCTTTAACAAAAAACTGATCGCGGCCGAATACCTGAATAAAAAAATTTACCTCGTGCAGGAGAAGAGTGTGATCACATTCCGCATTGATAGTAACGGAACCTTTTCTGAAAGCAGCGAAAAAGAATTTCCTTTTGAAATACGCATCTTCTGCAATACAGGGAAGGGCTTTGCAATTACTTCACTTAGCGGCAACACCTACCTTGTTGATACCGCAACACTGGACATAAAAGAAAATGTGTATACCAAAGTACAGGTTCGAAATGTGCTGGAAGACAAAGAGGGCAATACCTGGCTTTCCACGATGGAAAACGGGCTGATCAAGATCCAGCAAAAAAGAATTTCCTCCTTCACCGGCGTGCCGGAAATGATACAGAATTTCAATGCGCTGATCAAAACAAAAAATATTATCGCCGGCACGAACAACGGGGAGATTTATGTATACGATGGACTGTACAAAGCCCGCCGCATTCCGCTTACCAATGATAAGAACATTGATGCCTGGGTAAGAAAGATCGTGGAAACATCGAAAGGTATTTATGTCTCCACACAAACAGGTTCCTTTCTTTTTGACAACGATTGCAACAGCATAAAAGAAAAATTTACAGGGGCCATGAACAGGTCTTCAAAGACAGCAGTATTGCTGAACGACTCCATACTGGGGCTGGGCACACATTCTCAGGCATGGAAGTATAACCTGAATACAGGCAGGTATGTTGATAGTACAGGCAAAAGAATAATTTCCCTGGCAGCAAACAGATCAGGCAAAGTTTATATCGGTTCTAATGATGGCCTGTACCGCTGGGACAAGGATTCGTTGTTTGCATTCAGCAGTATTCAGAAAACATTTAACTACCGGGTGAATACAATGACCTTTTCCCCGGATGATATATTATGGGTAGGACTTGGCTCTGATTCATTGCTGGTAGTTAAAGATGATCAGTTGATTGCTTCATTGGCATTGGGCGGAGCTATCCCGGGCAATATCTGTAAATCGCTTTATTGCAATAAAACAGGAGAGCTGTGGTTGGGCACCAATAAAGGGCTGAACAAGATCCATTACAGTTATTCCAACAATAAATTTTCTTTTACCAATACTTATTTTGGGGCCGCTGATGGTTTGATCGGCGACCAGGTAAATGACATTACCATTAAGAATGACACCGTATATGCGGCCACCAGCGGAGGCATCAGTTATTTGCCGGTCAGCCTTTCTTTACCGGTAGCCGATATTGCCACATTTATTACCGGCATCAGCATTAACGGGCAGGAGGAAGCATTAAAAGAAAACTATTCGCTTCCTTACAGAAAGAATGACATTACGATTGAGTTTTCCGGAGTTGATCTCACCGGGTTTATTCCGCTCTTTGAATACAGCACTAATGACGGCGACTGGAAACAAACAGACAAGATCGAATTAAAAAAACTGGCATCGGGGTCTTATACAATAAAAATAAGAGCACTTAAAAGAGATGGCACGGCTTCTTCAGAGCAGGCAACGGTTATTATAAAAATAAAAACAACTTTCTGGAAGAATCCTGTTTTCTGGACCATTTTTGTCCTTCTTTCCTTTGGGGCCATTATTTATTTCATACAAAAAAGAAACAAACAAAGACAGAAGACAGTACTGGCAAAAGTGCTGACCGAAAAGAAAATGACCGAACTCGAAATGCAGGCGCTGAAAGCGCAGATCAACCCGCATTTTGTTTTTAACTGCCTCAACTCAATCAAGGGATTTATTTATGAAAAGAATTACATGCAGGCGGATAAATACCTCGATAAATTTTCTGAATTGCTTCGCAGCACCATGGACAATGCTGATGCTGCTATTATTTCGCTGGAAGAAGAAATAAAATACCTGGACACATACCTGCAACTGGAAAAACTGCGGTTTGGCGATAAGTTTGATTATTTGATACAGGCGGGGCCGGAGATTGATAAAGAAAAAACGTTTGTACCAGCCATGCTGCTGCAGCCATATGTGGAAAATGCCATTCGCCACGGGGTGCGGTTCTTAGAAAATAAAAAAGGAAAAATCAATATTCTTGCAAAAAAAGAAAGTGATTATTTGATTTGTGAAATTGATGATAATGGCATTGGCCGGGAAAAAGCCGCAGAACTGAAAAGCAGCATGCACATCGAATACCAGAGCCGTGGCATGCAACTGAGCAGACGAAGGGCGGAGCTTTATCATATCCGGCAAGAGATCGTTGATAAAAAAGATGAACAAGGAATGGCGGCAGGAACCAAAATAATTATCAGCATCCCATTAGAACTGAAACCATAAAATGAAAAATATTTCCACCATCATCATAGATGACGAACCGAAAAATATCAAACTGCTGCATCAGATGCTGGCGGCGCATTGCCCGCAGGTAGAAGTGATGGCCACAGAAAGCGATGCCAAAAAAGGATTGCTGCTGATAGAGGAAATAAAACCACAGTTGGTTTTCCTGGATGTGGAAATGCCACACCTGAACGGGTTTGACCTTCTGAAAAAATTAGAACCGGTTTCTTTTGAAGTGATCTTTGTAACTGCCTACAGTCATTATGCAGTGGAAGCATTTGAACATCATGCCACCGGCTATATCACCAAACCCATCAATACAGAAAAAATGATCGCTGCGGTAAACAAAGCCGCCAAAAGGATCGAAGAAAAAAACATCAACAAAAATCTTTTCTCCTTACTGGAACAAAATACCCGTCAGGCTGCACCGGATAAAATCCCACTCTCTACCAGCAACGGGCTGCTGTTTGTAAAGATCACCGACATCATGTATTGCGAAAGCAGCGGCAACTACACGCATTTTTATATGAACGACGATAAAAAGATCGTTGTGTCAAGACAATTGGGAGAATATGAAAAACTATTACCGGATAACAATTTCACCCGGATACATGATAAATACATCATCAACCTTGCTTATATCAAAGGATACATCAAGGGCAGCGGAGGGGAAGTGGTGCTGGAAAACGGGAAAGAGATACCCGTGGCGACGAGGCGCAAAGAAGATTTTCTGGCGAGGTTTGAGAAATGGATAAAGAGAAAGGGGTGACAACGTTGACGGCTTGATGTTAGTTGATTATCCAACAATCAAGATTTTTCATAACAAAAAGAGATCCGGCTTTCTCAATTACAACGCACTCGAATGTAATAATGTCTCCTACCCAAATACGGTTCTGAAGATAGCTATCTTTTGTGTCAACACTGTCCCCGATGTACCGCTTTACGGAAAAGTCAAAATATGCCCTGGAATGACAATCATAAACGATATGGAATTCTTTTACTTTGAACGATTTGTCGGCCAATACCACTTTCAAGCCATATTTTAAAAGGTCTGTTCGACTTAAAGCTATTCGCTGATCAATGCCATTGATATTAATAAAGGGTTTGTATGGAACTAATGGCAGGGCGGAGTAGTTGGACTTGTCCTGCCCAAACACTAATGCAGGCACCAAAATACTCAAGGCTATAAAGAAGGATCTCATAATCAATAAACGCTGCCTTCTTATGCAAAGGTCATAAAATTCCGATAATCTTTTTAGCGTATAAGAATGCTCATAATACAAAGATTACCCTTAAAGATACTAGAGCTCAAAGGTATTACACATATACAACCACTCCCCACATCTATACAATACCGCAAAAAACAGAATTTCTTCTTCCCATTTTTACATTGGCATCCCGATAGCTATCGGGATTATCTGCCATCATTCAAATCACTGCGATATGAAGAAACTCAAACTCTTACTGCCAGCCCTGTTGCTTAGCCTTTTTGCCTTCAGCCAGGCCGGCCAGATCAACCAGATAAATATTATAAGCTTTACGGTAAAACCGGTTTTACCCGGAAATATTGACAGCTGGATATCAACACCCGGCGCATTGATAATGGTGGCGCAAAAAGTGCCGAACCCCAGGATGGTAGAGCCCAGGCTCGTTATCCAGATCAGGAGCGGCAGCGCTGTTATTTGTGGCAACAACGCAGCGACTGCAAAACAGGTTGATCCTTTTGATGTAAGAACATTTAATACGGCCGACCTCACCGGCTTTCTTACCAATTGTCATGAGCTGAAAGCAGGAACCTACACGATCTGTGCACAGTTTTTCAATATAGATAAAGTAGCCATCAGCCGGGAAGTGTGTAAAGACTTCAGAGTAGAAGAGGCGAATGTGGAATATGCACCGCCAACCCTGATCACTCCTGATAACGGAAAAAAATTCACAGCGCAGGAATTACTGGGCGTCGTCATGTTTCGCTGGACACCACTTGTTCCCAAACCCAAAGAGCCGGTTACCTATCGCCTGAAAGTATGGCAACTGATGCAGGGGCAGAGTGGAACAACGGCCATGAGAACGAATCAACCGATCATTACAAAAGATGTTGACAACATAACACAGGCAACTGCGAATGGAATTTATACCGGACCCTGCAAGCCACCATACCTCTGCGATTACATCTGGAATGTGCAGGCATTGAACCGCAGCGGTAAGCCGATGGGAAATAATAATGGTATGAGTGAGCCTTATACTTTTGGCGCAGCGGAAGAAAAAAGCAAAGGGCCTGATAATATATTTCCGGAGGACAAAAAAATATTCACTTTAGCAGAAGTAAAGAAATCCATTACATTTAAATGGAGACACATTAGTCCAACACCGGCAGAACCGTTTACCTACCGCCTGAGAGTATGGCCACTGATGCAGGGACAAACTCTCAGCAATGTAATTAATTCAACTAAGGCGATTTTAGATATAGAAGGTAATGGTCAGCAAGATGCACTTACAGATGGATTATTGATCATAAGATACCTGGAGACCGGCCCCTGCAAACCACCTTACCTCTGCGATTTTGTATGGAATGTAGAAGCCAGGAGCAGTGGGCAGGCAGGAGCGGCGTCGAAAATAATTGGAACAAGTGAGCCTACAACATTCAGAGTGAAAGAAGAAACAGGCAAAGGACCCGACAATATATTTCCGGAGGACAAAAAAATATTCACTTTAGCAGAAGTAAAGAAATCCATTACATTTAAATGGAGACACATTAGTCCAACACCGGCAGAACCGTTTACGTACCACCTGAGAGTATGGCCACTGATGCAGGGACAAACCATCAAAGATGCAATGAATTCAATTAAACCCGCCTTAGATATAGATGGTAATGGCCAGGCAGATGCACTCACCGACGGATTATTGATCATTAGATACCTGGAGACCGGCCCCTGCAAACCGCCCTACCTCTGTGATTTTGTATGGAATGTGCAGGCAAAAACAAGAGAAGGAACAATTGTTGGAACAAGTGAGCCTACCGTATTCAGCGTAAAAGAAGAAACAGGCAAATGCCCGGCAAATACATTTCCGGAAGATAAAAAGAGACTCGATTTAGAAGAGGTTAAGCGTTCAATAACATTTAAGTGGACAAAAATGGAAACGCCGGGAGAATCTTCTGCCTATCGTTTAAAAGTATGGCAACTGATACAGGGACAAAACGGCACACAGGCCATGAAATCAAACACTCCTATTGTAACAAAAGAGGTAAGGAATGCAAATGAAATAACAGTGAACGGAATTTTGACCGGCCCCTGCAAGCCACCTTATCTCTGTGATTTTATCTGGGCAGTGGAAAAGATAAGTGCAAGCGGACAGGTGACATGCAGCAGCCAACCTACGATGTTCTTTGTTACGCAGTACATCATCCAGTTGGATAGTATTAAAGTTCTATGTACTGCAACGCCGGGAGTTTATTCTTTTAAATATTGCATCACCAATCCAAATGCCGGAACAGCCAAGCTGATCACATTTACTGCTACATCCAGTGTTCCTGCAGGTGCAACGATCGGAACTTTTTCTCCGCCGTTGAATACTACCATCAACAGCAATGGCCAGCTATGTATTACCGGAACTATTAATGGGCCAGTCAACCTGTCAAATATTTGTATCGGCGCAGCCATACAGGATGTTGCAAACAATTTTTGGCAGGCGCAAAAAGATACTTGCGTAAAAGTGGAACCCTGCCGCTGCGATGCATGTGATGAAAAGAATTTTTTGATGAACCTGCCCAAGCCGGCACAAGTTAACTGGAACAACAATACGCTTTCGTTTAACCAGGCGATCACTATTACAACTACACCGCCAAAAACAATAAAGAGTATTAAGGCCGAACTGGTGTATTATGAAATGATACCGCAGATCAATGATTGCCTGCCTTGTGATAAGGACGCCAGTCTGTATGGACATTTTACCAATGGCACCAATAACCAGCTATGGACAGGATCACAGACTAGTCTTAGTATAAACATCACTACACCCAATGTTCCCTGTTGTAGTACGGTCTTTAAATGGTGCATACGATATAAGGTGGAATTCACCGACTGCACGGTGTGCAGCAAACTGATCTGTTATGAAAAGAAAAAAGAAGGATGCATCGCTACCGGCGGAGATAAGGATAACCAAAACAATAACCCCAAATAAAACAGCAATGAAAAAGATCCGCAACAATACAAAATATGCGTTTGCCCTTTTCCTTGCTGTGTTTGCATCAGCAACAGCAATGGAACTGCAGGCACAAACCTGTAACCAGGTGGAAATTCTTTACCAGGCTCCTGATTGTTTTGAAAGAGATCACCAGGATCCCGGCGGTGCCTCAGGCGGAAAGAGTTGTAAAGAGATCGCCGTCTGTGTGAACCAAGCCTATACCTATACATCATCCGTTACGGGTGGCGGCTGGACCTATAACTGGACCGTGACAGGACCTGCCACGGTTGTCATCAATCCAAACAACACGTCATCAACAGTGAACATTGTATGGCCGCAGGTTGGTATCTATACTTTAACCCTTACTGCAACGGATGGATCCGGAAATGTTTTTACCTATTGCTTAAAGGTGAATGTAAAGGATAAACCCAATGCCAATTTTACGTTTACACCCAATAATGTTTGCGCCGGCTCCATTATCTCATTTACAGATGCCAGCACCTACAGCAGCGCTTATATGTGCAGTTGGAATTTTGGTGATCCCTCTTCAATGGGTAACTATATAACAAGTCCTGCTTTGGCAACCGTTACACACCAATATAATTCACCCGGTACATACACGGTAACATTGATAGCATACAGTTTTACAATGGCAGGTGGCGGGGGATTACCCAACGAACCGCCTTCGATCAAAACCTGTTGTGCTGATACTATTACAAAACTGGTAACAATTAAAGCGGGCTCTTTAAAGATTGAATGTATCAGTACCGTATGTGCGGGCGATACGGCAACTTACCATGCTGTGGGTTGTGCAAACCCAACATGGACAGTAACGGGTGGTCTTATTCAGAGCCAGGCGGGTGATAGTGTGACCGTTGTTTGGGGAAACGGAAATCCCCAGGGCATACTACAGGCCTCCGGCTGCGGATGCACAACGTCAGTACCGGTTCCTATCATTCCAACCACTCCCATTATTGTTGGAAACACCAGTCCTTGTAATACATCAACCACCTCTTATTCGCTGCCTGTATTACCGGGAACTTTTTATACCTGGACATTAACAAATATTACCACCGCCACCAATTGCAATAATTTACTCAATGCCTACCCGGATAATTATACAGTCTGGATAAATTGGGCAGCAGCCACACCGGGAACATACCAACTGACAATTAATTTAGATAACAAACATATTTGTTGCAGCAGCAGCGGCTCACTTACGATTATACCATCCGACAAGTGGACAGCTTATTCCGATCAAACAGTTTGTACCGGCCCCCCGGGAGCCAATCTATTTGCATTTCCTGTGGCCGGAACATATAACTGGACGGTGTTGCCACCCAATACAGGAGTAACACCACTGACAGGCGGACCCGGAAATACATTCAACCCCATTTTTACCAACGGCGGAAGTTATATCGTTCAGGTAACAGAAACAGCGAACACTTATTGCAACAGCGGACTAACTAATCCGCAACAAATAAAAATTACCGTGGTTAGCACACCTGCTCCGGGGGTTATTAATGGACCCATTACCGCCTGCATTGGTTCCAATTATAATTATACCATGAGCACAAATGCTCCAACCGGTTTTCACTATGAATGGAGTATTACCGGCGGGGCAGGAAGTTTTCAACCTGGTAACTTAGTAACAACAACCGGAAACAGCGCAACGATCCAATGGACAACTTTGGCTGGAACTATTTCTGTTGTACTTGCAGCAAATGGAACACCCCCATGTCCATCGCCTGCTGTTACACTAACGGTTACACAGGCAACTGTTGGCAGCATTACCGGAACAATGAGTGTCTGTGTGGATGGAAACGGAACCTACACATTAACGGGAGGTAATCTTCCACCGGGAGAAACTATCACCTGGTCAATTGCAGCTCCCAATACAAGTCTTGGCACTATCATAAGTGGCCAGGGAACCAATACGATAACTATACTCTGGCACGGACAACCAACGGGAGGTCCGTGGGGCCCGGTAACTATCAATGCTTCGACAGCCTGCGGTAATGCCACAGCTCTTACCGGGGTGATGATCTATCCCAAGTTCACTTTTACTATTACAAAAACCGGACTTGATATTTGCCAGCCAGGCGGAGTAACATTGACAGCAACCGGGGCGCCATCAGGGGCAAACTATTCATGGAGTCCGGGCGGACCGAGCGGACCGACTGCAGTTTCTAAAACCAATATTACTACTGCCGGTACTTACAGTGTTACGGTAACAAAAGGTGGTTGTTCATTTACACAAACTTATGTTGTCGAAGATCCCTTTGCCATCATACCCGTTACCTGCGGCGTTGGCACCTGCAACGGAACCGCCACGAATGAAATACTTGGCGTACAGGTGGTAAAACCATTAGTGGGAACCTTTACCTATCAGTGGTACAGCGGAACTTACCCGTCAGGAACAGCTATCGGAGGAGCAACATCTGCCAACTATACAACTACAACGCATGGTAATTTTTATGTAGTGGTAACTTATGGCACCTGTACCAAATATGTAAGTTTTAATGTTAAGAAAATTTGTTGTCCTGATGTCAACAATCCGCAGATCACCAATGTTACAAGAAACAGTTGTAACTCTTATACGTTCACCGGCACTACGCCCAATCCAACCGGCGCAACCATTACCTGGAATTTTGGCGATGGCAACACGGCATCAGGAGCATCAGGAGTTCCAATCACACATGTGTATGCAACAGCAGGAGTTTTTTGCGTCACTTTCTGTGTAGGCCCGCCAACGCCTAACCCTACGAATTGTACCGGCAATTGTGTTGCTACATCTGTAACAGTACCCATACAGGCAGCATTTTTGTCAACATTAGGTTGCAACGGATGTTTGAATGTAATAAATATCTCAACAGTTATTACCAGCAACCCTTCTTATGTAACCTATTTCTGGAATTTTGGCGATGGCAATACTTCCACAGCACAAAACCCAGGGCCGAATTGTTATGCTCTTCCGGGAACATATACAGTTACATTAACGATCAGTTATAATGATGGGCAGGTGAGCTGCAGCAGCACAGCTACGCAAACAATTACATATACAGCATTAGCTATTAATATAAACCCGTCACCTGTTTGTACCGGCGTTTCAACGGCATTTAGTTCAACGCCGGGAGGTTTTATCACCTATATGTGGAATTTCGGGGATGGCTTCACCGCTTATACCCCATCCAGCACACATATTTATAATGCAGCGGGAACTTATAATGTTACACTTACAGTAACAGACCAGCTGGGTAATGTTTGCACTGCCAGCAGCAGCATTTCTGTAGCTCCGGGTATCGGGCCCTGTACCATACTGCCGGGATATATTTGCCCGGGTGGTTCCGCTACATTGTCTACACCAAATATCGGGGGATACACTTATTTATGGGAGCAGGAGATAACCCTGAATGTATTTGGGCCTGCGCCGGGTACTAATACCAATAATACATATACAACCACAACACCCGGTTTTTATCATGTGGTCATTACGGGTCCCGGCCCTAACTATTGTAAATGCATCAGCAACAAAGTAGAAGTAAAAACAGTTCCAAAACCAAAGGCTATCATTGCTGTTTCTCCGTCTTCAAGGCTATGTGGTTCCGGAAATATAATGTTGACAAGCATCAATCATGTAACGGGATACACATCAGACTGGTATGCCAATGGAAACTACGGAGCTCAACTTTCATCCGGGCAAATGTATATGGTATTAGGGGTGTCGGTTACTACTGTTTATAACCTGATCCTTACAAATGAATATGGTTGCAAGGACACCTGTTCATTGACCGTGTATGTGAACCCGATTCCTGCCCAACCTATCATTACTTCTTCGCCAACATTGTGTGAAGGAGTGCCAATCACATTAACGGTGACCAATTATTCCAATAATATATCCTGGAATACCGGAGCCAATACCACCAGCATTATTGTTTATGCAGCCGGCATTTATACGGCTACTTATACCGATCCGGTAACAGGTTGCAGCAGCAGTAAGAATATAAAAATAAACAAGAGACCGCCAACAGAACTGTTCCCGCATTTCTGTGATAAGATTCCCTGTACCTGCAGAGACTCCACAGGCGGGTTCACCATTTATGCTCCCCTGCCATTGATTGGTGCATTTGCATCCAATTATACTATCCAATGGTATTTCAATAACAACCCGGTTGGAGGAAATACCCCAACCTGGTCACCTGCCGTCAGTGGAACATATAATATTGTAGTTACAGACCTATTGACAGGTTGTAAAGACACAAGTAAAACATATACGATCGTTGTTCCTCCATGTGATACATGTGATTGTAAAGAAAGTAAATGGGGCGATATTGTTTTAAGCCCCGATGAAACTAACATGGTTGGGCTCAAGAAATTTGATTGGGCGCCAAAGCTCCACGGAGAAAAAAATGCGAATGTGGGCCAGCTGATCAAACTGGAATGCGATAAAAATTATACTCTTCTATGCAATCAACCATATGCTTTTAACGCAAGCTACATCTGCAAAGACAGTCTTTGTCCTCCAAAAGTGACATTTAGTTTGCAGCCACCTGTTGGTTCTGCAATAACCGGCAATGCACCATCATGGTTCACGCCTACGATGAGCGGCGTATATACTCTTACATTATACGGATGGTGCGGAAATAAAATTTGCGACAGTTGTATCATTGACCTTACGGTGAAATGCGATACGGCCTGCGATTGTAAAGGAAGCAAATGGGGCGAAAAAGTATATACCACACAAAGCGGCACGAAGACGTTTGAATGTAATAAGACCTATAACGTAAAATGTAATCAGCCGGTAACAGTAAATGCAACATATACTTGTCCCGATCCCAACAAGTGTCCAGCAAATGTTACATATGTATTGCAGCCGCCATCCGGCTCGCCGCTTTCAGGTAATACGCCGTTGACATTTACACCAAATCTAACGGGAACATACACAGTTACTTTATATGGCTGGTGCGGTACGGAAAAATGTGACAGTTGTATTGTTAAGTTTAAAACAGATTGCCACCCAGTTGATACGGCTTGTTGTCCATATCAGATAAAAGTTGATACCAGTAAACTCACTTATACCTACAACCAGCAGTATAATGCCACTATCGCTGCACAAAACTTTACTATCAGCGGCCTGGGCGGCGTACCATTGACAGAAGTGAGGGCTGAAGTATTGAGTTATACCATTACCGACAACTACAATAAGGAATGTATGAAGTGCATCAGCCTGCCTTATTCATGGGCCAGTGTGCTATCTGCAAGCAACCTCGGTGTTCCAACGGTGCCACCAAAGATCACCATGTATAATTCAACTGTTCATCCGTTTAATCCAACGGGAACAGGACTATATCAAAATCCGAGAGAAGTAGTCTGGAATAACGGAACTACATTTATTATCAATAACGGCTCCCAGGTAGGCATGAACTTTATTCTGCCGCCGCCACCGCTGATCGATTGTTGCGAACTGAAAGGAAGAATTTGTGTTAAGTTTACCTTCCGTGACAAAAATTGTAAAGAATGTGAAGCGATATCCTGCTTTGAATTTTTAATCAAAAGCAAAAAACCATTCTAGCTATGCCGATAATAAAAAAAATAGCAATTCCCCTTTTGCTGTTGTTCAGCACCGGTATTGCAACAGCACAAACTGAATCTCTCAAAAAAAGCTTCAGTATCAGCGGCACCATGGGAGTAAGCTATGAGTATTACGGGCTGAGTCGCAAACCAACAGGATGGACGGGGTTTACTCCAAGAAAACCATGGAACCAGTTGCGGTTTAATTTTACACCTAACATGCAGTTTGGGAAAAATTTTTCACTACCGTTCAATTTCAATTTTGCGATGAAGCCCACCAACTATGCGGGACCATACAGCGGATTAAAAAAACAAAGCTTTGGCCAGTTCATCACCAACCCGATGAATAATTTCGGATTGAACCCCAAATACAAATGGGCCGAGCTTCAACTTGGCACACAGTATCTGAATTATTCTGACTTAAGCACCGGGGATATTGCTGTATTCGGCGCCGGCTTTGATCTGCGGCCCGGAACTTATATCATAAAATTCTTTACCGGCCTGTCTCAGCAGGGAGTAAATTATTTCAACGGTCCGCCCACCGTGAATGGCGCCTACAAAAAGAAGAACTGGATGTTCTCATTGGGTAAGGCAAGAGAAGGTAAATATGAAATGGCATTCAATTTTGTAAAAGCAAATGACGACAGCAATTCTGTTGTTACAAGACCGCTGACTATAAAACCACAGGAAGGATTCACGATGAGTTTTGCGGGCAAAGCATTTTTGAAAGGCGGATGGTATGTAAATGCAGAAGGGGCACAGTCCATTTATACCAAAAACACCTTCCTGCCTCTTGATACAAGTAAGCCATCTTTCAAACCATTTATCGAAGCACATACTTCAACCGTAAAGGATTATGCCGGCCATAAGAGCTTTCGAACGAAATCTAAAAATTTTGATATAGGCGCAAAGCTGAAATATATTGGCGCAGGTTTTCAAACTCCCGGTTATCCATTTATGCTGCCCGACCGGTTTGATTATACGTTGAACACAAGATTCAATGCATGGAAGGATTCTTCCGGCGGGTATAAGATGAATGTGGTAGCCAGTGTTGGTAAAAGAGTAAATAATGTAAGCAATACTACCTTGAAGGCAGAACAGTTCATCGCCAACCTGAACTGGTTCACACAATTCAATGACCACTGGAACCTGAACGTGAGCTATAATAATTTTGGTTTTGAAACTCCCAGCGGTCTCAATCCTTATGGGATTAAAAACGTAAGCAATGATTTTGGCGTGAACCCCTCCTGCACATGGGGCAATGAAAAAGTGATTCACCTGATGAGCCTCAATTATAATTACAGCAAGTATGATGAAAGAGATGTTATAACGGCGATTGTAACATCCAACAATACTCATACAGCCCTGCTGACCTATGTACCCACCTTTTTAACCAGGAATATTTCACCCGATTTCAGCATGATGTATTTTCGTAATTCAATGCCTGCGTTTAAATTAACGCTCATTACTTTCAGCAGCGGATTGAGCTGGTCGGCATTGAAAAAGAAAATGAACCTGCGGGCACAGGCGCAGTACAATTTTTCAAAGACCAATAGTTTTAAAAACAATAACAACCTGATCGCTTCATTGACCTGCGACTGGAAAGTTTCTGAAAAATTAACCTGGAATACCTTTATCAGTACGAACCAGTTTAAGTATGGCGATGAAATAATACCAAACGGTGCCAGTTACCTGGAAAGCAATGTTCGTACCGGGTTTCAGTACAGGTTTGGAAAATAGCTCCCTGAAGGGGGTTTGGAGAGTCATTATGATTTAAAAAGCAAATAAGTATGAAAAAAATAATTTTGACAGCCGCCATTTGTTTTACCGGTCATATTTGCAAGGCACAGTTTAATACCATCCTGGTAGTTAGTCCCAATCCGCCGGGTTCGTTGCTTGACTGGAGCACCAAGGACCTCACATATATTATTTCAGGAACTGCCGGAATTGCGGGCCAGGTTGTGATAAAGGCAACATTAAAAACAACTGATGGTACTGTAGCCGCAACCACTAATCTTGCAAAAGCCAGGGTCATAACTATAAATCCGGCTACCGGGAACCTGATATTATATGCTCCCGATGTTATCCCGCTGGAGACAATGATCTTTAATGGCAAATTCAAAATATCAATGGACAAGACCGGCAAATTGCCTGCCGGCAGTTATGAGCTCTGTGTGGAATTGGTAAGACCCGTTGATTTTATCCGGCTCAGCCAGGAACAATGCAGGATTTTTACCATTGCTGCTTTCCAACTCCCCATACCCATTATGCCTGCGGCAGAAAGTATCTTGGATATTGAGAAAGCAAAAAACTTTATTACGTTCCGCTGGACCCCTGTGGCGCCAAGACCCTCAGCACCGGTTATCTACCGGGTTACTGTTTTTGAAATATTGCCCAACCAAACACCTATGCAGGCCTTACGCAGCAACCAGCCATTATTGGCAAAAGATATTGTTGGTACAACGCAGTTTATCTGGCAACCGCAATTGGGTTTAACTATTTGTTGCATTGGCGACCCGGATTTTGATTTGAGAATGAAAAAAGACTCAACCAGGAAAGGAGTTGGCCCCGATCTGGAACCTGATTACAAAATGAAAGACACTAGCAGAAGAGGCGTCGGTCCGGATATGGAGCCTGATATGGATGCCTATGCATTTATATGGACCCTTCAAACCCTTGACCAGCAACAAAGACCCTTTGGCGATGGAAATATCAATAGCGACGGGATCAGCGAACCCAATGTTTTCTTTATTGACCGCAGACCAGCAGCGATGAGAAGGTCCGGGCCGCCCTTAAGGGTTACTAACCCGAATGGAAAAAGAAATTAAGAGATAACCACCCGGCATGAAAATTGAAAGGAGAGAGTCATTCTCTCTTTTTAATTTTATGACGGGTGTCTGACGTCTCTGAAAGAGCGTCTGACACATATAATATGCTTTATAAAAAACAACTGACCAAAGAACAGGCTCTGCAAAAACTAACGCATTACTGCGCTTACCAGGAACGCTGCCACAGCGAGGTGAAGGAAAAGCTATACAACCTCGGGGTATGGAAGAAAGACCATGACCTGATCATCGCCACACTCATTGAAGAAAACTATTTAAACGAAGAACGGTTTGCCATCGCTTTTGCCGGAGGTAAATTCAGAATAAAAAAATGGGGCAGGGTAAAGATTAAATATGAACTGAAACAAAAACAGGTAAGTGAATATAGTATTAAAAAAGCATTAAAGCAAATTGATGAAGAGGACTATCTGAAAATGCTGGGAAAACTGGCGAAAGAAAAATATGCGTCGTTGAAAAGCGAACAATACCTCATAAGGAAAAAGAAGACAATGGATTATTTATTTCAACGGGGGTTTGAAGGAGAACTGGTAATTGAATCAATAAAAACGATAGTTGAAAAAAAGTAAAGAAAAGAGAGTTTCTCAATAGCATTTTCAACACGGAGATACAGAAACAGAGTTACACAGAGTAAGGATTCAAAACTCCGGTACTTCCTCATTTTTCGGCTCTTATTTCCCGTAAGATCTTGTAGAATGACCGGCTACTCAACAGATTTTTTCCAGGCTATATTTCTCTTCTTCAAATAATCCATTACAAAATCAAAACAATTTTTATCCTTCCCAACCAGTTCAGGCGGATACAATCCCTTCTTTATAAAAATTCCTTTGGCAATTAAATTAACTGCTGCTGTACAGGTATAACCTGTTGTTCTCGCCATTGAAGAGGTTTTAGTTGCAGCATCATACCTGTCGAGTAAATTATATTCAATAGTTTTTCCCTGCCCGCCTGCCTGCCCGGTAGGCAGGTCCGGCAGGCGGGCTTCTCCTTTTATTATTACTTTCATTACAGTAAATTCTTCTTCATCTGGTTCCGGCTTCCATTCGTTCGCCAATAGTTTTGAAGTAAATTCAAGCGCTGTAATATCGGCACCATTAATGCGCAATGCTGTTGTGTCAAAAAATCCAGCCTGTTTCAATGCTATGATCAGATCAATATGCCCGGGGTAGCGCAGGGTCTTTTCTTTCATATCCGGGATATGCCTCATAGAATAAATTAATGAACGAAGCCCATCGGTATTGAATGCTTCCAGTTCCCCCACTTCATCAAATTGTATTAACTCTCTTTCACTTAATGCCGGCTTTGTAACAATCTTTCCGTTTTCAACTAATCTAGCAGGACGAATATATTCCTGGATGACATCAACCGGAGAGAAAGGCGCCTTATAATAAAAGGGTGGCTTCGGATGCGCCGGCAATCCGCCCACATAACATTCAAAGGAGGATATTTTCATTTCTTCATTGTACCGGCCAAGTATAAGATTACTGATTCCGGGAGCCACACCGCAATCGGTAATAGCTGTTATCCCTTTTTGCCTGGTTAATTGATCTAATTGTAACGCATCTTCGGGAAAGAAAGAAATATCCACCACATCCTTGCCGGTATCAATTACAGCTTCCAGTGTTTTATACCCCATAAATCCGGGCACTGCTGTTACAACCATATCAAAGGGTGAGAACCAGTTTTTATATTCACCGAATTGAGAAAGATCTGCCCCTGCCGTCTGTATATCCGCATTTCTCCCTTTTAATTCGAGGAGGTTTTCCGCATCAAGGTCAAAAGAAGTAACGGCAAATTCTTTTGCAAGATCCAGGGCGATAGCACGGCCAACCATTCCGGCGCCTAACACAGCGATCTTCATGCGAAGTGATTAAGAATGCAAATTTACGGTGCAATAAATAAGAAATGAGAAACAGAAAAATGAGAAATGAGAAAGTGTGGCGTTTACATTCTAATTTCTCATTCCTAATTTCTCATTTTTCATTTCCTGCTTCTTCTTCCCTGCAGAATTTTGTAGAATGACCGGCTGCGGATCTCATCGATAGTCAATCCTGTGGCTGTCGCTTCCTCTTCGCTGATAGCGCCACAGTTCATTGCTTTTAAAAAGAAATTCAATAATCCCTGGCCGGTAGCAGCGTCGTCAAAAATATCACCGGTCAATGTTGAGATAGCGGCCCGGTCAACAAATGTCTTCAAACGATGTGTCGCATCATCAATACTGCTTAAAAAGAAATTATAAGTGGCAGCGTAGCGCATCGGCAATTGAGCAGGATTCAGGTCCCAGCCCTGGTACAAACCATTGATCAGAGAATGCATGGAATGGTTGAACCCGATTCTCCACGCATTATGAACCGATCGCTGGTTTTCTTTTAATTGCTTTGCTGTCAGCTTATCAGCACGGTGCGGGGCAACGGGCATTACATTCGTGGCTCCATCAGATAAAAAAATTCCGGTTCCCCCCAATGCAACTTTAGTCATGTGATGCGCAAAGTCACAAACAGGGTGTGCCATGGTCTGGTATTTAGCCGTGATGCCACATGAAGCGGTGTAATCATAAGTTCCGAAATGTGCAGCGATCAACCGGCCCTCTCCAGCCTTTACAATTTTCATTAATGGATTCCGCCCTTCATCATCCATGATGATCTGTGTGACTTCTACCATTGTTTCCATTTTCAGGGTACCGGGAGCAAGGATATTTTTCTTTTCAATGATCTCAAATAACTGTACCAATGTGCTCACCTGTTCCGGGATCGTCACTTTCGGCAGCATCACAATAAAATTGCCCGGTAACTTGCCGGCTGTTTTCGCTAATAGTGTGGTTAGGAAAATATCCAGGGTTCTGACAGCCCGGCTTTTTAAATCCTCGGTAAAAGGTTTTATTCTTATCCCGATAAAAGGGGAAATGGTTTTATTTTTCATTCCCTCAGCGAGTTCATTCGCAGCCTGTACGGCCGTGGCATCTTCTTCCTCATCGGGACGGTTACCAAAACCATCTTCAAAGTCAATCCGGAAATCTTCCACAGCTTCTGTTTTTAATTTTTCAATGATCTTTTTATATACGGTATAAGCAAGCCAGGCCGGATGTTGTTTTCTTTCCGCCTCATTCATTTTATCCAGTTTCTTAATTAGTTTTTCAATTTTCTTTTCATCATCCGGTAAATCCTCATGACCATCAAACTTCAGCACTTTGGAAAGGGTAACAAAATCGGGGGAATAGGTCTGTAAATTTTTCAAAGCAATATCGCCCATCTTCACACAAGTGTCTGCCTTAAACAAATTGGCTCCGCCATATACGGTATGCACTGCCTGACGGCCGGGTTTGTCACCGGGATATGTTTTTTGAAATTTAAGATTGGCCGTTCTTAATGAATTGAGAAGGATCTCTTTTTCGATGTCAGCAATTGAGAAGTTCATAATAGTTCGTTTACCCCCATCTCCGCCAACTGGCGGAGTGTATGGGAAGTTAAATTATCAGGAACCCCTATATGTACTATAACCATGCGGGCTTATCAACAGGGGTATATGATAATGTTCCGGGGAGCTGATATTGAAAATGATTTCGACAACAGGATAAAAACTTTGAATGCCTTGTTTATCAAAATACTCGCCGGTTTCAAATCTTATCTTATAAATACCCAAAGCGAGGAAAGCATCTTTTTTCAGGAGGTCCATCACCCGGCCGTCGTTGTTGCTGGTTCCCAGCCCGATCTCTTTCCACTCTTCCTCATGCTGCTGGTGCAAACTGATCCTCACGCCCTGTGCAGGTTTTCCTTTTGTGGTATCTAATATATGTGCGGTAAGCTGACTCATGACCTCACCCCCTTACCCCCTCTCCACAAAGTGGAGAGGGGGAGGTTTAATTTTGAAGTTGATTAAATATTATTTTCAATTTTCTTTTAATTCAAAAGTTTTTCAAGACGTAGTTTGGTTATCTTATTTTGTTCGTCTGCCGCAATTTTAATTTCATCTCCGGGTTTGTTTTCTAATCTTGATTGCAACATCCCCAATATCTCTTCCGCCGATTTTCCCGTGGCACAAACAATAAAGATATAACCGAATTTCTCCTCATACAAGTGGTTGCCTTCGGCGAGGGCCTCAATCGTTTCTTTTGAAGCGGTGTTTACGCCGCTTTGTTCTCCCGATGCCCAGTGAGCCGTGGAAGTAAATTTCTCTGTCAGCAATTCCACATCCCCGATTCTCGGATGATGACCAAATGCTTCTTTCCAGTCATCTTCGCTGCATTCACGCCATATCCTTTCTGCTTCTTCCAGCAGGCGATTTACATCATCGACCGGAAAATAAGCCATCAGCATCTTCACCCAGGAAGATGAGCCGCAGCATTTCAACAGCTCTTCTTTAAGTTGGGGCTGGCTTATTGTATTTAATTCTTCTAAGGTCATTTTATTAATGCAATTAACTCTTGCCAACGTAAAGCTTCTGCAGGCAAGCCTGACTAACGACTCATGACTCCCGACTCGTCCTTCCCCACAACCTCAGCCTGCTCACTCCGCCATCCGGAAAAATATTCAATCTTATATGTGTAAACGGGCCTTTGTTTTTTATTTCATCTTCAAAAAAATGTTCATGATCAGCGCCGAGCTTTGATTTTGATAAAATGGTTGTCCATTCAATGGCAGTGCTATCCAGTTTGCTTTCATCTTTATAGGCAATCTCACAGCCTTCAATGGAACAGGCGTCAGGATAATTCCCTTTGAAGTGACAGGTGTCAACCAATATCTTTTCAATGATGCCTTTATGTGCAAGGCGAACAATCACCCAATCCCTGTTATTGGGAGTCCTGCTTCTTTTCGTTTCCCATCCGTCTCCCATGTTCACTCCCCTGCCCGGCATGATGAGATTATCCATATGAGAGAAGAACATATCATTACACAAAACAGATTTGGCGCCATTGGTTGCCGCTGCCAGATTCACTATCTCGCCGGCATCAACCAAAGTCCAGTCTTTAAACACTTCACCATATACTTTTAATCTTGCCACGCCGCCATCAGGATAAATATTCAACCGCAGGTGTGTATAAACAAAATGATCCGGGATTTCATAAAAATTCTGCGAACCGGGTTGCAATGGGGATTCAGGAAGAACCTCTTTCCATTCGACCTTATCAAAATCAATATTGTCTGAAGATAAAATAGCAGCGGCTTCAATAGAAGCATGCGGAGGATGATTGCCGAGGAAATGATTAGTATCTATATCTACACCATGTATCTTTCCTGAAGCAGCCAGTTGAACAATGCACCAGTCGTGCCCCGGGGTTCTTTTTCTTCTTGATTCCCATCCATCCATCCACTTGCCCCTGTCAGTATATTTATCGGCAATAAAAATTCCCCGCCCCGGTTTTATGAGGTTCTCCTTTTCTGCAAAAAAATCGTCGCTGCATAATAATACTTTGCCGCCTAATTTTTCTGCTGCAAGATCTGTAAGGTTGGTAAATGCCGGGTCTGCCATAAATATTTTTTTATTTGCCACGAAAATTTTCGTGTGTTTTTGTGTTATTTCGCGGCTAAAACCTTTCCTCTGTTCAAATGTAAAAACTTTCCATCATCAAACAGTTTTTCCCCATTGAGCCATGTTTGTTCCACCACTCCGGTCAATACCTGATTAAGATAAGGGGTTATTTTGTGTTTATGATGGATCATGTCTTTTGCAACAGTAAACGATCCTTCCGGATCCCAAACCACAAGATCAGCATCATATCCTTTCGCTATTTTACCTTTTGTTTTTAACTGCGGCAGCAAGGCAGGCTTTTCACACAACCATTTCGCAATATCCCGTAAACCGCAACCATGTTTTTTAGCTGCTGTCCACAAAACAGGCAAGGAGAATTGAATAGAAGATATTCCTCCCCATGCTTTCATAAAATCACCCGGGATCAATTCTTTCATTGCCGGCGGAGCCGGTGAATGGTCAGTTGCCACAAAATCTATAATGCCCTCTTTCAATGCCGTCCATAATTTTTCATTGTTTGCTTTCTCTCTTATCGGCGGGGCGCATTTAAATTCCGTACTTCCGTCTTTTATTTCTTCTGCACAGAAATATAAATAGTGCTGACAGGTTTCCACCGTTAATGGCAGGTTTTTTTGTTTGGCTTTCATAATCTGTTCAATCGAATCAGCAGATGACAGGTGCACAATATGCGTTTTGCAATTGAATTCCCCACACAGGCGGATCATCAATGCAATCGCATCATCTTCCCATTTCTTTGGTCTTGAAGCGAGATACTGCTGATATTCATGAGTGGTAAGTGGTGAGTAGTTAGTGGTGTCTGAAAGTTCGCAATGTACTAACAGGGGTAAATCATGTTTGGCAATGATTGGCATTGCTTTTCTTAAATCGTCTTCTGTTACATTTGGAAATTCATCAATGCCGGAATGAGTAAGGAATGCCTTAAAACCCAATACTCCCTTTTCTATTAAGGGTTCTATATCTTTTTCATTTCCCGGAATAACACCACCCCAGAAACCGCAGTTAGTGTGAAGATTTGTTTTCACTGGTCTCACCGTCCCGGTCTGATCAGTACCAGCAGCTTCCAGCTTTTCATCAAAAGCCATAGCCGTAGTTGTAACCGGCGATGCATTCAGCGGCATTTCCACCAACGCAGTAATGCCACCGGCAATGGCCGCTTTTGTCGCCGTATCAAAGCCTTCCCAATCCGTTCTGCCCGGCTCATTGATATGTACATGCGGATCAATGATTCCCGGCATCAAAACATGGTCGCCAACATCTGTTACAGGGAAATTGCCTTCGGGTAACTCACTCACAATATCAGCTATCCTTCCCGCACTGATCAATACCGCTGCCTTTTGGATACCATCGGGGGTGATGGTACGGTTACTTATAATGGCAGCGTCAATCATACCCGGTTTTCAGATAAATGTGAATCTATGAAATTAATGAAAACAATTTTCTACTTTGAGGATTGGTTTCACGCATAGCCGCAAAAGAGCTAAGAAGAAACCTATTAACCATTGCGTCTTAGCGTCCCTGCCTGCCGTCAGGCAGGTTTGCGAGAAATATGGCAACCATACTACTCATATTATCAACCATCATCTTCGTCATGCTCGTCGTCATGACCTACCGGGTGCACAGCATCATCAAAAAGAATACAGGGGATGAAGAAAAACTGGGAAAGGCCCACAGTATACAAAACCGGATCTACGCTGCTATCATCTTCAGCATCATCTGCATCATCGCCGCCATTTATTTTATGGTCAAAGGCACGGTGTACGAAGGGCATTTGATGGAATGGCTGAATATCGTTGTCAGAGTGATGCACTTCACATTCGGCATTGCATGGATAGGCGCATCTTTCTATTTTGTATTTTTAGAAAATGCACTTAACAGAACAGAGAATATAAGAGATGAGCTGGCCGGCAACCTCTGGGCTGTACACGGCGGCGGGTTTTATTACCTGGAGAAATATAAGGTAGCGCCCGGGACAATTCCCAAACACCTGCACTGGTTCAAGTATGAAGCTTATTTCACCTGGGTTTCTGGTTTTGCATTGCTCTTTATCATTTATTATTTCAATTCATCGGCGATGCTGATCGATACCAATGTATTGAAATTGACCCCAGCACAGGCTATCGGCATTGGCATCGGGTCTTTTGTGATGGGATGGTTTATTTATGATCTCCTGTGCAAATCATCCCTTCGCAAAAAACCATTACTTTTTGCACTCACCGGTATCATCATCTTAATTGGCTTTGCGTATTTCTATAGCCATGTCTTCAGTGCACGGGCTGCCTTTATGCATTTCGGCGCCATGATCGGAAGCATCATGGTGGCCAATGTATTCTTTGTCATTATCCCTTCGCAGAAAGCGATGCTGAAAGCGGCAAAGAAAGGGCAATTGCCCGATCCGCAAAAAGGAAAGAACGCACTATTCCGTTCCATACACAACAATTATTTTACGTTGCCGGTATTATTTGTCATGCTCAGCAACCATTTCCCCGGCACTTTTGGCAACAAATATCAATGGATTGTTTTAGCGGCTATCAGTATTGGCGCAGCGGGGATCAAGCACTGGCTCAATTTGAGAGAACAGGGTAAGCTGAGTGTATGGATATTACCCGCATCTGTTGTTATATTACTCACTGCTGCCTATGTCACTGCTCCGAAACCGTCTTCAACCAAATGCTCAACAATAAGTTTTACCGAGGTCAACGCTATCGTTCAGCAGCGCTGCATCAGTTGTCATTCCTCCAAACCAACGGATAATGTTTATTCTGCTCCGCCGAATGGAGTAAAATATGATACTCCAAAGGAGATCGCACTGAAGAAAGACCTTATTATGCAGCGGGTGGTGATCACCAAAACAATGCCCCAGAACAACAAGACCAATATGACACTGGAAGAACGGGATGTTATCAGGTGCTGGATTGAGCAGGGAGCGATAATAAAATAATGGCATCCTTCTTCCCTGGTTTAATGACAATCACTCCCGGATATGAATTAGGTCATTGGAACGGACTCTCATTTTGTTGAATCTTTATCAAAATAGTTTACATGAAACGTATTATTTATTTAGCAGCAATGTTTTTGCTGGCTTACGGGGTAAGCCATGCCCAGGAAACAATTTATAAAGGGAGTTTTCATTTTACCGGCGCCAATGCTTCCAATGCCGCTTATTATACAAACCTGTTGAAGGTGGCCGTAAGACAGGGCGGGGCGGCAACAGCCACTATCGAACTTAAAATGGGATCGAAAACAGATCCCGAAGATTATGTTTTGCTGAGTGGAACCCTGGAAGGGACCTTTTCCGCTACCGGCCTTAGTGCTACTGGCAATCTTACCCAGGTAATGCAGGAAGGAGTACGGATACAGAAGCGCCAGGAAAGATCAGTTCCCGCTGAATTAAAGGGAACCACAAGCGGGACCGTTGTCAATGGCACCATGTACCTCATCTATGATGGTCGCAAAGAGGGAGGTTTTGAGTTCACTTTCCCGATAGAAGAACCGGGACCGGAACTTTTATTTCCATTGGGCAAAAGCCCTAAAGTGTTTGATAAAGGCTGGCTTTTCGGTGCGGCCTTCAAACTTACGGATGAGAATGGGGAAGAAATTGACATCAGCGATAAAATTGAATGGAGCGGTACAGGCAGTTTTGAACCTGACAAAGGTTCCAGATGCCGGCCCGCATTCTATAATATCGGCGAAAACAAGATCATACTATCCGTAGAGTATGAGGGAAAAATATATAAAAAAGAATACCCTGTAATAACCGTGGAGGCTTTAAAATATGCACGGGTAAGCAGTTTTGCAATGTGTCCCGCGGATTCACATGGGAGCCTGGCGGATCCTATGTGTGTTGTTGGTTGGGTAGTTAGCGGTAACGGCAATGTGCTCATCGATGGATTGCCGGCAGCATGTGAAGGTGACAGGGGTATGCATGTTGCCTGTGCCGGACCCAATACTTTTGTTATTTCTTCCGAAGGATGTGATTGGGAGGTACTGATCAACGGAAAAAAAGCAGCTAAGAAAGGTTCCCTAACTAGGCATTGTGGTGGTTGGGGCGAGATCACCAATCTCGTGAGCAGTGTTGAAGCCCAAAATATGTTCCTTGCCCTTTCAGATGATATCAGCTTTACGAATAAAGACGGGAAAAAAATTCCGCAAAACAGCAACCCGGAAGCGGGAACCAAAATGTTGACCGGACCCAATGGATTGCTGCTGATGAGCCCGGACCGCAACACTGTTTTGATGTTGCTGCCAAATTCAAGTGCAAACATTAGCAACAATACAGACAAGGATCTTTATATTACCCTGAATGGGGGCTCTGTTTTTATTAATGGCGAAAAAGCAGACAAGTCGCGGAACCTGGTCATTGAAAGTTTCAATGAAAAGCTGATCCGCAAAGGCACCCGCTTTCTGTTTACCCGGACCGGCGATACCAGTAAACTCATCGTTTACGAGGGCGAAGTGGACGTATTGCTGAAAAAAGACAACTCAACCATCACTGTACCTGCCGGGAAAGTTTATTATAATGATTCTAAATCACCATATGTCATAAAGGATACAGCCAGGTTTGAATCTTCTGCGGTACTGATGACTATTCCCAAAGACAGCTTCAACATAAAATGGAATGAAAAACCATCGGGCGGGCAAACTAATGCTTCGCAAAACAACGACTTTCTTTCCCTGCTGAAGCAATATTGGTATGTGGGTGCGGGAATTGTGGTACTGTTGTTAGCTGTATGGCTGTTGCGGAAAAGAAAACCATGACCGGCATAATATAAAAAGATTGTACCCGATGATGGATTGCGCGGAGGGCTGGTATAAAATAAGCGGTATGCCGGCTCCGCCATCACGGCGGGAGAATTTATTTCTCTACTTTTATAAGTCCAAATGAAATATGTTTGATGAAATCCCTCCCCGGCGAAAAAATTAAACCTGCTATCATGAAAAAGATCTTTTTCATTTTATTCTCCGTTGTTGAATTTGCCGTATGCAGTAACGGGCAGCCCATTGATACGGTGATTACAATCAATGACGGTAAAATACCGCCCGTCTATTCTGCCAACAAGCTGTACTATGAAAAAAATTATGATACGCTCCAACAGCTCATTTTCGAGGGATTGAAATTTAACCTCTGTTACCTCGGAACCATTAACTATTACTGGCCTGCAGTAAACTTAAAGAATACCCGCAAATATTTAATTGACAAACCCGGCTCTTCTGACCTCAAACGCTGGCCATGGATGAAAAACTATCGTGTATGGGAAGCCAACAGAAAAGCTTTTGTATATCCCGAAAACTGGATCGAGCCCGACTTGCGTCATGATAACAGCTCCTACTTTAAAGAACTGGAAAAGGAATTGCGCTGCAATATTCCTGATGGTGAATGGAAATCGTATGATAAAGAGGGGAAGCTCATCTCCACCATTCTTTATCGCAAAGGAAAAAAGGTAAAGGAGTATTAGTACCCCGCCCCCCTCTTACTTTACCAGCTTCCCGTCCTTCATCACAAAACTTACTTTCTCCAAAACTTTTATATCCTGAAGCGGGTCGCCATTAACAGCAATGATATCCGCCATGGCGCCGTTACTGATCTCACCCAATATTCCTGTCTTATTTAATAACGCTGCAGCAACGGTGGTAGCAGATTTTATGGCCTGCATCGGCGTCATGCCCCATTGCACATAAAAAGAAAATTCACGGGCCTGCGGCACTTTACTCCAGTCAAAACCTCCCGCGTCAGTACCGAATGCGATCTTTACTCCTTTCTGCAATGCTTTTTTAAAAATTGCAGGCAATGTTCTCAGCATTTGTGCATTGGAGTGATTACCCGCCTTCGCTCTTCCTTCCGCCACATAATCGATCACCGTGGCGGTAGGACACCAGTACGCATTTTTATTTATCATCAGGTCTATGCATTCATCATCCATCGCAAATCCATGTTCAATGGTCCGGGCGCCGGCATTAAGCGAATAAATAATTCCATCACGGGTAACAGCATGTGAGGCGAGAAACTTTCCTGATTTGGTCGTTTCATCAGCAATGGCTTCTATTTCTTCTTTGGTAAAATTGACACGGCTTCGGAAACTGCTGTCGGGCAAACGGTAATAACTGCGGTCGGCATAGATCTTTATCCAGTCGGCGCCATAACTGATCTGTTCTCTTGCCGCCTTTCTTGCTTCATCGGCGCCGGTTATTTCCTGGATACCCTTGGGCATATGCAGCTCCCAGCTATATTCGGAATTACCAATACTATAATGCCCGGTTGTATTAATAGCCCTGGTGGTAACAAACATCCTTGGCCCTGGTATCACATTATTATTGATGGCTTTTTTCAGGTCCACATCGGCATACATGGCGCCTTCTGTTTCTAAATCACGGATCGTGGTGAACCCATTCATGAGTGCGATCTTACAAGCCACACTGGCACGCAGCGTACGGTACGGAATACTTTCTTTCAGCAATTGTTCATTATAATCTTCTGCAGTGATATCTCCCTGTAGCAGCACATGGGTATGGCAATCTATCAAACCCGGCAACACGGTTTTATTGTTCCAGTCGATCACCGTGGCAGTACGGGGAATGGCGGACTGCTCCACAATATCTTTTATTGTATTGCCTTCAATAAGGATGGCTTTATTCAGCAGAGGCTGATCATTTTTCCCATCGATCAGTTTACCGCATTTGATGGCGCTGAGCTGGGCGCTGGCAAAATAACTGCACAGGATGAGCCCCGCTAATAATAATTTTCTCATACAACATTGTTTAGGAAAAAAAGGTACGATAAATTCCGGGAAGCAGGATGGCAATTAAGAACGAAGAGTGTACCAGTTTGAAAAATGCTTCACGCAAAGTAGTAAAGTTTGCAAAGCTGCAAAGTCTTATTGTATTCTTAGCGCTTCTTTGCGACTTTGCGTGAGACATTAATTCGTGGCTTATATCACATCCACGCTCCGCTCCACAAAAGCGGTAAGGTCGGCGCCTTTCAATAATCCCTGGGCCAGCAATGCAATGTCAAATGCATGTTTCGCCATGTCAGTTTGCTTTGCTTCATCAGCATTTAATATTTTGGATATTAATTTATGATTGGCATTGACAGACACTTTATAATTATCAGGCATGCTGCCATAAAAATTCATTCCACCTCCCAGTTTGCTCATGTCTTTCATTCTCCGCATCCATTCTTCTATCGTGATGATGACCGGCATCACATAAGCCGGAAGGCTTTCCACCTGCACCTGGTAGCTATCGGGTTTATCAATTGCTTTTTCAAAAATGGTTTTCAGTTTACTGATCTCATCTTCCGTCAGTTCATGCTTCGCCGCATCTTCTTTTACGATCAGTCTATCGGTTACATCCGCATCCACTCGTTTCAATGAGGTTTTTTCCAGTTTCATTTCAAGATGATGGATGAAATGTGTATCGATCGGTGAATTCATCAGCAGCACATCATATCCTTTTTTAACGGCCGCCTGCACATAACTGTCCTGTCCTTCCGGGTCTGCTGTATAGAGGTACACCAACTGTCCTTCTTTATCCGTCTGGAAGTCTTTTACTTTGATATTGTATTCCTCCAGTGTATATTTTTCACGGGCCGTATTGCCCAGCAATAAAAACTCTTTGGCCTTTTCATAAAATTTTTCATCGGAGATGGCGCCGTATTTTACAAAAATGCCGATGTCATTCCACTTTTCTTCATAGCCCTTCCGGTCTTTCTTAAACAACTCGCTCAGCTTGTCCGCTACCTTGCGGGCAATATAACCGTTGATCTTTTTTACATTACTGTCGGCCTGCAGAAAAGAACGGCTTACGTTCAGCGGGATATCCGGTGAATCGATCACCCCGTGCAGCAGCATCAGGAATTCCGGCACGATGTCTTTTACTTCGTCCGTAATAAATACCTGCCGGCTGAAGAGTTTGATCTTATTCTTCTGAACTTCAAAATCATTTTTCAGTTTAGGAAAGTAGAGCACACCGGTGAGGGTGAAGGGGTAGTCCACATTCAGGTGGATCCAGAACAGCGGTTCTTCGGAAAAAGGATAAAGCTCCCGGTAAAAGTCAAGATAGTCTTCGTCTTTCAGGTCGGCCGGGGTCTTTGTCCAGATAGGAATGGTCGTGTTGATGATATTATCAACTTCAATGGGTTTATATTTCGGTTTTTTATCCTTATCCTCTCCATCTGGAACCGATTCTGTTTTGGTACCAAACTGTACCGGCACAGGTAAAAACTTAGCATACTTATTTAATATCTCACTGATGCGGCGCTCCTGCAAAAAATCTTCAGACTCGGGATTGATGTACAGGATCACGTCCGTTCCTCTTTCGGTCCGGCTGCCTTCGGTAATTTCAAAAGAAGTGCTGCCATCACATTCCCAGCGAACGGGTTCGGCGCCGTCCTGGTAAGAGAGCGTTTGAATTTCCACTTTATCCGCCACCATAAAGGCCGAATAGAAACCCAGCCCGAAGCGGCCGATGATCTCATTAGAATCTTTGGCTTCCTTGAATTTTTCCATGAACTCCGTGGCCCCGGAAAAAGCAACCTGGTTGATGTATTTCTTTATCTCTTCCGCCGTCATCCCGATGCCGCTGTCGGAAATGGTAATGGTTTTGGCGGTGGCATCAACCGCCACTTTTACCCGAAGGTCGCCGAGCCCTTTGGAGTAATGCCCCAGCGCCGCCAGCCTTTTTATTTTCTGGGTGGCATCCACCGCATTGCTCAGTTGTTCCCGCAGAAAGATCTCATTGTCTGAATAGAGAAATTTTTTAATAATGGGAAAAATGTTCTCGGTATTAACGGAAATGGTTCCTTTCTCCTGTATCATGTTGGGTTGTATTTTTTAGGAGTGCAAAGATACGCAAGGACTGTTCCGGAGGAGGAATGTTTGTCAGATTGTTGGGAGGAGCCGTTCAGGCAAATAATTAGCCGTTGAACAGGTTAACAATCAGTTTGATCATGATTTCTTTATCATCTGGGTTGCTCTGAGTCACCAATAATGCCAGGGCCACCAGTGCATTATCACTGATTTTGACCTCTACGGATTTTTTAAACCGGCGTTTGTTTTTCTTCTCTTACTTTTTTTCTTGGCAAAAAAAGTAACAAAAAAGTCAAGGACAAAAGAATGGCTCCGCCCTTTTGTCCGGCTACGCCCCCTTTTCCATTGGATCCCCGTTCTGTTATTTTAGCATAGCTGATGAGTGAGGCAAGGTTGCAGACTTCGCATCGTGTTATCCAAGGTCTTCAAAAGTGCTATGTTCCGCCCGGTTGTCAATAATGTAGTAAGTGTGTTTATAGGATGGCGGAACAAGGCGCTGATAGTTTTCCTTAATTCGATTTACTGAAACAGCTTTACAGTCTGCTCCAGTTGCTGCATATTTTGCACGATCTGTTGCAGTCGTTTTTCATTGAGGGTGTAGCCCTTTACAAGATGAGTTCTCAATACTTTTGTAGCCCAAATCCGGAATCGGGTTGCTTTTTGTGAATTAACCCGGTATCCAACTGAAATAATCATATCCAGGTTATACAGATCAACAACCCTGGTTACTTTTCTCTTTCCTTCGGTTTGAAATATTTCCATTTTGGAAACAGTTGCCCCGGCCTTCAATTCGCCAACATTCAGTATGTTTTTGATATGTTTATTAATCGCGGGCACCTCTGTGCCAAATAGGGACGCAATCTGTTTCTGGCTAAGCCACACAGTATCCTCTTCCAGCCTTACCTCCAATTGCTGGCTGCCATCTTTGGCTTTATAAATCAGTATTACTCCATTCGATTACATATATAAAATTAGCAAACTACCGCTGCATAAACTGAAAGATTTGCCAGATTGACAGCGGGAATAACTGACAATGCGAAAAACCAGTATCTTTATTTTAAACAATTCATTTTATGCCAGACTCCATATTTTGCCCGAAATGCGGAACACCCAACCGACCGGACTTTAAGTTTTGTACCTCCTGTGGTTTTGATCTGTCAAATATCAGTAAGGGTGCTGCTGAAAATACAAACCCGGAAAAAACTCCTCCGCCATATACCGCCCCTGTGCAAAACCAGCCGGCTGCTGTTGCGGCTCCGGCTAAAGCAGCCCCAGGCATGCCCCGTTGGTTGCCTGCAGTTATTGTCATAGTCGTTCTTGCCGGGATCGGTTTTCTGATCCTGAACAATGAACAGTCAAAGAACAAAAATTTGTCCGGCAAGGATTCGGGGCTGACACAAAAAGACAACGGTACACAGGGTGATCACGACATCCCCGATATAACCGATCTGTCCGGCAAAATAAAATTGAAAGATTTTGCGGGTGTCTGGCGGGCTTACGAATCCAGTGACCCGGAAAAAGCAAGGCTTGACGATCCCAAGGATGATCTTTTTATCGAGGTGAGCAACGGCCGCCTCAACATGTATCCCCGGAGCGAATTGGATGAAGAAGACCGGAGTCTAAACGTAACCTGCGATGAACTGGTTGGCAATACGATCAACTGCTTATTGAAAAGCAAGGAGAATCCTGATGGATCAACAGCCTCCATAAAACTGGAATTGCATTCCTCAAAAAATGAAATAACGTTCACCATCATCTCGGGGCCATCAGAAGAAAAACTGGTCGTGAAAGCAAGGAAGTTGGGAGAAGGGGGGAACTGACAGGCTCAGGTCTTTGGTAACGGGAAATGAATGACAGATTGAAATCTGCGGAGAAAAGACTGGTCAATATTGTTTTTGAAATTGGTCGCAAGAATTACAAGCCCTGGATAATCCTCCAGCCGTTGCAAAAGCCAGGCTATTTCCTGGTTGGCGTATCTATCATGAGCATCTCTTACATGGGTCCGTTTTCCGAATAAGGCATCGGCCTCATCAAAAAATAATATCCAGCCCTTGTCTTTTGCACGGGCAAAGATCAATTCATGATTCTTCTCCGTTTCACCGATATACTTTGAGACGACCTTAGAGAGGTCAATTTTATAGACAGCCATATTACACTCCCTGCCGATCAATGCAGCGGTCATTGTTTTTCCTGTACCGGGCGGGCCATAAAATAAAGTTTTGTGCCCGGGTTTTATTTTTTTATTCGGACCCCATTCGTGTTTAATTGCTGAAGAATATTTAAGCCAGGTAATTATTTCCTCTACCTGTTTCATCGTTCTTTTATCGAGGGCCAGGGTTTTCCATGAGGCTTTGGTTTTGATGAGGGACAAGCGAGGGGGAAGCATAGTTAAATGTTAGAATATTTTTATGTTTTAAAGGAGATCTGGTATTCTATCGAACTTCAATTAAAATATTTAAACGCTACCCTGCCAATCCATTCTCCCATATGAACAGGAACAGCATTGCCAATTAATCTGTAGGAGCTTCTCTTGTTTTCAAAATGAAAGTCATCAGGGAATCCCTGCAATCTTGCATATTCTCGTATTGAAAATGGTCGCATACCATATTTTGCTTTTCTATCTTTTACAAGCCGCGTACTTAAATCTTTAGAATAGTGGGCCACACATGTTGGAGCTAATGCATCGGATATATCAGGATCAACGATAATCGGTAAATCTCTATATCTTCCTTGTATTCTCCTGATAACATAGTGCGGCATTTCAACTTCAGGATTCTTTTCCAAAATATTTTTTATGGAGATCCTGTTTCTGCTTTGTTTAGGGGCAGAAATAGCATATTGTTTTTTCGTACCGATAAGTATCAGCCTTTTTCTTCGCTGTGGCAACCACAACGCCGCATCAACAGGGCAAAAAATGTTTACATAATAATCCGGCAGCTTTGTCATGGCTTCCATTACGACTTTGAACTTCTTCATTCCGGGTACGTTTTCGACAATATACATTTCCGGCTGTTCGATAGCAATATGCCGGAAGAAATGCAGAAACAAATCATCTCCTGTCCTTGTGCCATGTATATCTGCGATGGGTGAATATTTTGTGCAGGGATATGTGCCTACAATGATGTCAGTTGGCGGTTGTTCTAAAACAATTTTATCTTTTATGTCGGATGTTAAAACTAAGTGATTAAAATAGCGATAATTTTTTTTCATGCAGTCGGTAGCTTCTTTATCAAGATCAAGGGACTGAATTATATTAATCCCGGCAAGCATGATTCCAAGTTCCATGCCCCCGCATCCCGAAAAATAGCCTTTAGCAGTAGGTGTATACATATTCAATTAAGCTTGGCGATATTTTGACAGCAAACTTATTATATCATATGAACTAAGTCAATCGGATATAAGTGAACTTATAAAATCATTTTGAGTTCTTCATTCTACAAAACTGTAGCTTATATAACGAATAAGTGGTGTCTTTTAGGACACAATATATCATTGTTTGGGACTTATGCATTTACTTTTAAGACACGTTGAGCATATTTTTTCTTTATAACTCAGTCTTTTGAAGAATTATAAAATAGGGCCGAGAAAACCAGAAATTCATTGCACTTTTTAAATATTCCAATAAAACTTGAGGAGAAATTAGAATCCTGACCTACGATTTAGACACAAAAAAATCATTATGAATTTTTAATTGGACTTTAGCCGGCAAAAACTTATCAGGCAAGTTTATTTGCCTACCCTCCAATTTTAGAAAATTATACTCAACACTTTCAACCGCCTCTTTCCTTTTTAATTTTGAAGAAACTTTAATCGTATAGTCATTTGCCATAATAGTTATCAACCCTTTGTCAAACGCCCTGTCATGTAGGGCATTCAAGCAAATACCATTTGTTGGATTCAGCCTGTTCTTTTGATCCTTACTCCATGGAACAATATGGCTTGCAATCAATAGGTCGGAGTTATCTATACCGGTCATACAACAGGTGTTGTCATAAGTAGCCAAAATCATTGTTCTGAAAATAGATTGGTTTACCCTTGTCTTTATCAGCCGTTCTTTATCCATTCCTTCTTTTTGTAAGTCGGCTATATCAATCTTATTTAATTTTTCAACAGTGGTGTGTTGCGCTTTAGCCAATAGTTTTTCGCTTTCTATCAAAGCAACATCCCAGTTATTGTAAAATTCATCCCAAACAAGCTTATCTAGTTTGCTAGCGTTAGATGCGCCTTTGATTCCTCGTTCTTTTAATGTTGGGTCAAAGCTTGCAAAGTTCCCGAGTTTTAAAGCAATGGACGAAGGCGTTCTTCCTATTATCTCTGCCAATTTTTTTATTTCTTCATTTCGAGAATGCATTTTACCAAATGGTAGTTTGCAATAAAGATTAATAGCAAGCGTAAGTTCATCTTTTGTCCAGAGTTTTTGTCCCTCTTTCATTTATTTAAGATAGTAAAAATTTCCTCACCAGCATTTCAGGCTTTGTATCCTTCGCCCTTATCTGGGACATATTGTAACTGCGGGTTGCTTTGCTGTGTACATCGGCCATCAAGTGAAGATAAGAAAGGGAAAGATCCCGGCTTTCATGTTAACGACCCTCAGGCTGTAATTGATAAAGAGTCCACCGGGCTTAGACAAACAGAATTAAAATTGTAAATTCGCTTTATGGCAGACAAACAAACCATACTGGCAACCCTGAAACGGGTAAAGCCTTCGCTGGAAAAAAAATACGGCGTGAAGGACCTTGCTCTGTTTGGCTCTTACAGCCGCAATACCGCTGTGGCTGGTAAAAGCGATGTGGATGTAATGGTAGATTTTACCACACCGATCGGTCTTGCGTTTGTGGACCTTGCCGATGAACTGGAACTACTGCTGCAACAGAAAGTGGACCTCGTGTCCCGGGGCGGCATCAAACCCAAATATTTTTCTGTTATTGAACCCGACCTTATTTATGTCTAACCGGGAAATACAGTTACTACTTGAAGATATACTGGAAGCAGCCAGGAAAATTCTTTTCTATACTAAGGGGATGAGCTATGAAGATTTTCTGAAGGATGATAAAACGATTGATGCGACAGTAAGAAATTTTGAAATCATCGGCGAAGCGGCTAACCGGATACCGGAGGATTTTAAGCAGGAACATCCGGAAATAGAATGGCGCCGCATCATTGGTTTTCGCAACCGGATCATTCATGAATATTTTGGTATTAATTACAGTATGGTGTGGAAAATAAAAGAAGAAAATATTCCAGAACTGGCTGATTTTATTCAGCAGGCTATTGATAACCTTGCCGGCCAGGCCGGATAATATTTTATCAGGGATTTTTCAGGCTTTGTATCCTTCGCCTTTATCCAGCTCATCCCGGTTGACATCGGGACAAGTTATTAAAACTGCGGGTTGCTTTGCTGTGTACATCGGCCATCAAGTGAAGATAAGAAAGGGAAAGATTCAACTATGAGAAGAGAAAATAAAAAAAGAGCAGTGTTGGCTATTCCTCATTTTTTCTTCTAAACCCAATTTTTCTTCGGGGTGGTTGCGGTGGATTCAGTAGTTTTTTCAGGTATTGAAAGATCAACTGTATGTCTTCGTCGTGACCGGTAAGTTTTCTCTCTATTTTTTCAAGTTGCAGCAGTATATCTTTATGGGTGAGCAGCAGTTCCCGCATTTTGGTGAACACTCTTATTATCCGGATGTTTACATGTATGGCCGTTTCGCTGTTTAGTACTGAAGAAAGCATGGCAACCCCCTGTTCTGTAAAGCAAAAAGGAGGATGCCGCAGGCCCATTTTTCAGAATTGGAGGTCGCAAATTGCGTCCTCCAAATTTCCATCTCTTTGGACGACATTTCAAACATAAAATCTTCCGGGAGTCGGTCAATATTTCTGCGAACAGCCTCTTTCAGCCGCTTGGTTTCAACACCGTACAAGTCTGATAAATCCCTGTCCAGCATAACTTTCTGCCTGCGAATCAGGTAGATTTTGCTCATCACCAGTTCATCAGGTATCATCAACGTGTTGCTTGCTTTTGCCATAATTTATTTAGGTTTTGATATTCCAATTTGGAATATCAAAGGCATTAAGGTCACAGTTTGTGATATCCAAAAGCTGTCGCATTTTGCGATACCAGAACTTGAAGTCACAATTTGTGACATCAAGATAAAATACCTTTTCATCCTGACTTATACCACAAACTGGTAAATCAGCAGGAAGGTTTTTTCAGCTTAAACTGGTTTCAATTTACTTTTTTGTCTTGATACAAAAAGTAACAAAAAAATCAAGGACAAACAAAAGGCTCCGCCTGTTTGTCCGCCCACGCCCCCTTTTCCAGAAGGGCCTCGTCCTGTTATTTGAAAATTGGTTGAATGTGGAGCAATGTAGAAGTCCCTGGAGGCGCTGTGATCCGCCTGGAATCTATTAAAGTATTTAATTGTTGTATAGAGTGGCGGAACAAGGCGCTGAACATTTTCCTATTACTCAATAATATCCTTTTCCAAAATCGCCCTGACATTTTTCTTCCTATTTAAAACTTGCGCTGTAAACCGTTAATTGTTCAAAAAAATTCTGAATATTTTTTCTTCCGGGAACGACGGTACAGGGACGCAGGGTTATTAACATTCTTTTGATAATTCAGGCATCCTAATTGTCTATATACCTGTATTATTCACTTTTAAAAATTAAAAACATGAAAAAAATCTTTACTCTATTCTTCGCAGTTGGAATGTTCACCATGGCCCAGGCACAGCCCGGCTCCAGGGATAACCGACAAGATGATCAACGAAATGATCAACGAAATGATCAGCGAAACGATCAGCGAAATGATCAACAGAATGATCAGCAATTTGACCGGCAATTTGATCAAAGGGATTTTAATGATGGCTATGATAATGACGGGTTTGATAAACGTGGCCGTTATTATGACAAATTCTCCATGGAAAGAAGAAAGAGAATGGAGATAGCCCGGATCAACCAGAACTTTGATTACAAAATTCAGAAAGTAAAAAGGAGTTTCTTCCTGAGCTGGTTTGAAAAACAAAGGCAGATCCGTTTCCTGGAACAACAACGTCAGTGGGAGATCAGGAAGGTGAATATTAAATACAGCTACAGCAGAAAACCTGACTTTGGTCGCGGCAATCGTCACGACAATCGTTCAAACGGTCATTATTAAAAAAAAGAAGTAAACAGGATTTATAAAACCCGTCCCGCCATTGGCGAGGCGGGTTTTTGTTGCAGCATGTAAGCGCCGTGATGTTCCATTCATCCGTATTAATTATAATCAGTATTACAACTTATTAGGACTATGTTTGTTGACATTCAAACAACTAATAATAATGCCCAGCACCAAGGCCTATGCCGCACAAAGCGCCAGCACCCCGTTAGAGTCATGGATCATCGAAAGAAGAGATCCTAAACCACATGATGTGCAGATACAAATACTCTACTGTGGTGTTTGCCACAGTGACCTGCACTTTGCCCGCAATGATTGGGGCATGTCTGTATATCCTATTGTCCCCGGTCATGAAATAGTGGGCCGTGTTACCGCTGTTGGAGCCCATGTAAAAAAATTCAAAGCCGGCGACCTTGCCGGTATCGGCTGCCTCGTAGACAGTTGCCGCGAATGTGATAACTGTAAAGAAGGATTGGAACAATATTGCAGCGGCGGCGCTGTGTTTACTTATAATGGTAATGAAAAGGATGGTAGTGGTAATACTTATGGGGGGTACAGTAAATCAATTCTTGCCCATGAAGATTTTGTATTGCGGATCTCGGATAAGCAACCGCTGGAAGCAATAGCTCCCTTGCTTTGTGCAGGCATCACTACCTACTCACCCCTTCGTCACTGGAAAGTTGGCAAGGGAACAAGAGTAGCTGTATTGGGATTAGGCGGTTTAGGTCACATGGCAGTGAAACTGGCCGCTTCCATGGGCGCCGAAGTAACTATGCTTAGCCATTCGGCATGGAAGAAAGCAGATGCACATCGTCTCGGGGCTCACAACTTTGTACTTACCTCCGATGAAGAACAAGTAAAGACCGTAGCAGGTTATTTTGATTTTATACTGGATACCGTATCGGCAGCACATGATTATAATCTTTACCTGGCCATGCTTCGTACCAACGGAGTGATGGTTTGTGTAGGTGTGCCCCCTGCTCCGGCAGAGATCCCTGCCTTCAATCTCATCTTCGGAAGGAAAAGCTTTGCCGGCTCCCTGATCGGCGGCGTTCCAGAAACACAGGAAATGCTGGACTATTGTGCTGAACACAATATTGTAAGCGATATAGAACTGATAGCGATGAAAGATATTAATGAAGCGTATGAACGTATGCTGAAAGGGAATGTGAAGTACCGGTTTGTGATTGATATGGCAACTCTTTAGAGTCGTTAGTCGGGAGTCCGGCGTGTTGTTATTTGAAGCTGTCTTTTAAGGACGGCTTTTTTAATCTTTCCTGTTTAGCGAGGAAGGATTAAATGTTAATGAAATAAAATAGCCTGCCCGGTACACATTATAATATTGAATAGCATAGCTATCACTGTTCACTTTTTCACCCAACTGCACGCCATATAATTTTTTTACCTGTGTGCCACTAACCCCTGCCGTAAGGCACACCGGGTCTCCCTTGCCTAAAAAGGTACTGAGGCCAAGCATCAGGTTCAATTGTTTATTCTCTCCGCTCAGGGGAAACCCGGCGCCGAAACTACCGCCCCATCTGAAACCCCGGTCACGGGGTGCATAGAAGTGCAGGAAGGTGACGATGACCGGTTGAAACTGGTCTGCACTTACCTTATCTATTACACTATCCTGCCGAACAAAATATTTCCACCGGTTCTCAGCATAAGAAACAAAACTGAACCCAAATGTATTTCTGAAACGCAAGGTTTCTTTTTTATACAGGGCGATCCACCTGGTGATGGTATCTTTTGGATTGATATTACTGATAGCGCTGGTCGCCGAATCTATTTCCGGGGTAAACTGCACTTCGGCCATCACCGTACGGGTATTAATGTTCAATGGAGTAAGTCTTGTATAGCTATCATTTAGTATCTGCTGGTACAGGTTATTGATACGGCTGATGATATCACTGCTGTTATCCCGGTTATTACGATTGGACGAAGACTTTACCGATTGCATTTGTTTGTTGACTTCATTCATCAGCGAATCGGCGCTAGCAGAAATGATCCGGTTGGAGGAAAAGCCATTATAAACCTGCTGCAGTACAGTATAATTTTTCTCTGCTACTGCAGCCTGGCTGACCGGGTCAATTACATTCTCCAGTAAAACACTTGTATTGCTGTTTGGGCCGGCATCGGGAAAAATGGTATGCATTTTATTCCGGGCGGTTGATTTGGCAACGCCGGCTGTTACAGACAGGTCATAACGAAGCACAGCCATCTCTTTCCATAGCTGTTTGCAATCCTGTTCAAACCATACTGCTTTTTTCCACGCATCATAAGAAGCATTGAAACTGATATAAGTTTTTACAAATAATTGCGCCAGCAGATCCTTGTTCGCTGATTCGATCTGGAAATCTTTGTTTTCACCCGTCTTCAATAAACCCCTGAGCAAATTGTCTGCATTCATTGTTTTTTCAGCATTGCCGATCAGGGAGGTTAAACCCTCCGGTGAAGAAGCGCTTCCCAGTCCCGGGATAACAACCGTTTCTGCTGCTTCTGCTTTTTCATGAAGGACGATCTGTTGCCTGTAGCTGCCGGCTGTATTCATCAGCTGCAGGTTCACCCTTTTGGCCTTGTTCATATCTATGATCGCTGACGAGACGGTATCACCGGGCCGCTTGATTTTAAGGTACCGGAGATCTTCAGTTGCCATATCATATTGTATCACATATTGCTGTGCCTGGAGGGTGGCGGAAAGAAGAAGGAAAACAAGTAACGCCTTTGTTTTTTTCATGAACTGGTTATTTTACGGGCAACCAAGTTCGTTACGAAATGCTATGAAATAACTGAGCAATAACAATTCCTTCAATGATTAATATCAGTACACCCCGGAACAGGGGTTGCGATATTCATGATTCCTAAAACATTGATTATGTACATGGCAGAAATTACCTGGAACAGCCTGCAGGGTTTTCCGCTGCTCCTGCTCCTGATTTGTTTTATCATTTGGGTAATCGGGCTGGTAGCCGTTGCTAATGGAAGTTTTTATGATAACACGACCAAACTCTGCTGGTTTTTAATCATCCTTGCATTGAATGTGATTGGCGTGGTGCTTTTTGCTGCCTGGGGATTGAAGCAGGTGGACAGGGGGAAAAAGGCCGGCAGGGTTAACCGGTAAACGATCCTTATCCGGCGTTGATAAAAGCAATGTCTTTTATTAATCCGGTATTGGTGATTTTAAATTGATTTTTTACCTCTTCTTCCAATCCTTCCCGTACTACCAATACTATTTTTTCATTTCTTACTGCTAATACTTCTTTCAACACATTATAAAAACCTTCGCCTCTTAATTCTAACGGACCGATCTCATCTATTACCAGCCATCCTTCCCGGGTGATCGAATCCCGGATGATCTGTATGGCTTTGGCAAAACCGGCTTTACTGAATACAAACCGCCCGACAGCAAGGGTTTTTTCTCCTCCTGTTGCTTCCATAGGAAATGGTTCTTTTGTTTGTGCATTCATAAAAACCCTTTTCCCATTTATCACCGGCGTCAGTATTCCATGCACATCCTTTCTTGCAGCCGACCAGTTGATGAGAGAAGTGGTCTTGCCCGACTGAATGGAAGCGCTGAGTATATAGATCATGGGTTCAGGGTTCTGCCTTATAAAAAGTATTGGCAAGGATTATTTTACAGCAGAGTACAATTCTTCGCCAGCCCTTGCGGTCAGCAGACAGCTGCCAGCTGCGGATCATCAGTCCCTGTGTGGAAGGCAGCAGGTTCAGCACCTGTTGTACCTGTTCCGATGATTGCTGCTTTTTTCTTTGCAGCCATTTATGCAGTAGTTGTTTCAGCACCGGGCTGAGGAGGAAATACCAGGTAAGTACAATAATGACTGAACGGATCAGTATCCGTAATACCATTGCCGAAGGTAACAGCGCCGGGCCGATCTTAAAAAATGACTGGATATATATTGCTATTAATGCTATCCAGACAATAAAAAGAACCAGGCGGAATATTTTATTTTGCTTCCGTTTCGGAATATTTATGGCTGTATCAACTGTTTCAACACTGTATTTTTTTTGGAATGCACTCATGTGCCGGATACGTTGCGGTAAGAAACCAGCCCACAGACCCATTAGGATCCCGGCAATAATATGCAGCAGTACATACCAGAGAATAATAAAGAAACTGTAATCAGTAAGTTGTTCGCTGCCCGTGAGTTTTTTCAGGAATCCATTCACCGCTATCCAGAAATCATTACCATAAAGGATCGTTATTGAAACGACCCGCTGAAAAGCAGACTCGACCATGGCCAGTATGGCCAGTACCACACAAAACAGCCGGAAGTATTTCCTGTTCCAAAAGAGCAGTTCACCCATCAGTCCCTGGAAGAAGACAGCGAGATAAGCCGGTGGCGGCGCCTGCGGGCTCAGCATCATTTTAAAGATGGCAACGATCAATGTGGCCTTGATGATAGCGCCTTTTGCAGGAACATACCATGCAAGGAGTGAAATACAAACAACAGCACAGCTGCCAATGACCAAACCCGATACCGGGATCTTAAAGGTGAAGATGATACTACCCAGCAGGGCTTCGCACAATACCCACAATGCAATAAGACGGTAGTAAATGCCCCTATCCCCTGAAGGGGGATACAGCATTTCTTTTTTTTCATCATTGCTCACAGGCTACAATAGTATTTATTTGATATGCGATTCTATTGTTTTACTTTAACTTTATTTGTCAATCATAAAGATAACTTGATACGCTTTATTCTCAATGAGAAAGAAATAGCAACGGACCTGCCACCCGGCATGGTGCTACTGGATTTTATCCGCTATCATCAGCATTTAATGGGAACGAAGATCGGCTGCCGGGAAGGTGATTGCGGCGCCTGTACAGTATTGGTAGGTCATATTGCAGAGACGCCAGATTTTGCGTCTCTGCAATATGAATCCATGACCTGCTGCCTCTTGCCGCTCGGCAATGTACAGGGCAAACATATAGTAACTATCGAAGGAATTAATTTTTCAGACACACTCAATCCTGTGCAGCAGGCCATGGCCGATGCAGGAGCAACCCAATGCGGGTTCTGCACACCGGGATTTGTGGTATCGCTGGCAGGGTTTTGTTTGCGTAGAGACACAAAATCTTGTGTCTCTACGCAAAATGCCATCGCTGCAGTGGATGGAAATATCTGCCGCTGCACTGGTTATAAATCCATTGAAAGAGCAGCGGGCAAAGTAGCTGAAATGATGAAAGAAAGAAAAGACGAGGAGGCAACGGTATTCGCAGCAAGAAAAAAAATACTGCCGGAATACTTTGCCGGAATAAAGGATAAGCTCCAATCTTTAGTGGATGCCGGATACACAACACACGACACACGACACACAACTCATCTTGTTGCTGGCGGCACGGACCTTTATGTACAAAAGCATGATGAAATATCAAATGCCGGTATCCACTTTGTTTTTGATGAACCGGGATTGAACGGAATTGTACAGGAAGACAACAAATGCATCATTGGCGCATCAGCCACAGTCAGCGACTTAATGAACTCATCAATAATCAATGAATCTTTTCCGGACTTTCATCGCTATGCCAAATTAGTTTCTTCCACCCCCATCCGTAACATGGCAACAGTAGCCGGGAACTTTATCAATGCTTCGCCGATAGGCGATCTCACTATTTTCTTTTTGGCGTTAGATGCACACCTCACCCTGGCCCTCTCCACAAGTGGAGAGGGGAGCCTCACCCCCAACCCCTCTCCACGGGGTGGAGAGGGGAGCCTCACCCCCAACCCCTCTCCACGGGGTGGAGAGGGGAGCCTCACCCCCAACCCCTCTCCACGGGGTGGAGAGGGGAGCCT
>CAZGGQ010000014.1:0-75240 GCA_964525285.1 uncultured Chitinophaga sp.
GAAAACAGGATGTGCTTATATGGAGGGTGGGGGTGGGGGATGGGTTGCTTATGTGGCATGGCAAGAAAATCAGTTAGCCTTGCGGCACATCATGTTAGCCGTTGTTCATTATTATTGTTCCGATTTTCTCAGCCACCTGTTCAGGTGTTAATTCAGTTACGTCAATATTGTATTTTGAATTGTTGTAAAGTCTTTGCCTGACGGCAGAAAACTCTGATGATTTATACCCGTCAAGGGTTGGATGAAATTGTTTTCTGTCGGAACGTTCATAAATGATGTCTGGATTGCCAGTGAGAACAATTGTATTTTGCTCTTTGTACCACTTATGCCCTCCAACAAAATCAATAGACCCGGCCCCAACAGCAATCAAAACAATTTTTTCCCTGAAGGTGTTTTCAATTGCTGCTTTTGATTTGTTGAAGAAGTTTTCGTTTCCAAAATCTGTCAAATATTTTGAGATTGAGCTTGCTCCTACATTTTCTTTTATGAGGCAATCTAAATCGTAGATTTCTATGGAATTGTCTGTGGCTAATATTTTTAAGGAAGTTGATTTTCCTACACCACTAGGGCCTATTAAGAGAAATTTTGGCATTTGGCAAAGACTACTGCTAATATTTAAATTGAAGCAATGCTTTTACACAATTTACTTCTTTTTCAACTCAAATATCTACCAGCTTATAAACAAAAAATCCCGTCCACTTTCGTAAACGGGATTCCGATAATACTACTTCGCTCATTACATGAGCAACGTAGTACGAAGTAAGCAATTGGTTTCTTCTCCCTTCTCCCTTCTCCACTTGTGGAGAAGGGCAGGGGATGAGGGGGTGAGGCTATGGGAATATCCCCAACTCCGCATAACTCGTTCCCACTTTATTAATAGCAACTACATAGGCTGCTGTCCGCATATCCGGAATGTCAGGGTTGCTTTTCCATACATTCATAATTTCATGCGTGGCATTTATCATGGTTTCTTCCAGGCCACTATACACAAGGTCTACTTCATCCGGCCCATGCATGATGAATTCTCTTTCGTCGTCCTTTACTCTTTTGCCGCTCAGTTCTTCCATCTGCCCAAGAATATGTGCATTCAGGTTCTCTGTAAATCTTTTTTCCAGGCGGCCATAGCGTACATGGCTCAGGTTTTTCAGCCATTCAAAATAAGAAACCGTAACTCCGCCGGCATTCAGGTACATATCAGGCACAACCAGTATTCCTTTTTTACCAAATACATCATCCGCTTCGGGTGTCAGCGGGCCATTGGCCGCTTCGCCGATCAGTTTAGCTTTCACTCCTGGCGCATTATCGCCGTCAATTACATTTTCCAGCGCCGCAGGAATTAAAATATCACATTCCATTTCCAAAGCATCGGTATTTTTTTCAAAATTAGTAGCGCCGGGGAAATTTAAAATGGAACCTGTTTTTTTCCGGTGATTAAATACTTCATCTACATCTAATCCTTTATCACTCCGGATGGCGCCTTCATATTCTGCCAATCCAACAATCTTTGAGCCGGCATCCTGGAAAAATTTGGCACTGTGATAACCCACATTTCCCAACCCCTGCACTACTACTCTTTTACCTTCCACACCAACCGTCAATCCAAGTTTTTTCATTACATCGGGCATATTGCATACTTCACGCAGGCCAAAGAAAACACCAAGACCCGTTGCTTCCCGTCGGCCACGAACTCCACCTTGTGTGATGGGTTTCCCTGTTACACAACCTGCCGCATCTATCTCGCCTGGATGCATGGCAGTATAAGTATCCAGTATCCATGCCATCTCTCTTTCACCCGTTCCATAGTCGGGAGCCGGTACATCAGTGCCCGGGCCAATGAAATTTTTCTTGATCAATTCAGCAGTATATCGCCGGGTAATTTTTTCCAGTTCATAAGGAGAGTATTTTCTTGGATTGATCCTGATACCGCCTTTAGCACCACCGAAAGGAACGTTTACAATAGCACATTTGTAAGTCATCAGGGCAGCAAGTGCCATTACTTCATCCTGGTTGACCTCGGCTGCAAAACGGATACCTCCTTTGCAGGGTGTTTTATGATGCGAGTGCTGTACCCGGTAGGCTTCAATTACCTGGATGGTTCCATCATCCCTTTTTACCGGGAAACGCATTTGATAAACGGCGTTACATTCTTTGATCTGTTCCAGGACGCCTTTATCCCATTTGGTGAATTTGGCAGCTTTATCGAAACTTTTTTCAACAGCGCCAAAAAAGCTATAATGTTTGTCTGACATAATTCTGGTTTTATTTAAGCAATCGTTATTTGTTCTTAGCTAATAGCTGCTGGCTGTTAGCTTTTAGCTTCTTTTTCCAGTTTACCAATCTTCCTGTCTAAACGTAAAACATAAAGAATAAGGCCGATCAATATGGTCAATACTACGGCTACTACCACATAAATTCTTCCATTGCTCCTCATCAAATCTGCCATTTCAACTTTTTTATCCTGTGCAAAGCCAATTACCGAAACCAGGAGTAGGGCCAGCAAAGAAGTTATTTTTTTAATATTCTTCATGACATCATCTTTTTTTCTTTCAATAAGTTCAAACGTATTTTCAATGTGGTGATCCATACACCCAATAAGGTCCACCCAAGCACTGCAGGATAAAACACTATCCTCATCCTGTTGTCAATATCTTTTGTGTCGAGGGCAGGATTATTTCCTTCAGCTCCGGGATGAAGACTGGGTAATAATCTTGGTATTATCCAGATGGCGGGAAACAGCATGGCGTAGGCAAATATGTTGTACACAGAACTTATCCTGGCTTTTTTATCCATATCGTTAACAGAATCACGCAGCACCATATAGGCAAAATAAATAAGCAGGGCGATAGCAGCTCCGATCAGTTTGGGTTCCCTGGCAATGGCGCTGAAAGAATCAAAAGCCGGGTTATTCGGATCGGCCCAGGTATAACTCATCCAGATGGCCCCGGTGGAGTAGCCCAATATACCAAATAAAATACCAACCGTGGCATATTGCCGGGCATAGATATCATATTTCATATTGAAACTGCGGAGGTAGCGGATGGAATTAACAACTGAAACAGTAAATAAGATCATCATACCAAACCACATGCAAACATGGAAATAAAGGTTGCGGATGGTTTCCTGGAGGGCGGGCAAGTGAGGTACATCCATTAAAAAACCGCCAATAAAAGTGTAAAGCAGCAAGGCGACACTTGCTATCTTCCACCAGGACTTGTGCATATAGTTTTTATCTGCTGTCAATGGTCAATTAAGTTCCGCCTTGGGCGGGGTAAAGAGGGGCAAAAATAAGGGGAAAACTGAACATAGAATAAGAAATAAGATATGAGAAATAAGGAATGAAAAATAAAAAATGAAAAAGTACGAAAGCTCTTAAAGACCGAAAAAATAATTGTGGCACGTCAGCACTCCATTCCCCTTGCGGGGAAAGGCTGGGATAGGGGCCAAGGAAATAAGGAATGAGAAAGTCTTGATTCATCAATCTTTCCAAAGAAATGGAAATAGAATGACTGCGAGCAATATCACCATGATATCCAGCGCCACCAATAAGAGAATAGTATTTAGTGGGATGGTCAGCAGCGGGGCAAAAGCCGCATTGGACAAACGCATTAATAATAATAACTGCGGAATAATAAGGGGAAAGCCCAGCACTGCCATGATAGCAGCATTTTGCTGTGCTTTGGCGGCAATGGCGGCTAAAAAGGTAAAGACAAGGCTTAGGCTCCATCCGCCAAGCAGGACCAAGCCGATGAAAGGCCCGGCTTTTTGAATGGGGTTGCCCAGAAAAAGAGTAAATAGAAAAAGGCTCAGTAAACTCATCACCAGCATCAGCAAGGAGTTGAACAGCAATTTGGCTAACACAAAATCCGCCGGGCTGGCAATGGAATAAAAATAAAGCATACGGCCCCGGCTTTCCTGCAAAAAGCTTTTCGCAACGGCATTGATGCAGATAAATAACTGGATAACCCAGAACAGTCCGTTCCAAACTTTGCTTTCGGGTTCATTCATGGCCATGTATAATACAAAGATGGTGGAACCGATATACAACAGGATACCATAAAAACTATACTTTTGCCTGACTTCCAGCAGCAGGTCTTTTTTAAAAAGTGTGTATATGTGGCGGGCTGAACTGATAATATGGCTTTGCTGCGAAAATACTGCTAAAACGGGTTTCTGTCTCGTTATTATAATATAATTTGCCCTTTAAATACATCTGAAATGAAAAAGATAAACCTCCTGTTGATAATTCTGCTGACAATCATTGGTACGATGGTCATTCAGTCCTGCCAGACCAGCAGCAAGACTTCTTCCGCATCAAAAATGCTGAAATTCAATTTTGAGAAAGGGAAAGGCTATGATTATGAATTGATCACCAATATGGACCAGGAAATCATGGGCAAGAGGATGCAGATGGACATATCGCTTTACTATTCAATGGATGTAACAGAAGATGATGGCAGCATCAAGACGATCACTTCTGCTATTAACAGGTTTAGAATGAAAGTAGGAATGGATATGGTGAACGTGGATATTGATACCGATAAGCCATTGCCCAGCCTGGGTGAAACAGAAGATGGTAAGGATCCTATGAAAATGCTGAATAGTGTATTCAAGGCGATCACAGGACAAAAATTTTCCATGAAAGTGGATGCCGAAGGAAAAATACTGGAGTTAAGCGGTTTTGAAAATATAGCGAGTACAATTGTTGATTCCATGGGGTTAGAAGAAAAAGATCGCCAGGAAATGATGTTGAAGCTCGGTGGGCAATTCAATGCAGAAAAAACGAAAAGCCAGCTTGAAAGAATATGGTATATTTTCCCCAACAAGCAAGTTAAGATTGGCGATAGCTGGCAAAAAAAATCGCAGGTTGAAGGAGACCTTGGGGGCGATTATACCTCAAACTATAAAGTAACCGATATTGAAGGAGATATGGTGACACTATCGGAAAATACAACAGTTGAATCCAGCGAGGATCAAATGAAATTAAAGGGCGATATCCAGGGTACTATTGTTGTAGATAGCCGGTTGGGGCTTGTGGTAAATGCCGACCAGGACATAAAAATGACAGCGACAACAGTAGGAATGAGTTTTGAAATTAAGGCTAAAACAAAAATAAAAGGAAAAGCCAGATAACAGTATTAGTTAACTTGTTAACCTGCCTGCCGGCAGGTTAATTAACTGGTTGATTAGGTTTTCTAATTGACCATTTTTTATTATATGAACAACTTCTTTGAAACAACCAATTAACCAATACCTGAAAAACCAATTCACTTCTTATCATAACAGTTCCTGCACCTCGGCTCATACGCATCTTTGGCCCCAAGCATCACTTGTGCATCATTTGAAACCTTTCTGTATGAATAATTGGCAATATTGCCGCATTGCATACAGATAGCATGCAGTTTGGTCACATAGTCGGCCTTTGCCATTATATAGGGCATCTGCCCAAAAGGATTACCCAGGTAGTCCATATCCAGGCCCGCTACAATAACCCGTATGCCCCGGAAAGCCAGTTCATCGCACACATTAGCTATTTCCGCATCAAAGAACTGGGCTTCGTCAATACCAATGACGTCCACATCTCCAGCCATCAGTAATATCTTCTGCGAATTATCAACCGGGGTTGATTGAATAGCCGTGGCATCATGAGAAACGATCTTGACCTCATCATACCGGGTGTCAATGGCAGGCTTAAATATCTCCACTTTCAGGTTGGCGATCTTCACTCTTTTAAGCCGGCGGATAAGTTCTTCGGTTTTGCCGCTGAACATGGATCCGCAGATCACTTCGATGCTTCCCCGGCGCTGGCCACTGGTGTTGGGTTCAATAAACATTGTTAAGATTTCGTTTATGAAAATGATACTGACTTTATTGGCAAACTGTTTGTAATTTTAGGAACACGGTTACGTTAATTGATTTATACCGCTTACTACGAAGCTTACAGCGTAGTAGTACAAGCAAAAAACAGCTATTATTCATCAGCGATCAAAAATACAGAATGGAACGATTGGAAGCCCTCATCAGCAAATTAAATGAACAGTTTCAGCAAAATGCTGACCCGGCCCTGTTGCTGGGCACTGTCCAGTTAATACAATTTGAACTGACAAAACTCAAGTCAAATGCCCAGCAAAGCCTCGGCACTGCGAAAGTGGCGGTGGTCCTTCCTATCAGCAATGTAGTGGGAGTGGCTGCCGGGTATGAAAAATATGCCCCAAGGGTTGTTGAAAAAGCAGTACAGGAGGTAAAAGAAACGATATTGGTGGATAAGGGTACACTTTCAGTCGTACAGAGAAACGGGCAATTGGATATGGTTTTTGACCCCATGACGGAAATACCCACTTTATCACATCAGCCCAAAGAGCCCGGTAAAGAAGTGAATGATGCGACGTTCCAGCCCGAATCATTAAATGATAAACTAAGACAGGGTAAAACTGAACTCATGGAAATACTCAAAGAAACTCCTGTAAAAGATCTTCGTAAAGCTGTTGGCATCAATGACCGGTTCCTCTTTATCAATGATCTGTTCCGTGCTGATGAGACCATGTACGAACGCAGTATCAAAACCATCAACAGCTTTAATATTTATGCAGAAGCGGAATACTGGATCAGCAGGGAATTGAAAACAAAACTGGGATGGAGCAAGGATCATCCTTCCGTCCAGCATTTTGATCAGCTGGTTAAAAGGCGTTTTTCCTGAATGAACTGAATGATTTTCCGGGTAGCTCCCTGGTTGGTTTGCACAAATTCGCCTGCTGCATTGCTCCTGTAATTATAATCTTCCTGGTTCATAAGTAATGCTTCCATTAACTCCCGCAACATTTGCCCGTTTCTTTTTTTATCGATAAAAGCTAATCCGCCACCTGACATAACCAGCCCGATTGCTTCTGTATATTTCCTGAAATACTCAGCAAAGAGGACTGGTTTAAAATAAACTGCGGCTTCCAGCACATTGTGCACACCCATTGCTCTCAGCCCGCCGCCCACATAAGTTAGATATGCGTATTTATATAGCCGGGATAGCATGCCGATGTTGTCGATGATGAGAACAGTCGTGCGTCGTGAGTCGGGACTCGGGAGTCCATCGGCCGCCTTAGGCTTGTCTACGGCGATGCGGGAAAAACGGACGGAGCCGGGAAAGAGTTTTTCTAATTCATCAATATGCTTTTCACTGATCTCATGCGGGGCAATGATCAATTTCAGAGCAGGATACTGAATTGCTGCAAAAGACTTTTGCAATACTTCTTCATCTTCCGGCCAGGTGCTGCCGGCAACAATTACTTTGCCGTTGCCAATAAATTGTTCAATAGCCGGAATAGCTGTCCATTGGTTGGCTATTTCAATCACCCGGTCGAACCGGGTATCACCTGAAACTGTACAGATATTAGCCAGGCCAATTTCATCAATTAATTTTTTCGATGCTTCGTTCTGAACAAACAAATGGTCAAATCGGGATAGCATTTTCCGCTGCAGGCCGCCATACCATTTAAAGAAAGGCATATCTTTTCTGAAAAGGGCAGAAACCAGCAGGAGTGGAATATTCCGGTATTTGATCTTCTTTAAATAGTAATACCAGAGTTCATACTTTACAAAAATGACCAATGAAGGATGAACTATTTCCAGGAAGCGTCTTGCATGGTTTGGGCCATCCATGGGTAAATAAAAAACCCAGTCAGCGCCTTTGTAATCTTTTTGTGCTTCGTACCCCGATGGTGAAAAGAAGGTCAGCAATACCTTGTGCCTTGCGCCTTGTGCCTTGAGTCTTTCAATAATTGGTTTTCCCTGTTCAAATTCACCGAGGGATGCGCAGTGAACCCAGATAATTTTTTCACCGGGAGGTATTGCTGTCTCCAGTTTTTCAAAAATATGATGACGGCCCAGCACCCATTTTTTGGCTTTTGAATTAAACAAGAAAGCCACATAAGTTCCTACTTTGAAAAAAAAGAGAAATATATTGTAGAGCAGAATTGACAAGCCGTGGGTTTATGTTAACAGCAAATGTAAAAGCAATCGGTTAAACTACCTGTATTTTACTATTTTTGCACACTATATTGAGGTCAAATAAGTCAAATAAGTCAAATAGGTCAAATAGGTCATATCAGTTGGCTTTACGGTCATTTAATGACTGTTCGATCATAATGTAGTTCTCATTTGACCCATATAACTTTTATGACCCATTTGATTTTTTTGACAGCTTTCAGGGTTTTTCAATTTTAAATTTTCTTTTTCATGCGTCCCATCCAGATGGTTGACACCAGAACCCAGTATCATAAGATAAAATCCGAAGTGGATAAAGCCGTCATTGATGTTATGGAAAGTACCGCCTTTATCAATGGCAAACCGGTACAGGAATTTGCAGCTAATCTTTCCTCTTATCTCGGTGTTAAGCATACTATTCCATGTGCCAACGGAACGGATGCTTTGCAGATAGCTATGATGGCACTGGGATTGCAGCCCGGTGATGAAGTAATTACTCCATCTTTTACTTATATCGCTACCACAGAGGTGATCGCATTGCTGAACCTGACACCTGTTTTTGTGGAAGTGGATGCCCAGACATTCTGTATGGATGCTTCTGCATTGGAAAAAGCCATCGGCCCCAAAACAAAAGCCATTGTTCCTGTTCATCTCTACGGCCATGCCGCGCCAATGGAGCAAATCATGGCTATCGCGAAAAAGCATAAACTGTTTGTGATAGAAGATAATGCACAGGCCATCGGCTGCGACTATTTTTTTCCCGATGGGACAAAAAAGAAAACGGGTACGATCGGTCATATCGGCACCACATCGTTTTACCCGTCAAAAAATCTTGGTGCTTTCGGCGACGGCGGAGCTATTCATACAGATGATGATGAGTTGGCCGTGAAATTAAAAATGATAGCAAATCACGGGCAAAGTAAACAATATTATCATGATGTAGTTGGTTGCAATAGCCGTCTCGATACCATACAGGCGGCTATCCTGGATATAAAACTGAAACACCTCGATGAATACATTGGAGCCAGGAGACGGGTTGCCAATTTCTATGACAGGTCATTTACTGGTAACCCGAAAATTACAACGCCATACAGGGCAGTTTATTCCGATCATGCTTTTCATCAATATACCCTGGTACTGGAAGGAGTTGACCGCAACGGCCTGAAACAGTTTTTAGCAGACAACAATATTCCAGCTATGATCTATTACCCCGTAGCAGGACATCAACAAAAAATGTTTGAGCAGTTCAATACAGCAGCGCAGGTGATGCCGGTTACTGACTGGCTTACCGAAAGAGTAATTTCATTGCCCATACATTCAGAACTGGATGAAGAACAAATGAATTTTATCATACAAAAAGTATTGAAGTATATCAATAATCCCCGCCCGACCGCAGTGGGGCAGGATTAATTAAATAATTAACGATGAAAATAACTGTTGTTGGTACAGGATATGTTGGTTTGGTAACAGGAACCTGTTTTGCCGAAACAGGGAATGATGTTACCTGTGTAGATATTGACGCCGGCAAAGTCAACAAATTGAAAAATGGAGAAATAACTATTTATGAGCCCGGGCTTGAAAAATTGTTTCTGCGCAACCTGAAAGAAGACCGCCTTCATTTTACTACCCAGCTTGCAGAAGGTATAAAGGATGCTGTTGTTATTTTCCTGGCCTTGCCAACACCTCCCGGGGAAGACGGATCAGCCGACCTCAAATATATTTTGGGAGTGGCTGATGACCTTGGAAGAATTCTGAAAGCTGGAGAGTATAAAGTGATTGTTGATAAAAGTACTGTGCCTGTTGGAACAGCTGAAAAAGTACGGCTTGCAATACTTCGGAGTGCTTCGGAAGTTTCCCCCAGCGGGGGAGATTTAGAGGGGGCCTTTGATGTTGTTTCAAATCCGGAGTTTTTGAGAGAAGGGGTGGCAGTGGAAGATTTTATGAAACCCGACAGGGTGGTAATCGGAACTACTTCAGAAAGAGCTAGAAAACTGATGAATGACCTGTATGGCCCGTTCGTGCGCCAGGGAAACCCGGTGATATTTATGGACGAACGTTCAGCTGAGCTGACTAAATATGCGGCCAATTCTTTTCTGGCCGCCAAGATCTCATTCATGAATGAAATAGCAAGGCTTTGCGAAAAACTCGGTGCTGATGTGGATATGGTTCGTCGTGGTATCGGCAGTGACGAAAGAATTGGCAAACGGTTCTTATTTCCGGGTATTGGTTATGGCGGCAGTTGTTTTCCCAAAGATGTACAGGCGCTGGTAAAATCAGCCAAAGAAGCAAACTATGACTTTGAAATACTGAATGCGGTGATGAAAGTGAATGAGGACCAGAAACTGCACCTTATTCCCGGTATCAAAAAATATTTCAACAATAAGCTGGAAGGGAAAAAGTTTGCTTTGTGGGGGCTTGCCTTTAAGCCAAATACAGATGATATAAGAGAGGCCCCGGCCTTATATATTATTGAGGCATTGACAAAGGAAGGAGCCCGCATTTCCGCATTTGACCCGGAAGCAATGAAAAATGTTATGGAGGTTATTGCTGGCAAAATTGAGTATGCAGAAAGCCAGTATGCTGCCTTAAAAGATGCCGATGCATTGATCATAGCAACGGAGTGGAACGAATTCCGAACGCCTGACTTTTCAAAAATTGCTGCCACCCTGAAAAACAAAGCTATTTTTGATGGACGGAATTTGTTTGACCTGGCTACCTTAAAACAACTGGGATTTCATTATGAAAGCGTGGGCAGGGCTATAGTAAATTAATATCGTATGCAATCAAAAAAAATACTTATTACCGGTGCAGCCGGTTTCCTGGGTTCACATCTTTGTGACCGCTTTATCAAAGAAGGCTACCAGGTGATTGGCATGGATAATCTTATTACCGGCGATCTGAAAAATATTCAACACCTGTTCAAACTGGAAAAATTTGAATTTTATCATCATGATGTAACTAAATTCATTCATATCCCCGGCCCGTTGGATTATATCCTTCACTTTGCTTCCCCGGCCAGCCCGGTTGATTATTTAAAAATTCCCATACAAACATTAAAGGTGGGTGCGATGGGTACACATAATTGCCTTGGTCTTGCCAAAGCAAAAGGCGCCAGGATGCTGGTGGCAAGTACCAGCGAAGTATATGGCGACCCGCAGGTACATCCGCAAACGGAAGAATATTGGGGGAATGTGAACCCTGTTGGTCCGCGGGGTGTATATGATGAGGCTAAAAGATATATGGAATCCATTACGATGGCCTATCATACTTTTCATGGGGTTGATACCAGGATTGTCCGCATTTTTAATACTTACGGTCCGAGAATGAGATTAAATGATGGACGGGCATTACCTGCATTTATCGGGCAGGCATTGCGTGGCGAAAACCTGACTGTATTTGGCGATGGTTCGCAGACCAGGAGCTTTTGTTATGTTGACGATCTGGTGGATGGCATTTACAAATTGTTGCTGAGTGATTATATCATGCCGGTCAATATGGGTAATCCCGATGAAATTTCATTAAAGGAATTTGCAGAAGAAATACTGGCATTGACCGGCAATAAAGTAAAAATTATCTATAAGCCACTACCGGTGGATGATCCAAAGCAACGGCAACCGGATATAACAAAAGCAAAAAAAATTTTAGGATGGGAACCCAAGGTGAGCCGTAAAGATGGGTTGAAGATCACTTATGAATATTTCAGATCACTGACTTCAGAAGAATGGCACAAGGAACCCAAAGAGTTTGTAAGTAACAAATAATCAAAAATAAATAATAAATAATCAATGTATAGGGAACTGGTAGATAAGAAAGCAAAGTTGGCCGTCATCGGGTTAGGGTATGTCGGGTTGCCGATCGCACTGGAATTTTCCCGGAAGATTGCTGTGATAGGATTTGACATTAACCCCAAAAGAGTGGAGATGATGAAGCAGGGTCTTGACCCGAGTAATGAAATGGAAGCAAAAGATTTTGAAGGCTGCGATATTAGTTTTACTGATTCACTGGATGTATTAAGAGAAGCTAATTTTTTCATTGTGGCTGTTCCTACCCCCGTTGATGAACATAATGTGCCTGATCTCGTACCCGTCAGGAAAGCATCCGAAACGATCGGCAAGGTGATCAAGAAAGGAGACTATGTGGTTTTTGAATCGACGGTTTATCCGGGTTGCACCGAAGAGGATTGCCTGCCAGTGATAGAAAAATTATCGGGGTTAAAAAATATAACGGATTTTAAATCAGGCTATTCACCGGAAAGAATAAACCCGGGTGATAAAACACATACATTGGCTAAGATCATCAAAGTCGTGTCCGGTTGCGATGCAGAATCGCTGGACGAAATTGCTAAAGTATATGAGCTGGTGGTAGCGGCGGGTGTGCACAGGGCTTCTTCCATTAAAGTGGCAGAAGCGGCAAAAATTATTGAGAACACCCAGCGGGACCTGAATATTGCGCTGATGAACGAACTGTCTATCATTTTTGGAATGATGGGCATCAATACATTCGAAGTGCTGGAAGCAGCCGGCACCAAGTGGAATTTTTTGAAATTTCAACCGGGTCTTGTTGGAGGACATTGTATCGGGGTGGATCCTTACTACCTTACCTACAAAGCCAGTGAGCTGGGTTATGATGCTGAAGTGATATTAGCAGGCCGTAACATTAATGATAATATGGCCAAATATGTTGCCAAGAAAGTGGTTCAGCACATTATTAAAAATTCAGCTGATGTTAAGAAGTCAAAGGTGCTGGTGAAAGGAGCAACGTTCAAAGAAAACGTCAGTGATATCCGTAATTCAAAAGTGGCTGATGTGGTAAAAGCGTTACAATTCTATTATGTGAATGTGGATGTGGAGGATCCCCATGCAGACTCGGATGAACTGAAGCATGAGTATGGATTTGGCCTGGCGGAAAAAACCGGGAATGATTACGATGCCGTCATCATTACGGTGCCGCATAAGGATTACTTGGAACATGATGACGAGTACTTTGCAGGCATCACCAAACCGCATGGCCTCGTGGCTGACCTGAAGGGAATTTACAGGAATAAAATTATCAACAGAACTTACTGGAGCTTGTAATATGCCATTTCATAAAACTGAACTTCCCGGGTTGCTGGTTTTTGAACCCAACGTGTTTGAAGACAGCCGCGGCTATTTTTTTGAATCCTATAATGAAAAAGATTTCCGGGAAGCCGGTATTGATTTCCGCTGGGTGCAGGATAACCAGTCTTCCTCTGCGTATGGCGTTATCCGGGGTCTTCATTACCAATTGCCTCCTTATGAACAGTCTAAACTAATAAGGGTGCTGCGGGGAAAAATTGCAGATGTGGTGGTGGATATCCGCAAAGGTTCGCCAACTTTCGGCAAAAGTTATTGTAAAGTGCTGTCGGCAAAAAACAAAAGACAGTTGTTTATTCCAAAAGGTTTTGCACATGGTTTTTCAGTGCTGAGTGAAAAAGCAGAAGTGTTGTATAAATGTGATGGGTTTTATAACAAAGAAGCTGAAGCCGGAATTATTTATAATGATCCTGTATTGAATCTTGACTGGCAGATACCTGCTGAAGATGCAGTCATTTCTGATAAAGACAAACAGCTTCCATTATTAAAAGATTGCAATAATACTTTTGTCTATCCATAAACCATCTTTTCAATGGGTGAAATCCGAAACGACCCGCCAGCCGGCAGGGATGGGGGTAAGATACTGGTCACCGGTTCTAACGGGCAGTTAGGAAAAGAGTTGAAAAAAATAATTTCCTTATTGCCTCCCTATGATTTTATTTTTTTGTCAAGGGAGGACCTGCCTATTCATCATTTTGAGATGGTCAGGCATTATTTCAAAATTTATCAGCCACGGTATTTAATAAACTGCGCTGCTTATACGGCCGTTGACAGGGCAGAGTCAGAAAAGGTCCTGGCTTTCCAGGTAAATGGAGAAGCAGTGGGAGTGTTGGCTGCTATTTGCAAAGAAAATCATACCCGTTTCATTCATATCTCTACGGATTATGTTTTTGACGGAACAGCAACGGAGCCTTACAAGGAAGATTCACCCACCAACCCCCAAACTGTTTACGGAGCCTCCAAACTGGAAGGAGAGAAGCAGGCTTTGCAATTCAATCCCGGGTCCATTATTATCCGTACATCCTGGTTGTACTCAGAATTCGGGAAGAATTTTGTGAGGACCATGGTCAAATTATTAAATGAGAAAGAAGAGATAAATGTCGTGAGTGACCAGTTTGGCTCACCTACTTACGCCGCTGATTTAGCTGAAGCGATATTACAAATTATAGGGACTCTTCCTACTCACAACCTGCCTACCGGACAGGCAGGCTCACGACTCACCACTCACGGTATCTATCATTTCAGCAATGAAGGAATAATCAGCTGGTATGATTTTGCTGTTGCCATAAAAGAATTAACCGGGAGTAACTGTAAAATAAATCCCGTTCCCACTTCCCAATATCCTACTCCGGCAAAAAGGCCGGCTTACTCGGCGCTGGATAAAACAAAAATTCAGCAAACCTTTGGCATTTTAATAAAAAGCTGGAAGGAAAGTCTTGCCACTTGTTTAAACCGTCTGCAATAGAAAAACCACACCGTTAAGCGGGGTTCTGTTGACCCATAAGGATTCGAACCTTAAATGACTGAACCAAAATCAGTAGTGTTACCATTACACCATGGGTCATTCTTTGGGATTGCAAAAATAAGGATTGATGGCTTTTATGCCAAATGGATTTTTAAGAAAAGCTGTTAGCTTTTAGCCATTTGCTTGTGTATAAAGGTTTCGGCCTCGTTATAAGTTTTATTAGAGTGAAAAGACGTCTAAAACTGAGGAATATCACATGCCCATAGTTACTTTCTTTCGTTGATTCGCACAAAGAATAAATATGAAAACTTTAAGGAATTAAAGATCTGGCAAAAAGGGTTTGATATTAGTATTAATGGTTTTATGATCACAGGTAGCTTCCCGGCTGAGCAAAAATTCGTATTGACTTCTCAAATAACAAGAGCTGCTATATCAATTCCTTCCAACATCGCAGAAGGCAATAGCCGTACAAGCGATAAAGATAAAAACCGTTTTATTGAAATAGCCCTGGGTTCCTGTTTCGAAATGGAAACACAACTATTGATATCTCAAAAACTTGGTTTTGGTGATCCGCATTTGACCTCATCAACGTTGGCCCTCCTGATGGAGGAAGAAAAAATGCTAACATCATTCAGCAAAACTCTTAAAGCTGATAACGATTGACTGTTGATTGAGGAACGAAAATAAGCTAAAGGCCAACAGCTAAAAGCTAATGGCTAAAGGCTAACAGCCAACGGCCTCTCTTCTTTTTCCTTCAACTCCCTGATCTTATCCAATGCCCTTGCCACCACATCGCACATAATGGTGTATAAGGCCCCGTGTTTAGGGTTTTCATAAATATAATCCAACGCCTGGTCTTCGTCAGGAATCGTAATGACCGGGAGGTCTGGGTTTACCTTTTTAATTCCTTCTTTCAGCAAACCAATAATTTCATCCGCCGTTCTTCCCCGCAAATTTTTATCACAGCGGATAATGATCTCATCAAAATATTTTGCAGAAATTTCACCGAGTTCTCTTATGTCTTCATCTCTTCTGTCGCCTGTGCCGCTGATTACACCGATCCTCATCGGGTAATCCAGCTTGCTCACAAAATCACAAAGCAATTTTAATCCATGCGGGTTATGCGCAAAGTCGGCCAGCATGGTAAAGTTTTTGAAATGGAAGAAATTCAACCGGCCGGGTGTCAGGCTTTCACTGGGAATAAATGTTTGCAACCCGTTCCTGATGTCTTCGATGGTTATATCACGGAATAAATAGGCGGCCAGCACAGCAGGCAGGCAGTTATTAATATTATGAATGGCTTTTGCCTCATAGGTCAGCGGAATTTTTTTTGCATCCAGCACCCGTATCTTCCAGCTTCCTTTCATAATTGTTACAAATCCATTTTCATATACACAGGACAAACCATGTTCTGCAGCATGTTCTTTTATCCGGGGGTTATTTTCATCCATGCTGAATAAAGCGATATTACATTTCAGATCGCTCTTCATTTTATACACCAGGTCATCATCTGCATTCAAAACAGCATAGCCATGTGGAAAAACAGTTTCTGGCACCACGGCTTTTACTTTTGCCATGGCATCCAGTGTATGAATTCCGCCCAGGCCCATATGATCGGCAGCTACGTTGGTTACTACAGCAACTTCACAATTTTGAAATGCAAGGCCCGCTTTCAGTATTCCACCTCTTGCACATTCCAGCACGGCAAAGTCAACCGTTGGATCTTTTAAAACAAATGCGGAGGATATTGGTCCGGTACAATCACCCCTCATCATCAGTTGGTTTTGAATATACACCCCATCGCTGGTGGTATAGCCAACTTTTTTGCCGGCACTCTTTGCAATATGTGCTGTTAATCTTGTCGTTGTTGTCTTACCATTAGTGCCGGTTATCGCAATAATAGGAATTCTTCCGGCACTTCCCTTGGGAAACAGCATATCCACTACGGGTTCGGCAACGTTTCTTGGCAAACCTTCCGCTGGTTCAATGTGCATGCGGAAACCGGGCGCAGCATTCACTTCAAGAATGGCGCCACCACTTTCTGAAACCGGGGTCCGCAGGTCGTTTACCATTATATCAATACCACAAATATCCAGACCGATGATCTTTGCGATACGTTCAAACATGACCATATTGGCCGGGTGCACTTCATCGGTAACGTCTGTCGAAGTACCGCCCGTTGAAAGATTGGCGGTAGGTTTCAATAAAACCCTTTCCCCTTTCTTTGGAACTGTTTCCAGGGTATAACCGGCATCATCCAGCATTTTTTGGGTAAACTGGTCAACAGTGATCTGTGTCAGCACTTTTTCATGCCCGTAACCTCTTCTTGGATCTTTATTTGTTTCATCGATCAGCCATTGAATATTATTTTTTCCATCGCCCACAACAGATGCAGGTGTACGCAGGGCAGCACAGATAAATTTATAATTGATAACAAGGCAGCGAAAATCAAAACCGGTAATAAATTTCTCTACGATCACACTGCGGCTGTAAACCTTTGCTGCTTCAAACGCTTTTGTAGCCTGCTCCCAACTGTTGATATTAGTGGTGTTTCCTTTGCCATGATTGCCATCAATCGGTTTTATCACTAATGGGTAACTAAATTTTTCGACCGCTTCTTTCAAACCTTCTTCAGTTCTTACCACAGTTCCTCCTGGCACCGGAATTTCAGCCGCTTCCAGTAACATCTTTGTTTCTTCTTTATCGCAGGCAATATCTACGGCTATGTTGGAAGTGGTAGAAGCGATCGTTGCCCGGATACGTTTTTGATTTACTCCATATCCCAGCTGAACCAGGCTTGCTTTATTCAATCGTATGTAAGGAATATTTCTTTTGGCTGCTTCCTCCACGATGCAACCGGTAGAAGGTCCCAACCTTGTATCTTCTCTTATAACTCGTAATTGCTGAATATCTTCTGCCAGGTCATATTCAATCCCGTCTGTTAATGCCTGTGCGATCCTTACCGAAGCTTTGGCTGCATATACACCCGCATCTTCTTCCATATAGCTGAACACTACATAATAGATGCCTTCTTTTTCACCTTCCGGCGTCCTTGTTCTTCCAAAACCGGTATCCATGCCGGCCAGTGTCTGCAGTTCGAGAGCAATATGTTCGATCACATGGCCCATCCAGGTGCCTTCGTCCACCCGATTAAAAAAACCACCCCGGACTGATTCGCTGCAGCGGTGTTCGATCATCGTGGGAAACATTTTTTCCAATCGTTCCCTGAAACCCGGAATTTTATTTGTAGGTTGTTGTTCCATTTCCTCCAGGTCCAGCTTCATCTGGATCAGTTTGGTACGGCGCACACTCCAGTAATTGGGGCCTTTCAGCACTTTGATCTCCAGTATTTTCATAAACAAAAGTTGGGACTGGAAGTTAGTTTTTTTATTTTATGTGGCCAATTCACACACCGTAGTTTTATACGGAGGCGGGCTGAAGTGCTACTATCATCGCCTGTTGCCTTCGATTCTTCCAGTTGAAGAATCGCATCCCGATAGCTATCGGGATACTATATATCGCTGCTCAGCATCAATATTTCACGCAAAGTAGGTGCAAAGTATTCGCCTAGCCGCAAAGACGGCTCTGCGAACTTTGCTTTCCTGGCGCCTTTGCGTGAAACTTTACTACATTTATAAAAACAATCATCATGCCCGGAACAAATCGTCGGAGGTTTTTGCAAAAAGCCGGAATGTTTTCTGCTACGGCATTTTTTACATCCATTGCCAAACCATCCTGGTCAAGAAATTTAGACCGGGCCTTGCGTGATGCAGAAGGCATTTCCCCGGCAGACCTCGCCACGGAAGAAGACTTCTGGTATTATATCCAGCAATCATTCACTGTTTCACCATCTCTTATTAATTTAAATAATGGCGGTGTTTCCCCGGCTCCTAAAACCGTACAGGATGCCATGAAGCGGTATTATGATTACTGCAACGAAGCGCCCAGTTATTATATGTGGCGCATATTGGACCAGGGCCGCGAACCATTACGCCAGAATCTTGCAAATCTCGCAGGTTGCAGTGCAGAAGAGATTGCCATCAACCGTAATTCATCGGAAGGATTGGAGACCGTGATCTTTGGTTTGCAGTTAAAAGCCGGTGATGAAGTAGTAGCGGCCAAACAGGATTACCCCAACATGATCAATGCGTACAAACAAAGAGAGTTGAGGGAGGGAATTAAAATGGTATGGATCAACCTGGACCTGCCCAGTGAGGACGAGAATTACCTGGCGAGTCAATATGTGAATGCATTTACGTCCAGAACCAAATTGGTACACATCACTCATATCATTAACTGGAACGGGCAGATATTACCGGTAAAGAAAATTGCTGCCGAAGCACATAAAAGAGGAATTGAGGTAGTAGTGGATGGTGCACACAGTTTTGCCCATTTTGATTTTAAAGTTCCCGATCTAGATGCTGATTATTTCGCCGCCAGCCTGCACAAATGGTTGTATGCCCCCATTGGCAGCGGTATGTTATATGTACGAAAAAACAAGATCAAAAACCTCTATCCATTATTTGCAATGGGTGAACCCTTAAAGGATGATATCCGCAAATTTGAAGCATTGGGTACAAGGCCAATGTTCATCGAACAGGCCATCGGCAAGTCGCTTGAGTTTCATGAAATGATCGGAAGTGAAAGAAAAGAAAAACGTTTGCATTATTTAAAGAATTACTGGTTCGATAAAGTGAAGGATATCCCGAAAGTGAAACTGCACACTTCCTTCGATCCCAAATGGGGATGCGCCATCGGCAATGTATCCGTTGAAGGGAAAAAAGTGGGAGACCTGGATAGTTTCCTGCTGGACAAATACCGGGTGCATACGGTAGGGATCGAATGGGAAAATATTCATGGTGTGAGGGTGACTCCGAATGTTTATACAACATTAAAAAATTTGGATGTGCTGGTGGAGGGGATTACTGCATTTGCAAAAGGTTAACTATAAACCATAGACTTTCTTGTCCATACCACTCACCAACCGCAAAATAAATTTATTGCAGGCCACTTCTATCAACATGATAGATATGGTTGGCATTGGTCCTTTTGTTGTGATGCCGTTTGTAGTGGCACAGTTCAATAGCGGTCTGTTTATCTGGGCGTGGATCTTCGGCGCTTTCACAGCATTGATGGATGCGATGATATGGAGTGAACTGGGAGCCAAGTATCCGCTGGCAGGAGGCACTTATAATTTTCACCGTATTGCTTTTGGTGAAAAAGGTGGCAGGCTGATGAGTTTTTTATTTGTCTGGCAAACATCTATCCAGGCTCCCCTGGTTGTTGCCTCCGCTTCAATTGGTTTTGCCCAATACCTTACTTATATCGTTCCTATGGACCTGTGGCAGCAGAAAATAGTTTCAGGAGGTTTGGTCATCCTTGCATTTCTTTTATTATACCGGAAGATCGAAACGATCGGAAAAATATCCGTGATAATGGGAACCATCGTCATTCTCACCATTACCTGGATCATAATAAGCGGATTGTTGAATCAGCAGCAAACAATAAAACTTATTCCATCTGGAAATGAATCTTTTTTCAGCTTAGCATTCTGGGCAGCCATTGGTCATGCTTCTGTGAAAACAGTTTATGCTTACCTCGGTTATTATAATGTTTGTCATTTGGGAGGGGAGATAAAAAATCCCGGCAAGAATATCCCCCGCAGCATTTTTATTTCAATCATTGGCATTACCACTTTGTATTTACTGATGAATATAAGTGTGATGGGAGTGATGCCATGGCAATCGGTGAATGCGGATGATAAATACCTGGTCAGTTCATTTATGGAACAGCTGTATGGTCACCAGGCAGGCATTATCGTTACCGTGTTGATTTTATGTATTGCTTTTTCTTCGTTGTTTGCTGTCATACTGGGATATTCAAGAGTGCCCTATGCCGCAGCAGTTGACGGAAATTTCTTTAAACCTTTTGCAAAACTCCACCCAACAAAGAATTTTCCCTACATCTCATTGATTGTTTTATGTGCATTAGGTTTTGTATTTAGTCTTTTATTCAAATTGTCAGAAGTCATAAGTTCCATACTGGCTATGCGAATCATTGTTCAGTTTATTGCACAGGGAGTGGGTGTGACTTTGCTCCGGAAAAGTTATGGGACAAAAGATCTGCCATATAAAATGTGGTTGTTTCCCTTGCCGGTTATCCTTTCTATTGCTATTTGGATCTTTCTTTTTATTTCAACCGGCTGGTTTGCGTTATGGGGTAGTTTGATCGCCGTGGTTGGGGTGATCGTTTTCTTTGTAATAAATAGAGTAACCGGGGAGTCGCAGAGTCGAAGAGTATAATTTTACAATACTTAATTTATCTCTGCGCCTCACCGTCCCTGCCCTCCGGCAGCAGGTCTGCTGTCATATTTTAAACCCAACAGTCAGCAATACGTTACCTCCCGTTTCTTTCAGGCTGGCAAAAGTGTTGGCCCTCGGTGCATTGACCCGGTAAGGAAAGTTTACATCTTTATTAATGCGGTGTACATAAGTCAGGTCGAGGAACATTCCTTTGTGCCGGTAACCCAGTCCGCCGCTCAGGTTCATTTTATTTGCTTTTAGCACTTTGTCTTTGTATGGACTGCTATAATAAGCAAAACCAATACGGGCCATAATGATCTTGAATTTCAACTCGCCGCCAATACGAAAATTGACAGCTGTTTTATAAATAGCATCTATGGCATCATTATAAGGGTCATACGGTGCTTTGGTTTCATCAGTAACTTCCCCGGAAGGGCCAAACCGCATCCATTTGTAATTGGTGAATTCTATATCGGCAGTAATAAAGCCTTTTTGCCGGGTAATATTTTCCACTTCCCTGAAAACATAAGAGCCGCTCAGGATTATTTTCCCCGGGGTATAAGTCGTGTACTTGTATTCATTTGTTTGGTTGGGGGCGACGATGGAAGAAGCAACACTGTCATAGCCTGTATTGGGCGCAAATAAATTCTCCAGGTCTGCCGCCAGGCCGGATTTGAATGTTTCAGTCAGCATCATCATATCGGGAGAATGAAGAGCAAGTCCCAGCCGGATATAATCTTTGGGTCTGTAAATAAGACCGGCTTTTAGATTGAAACCAATCCCTTTCAACGAAAAATTTTCCCGGTAAGCCATATAGTTAAAGTCATTGTCTATATCGCCGGATGCGTCAGATTCACGGTAATAAGTATTACGGTCAATTTTTACGATCGGTATCCCCATGCTGATACCCGCCATGAATTTTTTGTTGATTTCATTTCCCCAGCCGAGAGTGATTTCCGTTATTCCTCCGCTGACTTCTGATAAATGTTCCTGGTTTAGCAGGGAGGTGAATTCTGACCGGGCAATAACCTGTTTGCTTCCATTGATCGTGGCCGTGTCAACCAGGTAAGTAAATAATGCCATTTTAGTGGGCAAAGAAACATTACCGCTGTTCAATGCTTCGTCAATAGTAAGACCGGAAGATGCAAACTCATCTGCCAGCGGTTCAGCAAAACTGCTGTAATCATTCTGCCCTTTGTACGATATGGTTTGCCTGAAATCAGCCACTCTGGTAACAGTCAGGCCAAAACTGTTTTTGGCCTTATATCCAAAGCCGCCAAAAACAAAACCAGAAGTACCTAAGGCAAAATTATTTTGATCTGCAGCAGTATTGGATGTTCCCCTGAAACTGCTTGTTCCTTTTCCAAACTGGTAAGCGGGTGTGAGGACAAAATCCGAAGTTTTATAAAAAGCCAGCCCGGCAGGGTTTACCATATTTGCTGTTGCGTCACCACCGAGTGAACCCATGGCACCACCGATGGCCTGGTTGCGGGCCGTACCCATCTGCGGTCTCCATGAAAGGCGAAGGGCTTCTTCCGGCACCTGTGCCGAAACCTGTTGTGCGGCCACTATCAAAATGGCGATGTATAATTTATTTTTCATAAACGGTATTGATTATATATGATAATAAGATGCAGGAAACATTTTAGAATGCTTCTGGTATATTCCCTGCATAAGATTTAGAATTAATTTCTTCCGGGTCGTGTTACGCTTCCTCCGCTGCTTCCACCAGAGCTGCCCGACGATGAACTGCTGCTGGAAGAACTGCTGCTCGGCGGCGTATAGGTTCTGCTGGGCGTAGAACTGCTGCTTGACGAGCTGTTATTATTGTTGTTTCTTTCGAAGATTGTTCTGATCGTTTTGGTGGCACCGTTTGAATTATTATTATTGGTATTGTTATAAACCCGGCTGCCGCTTGCGCTTGAATTCGTGTTATTGTAGCTATTATTAGTGTAGCCGGTCAGGCTAAAATTATGTGGTTTTACTATTGGCTTTACGGAGGCTACCTTTGGACTGCTGTAAATATTATGAATATTATTGGTATGGCAGCAGCAATAAGGGTTATAATAATAGTTCCATGAATTGTAAGGATTGTTATAAGAGCCATAATAGTAGTTGTATCCGTAACTGTACCTGTCATAGTTGTACCAATCATTTAAATCATTCCAACGGTACCGGTTCCTTACTTTCATCCGCAGGTAACGGTCAGAATAATATTCATCAGAGTAAGTGTAATCCTTCTTGTCTTCTTTTTGTACGTCATCATTTTCCTGCTGCGGCCGTGTAGGAGAATAATAGACATCATCAGGAGTTTGACCGGTTTTGTAAGCCGTTGTGCAACTGCTGAGAATTGTTGCAGAAACCACCAGGAGTAAAATTGCTGTTTTCATGGCAAATGGTTTATCGGGTTAAAGTTGAAGTTACTACTTTTGTGCGTCTTTAAAGGTTACACAATCGTTTGCGTTGGCATAACAAAGGTTCGGACTTTATTGGAAATATTGCATGAAGTCCTGTTAAATAAAATCTAAAGGTCGGCAGGGCTTTAAACTTAAAAATATGAGTAAGGAAATAACATCAAGGGAAAAAGATTATTCGCAATGGTACAATGACCTGGTTATAAAAGGGGAATTGGCAGATTATTCGGCTGTAAAAGGTTGTATGGTCATTAAGCCATATGGGTTTGCCCTTTGGGAAAATATGCGGGATGTACTGGATAAAATGTTCAAGGATACCGGGCATGTGAATGCCTATTTTCCTTTATTTATTCCCAAAAGCTTTTTAAGCAAAGAAGCGGCACACGTGGAAGGATTTGCCAAAGAATGTGCAGTGGTGACGCATTACCGGTTAAAAAATGATCCCAATGGCGGGGGCGTTATTGTTGACCCCGATGCAAAACTGGAAGAAGAACTGATCATTCGTCCCACCAGCGAAACGATCATCTGGAGCACCTATAAAGATTGGATACAATCATACCGTGACCTTCCGTTACTCATCAACCAATGGTGTAATATCGTGCGCTGGGAAATGAGAACAAGATTGTTCTTACGTACCACTGAATTTTTATGGCAGGAAGGACATACTGCCCATGCCACTGCAAAGGAAGCTGTGGAAGAAACAGAAAAAATGCTTGAGGTCTATGCCAGCTTTGTGGAAGAGTTCATGGCTGTACCGGTGATCCGGGGAGTGAAAACCCCTAATGAACGTTTTGCCGGTGCCGTTGACACCTATTGCATTGAAGCAATGATGCAGGATGGCAAGGCCCTGCAGGCAGGCACATCACATTTTCTCGGGCAAAATTTTGCCAAAGCATTCGATGTAAAATTTCTTAGTAAAGAAAATCAACTGGAATATGTATGGGCCACCAGTTGGGGAGTTAGCACAAGGCTGGTGGGTGCATTGGTTATGGCTCATAGTGATGACCAGGGATTGATACTGCCTCCTAAGATCGCACCGCAACAGGTGGTGATAGTGCCTATCTATAAGGGCGATGAACAGAAAGCATTGATCGATGCGAAAGCAGCTGCGATCATCAAAGAATTAAAGGCATTGGGTATAAGAGTGAAATATGATGATAATGATAATAACCGGCCGGGATGGAAATTTGCTGAGTATGAAATGAAAGGGGTACCGGTAAGACTGGCTTTAGGCGCAAGAGACCTGGAAAAAAATGTGGTGGAAGTGGCCCGCCGGGATACCAAAGAAAAAAGAGTCGTGGCTTTGGATGGTATTGGAGTCTATGTGGAGGGTCTGCTGAACGAAATACAAAAATATATGTTTGAAAAAGCCAGGGCTTACCGGGATGAACATATCACTCCGGCAGACAGTTGGGAGGAGTTTGAAAAACTGCTGGATGAAAAGGGCGGTTTTATAGCTGCACACTGGGATGGTACTGCTGAAACCGAGGAGGCTATTAAAGAAAAAACAAAAGCCACCATTCGCTGTATCCCTTTAAAAAATAAGCAGGAAAATGGTCAATGTATCCTGACCGGGAAGCCTTCGACTCAACGGGTTTTGTTTGCAAGAGCCTATTAGAAGCGCCAGGCCGCATAAACGCATCAGGTCGCTACTGCTTTTGGAATTTGCAACCTAAGTTAGCGACCAGATGCATTAAACCCCGTACATTTATACCAACCAAAATCAATTACATTATGGAACAGAATCAAAACACCTCATTATTCCAGCTCAATCTTGATGCTCAAAATAGTTATACCTTAAGAAGCGCTGCTTCCTGGGCTAAAGTTTTGGGAATAGTAGGACTCATTATCGGTGTTCTTTGCATGATAGCCGGTGTGCTTGCACAGCAGGCCCTGAGTCGTTACGGCGGAAGCTCTTACCGCAATGAAACCGGGTTCAGTGCCACAACACTTGGCAATGCCGGTTTGATTGTATATGTAATTATGGGTCTAATTTTTATTGTCAGTTCTCTCTTTGCATTGAATGCCGGGAATAAAATCAACCAGGGATTAAGAACAAATGACCAGGCAGCACTGAATGCCGGTTTTGCCGGCGCCAGGAATTATTTTGCTTTTTGGGCTGTACTGCTGATCATTTTCCTTTTGTTCATGCTGATAGGTATCCTGGGTAATATGTAATAGCATGCTGTTACAGCATTATCGTTCTGCATCTGCGGATGGCAGAGGATCTTTATTTGGTAGAAAGGTAATTGTAATCTTTCAGCAGCACATCCAAGAAATCAAAAGGAGACAGGGAGGATTCGATCCTGAGATGTGCTTTTATTTTGGAACTGGCAGCTTCTGCCATATTAAAATCCCCCTTTTTCCGGGATATTTCCAGTATGCTTTTTATGGCATTAATATCTTTATCGCTCAGTTGCATAATTTGCGGGAAAGATGGAACATAACTGTCGGCTACCGCAACAAAAACAGTGTCTTCAATATTTCCTTTTGTATTGATCCGTATAAGTATCGTCTTAGCCAGTATATCACCGATGCGCTGTCCTTTTTTGGACGATACGACCAGCACAATATCTGTAATGAAATAACCCAGTACGACAATAATTAAGAAGGCAGACTCACCTTTATTACCCCGGAATTCCTGCTGAAGGCCCATGATAAGCAAAAGAATGAACCAGATATCCCGGACAAGCCACCGGATCAGGAACTGGCTGATACTGGCTTTTCCCCCGTTTTCATTAACCACCCGGATGCCGGTAATTTTTTTACCAATGCTCTGTCCGTTCATAGTGATCTCAAGCAGTATATGGTATATAAATATTGGCAAATAAAGAACTATAATGATCAGCCAATAGAGATTGTATTGTGAGTCCGAATCCCAGATATTCATGCCGTTGGCTATTGACTTCAGTATTTCAATGGCTATTTTAATATAAAAAAACTGGATCAGGATATCGATCAGCAGTGAGATCAGCCTTCTGTAGAATTCAGGTATCTCAAATTCTACATCAATATTGAAGTTGGTAGGTACTTTTATAACCGCCATTCACCGGGAGATTTAATTAAAAGAACAAAATAATATTTTTTGGGCAATTAAATTTTGAAGTCCGCCATTATCTTTTTAAAAAGCATTATTTTACGACCTAAATCATCTGTTTTGAGAGAGGCGCTTTTCATAAAAAAGAATAAAGACCGCTGGTTGAGGATCCAACAGCAGCCATCGGAAGATCCGGATGAAATGGCAGCTGATTTTACCCAACTGGTTGATGACCTGGCCTATGCCAAAACTTTCTATCCTTCCGGGAAGGTTACTCACTTTATTAATTCACAGGCTTCAAAAATTTTCCTGGATATTTATAAGAACCGTAAAGAAGAATCCAACCGGTTAGTCACTTTCTGGAAATATGATCTGCCGCTGACACTCCGCAAACATCACAAAGTGATACTCTTCACTTTTATCTTTTTCATGGTGTTTTTTGTTATTGGCTTTTTTACATCTTTCAGGGATGAAGGAGTGGTGCGAAGCATTTTGGGAGATGGATATGTGGATATGACCCAGGAGAATATTGAGAAAGGAAACCCGTTTGGTGTTTATGAACACGGAAATTCATTCCTTACCTGGCTTGGAATTATGATCAATAATATCATTGTTTCCATGAGAATGTTTGCATCGGGTATTGTTTTTGGCGTTCCATGTTTATATGACCTGGCACAAACCTCCGTCATGGTGGGAGCGTTTGATGAACTTTTTGCGGCTCACGGATTGGGGATTGATTTCTGGCTGGTGGTATTTGTGCATGGCACATTGGAGATTACTGCGATCATACTTGCCGGGGCAGCTGGTCTTATACTTGGAAAGAGTTTTTTATTTCCCGGAACCATCCGCCGGATCGATGCCCTTAAACAGGGCGCCAAGGATGGTGTAAAAATAATGGTAGGTCTTTTGCCTGTTTTTGGGGTTGCGGCATTTTTTGAAGGCTTTATCACCCGGCTATATAATAATGTTTCCTGGCTTACCACGGGTATTTTCATGATATCAGTGCTGTTTATCATCTGGTATTTTATTATTTATCCCATCCGGGTGGGCCGGAAGTTTGCATCACATTTAAACGAGGAGGAAGTATAAGTGCTGATAAGGCATAAAAAAAATATTTGCATTGCAATACCCGGTAAAAGAGCCCTGCTGTTTTTTTTACTGCTTTTTCCTGCATTCACTCAGGCACAGAGCGATACCACTTTCCTGGCTGATTCATTGTTACCGGTGATCGAGGAAATACCTGCAGAATACGAACCGCCGTCTGTCATATCAGCAGAGGATATTAAAACTGATTACTTTTTAAAAAAATGGGATTTACTACAGGACAGTTCTATTGTTCAGCGACATGTACCTGACAGCCTCATTAAAAAAATGCAGGAGGATGATAATTTCTGGTATGCCAATGCAGAAATAAAAGAAGAAGCAAAACCTGAATATAACGGGCCTCGTTATACACCGCTTGGTCAGCAACAATGGTTTCAGACATTGTTATGGTTGATTATCATTGGCGGGTTTGCAGCAGCTATCATGTGGTACCTGGCTGGGAGTAATGTAGGTTTATTCCGGAAAAAGAATAAAGCTTTAGAAACCACCGGTGACGGGGAACCGGCAACGGAGGATATATTCGCTATCAACTACCAGAAAGAAATTGATAAAGCGGAAGCAAGTGGTAATTACCGGCTGGCCATACGGCTGATGTTTTTACGGTTGCTGAAAGACATGGCGGGGAAAAATATTATTCAGTATAAACAGGACAGAACCAATCTTGATTACCTGTTCCAGCTTCATTCAACCGGTTATTACAATAATTTTTTCCGCATTACCCGGAACTATGAGTATAGCTGGTATGGCCAGTTTGAGGTTGGGGAAGAGGCATACAGGATCGTCAGAAATGACTTCAACCAGTTTGACCGTCAAATAAGATAAACATTGAACAGGTATCTTCCATATATTCTTGGGTCATTACTGCTTGCAGCAGTAGTGATATTATTCGTAACAGGCGGCATTAGCAAAAAGAAGAAGTTAGACGAAAGAATAACCTTGCGCAGGCAGGATAAAATCCCGTACGGGACTTATGCAGCTTACCGGAACTTGAAATACATTTTTCCCAACGCTTCTATTTATACCAACAAATATGAACCCGGCTACTGGGATTCTCTTTCCAATTATGATTCAAAACAGGCATTGATCGTTGTCTGCGACCGGTTCAGTCCCGATGAAGAGGAGATGAAAAAAATGATCAGGTTTACAGAAAATGGAAATGATGTTTTCATTTGTGCAAGATATATTTCAGCAGCAGCGGATAAAATGCTGGGTTGCAACAGCAGTGCCGTTGATTTTTCCTTCATCCCGGTTGCAGATTTGAGGAAGAATATGCATATCTCACTCGATGCACCCCCCTTTGACAAAAAGACCACTTACAGTTATCCCGGTAAAACATTTAACTCCTACTTTTCAACTGTTGATTCATCCACTACGGATGTCCTGGGAAAAGATGAAAGCGGCAGACCCGACTTTATCCGCCTGCATGCGGGCAAAGGCAATTTTTATGTGCACACTGAGCCGCTGGTGTTCAGCAATTATTTTATACTTCATAAAAATAATATTGAGTATTACGAAAAGGCATTGTCTGTCATTAAACCGGACGTAACGAGAGTAGTGTGGGATGAATATTATCTGAATAAAAAGTTCCGGGAAAATCCTGAGAAAAAGAAAGGCTGGCTTGCGGTACTTCTCAGTTATCCTGCACTCAAGGCGGCATTGCTTACTGCTATCTTTGCCTTATTATTGTATGTGTTGCTGGGAATGCGGAGAAAGCAACGCTATATCCCGGTCATAACAAAACCCCGGAATGATTCGCTTGATTTTGTAAAAACGATCGGGCGATTATATTATGATAAAGGCGATCACAAAAACCTTTGCAGGAAAATGGGTGCTTATTTCCTGGAATATGTTCGTAATAAATATAAATTACCGACCGGCTCGCTTGATGAGGAGTTTGTGAAAAACCTTCAGTATAAATCCGGCACTGAGGAACCAGAGATCCGGGGTATTGTTTCGTTTATAAGATACCTTGATGAAGCTGGGGTAATAAAAAAAAGTCAGTTAACCGATTTTCATAAACAACTGGAATCATTTTATAAAAAAGCATGATCTCAGCACTCACCTCCTCTCCACAGAGTGGATAGGGGAGAAGGAAACACTAATAAATAAAAATTATGGAAGAACAAATTTTTCAACCACGTACCGACCTTTCAGCATTGAACGAGGCTGTCCTGTCTATCCGCAATGAAATTAAAAAGATCATTGTAGGGCAGGATGAAATGGTCAGGCTCATCATTACAGCATTATTGGCGGATGGGCATGTATTGATCGAGGGAGTTCCCGGAGTGGCAAAAACTTTAACAGCCAAGCTGGTGGCTAAAAGTGTGAATGCCGGTTTTTCCCGCATTCAGTTTACACCCGACCTGATGCCATCCGATGTATTGGGCACACCTGTATTTAATCCCAAAGAAGCCAGTTTTGAATTTAAAAAAGGCCCCGTATTCAGCAATATAATACTGGTGGATGAGATCAACAGGGCTCCTGCCAAAACACAATCTGCCTTATTGGAAATTATGGAAGAAAGACAGGCAACAGTGGATGGTAAAACTTACCCCATGGCATCACCCTTCATGGTACTGGCTACACAAAACCCGATTGAGCAGGAAGGAACTTATCGTTTGCCCGAGGCACAACTAGACCGGTTTCTTTTTAAAATAATAGTTCCTTATCCAACAGAGACAGAAGAAACAAATATGCTTACCCAATTTCACAATATGGGTAACACCCCGGTGATGGACATGATCAGGCCGGCATTGGAGGGAAAACAGGTCATATCACTGAGGCAACAAATAAAGACACAGATCATTGAAGAAAGATTACTTCAGTTTATTGCCAAACTTATTCAGCAGACCCGGAATCATAAATCCATTTATCTTGGCGCTTCTCCGCGGGCATCGCTGGCTATTATGAATGCATCCAAAGCCATGGCCGCCATGCAGGGCCGGGATTTTGTAACACCGGAAGATATTTTATCGGTTGTTCCGCCGGTACTTCGACACCGGATCATTTTGTCGCCTGATAAAGAAATGGAAGGAATAACAGAAGATGATGTCATTAAGCAGATCATACAGGGAATGGATGTGCCGAGGTAGGAAGCCGGAACTCTGTTCCGGCTAACCTGACCGGAACTCTGTTCCGGCTAATCTGAGAGGAACTCTGTTCCGGCTAATCTGGCCGGAACTCTGTTCCGGTTAATTTGAGAGGAACGGAGTTCCGGTATCCGAAATACACAATATGATAAAAAGCTTTTATTTAAACAACATCGTCTACTACATCGCCGGATCAGCGGCGGTGGTTTTTGTGCTGAGTTATTTTTTCCCGGCATGGTTCCGCATTGGCGGCCTGATCCTGTTGTGCCTTTTGATAGCTGTCATTATTGACTCGATTCTTGCTTTTGGCAAAAAAAACGGAATGGAAGCTGAACGCATCATGTCAGATCGTTTCAGTATCGGCGATGATAACAAAGTTTTTATCCGGCTGTTTAATCATTACGGGTTCCCGGTTCGCACAAGCATTATTGATGAATTGCCGGTGCAGTTCCAGGAAAGAAAATGGTTAAAAAAGATCAGGGTAGACAGGACGGCTGAAAGCCGGCTTGAGTATTTACTGAAACCAACCACCCGCGGGGAATATATTTTTGAAGATATCAATGTGTATGTGCATGCCCCGCTTCAACTCGTAAAACGAAGGTATATTTTCCCGGCCCGGCAGGTAGTAAAGGTTTATCCTTCTTATGTGCAGATGCGACGTTACCAGTTACTGGCTGTCAGCAACCGGCTGCAGGAAGCAGGAGTAAAAAGGATCAGGAGGATCGGGCACAGTATGGAGTTTGAACAGATCAAGGAATATGTCAGGGGCGATGATTATCGCACCATTAACTGGAAAGCCACTGCCCGGAAGGATAACCTGATGGTTAATAGTTACACGGATGAGCGAAGCCAGCAGATATATTGCCTTATCAATAAAGGGCGGGTAATGAAAATGCCTTTTGGCGGAATGACCCTGCTGGATCATGCCATTAATGCCTCGCTGGTACTCTCTAATGTCGCATTGGTAAAACAGGATAAAGCCGGCATCATCACTTTTGAGAAAAACCTCGATACCTTTTTACTGGCCGATAAAAAGCCTACCCAGATGAACCTGGTGCTGGAGAATCTATATAAACAAAAAACAGATTTCCTGGAATCTGATTTTGAAAAATTATTTTCTGTTATCCGCAACCGGGTCACCAATCGCAGCCTGCTGCTGTTATTCACCAATTTTGAATCGGCAGAAAGCCTGCAACGGGAGATGCCGGCCCTGAAAAAGATCGCACGTTATCATTTATTGCTTGTCGTCTTTTTTGAAAACACAGAATTGAGATCAGTGATAGAAAAGAAAGCCGGCTCGCTGGAAGATATCTACATAAAAACCATTGCTGAAAAATTTGCTTACGAAAAAAGGTTAATGGTAAAAGAACTGCATAAAAACGGGATCCCTTCCATTCTTACTACCCCGGAAAATCTTACGGTGAATACGGTGAACAAGTATCTTGAACTAAAGACGAGGATGTCAATATAGTTGCTGGATTTTGGATTCTTGCTTCTTGATTCTGGATTCTTGTACCTTGTACCTTCTTCCGGTTATCTTTGCTTTTCTGCATATACACTTTTAAACGTTTTAGAACCAGTGACCAGGATCCAGAATCAAGCAAAAAACATCTTTGAAGAAGGCCAACTATTACTCATCAACAAACCGCTTCGCTGGACATCATTCGATGCCGTCAACAAGATCCGGAATCTTATCCGGGTAAAGAAAGTAGGTCATGCGGGAACATTAGACCCGCTGGCAACGGGTTTACTGATCATCTGCACCGGAAAATTCACGAAGAAGATCAATGAGTATATGGCGCAGGAAAAAGAATACACCGGTACATTCATTCTCGGAGCTACGACGCCGACCTATGATCTGGAAACTAAGCCGGAAAGTTTTATGCCCTTTGAATATATCACTGAGGATGACATACGATCAGCCGCCAAAAAATTTACCGGTGAAATTATGCAGGTGCCTCCGGCTCATTCGGCAATTAAACAGGAAGGTAAAAGAATGTATGAATTGGCAAGACAGGGTAAAGAGGTGAAAATAGAGCCGAGAAAAATTACTATCAGGGAATTTGAAATTACAAAGACCGAACTCCCTGTTGTTCATTTCAAAGTCGTTTGCACCACCGGGACATACATCCGCAGTCTTGCCAATGATCTTGGAGCAGCATTGGGTTGCGGAGCTTACCTGGGCAGTTTATGCAGGACAAGGATCGGTAATTTTTTAGTAGAGGATGCGATGACGATGGAAGACTTTGCAAAAAAAATAAAAGAGCCGCTATAATATGAACGGATAGCTGATACCCAACTGGAATTGCCCGTTTTGAGGTTTCCAGTTGTAAAAAAATTTATTCTGCCCGGCTGCATCAGCTGGTTTGGGGCTTGGATCCTTTACCTTATAAGAATAATCAAACCGAATCACAAAAAAATTAAAGTCAACTCTCAGGCCTGCCCCTGCACCAATGGCCAGGTCTTTTCCAAGCCGGCTGAAATTGAATACTTCTTCCGGCAGACGACCTGTAGCTTCTTTCAAAAACCATACATTCCCCATATCTGTGAATAGTGCCCCGTTCAATTTTACACCTGAAATACTGGCAATGGGAAACCGGAATTCGATATTGGCTTCCAATTGTACATCGCCATATCGTTCAGGATCCAGGCCAAAATCTTTAATGACAGAACCGGGTCCGAGTTTCCGTAATGCCCATGCCCGCATACTATTTGGCCCACCGGCAAAATATTGTTTAAAGAAAGGCAGGTTATTTTTTTTCTCAGGATTCACCGTAGAATTAAACTCATATCCAACGCCGGCAAAAAACCGTAACGCAATGGCTGATCTGTTAAAAACGATCTTCCGGGTAAATTCTGCATCAAGTTTCATAAACCGGTAAAGATTCGTATCCAGGAATTTACTTTTCACTATTGTTCCCGATACGATACCGGATACTTCCATATTAGCCCGGAAAAAATTGAGATTTTTATTTTTGCCACCGCTTCTTGAATAATTAACAATGCTTGATGAAATAAAACCATCCGTGAAAATATTTTTCAGGGCAGGATTATTTTTAAACAGCGTGTCGAGCAGGGGTTTGCGTTTTAAATAGGAATATTCAATGTTCGGGAAACGGAAAGCCAATGAATTTTTAGCCCACTGAAATTCATAACTCCATGAGCCGTTAACGGTAGTTAAATTGAATAATGCCCTTCTCTCTGTTGAAGCGGCATTAAAGGAGAACACTGTTCTTGCATTTTCCTTTAATTTCTTCGGAATTATTCTACCGATCCCTACTGGTCTTGGGAAATAGATGGAATGACTAAAGCTTAACTGTCTTGTCTGGACAAATTTTACTTTTGTAACAGTATCCCTGCCTGTTTCAATGCCAAACCTGATACTGGTGCTGGATTGATTGGCTGCTTTCCACACATTGCGGTTTTGAAGGCCAAAGTTAACATTGAAGCCGGCTAAATTTCCTGACACAGCACTTTGGTTGAAGCTTCCTTCGAGGTTGGCCGTAAACCCGAACTTCCTGGCCGGTGTTAATCGTATAGCAAAATCAACCGTATCCTGCTCTTTACGGGGCAGTTGTTCAATATTCACCAAACGCCAGGTACCAAATGAATTAAAACGGTTAATGGTTTTAAAATAATTGCGTTGATCATAAAGGCTGTCATGGAGCAGGTAAATATTAGGCGGAAAAATTTTAGGTTTAAAAAGGTTGCGGTAATAAATGACCCTGATACCGTCCACGGTAGTTTCTTTGGGACTATAGTCGGCCGTATCCTGGTTGTAATCAGGATATATTTTTATCGTGCCAACAAAATATTTTCTAAGCCTGCTGCTGTCAAAACCCGGTTTCAGTCTTATTTCAAGATCGGCTGTTGGATTTTTTCTTTGCTCTTTAAGTTTTTCCAGCATCTCAATTTGTTCAAAGGGATCGAGGTTAGGATTCAATAATGACACATCCACGGTATCCCACAATCCCTGCAGCAGGTCCCTTCCAAATTTTAAATAGCCGTTATTGCGATACAGGTTGGTCAGCCTGTCCAGCTCTGATGAAATGCTGGACTTGGCAAAAGGTTCTCCTTTTTTAAGCAGCGCTTCTTTCTGGCTGCCCATGGCCAGCTGTTGCAGTTCCTGTTGTTTGATATTATAGCTTATGGAATCGAGCCTCACGGGTTTGCCGGGTGTTACGTTGAAATTAATTGTCGTACGGAACTGGTCTTGTTCAACCGTATCGATAACGGCATGGTATGTAATTGTATCTTTAAAATATCCCATGGAAACAAGCAGTGCCCTCATAAAAACGACAGATTTATCAGCATTGGCCGGGTCATAGAGCGGCGGTTTTTTCATGACACTGTAAAATACTTTTGAAACAGCCCTTGCACGCATACTGTCATCCAGCTGGCCCCTGAGCCTTGAGGCAAGTATCAGGGTCGAATCGCTTGATAAGTTGCCTTTAATGTTGATATTTGTTTTATAAACGAATGGTCTGCGGGACGGGTAATTTTTTACAATCGTGCAGGAAGCCGCCATGACCAGGCAAAGAACTGCAATAATGCAATTGCTGAGGGTGGAATGAAAATAAGGATGGCGTGTCACCATAATTTGAATGAACAGGTATGCTTGTTAAACAGCGGATCAAAGATATTCAAACTTTAGGCCAGAAAAAATTCAGGCAGCAGGAGAGGCTTTTCATTGCGGAGGGGCCAAAATTAGTAAAAGAATTATTAGAGGCAGATGCATCCATGGTGAAAGAAATATTTGCTTTAAAAGAATGGATTACAGACCATGAAAAAATATTAGTTAAAATAGCAGTCACAGAGATAACCGAAACAGAGCTGGAGAGGATCTCACAACTTACCAACCCCAATAAAGTGCTGGCCATTGTAAGGCAGTTTGATGAAGACAATGAAATAATAACAAAAGGAAAGATCACGTTGGCGCTGGATGGCATCCAGGATCCCGGCAACCTCGGCACTATTATCCGCACGGCGGATTGGTTTGGGATCGGGCAAATTGTTTGCAGTAATGATTCGGCCGATGTGTACAATCCCAAAGTGGTGCAGGCCACCATGGGAAGCATTGCAAGGGTGAAAGTTATTTATACCGATCTGCAACAATGGCTGGCTGAACAAAAAGATACACGTATTTACGCTACGACCCTGGAAGGAGAAGATATTTCCACAGTAAAAAAAATAAAAGAAGGCATCATTATTTTTGGTAACGAATCCAAAGGCATCAGCGCTGAAATATTACAACTGGCGAATGTAAGGCTCAGCATTCCCAAAAAAGGAAAAGCAGAATCATTGAATGCTGCGGTGGCGGCGGGGGTGGTGTTGGGGTATTTGGTATAACGCCTACGGCTTGGCGCAGGCTTGAGTAAATTATTTAATTTTTTGCTTGAGGAAAAACCAGGCTTAGACTAAACCGAATGTTGGTCGCTTGTTATTTCGTGGATAAGGTCGCAACGATTGCAATCATAGAATCTAATCCACTGCGTGTCCGTGAAGATGTCTCTAAGGTCAGTTTATCATGATAGGCGATAGCGCTGTAATAATCACCAGTTTCATTTTTGCAGATTTTCCATTTAACGGTACCATCGAGTAAATTTGAATGAATCTTTTCTATTGACTTATCGCAATCAGGCTCCCAACCTATCGGTCTTCCATGCTCTATTTCGATAAATGCAGAAGGGCTTAAATAACGTTTTATACTATCGATTTGCCATATCCCATATCCAAATTGACCCTCTTTTCCCCTGGCTTCATCGACGAACATGGTCGATGGAAATTTTACAAAATATGAAGATTGTCATAATCTTTGCTCCTTCAAATTCGGATAAGAGGCGGTTTCAACCATTTTCACGGCGGTAGTTTTACATGACATAGCGATCAGTGGAAATAATAAAACTGTAAGCTGTCTTAGCTTCATAAATTAATCTGTTAGTAATTTCTCGGGTGTAGTTCAGAAAATTACTGAAATTCAGCCAGAATCCAGAAACAAGCAACCAGAATCTAGTTACCTGAATTGTATCGCTTTCACCGGCTGTATCCTTCTTACCAGATAAGAAGGGATCATTAACACCAAAAAACAAATAAGCAATGTTCCGGCACAAATGGCGCCTACCTGCCACCATACAATTTTAACCGCCGCAGCGCTCATGTAATAAGCTTCCTCCGGGAGTTTAATAAAGCTCGTTGCTTCCTGCAGCCAGAGAAGGCCAAGTCCAAAAGCAGCGCCAATTACGATCCCGGTAATGGTGATGATAACAGAATGACGCAAAAATATTTTCTGTACCGTCCAGTCCGTAGCGCCGAGCGATTTTAATATGCCGATCATCCTTACTCTTTCCAGCACTAATATGATCAGGCAGGTGATGAGATTAATCACAGCCACTATGATCATAAACCCGATCAGCACATTGCGGGTCATATCCTGCATATTAAGCCAGTCAAAAATATTCGGTGAAATTTCTTTTGCACTTACCGGTTTCCAGGTTACAGGAAATTCATCCATATTATGAATCTCATCAGATGCATGGTCAATTTTCCGGTAATCATTCAGGAAAATTTCATAGCCGCCAATCTCGTTATCAGCAGCACTGTCTTCGCTGTTATCCCTGTTCAGTTTTTGTATGAGTTTGATATCACCGATGGCGAATGTTTTATCATATTCTTCAATGCCAGTTTTATAAATACCGGTTATGGTCAGTTTATCAGGTCGGATGCTGCCATTGGGCCGGATGAAGTAGATCAGGATCTTATCATTGACATTTAATTTTAACTGTGAAGCTGTATTGGCAGATAACATGATCTCCCTGCTGTAACTGCTGTCATTAAAATTCACCCGTCTTCCCTGTTTCATAAATGGCCGAAGCCGGGAAAAATCATAGCTGCTGTCAATTCCTTTGAACAATACACCTTCTATTTCATCTTTTGTTTTCAGGATGGCATACTTGGTGGAAAATGGATGTATGCTTTTAACCAGCGGGTTTCTCCGAATGGCGCCTGCCAGTGAATCATTTTTAATAATGGGTGAATCTTCAGAAATAATGGCTTTATCGGGCTGTTTCTCCAGTATGCGGATATGTCCCAGGAAACTGAATACTTTCTGGCTCACCGTTTGCTGAAAACCATTGGCCAATGAAAGGGTAACGATCATCACCGCCACGCTGATGACCGTAGCCACGATGGACAGCCGGATAATAAACCTGGAAAAAGATTTTTGCTGGTTAAATGCGATGCGGTTTGCTATAAAGCCTGCAACCTTCAAATTGATTTTTTTGTCATTAACAAAAGTAAGGGGTAGTGTATTATTTTGAAAATTAAAACCAGTCCCGCTGATAACGCAGCCCCGATAGCTATCGGGATCGCAGATAAACGCTGATTATTTCTGCAAAATCTGCGTCCTGGTCAGCGAATATCTGTGGGAAAAATTCAAGCCGGGACACTACCAAATAAGTCGCGGAAAGAGATTTCTCCTTTTTTTAACCGAATTTCACGTATTATGGAACAATTACCTGTCAGATAGCCCGGATGAAAAAATTACTTTTATTATTTTTTGTTGTGCAGGCATTGGGAGTCACTGCACAGATACCCGATCATATTTACAAGCCAAATATTCATTCGGTGAAACTGCATAAGTATGGCGATATCTACAGCTATCCCATGATGCTGCTGAACAGCAGCGACCAGCTGGAACTGCATTTTGACGACCTGGACGCTGATTTTAAAAATTATTATTACACATTCCAGCTATACAATGCCGACTGGACACCTGCCAATATCCAGTCCTATGATTATATCCGCGGTTTTCAAACCAACCGCATCACTACGTACCGTAATTCATCCATCATATCCACCCGTTACACCCATTACCAGGCCACTATCCCCGAACGCAATTCGGCACCAACCCGTTCAGGAAATTATTTGCTGAAAGTTTTTCTGAATGACGATACGTCCAAACTTTTTTTTACCAAACGGTTTTTGGTAGTCAATAATAAAGCATCGGTTTCTGCTTTGATCACCCAGCCGTTTAATGCTAATTTTTTCAGAACACATCAGCGGGTACAGGTGACTGTCAATACGGTGAATGCACAGATCAATGCTTTCTCCCCGCAGGATCTGAAAGTGGCCGTGGTGCAGAACAATGTATGGTCCTCGTCATCTATCATTGACCGGCCAATCATTTTTCGTGGTAATTATTTTGAATACAGCGATGAAGAGAATACTACTTTCCAGGCAGGGAAGGAATGGCGCTGGCTTGACCTGCGGAGTTTGCGGTTGTTGAGCGACAGGATGCAGCAGATCGTTGATACCGGTAAAGTGAGGACGGATATTTATGTAAAACCTGATGGTGAACGACGTTCCCAGGTTTATATTTATTACCGTGACATTAATGGCATTTATACGGTTGAAAATACCGACGGCACCAATCCTTACTGGCAAAGCGATTATGCCTGGGTGCATTTCACATTCATTCCACCCGGCAACAGGGGCTATGAAGGTAAAAGTGTGTACCTGTTTGGCGAACTGACCAATTATGCCACCGGGGAGGAATCAAGAATGATCTTTAACGAGCAAACGGGTGTTTATGAAAAAGCATTATTCCTGAAGCAGGGCTATTACAATTATTCTTATGTAACACTGACAGATAAAAAACAATCAGGCCTAAATCCCTCACTGGAAAATACAGAAGGCAATTATTGGGGAACCGAGAATGGCTACATGGTGCTTGTATATTTCCGTCCTTTTGGCGCCCGGGCTGATGAGTTGATTGGGTTTACCCGGGTGAATTCTGCCTTTCAGCGGTAACCCCCGCCCCCAACCCCCACAAGTAGCAATAAAGTTCAGACTTTCCTATGCCCCTAAAGGGGTGGCTTGGAAATTCACTCTAAGGAAGAAAGAAAATATTTCAATTTCCATTATAAAGTCTTCTTAGCGTCTTCTAAAAACTTAGCAAGGCCAATATCAGTAAGCGGATGTTTCAATAAGCCAAGGATTGAATCCAGCGGACAGGTACAAACATCAGCACCTGCTTCGGCACATCTTACAATATGCAGGGCATTGCGGATGGATGCAGCCAATATCTTTGTTTTGAAACCCTGGATAGAATAAATATTAGCAATCTGGGCGATCAATTCCACACCATCCCAATTGCTGTCGTCAATGCGGCCGATGAATGGCGATAAATAAGTAGCACCTGCTTTAGCAGCCAGTATCGCCTGCCCTGCTGAGAATACCAAAGTACAGTTTGTCCGGATGCCATTATCTGTGAACCATTTGATGGCTTTGATGCCATCTTTGATCATCGGCACTTTTACAACAATATTCGGATGAATGGCAGCTAATTTTTTCCCTTCTTCCACAATGCCGGCGAAATCAGTTGAAATCACTTCAGCGCTGATGTCACCATCCACCATTTCGCAAATGGTTTTGTAATGATTCATCACCGCTTCTATGCCTTTGATGCCTTCTTTGGCCATTAATGATGGGTTGGTGGTAACACCATCAAGAATACCGAGTTCATTAGCTTCCTTTATTTGAGCAAGGTTGGCTGTGTCAATAAAAAATTTCATACTTATTTAAGATTTAATATTTAAGATTTAATATTTTTAGCTTTCAGTTTTTTCTGGGATGTTTTCCTGGATGTTACCAATATCCTGGTGAGTTCATCTGCTTCTTTTATTATCAATGATAGCTTATCCGTTTTTATTAATTTTAAATCAGAAATAGCCTCTAGCCAGAAAAGCGATTCATCAATTTCTTCAAAAGCTATACTCAGTTTTGAAGCAAATGCTTTTGCAGACTGAGCTTTACAAGCTGCCCTGTAATTTGCGGCGGCAGAAAAGGCTGATCTCATTAGTTGATCCTCAATAACTCTGAAAATTTTCTTTGCGGGCAATGATTCGCAAAGCGGCACTATTCTATAAGCAAATTCTTTCAATCTCTTCTGAAGTTCGGCGGCAGTCATAAAAAAAATTAAGATTGGAGATGTAACGAAAATATTAAATATTACTTCAACAATCTTAAATAAAAAAATGGCAGGCTTATTACATCGCACCGCTCAACCACATACTCTTGCTGCCTTCCGGCCCTGGGAGGGTTCAGCAGGAGCTGGTCGTGTAAGACCTGCCGCCGCAAAGATAAGGTTATGAAAGTTGATGTGGGTGAAGGTTGAAGGAGAGTAAGTGATTCAAATTGCTGTTCAATCTTTCAGAGTCTTGTCACTCCGATGCAAGGAGGAGTCTCAACAACTAACACAAACAGCCAAACCGAAGTCTTTTAGATCCCCGTGCCTCGGCATAACAAGACTCAGCGGTTCTTATTCTTTCCTTTATTTTTAACTGGCGCAGTGTTCTTCATTACATCATCCTTTGTCAGCAGCATTTCATCATCCGGTTTTTTCTTGATCCAGATCGTTTTTTCAATTACAACAAACAGGTTTGATCTTAACGTCGCCCTGACCGTTACTTTTTCTTCTTTAAAATCCGCAGGGATGATCAATTCATTGCCTTCAAATTTTGCCTCCGGGCAGGAAAACAAAACATCTTTGGCGGTAAGCGGTAACCAGCGGCCATTGGAAAGTTTGCCGTCAACATTGATATAATTATGCTGGCCTTTCTTCAGGCTGTCGATGTACAGGTGAAAATATATACTGTCCACCTTTTGGGCAAATAGGGGAGACGCAGATAATATAAGTATAATAAGTTGTAAAACTTTTTTCATATGACTTAACAAAAGTCGCAAATCAGCAGCAAAGGGTTGTGCTCCCGTTCCATTTCAAATTATTTTAACGTTTTCCGGAAATTACTTTACACCTCTCTTTTTTGAAGAAACAGATTTTACGATGGTGGCTCCTTGAAAGGGCTTCCCCTCTTTCATTTTTGCCCGTGAATAAGCATAGGCCTCTTTCAGCAGTTTTTTAATATAGGTTTTGGGAAATTTTTTTATGTCTGGAACAAGGATATAGCGGTATTGATTTCCTTCACCAATCAGTTTCTTTTCCGGGTCGGATATTTTAGCGCCCCAATAGAACCCAAAGTGTACATTATGACTTGTTCTGCCAACGGCAATATTGCAAAACACATCACCTGGTTTATCCGATAATGACCATCCGAAGGCTACGGCATTGTAGTTGTCATAAATAAGTTCATTGCAGTCAGGGTAGAGCCCCCATGCAAATTCCCTCAGCCATAATGCATTTTCTCTCACCTGTTTCGGGAAGGGCTTTAAAAATTTCAACAGGTCCTTTACTGTTTCTTTTGGCATATCCTTATAAAGTCTTCAGTACATCATTCATGCTTCTGACAGCTTCTGCACTTTTATTAAATGCAGCCTGTTCACCTGCAGTCAAACCAAAGTCAATAATTTTTTCCCAGCCATTTTTTCCAATGATAACCGGAACGCCGAGGCAAATATCTTTTTGACCATATTCCCCATCCAGGGCAACACAACAGGCGAATGATTTTTTCTCATCCCGGACGATGGCTTCTACCAATGCAGCTCCGGTAGCGCCGGGTGCATACCAGGCCGATGTGCCGAGGAGTTTGGTTAATGTAGCGCCGCCAACCATGGTATCATTTACAATCTGTGTTTGTTGTTCAGCGGATAAAAATTTAGTGACCGGAACACTATTCCAGGTTGCAAGCCTTATTAATGGGATCATCGTGGTATCACCATGACCTCCAATCACCACAGCATTCAAATCAGAGGGACTGCAGCCTAAATGCTTACTCAATTGATACTTGAACCGGCTGCTGTCCAGGATACCCCCCATTCCGATGATCCTGTTCTTTGGTAAACCGGTTGAAGTCAATGCCAGGTAAGTCATCGTATCCATCGGGTTGCTGATAACAATAATGATGGCATTAGGGGAATGTTTTAAAATGTTTTCACAGACACCTTTCACAATGCTGGCATTGGTGCCGATCAGTTCTTCTCTTGTCATACCGGGTTTGCGGGGAATACCGGATGTAATGACGACCACATCGCTGCCTGCAGTTTTTGCATAGTCATTGGTACAGCCGGTTATTTTTGTATCAAAACCAAGCAGGGTAGAAGTTTGCATCATGTCCTGGGCCTTGCCTTCTGCCAGGCCTTCTTTGATATCCAGTAAAACCAATTCAGTGGTGAGCTCTTTACGGGCAATATTATCAGCACAGGTAGCACCAACGGCACCAGCACCTACAACAGTTATTTTCATAAAAAATTTATTTGATGAGGGAATGCTTTAAACCTCAAAAATAAGGAGTTTGTACTGTCAGGATATGAGGTAAATCAGGAATTAAGATAATAATGATTACCCGGTTTCTTTCCCGGTAGCTGTACCGGCTAATCTTTATTGATACCACATTGACTTCATTCAGTTTTGGCATGCTTTTGAAGCTCAGCAGCGGCTTTTTCAATCGGCATCGAACCCTCAAAAAAAGATATCAACTTACCTTTTTTATCATAAAAGGCAAGAAAGGGCAGGTTTGTTATCATGTAAAAAGAGGGGAGAAAGAATTGAGTATCCTGTCCCACAATTATATTTTTATATTGAGCCAGCTTATATTTTTCACGGAAGTTCATCATGGAATCATAAGGCATCATTGTGGCCATAACAATTTCTGCTTTGCTGAATTTATCAATGTTCTTAATCAGCTCTTCTGTCTCTTGCTTACAATGTTCACACATCGGGCTGAAAACCATCAGCATCACCGGTTTCTTTTTGGGGAGATCATCCTTTGTAAATGTAGTATTGCCGGGCAGCATCAGCTTTACAGGGGGGAAAACGGGAAATTTTTTGAATGCTGGCTGGACAGTATCAGCCTGTGAATAAATATCGGACAGCAGAAAAAAATTAATAATTAATAAAAAGTACTTCATTTGTTGCATTTATTATCGAACAATTGTAACAACCCCTTTCCGGCTTATCAGGTTGCCTTTGTAATCTACCGCCTCTGCCATCCAGACAAATGTACCCATTGGCTGCTCTGTTCCGTTTATTTTGCCATCCCATCCTATTGACGGATTACGGGTAGTGAAGACCATTTGCCCCCACCTGTTATAGATCCTGAAATACCTGAATTCTTTAACGCCAACAGGAATTGCCTTCAGCAGGTCATTCAATCCGTCATTATTTGGCGTAAAACCTGAAGGAACATAGATCTCAGGGCCTTTATAAACTTTTATTAATATGTCGTCTGATCCTTCGCAGCCTTCAGGAGTTGTGCCTGTTACAATATAATGAGAGTCATAAGGGAGTATAGCAACCGGGGTGGAACTTCCGGCATCATTTAAAAAGGTAGCGGGAGACCATGCGTATTGAGTAACACCGGCATTACTTGTTTCAACTACTTTTAATTGAATTGGTTGATTTATGGCAGCAATACTGTCATTACCGGCAAAAATTTTCACAGTAGGAATAACTTTTACTTCTACTGCATCCGGCGTAATGGAACTACAGCCTGCTGCATCAATAACAGTGAGAAGGTATGTTATATTGCTCTTCGCTTTTACTGATGGAGAAGCAATAGTTGAATTCGTTGTGAAAAAAGTAGAAGGAAACCATTGATATCCTATCCCGCCTGAACCATTGAGCTGATAAATCTTTCCAAAACAAACCGAAATGTCTGCCCCTGCATTGGCAAGAGGCGCCGGGTTTACTGTAATATTAATAGAATCCGTTCTTGTGCAGATACCGGTAGTGGCAATAACCCAATAAAGCGTAGTTACAACCGGACTGGCAGTAGGTGTTTGGATGCTGTTATTATCCAGGGAAGCGGAAGGGGTCCATGAAATCACATCAGCGTTGGAAGATGCGGGAATAAGGTAGCTGGTTCCTTCACAAATAGTAATGTCTGCTGTCGCATCCAGTGTTACTACATTATTCAAAGGGATGGTTGCGTTTTGTGAATTCGTGCAACCATTGTTATCCTTTATTAAAACGGTGTAATTTCCCACAGGAAGATTGAAAAGATTACTTGGCTGGAAATTGATCCCATCGACAGAATATTGCAGTGGGCTGCTGCCACCACTGGCATTTACATTCAAAACACCATCAGATCCCCCTCCGGTGCAACTGACGCCGGTAATTCCGATATTGTTGATAATAAGAGCAGGGTATGCCTGGTTAATTGTGACGTTGATACTATCAACGCAAACAGCATCCCTGATCCTGACCCGGTAAACTCCCACGGGAAGATTATAAAAACTGCTGTCTGCCTGCCATATCAATCCATCAATGGAAAACTCTACAGGTTGGTTCCATTCCCATCCCCCCGCAACTTTTATATTGCCTGTGGAAGCGCCGCTGCAATTAATATCCAGCTTTGAAATAAATTCAAGGTCTTTCCATTTAATAAAAACAGAATCCTTTGCCTGGCAGGTGCCTTCCGTGGCAGTACAGATATAAGTTGTGCTGCTGTTTACCGGAGTTGCTATAGGGTTCCGTATAGCCGTATTGTTTAAGGTTGGATCGGGATCCCATTGATAGATAGAATATCCGGTAGATGCAATTAATTGAATAGAGCTGTTCCTGCAAATAGCTGCTGTATCCGGGGTTAAATTCAAAATATCATAGTCACGTATTTGTATGCTTGTGCTGTCACTGGGTAAACCTGCCATACAACCCGCCAATGCATAAATTTTTAATATTTCAATTCCTTCGGCTAGTCCGTCAATAATGGGAAGTACATTGACCACCACAAAACTATCATTGGCGGGAATCGTTACAGTAGCAGGTAGCATTTGAACATCAACCCCATTTATTGCAGTACCACCGTATGAAAGTGTAACGCTTAATGCTGTTGGATCTTTTCTTGGTCTTCTGATCACAAAGGCCCCGGTAGCACATCCTTCGACCAGGTAACTATTTCCTGCAGGGTCGGTTTGGGTCAGGTTTGTTATCCCGATGGCATTGGAGGAGAGGCTTCCGGCCTGCAGAAAGACTCCACTGTCTAACTGGTCATCAATAACATCGGAAATCACCAGTTTAATATGATATATTTCGCAAGGCTGCACTCTGCCGAGGGCAGTAAAAATTGTAGTGTGGCCATCATGTGTGAAGTAAGTATTTAACCTGTTATCGGTGTAATATTGAATGTTATTAGGACATCCTCCATTCGGAACATCATTTACATTAAAAATGGATACCGGTATGTTTGTGCCGGGAATCAGCGCAATATTCTTTAAACCAAAAATACCCGGGCCAGAAATAAAAAAAGCAAAGGCATCATTAAAATTGCATACATAAGCCGGGGTGTATTCTTCAGAACTGAAAACGTAATTAAAATTGATACTGTCCCCCAACGGAACAAAATCAAATTCCAGCACACAGGCATCCTTCAGGGAGCTCACTGGTAAACCAATAGCGGCCGCCAAATCAAGATCACCCGGTAATCCCCACATATTACTGGCGGTTACCGATTGTGCAGCTGTGACCCCATCTCCATCCATACCGATATCCGGTTGTCTCGTTTTGGCCCGGCCGCTCGTTAAAACAATTCCACTGTCGATACCAATATTTGTTCCTCCGTTATTATAAAAAAAACCGGCCATCTGTAAACTCCCGGTGAAACTGACATTACTGATAATAACACCATCGCCCACCAGCTTTTGTGCTAATTGAACAGCATTGTTTGCCGACGTGATCTGTAATTGAGCGGATACATTGGTTCTGATCAATAAAAGAATAGCAATAAAAATTATTTTATACAGCAGAGTTCTCATGATTAGGAGCAACTTTTCTTAGGGATATAAAAATATTGATTTTGAACTTATGATTATGGATGATCTGAGTAGTGGGTCAGTTTGAAATTTTGACCGGCGCAAACTCTGTGCTTCAGTGCTTCAGTGGCTTGAATTCTTTGCCACTGAAACACAGAAACTGACCCACTACCATGATCTTGTTCACTTTGGCCGGGAATCTTCCCGGCCTTATCTTTGCCGCCTTAAAATATTTTCTTTACAGCTCGCAGCTCAAGGCTAACAGCTAAAAGCTTTTTTAAATGGCAAATACATCAGACATCAGCCGGGGTATGATACTAAGCCTTGATGGCAGTCTTTACAATGTGGTAGAATTTGGCGAAAACAAAACTGCCCGTGCCGCTGCCAAAGTGTGGGCAAAGCTAAAGGGAGTAGATAACAACCGTTCCATTGAAAAAACATGGAATTCCGGGGATACCATTTTTCCTGTTAGAGTGGAAAGACGCTATTACCAGTTCCTGTATAAAGATGATACCGGGTACAACTTCATGGATAATGAAACGTTTGAGCAACTTGCCCTGCAGGAAGCAACAATTGATGCACCACAATACCTTAAAGAGGGGCAGGAAGTAGGAGTATTAATCAATACAGAAAATGACCAGGTGTTGGGTGCGGAATTACCTGATAAAATTGTACTGAAAATAACTTACACAGAACCTGGCCTGAGAGGCGACACAGCTACCCGCACATTAAAAGCCGCCACATTGGAAACCGGTGGTACTATTGGAGTGCCTTTGTTTGTTAATGAAGGTGAGCTGATCAGGATAAACACCAAGACGGGTGAATATGTAGAAAGGGTTAAAGAATAGTTGCTCTGATTTTATTGAAAAAAGCCAGAAATTGCCCATTTTCAGGCTATTTTTATCTTATTTTGGCCCATTTTGGCCTAAAATCAGCATAATTTCATTGATTTTCTCCTGCGGGTTTCATTATCTTAGCCCCGCCTACCAGATCGCCCTGCTGAAGCTTCAGCGAAGGCGACGCAGTCAGGCCCCCTTTCTAAAACCAAAACGTTCTACTAAATTGAAAAACATGGACTTTAAACAAATCCAGGAGTTGATCAAAATGATCAATAAATCCAATATTGGAGAATTGACTGTTGAGCAAAAAGATTTCAGGGTTACGATCAAACAAAAAGAGGAGCATGTGACACAGGTGCTGTCTGCTACCCCTGTCCAGGCTTCCCCTGTAACTATAGCAGCGCCTCAGCCAGCCACGGGCGCCCAGCAGCCAGCCACCGGCGCTTCTGCCGAAAAGCTAAAAGCTGCTGAAGCAATTACCGCAAATATTATTACTATAAAAAGTCCGATGATCGGCACTTTCTACCGCAAGTCAGCCCCGGATAAACCCAACCTGGTAGATGTTGGTACCGACATCACTCCCGGCAAAGTGGTTTGTATTATCGAAGCCATGAAACTTTTTAATGAAATTGAAAGCGAAGTAAAAGGCAAAATTGTAAAAGTGCTGGTAGAAGATGCATCGCCGGTAGAATATGATCAGCCACTCTTTTTAGTAGAACCCGCTTAATAGTAATTCAAAAGTAAAAAATCAAAAGTCAACAGGTTCCCGTGAATGACGGTATTTTTTACTTTTTACTTTTTAATTTTTAATTGATTACTGTGTTCAAGAAAATACTGATAGCAAATAGAGGAGAAATTGCTTTAAGGGTCATTCGCACTGCCCGTGAAATGGGCATTAAAACAGTGGCTGTTTATTCCACTGCCGACAGGGACAGCTTGCATGTAAAATTTTCTGATGAGGCTGTTTGTATCGGCAGGCCGCAAAGCGCAGATTCCTATCTTAATATTGCACACCTGATGGCTGCTGCCGAAATAACCAATGCAGATGCCATTCACCCCGGCTATGGTTTCCTGGCTGAGAATGCCAAGTTTGCGCAGATATGTAATGATCATGGAATAAAATTCATCGGCCCAACACCGGAAATGATCAATTCCATGGGTGATAAGATAACCGCCAAAGAAACCATGATAAAAGCCGGTGTGCCTGTGGTACCCGGAGGCGAAGGATTATTACAAAGTGTGGACGAAGCGAAAGGCATTGCAAAGAACATGGGTTATCCTGTCATTTTAAAGGCAACAGCCGGTGGTGGGGGAAAGGGGATGAGGATAGTGTGGGAGGAAAGCGAATTGGAAAAGTCCTATGATAATGCCAAAGCCGAAGCTGCTGCATCATTTAAGAACGATGGCATCTACATGGAAAAATTTGTAGAAGAACCCCGTCATATTGAAATACAGGTGGCGGGCGACCAGTACGGAACGGTCTGTCATCTGAGTGAAAGAGATTGTTCCATTCAGCGTCGCCACCAGAAATTAGTGGAAGAATCTCCTTCGCCTTTTATGACGGATGAACTCCGGTTTAGAATGGGAGAGGCCGCCAAAAAAGCCGCCGCAGCCATCAATTATGAAAGTGTGGGTACGGTTGAGTTCCTCGTGGACAAAAACCGGAATTTCTATTTCATGGAGATGAATACCCGCATCCAGGTAGAACACTGCGTTACCGAAGAAGTCATCAATTTCGACCTCATTAAGGAGCAGATAAAAATTGCGATGGGGGAAAAGATCTCCGGTGATGATTACATACCGCAGAATCATGCCATTGAGTGCCGCATCAATGCCGAAGATCCGTATAATGATTTTCGACCCTCACCCGGAAAAATCACTTCACTCAATCAGCCCGGTGGGCATGGTGTTAGGGTTGACAGTCATGTGTATGCCGGTTACATCATTCCGCCGTATTATGATTCCATGATCGCCAAGCTCATCACCATAGCACAGACCCGGCAGGAGGCCATCCAGACCATGTACCGTGCCTTAAGTGAGTATGTTATCGAAGGAATAAAGACCACCATTCCATTCCACCTCCAGCTTATGCAGGACGAACGTTTCCGCAGCGGCGATTTTAATACCAATTTTTTAGAAGGATTTACATTGAAATAAATAGTCCTCGGCCTGAGCAACCCGGATTTGATGAGTAAGATCAGCGATGGCTGATTTAGTTAAACCATCTTAATGGAATTTAAAATCACTTTGGCTTCTTTTGGGCTGTTGCTGGTATCTTCTTTTGTTTTAAAATATTTTAAAATCGTCCCTCCGGCATCTTTCAGGTATAAATCGGTCTTTGCGTTCAGGGGATTTTTAGCCTTTATTGTTTTTCTCTATCATTCCGTTATCTGGTACGGGTATTTAAAGACAGGCAAATGGGAATGGGAGGATACCAGCATTTACGTAGCAAGGGACTGTGTTATTTCATTTTTTTTGATGATCACGGGTTTTTTATTTTTTAGCAGGCTTGCAGAAAAAAAGAACAAGTCAATGGATTGGGGGGCATTCTACAAATCCCGGATATTCAGGCTGGGACCGGTGTATTTTTTGGCCGTAACCCTGATGATCATAATCGTGCTAGCATCCAGTGATTTCAGGCTATACAATAAATTGGGAAGAAATGTTGAAGATATCATGAAATGGTACACGTTTACGCTCCTGGGAACACCAAATTTTAATAAGTTCAAAGATACTTACCTTATCATAGCCGGGGTACAATGGATATTTATTTATGAATGGATATTCTATTTATTTTTACCATGGGCGGCATTTTTATTTTACAGGATACATGTTCCCAAAGCTTTATTATTTCTTTGTGCTGCGCTGGTAGTCATTTTTAGTATTAAAAACGGGCCCAGGATAATTTTTCTTATGTCTTTCTTGTCCGGCCTGCTTGCCTCCATCCTCAATCATAATATGCAGTTTGTAAAATGGGCCCGGCACAACTTATCTTCATTGGCGATACTGGTTTGCTTCGCCGGTATTATCACCCTTTCGCAAATATTCAACCTTATTCCATTTATTCTTGCCACGATTATTTTTTGCCTCATTGCCTGCGGAAATAGTTTTTTCGGAATACTTCAAACAAGAATAGCTGGTTTATTAGGACAGATATCGTATAATCTTTTTCTTCTTCACGGTATTGTTTTATATGTAACCATGAATTTTATTATTGGGTTAGAAAAGTCGAAATCTTTGTCGCCAACGGAATATTGCCTGCTGGTAACATCTTGCATCCTGCCTTTGCTGCTGATCTCAACAATCACTTATTATTGGGTAGAAGCAAAATTCATTGCAAAAGGGCATGCAATAAAAAATAATACGATGATAACTGTCCCATAGAATTTGCAGTTTTACCATGCTGTTTCCAGGTCGTTGCTATCAATCAAAATTCCTTAATAAATAAATTATTTTGATAAAAGCAATCAAATAAACTGTTTGACGTGCTTCCTGGTTCATTTATTCAGCATTCCAGATCCTCCAGCTTTCTTCGGCCTGCAGTACCAGCATCTCTTCACCATTTTTTATTGCAGCGCCTCTTTCTTCTCCTTTTTGCAGGAATAAAGTTTTGGCAGGGTTATAAATAAGGTCATAAAGCAGGTGTTTGTCAGAGATAAACTGGTAGGGGATATCCGGGCAGGCAGCTGAATCCGGGTACATACCCAACGGCGTTGTATTGATGATGATGCTATGCTCTTTGATGATTTTTTCAGTAACGTCTTTGTAAGTAAGCATGGATCCGTCATGAATAGTCCGGCTTACAAGAGCAAAGTCAATCCCCATTCTTTTCAAAACAAATACAATGGCCTCAGCAGAGCCACCATTACCAAGTACCAATGCTTTTTTGTGATGGGGTTTTATTAAGGGAACAAAACTTTTTTCAAAACCAATACAATCAGTATTAAATCCGAATAATCTGTCTTTTTTTATCTTAATACAATTGCAGGCCCTTACGCCCTCGGGAATATTTATGGTAGAAGTAAGATGGCGTAACACAAGTTGTTTATAGGGAACTGTTACATTTAATCCTTCAATACCCTGGCTGTGCTTTAGTATTTGCTTTAACTCATTAATTGATTTGATAGGAAAAAGTTCATATTGGCAATCCGTCAAACCTTCCTGCTCAAACTTTTCCGTAAAATATTTTTTAGAAAAAGAATGAGACAGGGGATAACCGATAAGTCCGAACAGCCGCATCAGGCTTCTTTTTTATCAAGGTATAAACTGAATGTATCTCCCCGAAGGCCGATCCGCATTGTTTCCAGCGGTATCACTTCAGCAGGCGCAATATTTCCAAGGTTGGCATTGCAGCCAACGAGTTCAATAAAATATAATTGTTGTGCTTTTTGAGGAGCTTCCCAAATGATCTTTTCAGTGGGTATCTGTGTTAATATTTCCTGCACCAGGCCTTCTCTCACTTCTCCGCTGCCACGATAAATACCAACATTGCCGGCTTCTCTTGCTTCGGCAATCACATAGGTGGAACCGGCTTCCAATTCTGCCTTCATCAGTTCAATCCACTTATAGGGTGGAATGATATGCGCTGCATCTTTGCTTCCCACTTCACTTAACACGGTTCCGTGTTTGGTTAGTTTTTCAATATAGCCGCATTTTTCTGCATGCGGGATTGTGATGGAGCCATCACTGACCTCCATATAACTAATGCCAAATTCTTTGCACACTTTTATATATTCTTCAAACTGATTGCGGATCAGGAAGGCTTCAAACAAAGTGCCTCCAAAGTAAACGGGGATGTCATAGTTACGGTATATTTCCAGTTTTTCTTTAAGATTCGGAGTAACGAATGAAGTGCCAAAGCCCAATTTCACAATATCCACATGCGGATGTGTGACACTCATAAAGTTTTTTGCTTCATCCACACTGAGGCCCTTATCCATTACCATGGTTAGTCCTGATTGACGGGGTTTTACAGTTCTTTCGGGTATCTGAGACAAATTAAAATTCATACCTTTTATTTTGATTTCTATAAAGCTTTATTTGAATGCGGCAAAAATAGGGAGGAAACAGCAAAAACTTGCTGATTTAACTATAACCTGATGCCCTTCTTTTCAGATGGATTTATTGCGTTTAAATCTTGCAATTACATCAACTACTGACTGGTTTTGGAGAATAGCAGGATTAAGTTCAATAAATTTTTTCAAAAGCCTTGGTGATATTTCCATGGCCGATTCCAGTTGCAGGATGGCTTCTTTTGTTTTGCCCAAAGAGAATAATACAGACGCTTTATAAAACCCGAATAATGGCTTGCCTCCGGTAACATCCAAAGCGGCTTCGGCTTGTTCCAATGCTTCTTCAAAGTATTCTGCTTTTATCAAACAACGGATCAGCGCTTCCCACCCGGCTTTATTTCGGGGTCGGATCCGCACCACTGTAGAAAAATATTGAATAGCCTCTTTAAATAACCCTAACTGCATTTTGCATTCGCCTGCCAGCAGGTTATACTCAGGTTGCAGGCGTTGAATTTTTATCGCCGTATCTAATTGTTTGATACAGCTTTCCCAATGCCCCTCATTATAATAGGTACAGGCAATTTTATAATACAATTTACCATCGTCCTGCCTCAGGTGGGATGCTTTTCGGTAATGTATCCTGGCCTGGGCAAAATTCTTCAGTCTGTCATAACAATGACCGATCGCTTCAAAAATTACATCTTCAGGTTTTGCCAGTTCATTTACTTTCTCCAATACTTCAATTGCTTCTTTGTATTTGCGCAGGCGGATGTAGGCGTCACCCATATTTCGGTAGGCATAATCAAATTTTTCATCAATGGTGATGGCATATTGGTAAGCATCAATGGCTTTCTCATACAGTTTTATGCCCTGGTAGGCTGCCGCCAGGTTAAACCAGGCCAGCTCATTATAAGGATACTCATCAATGATACGCTGATGCAGGCGAATACTTTCCTCATTTCGCCCGGTAAAATCAGTCCAGAAACAGATTTTGTACAGGGCCTCTTCATTATTGGGGTCATCTTCCAGTATCATTTTCAGGCAGTCAAATACTTTTTCAAAATCTTCATAGTCGTCATATACGTCTGCCAGCTCAAAAAGCAATTCCAGTTTTTCCTCACCTTCAAATAAATCAAGGGCTTCTTCCAGCAGAGCAACTGCTTTTTCCTGCTGGTCCAATGCCAGGTAAGCGTCAGTTTTTAGTATGTAAAGATTAATATCGCCACCATCAAGTACTGTTGCTTTTTCCAGAATGGCCAATGCATCCTTGTAACGGCGGTTGGCCAACAGGATATCAGCTTTTTTAATAAGAAGCATGGAAGAATAGGGGTATTGTTCACAGCCTGATGCGGCAGCTTCCATTGCTTTCAGGAGGTCTTCCTTTTCCTGGTAATAATCTATGATTTTCTCAAATGCCTCTTCTTCGAGAAACGAGTGATGACGGCCATTTTTGAGGTTTTCGTATTGTTTAATAAGTTCCCTGAGTTTTTCCCGATCTTCCCGGTAAGGATTTTCTTTCATGTATTCCGGTCTTTTGGTGAACTAGTCCCGATAGCTAACGGGGTTTAAAGAGCCAGTCAGACAGCAATCTCGATAGTTATCGGGACACTTTGTCCCCTGAAATGTGTAATTTCCAACAAGTTAAATCAAAAAAGCTGGCTGATTTGGTGAATTGTTTTCCCCATATGTGCAAAATAAAGATTTTTTTCAGCCAACCCAACGTAACATTTTGCCATCTTTCACGTTAATGAAGTACTAAAGTTCTGGATAAACGGTTTGTTTTATATTCTTATTTGTCTTTATTTTTGTAGCGATGAACCACCCCAAGCTGGCGATACGGAGAATTGTAAGCAGGAAGCTCGCAGTAATTATGTTACTGGTTGTTTCTGCGGGCGCCTATGCAACTTTAGGTGATGGTAAGGCAAAATCTGCTGTGCCCAGGTCGTCATTATTATCAAATAAAACATCGCTTAAACCGGGTTCTTTTTCACTGAAGTCGGGGTACACTTATCGTGGAAACCAGGTGATAAATAATAATGCCGGAAAAAAATATATTCAACTGAACACCGTTGTTACAGTTCAAAAAGGAAACACTACCTACATTGTTCCGCTGAAAAAGAAAGCTATCCTGAACAATGTGAAAATTGATATCAGTAACAGGCAATTACGCAGAAATTAATTTCCTCCCCTTTTACTTTCTTCATAGGTCATTACCCGGTAGCCTGATGTAGGCAGGTCAAACTTTGACTGCAAAACAGGATTGAAGTTGATACTGGAAACTGTATAGGTTACTATCCTTTTGCCTTGTACAGCTTCATACTGCATGGCAAGCCCCGGAAGGTTTTTATTGATGTATTCAAAATCTTTATTTACCGGCACAAGCTTTTTTGTAAAATAGACGATAAAGGTCGTGCTGTCCGTCAGCCTTCCGATTGCTTTCTGGCAACTATCAATCCCGGCAATTGTTTTGAACTCGTTGATGTAAGTGAAAGTGACAGCATCATATTTTTTATTGGATTCTCTCCAGTTCTCCGGAGTCATCTTGATCATATATTTCTGTTCACCATAATTCTTTAATATGGTAACATCGCCGGTTTTGCCATTAATGATAGTAGCCTGTGTTCCGAGTGAACTTATCATTTCAGAGCGGCTGGAAGTTCCTTTGAGGTAAATAACACTGGTGGCTCCATCAAGCAGATCGGCCGCCTGTGGCTTACTGTTATTGGTATTGATGACAATATCATAAGAAATAGTAGCTTCTGTAAGCTTCTTTTGAGCTGTTAGCTGTAGGGAAGACGCCAGGGTAAATATTCCAAAAATTATTTTAGTTGTTCGTTTCATTTTCTGCTTGTAACCTGCTTTATATATGGAAAGACGTGCCAATTTACCTAATAAGTTGCAGTCCCACCCCAATCACCCCAAATTTGTGGAACGGGAATAAAAAATAAGGCAACCAATGCCAAACCTGGTTTTTCTTATGAGTAATTTAACGGAGAACGGAACTCTGTTCCGTTAAAGTGTCCGGAACAGAGTTCCGTTCTCCTTAACGGCGGTTCTTTTGTTGCATTTCCTTCATCTTTTTTTGTTGTTCCTGCATTTGCTCCATCCGTTCCTGCCATTTGGATTTTGTTTTTGGCTTTTTGCGGGTTTCTTCAATTTTGGCCAGTACTTTATCATGGTCAATGATATAATTCTGTATAACAAATTGCAGAGCCAGTGTAATAATATTGGAGACAGTATAGTACCAGGTAAGCGCCGATGGAAGCCTGTTGAAAAAGAATAAAAGGAATACAGGGAAAATATAAGGCATGTATTTCAGTACCGGGTTACTTTGATCCGGGGCCATACTCATGCTATATACTGAAATCAGGAAACTGGTAATAACAGCAGTTATATTAAACAAACTCAGGTGGCTGCCAAGCAGTGGAATATGAACGCCAAACTTGATGGGATCGTCAAATGCCGAAAGATCATTTGCCCAAAGGAAATCAGCACCACGTAATGCTACTTCAGAATTAAAGAAGCTGAACAAGGCAAAAAATATTGGTATCTGCAATAAAGCCGGGATACAACCGCCCAGGGGATTTACACCGGCCTCCCTGAACAATTTCATCTGGTCCATGCTCATGGCCTGGCGATCGTCTCCATGTTTTAATTTCAATTTTGCTATCTCTGGCCGCAATGCTTTCATTTTGGCGCCGCTCAGGTAACTTTTATAAGTAAGCGGGGATATGATCAAACGAATAAAAAGAGTAAGCAAAGCAATAGCTATTCCCAAACTTCCAGTCAGGCCTTTCATAAAATCAAATATGGGCAATATCACAAACTTATTCAGGGGGCGGACAAACGCATAAATGCCCTGGCCGAGGTTTACAATTTTTTCAAGCTTCAGGTCATACTTCTTCAACGTGTGATAGTCAGACGGGCCGTAATAAATGCTGAGTGGTACGGTTGAAGTGGATCCGGCAGGAACAACTATTTTCATGTTTGCCGTTGACTGCACAATAGTTTTTGCACTGTCGGGAAGGTCATCATTCCATTCCATTTTGCCGGAAGAAAATTTATCCCGTGCTATGAGAACCGTAAAAAAGAAACGCTGTCTTAATCCCAGCCATTTTACCGACTCAGTAAAATCTTTGCTGCTGCGTTTGGCAATGCTGTGGTAATCAAAACTGCCATCTTTTACATAACCCACCTGCGTATTTTGTTTTTCATAAGCGATGTCAGATTCCTGTTGTGCAGCTGCATATTGCCAGGAAAGATTCATATCACCCCCGGTAAATAAATTATTGGCTCCTGTCAGCTTTATATTGAAATCAACCATGTACTCATTCTTCTTCAGGATAAATTCATGCGTGATGGAAGTGCCGCTGCTGTCCGGCGCAGACAAAGTGAAAGAGATCGTTTTATTGCCATCTGCATTAATTGCAGAATCAATTTTCGGGAAAAAAATATCCCCTGTTTCTGCTGTGCCGTTATTTTTATTTCCTGTGGAGATCCTGTAACTTATCTTATCAAAATCAGATCCTGCCAGTTTCACCAAATTGCTGTCCTGCCCCCTGTGGTTTTTTAATTCAACTTTTTTTACCTGCCCGCCTTTATTGGTAAAGGTTACCCTGATGAGATCATTTTCTACAGCAACCAGGCGCTCAGTTGAATCTGCAGCATTATTAAAAACTCCAGTATTTGCAATTGTTTTTTCCTTTTCAACTTTAATGGAGTCTTGTTTTACCGCTAAAGTATCTATCCGGGTCCTGGCAATTGAGTCCTTTACAAATTTTTCTCTTTCATTTTTCTTGCGGCTTGCAGCTTGTTCCCGGCTGGTTGTCCAGAAATACCCAAAGAACAAAAGGGCCAGTATCACAAAACCGAGGACGGTATTACGGTCAAACTTCATGCTGATTTTTTTGGAGGGGGCAAAGATAGGATAAACAGTCTTTAGTCGTTAGTCTTTAGTCGTTAGCCTGCTGTCAAAAACAACCATTAGCCGAGAATATGCTCCAGACTCCTGCATTACCGTTTCTAAGTCTATCGAAGCCGATGGGCTAACGACTAAAGACTAATGGCTACCGACTCATTAATTCATCTCACTTTGTAACAAAGGATTCTTCACCTCTGTCCTTTTTTCTGCATAGGCTTTGGCAGCCTTTATAAAATGGATAAAGATGGGCTGCGGGTTTTCTACGGTGCTTTTCAGTTCCGGGTGATACTGAACACCAATAAAGAAAGGATGGCCTGGTAATTCAATAATTTCAACCAGGTCAGTCCCAGGGTTCTTACCGCTGGCTATCATACCGGCATTTTCAAATTGTTCCAGGTACTTATTATTAAACTCCCAGCGATGGCGATGTCTTTCGCTGATGGAGGACTTATCATAAATTGAATAAGCCAGCGTACCTTCTTTTATTTCGCAGGGATAAGAGCCGAGGCGCATGGTGCCGCCTTTAGCTGTAACTTTTTTCTGCTCTTCCATTAAGTCGATCACAGGTTCTTTGGTTTCGGGGTTCATTTCGGTGGAATGGGCATCTTTAAGTCCCAATACATTCCTGGCAAATTCAATAACTGCCATTTGCATTCCCAGGCAAATGCCGAAAAAAGGCAGCCCGGTTTCCCTTGCATATTTCACGGCTACAATTTTCCCTTCCACACCACGGTGACCAAAGCCGGGTGCCACCAGCAAACCATCCAGCCCAGCCAGTTTTTCTGAAACATTATCATCGGTAATAAATTCGCTGTGCACATTAATGACCTGCACCTGGCATTCATTCATGGCGCCGGCATGAATAAAAGATTCGAGAATGGATTTATAAGCGTCCTGTAACTCAAGGTATTTTCCGATCAGTCCGATGGTTACCCTGCTCTTTGGATATTTTAATTTATCCAAAAACTCTTTCCACTTTGTCAATTCAGGTTCATTTTGATTGACGATGTTCAGTTTCTTCATGCAGATAACATCCAGTTTTTCCCGCATCATCAGCACCGGAACTTCATAAATAGTGGGAGCATCTGCTGCTTCAATTACCGCTTCCAGTTTTACGTTGCAGAACAAAGCTATTTTGCGGCGCAACTCCGGCATTAAAGGTTTCTCCGTTCTGCAAACGATAATATCAGGATGCACTCCTTCCTGGCTCAGCATTTTTACACTGTGCTGGGTGGGTTTGGTTTTTAATTCTTTAGCTGCTTTTAAATAAGGTATCAGGGTTAAGTGAACTACTACTGTATCTTCTTCGGGTAGTTCCCATTGCAATTGACGAACAGCTTCAATAAACGGAAGACTTTCTATATCGCCAACCGTCCCGCCGATCTCTGTAATTACAATATCATAGTCGCTGCCCTGGCCCAGCTGCAGCATTCTTCTTTTTATCTCATCGGTGATATGCGGAACTACCTGTACTGTTTTTCCCAGGTAAGCACCTTCTCTTTCTTTATTAATAACTGTTTGATAAATGCGGCCGGTAGTGACATTATTTGCCTGTGAGGTGAAGATGTTGAGGAATCTTTCATAATGACCGAGGTCAAGATCAGTTTCGGCGCCATCTTCTGTTACATAACATTCACCATGTTCATAAGGATTCATGGTCCCGGGATCAATATTGATATAAGGGTCCAGTTTTTGAATAGTTACCCTGAGCCCTCTTGCCTGTAACAATTTGGCAAGCGAAGCGGCTATAATACCTTTCCCCAAAGAAGAAGTAACCCCACCCGTAACAAAAATGTATTTAGCCATACAAAATGGTTATTTGTTTAATTCAATATCCAAAAAATGATCTGTTGAAAAGGACCTGTCAATTGACCAGATCGGAATAATTTCCGGGAGGTCATGTAAAAATAAGCGATATTTCCGTTATAATAAAATCATAAACCTCTTGTTGTGAAAAAAAACCGCACTAATCCTTTGACCCGTCATTCTTTGTTGTGGGTACTTTCCCTATTTCTGCCTTTTTTCTCTTTGAATGCCCAGAAAAGGGTCAAGGATTACTGCGGGCTCTACTATACTTCTATGGAAAGCCTGAGGCAACGGCAATACCGGGAACTGGAGTTCTTTAATTTTCAACCGGGGCAAACCGTAGCCAGCATTGGGGCGCAATGCGGACATTTTGAAGCTGCCTATGCTGCCACTACTGACAGTGTCCATTTTTATCTGGGGGATATTGACAGCACTTACTTCAATCAAAGGCAGTTGAACTTTGCCTGGCATTATTACGACAGCCTTCGGGGAAGACCAATGACCTGCCCTTATACCATGATCATCGGTACTGAAAAGTCAACTCTTCTCCCTGAAAACAGGTTTGACAAAATAGTCATCATAAATAGTTTTCATGAGTTTACTTACCGGGATGAAATGCTGACAGATATCAAAACAAAACTGAAATCCGGCGGCATTCTTTATATTGATGAAACAGTACCCAAAAAAGAAGGAGAATTGCACGTAGTTTGTAAAATGCCTATGCTTACGCAGGAAGAAATGATTTCGCTTCTTTCCAAAAATGGATTTAAGTATCTGGAGGGCAAAGAAATTGTTTTCCGGAAAAATAAAATTTTTAGGAAAATATATGCTTTTGTAAAAACTGCCTCACCGGGATAGGTCATCCAGCCTTGTAACAATAATGCGGCAACCACCCGGCGGTATACTATCCTGCTTCGTTTCCCAGAGGTTTGTTTGGTCAATGACCAGTTTCAGGTTATTAATATATAAAGGCGAAAATGAACTTCCGAAATGCCAGGTTGAATCTTTTGTCTTTACAAGGAGGTCACAATAGACTCTTGGAAAGTCACTTTCTGTCATCCACTTGCGTTCGCAGCCATTATTGGTAATGGTCATATCCAGTTCATTTATCCTTACCGTTTCTTTGCTTGCAATGACCAGTCTTTTTTCTGTAAATTTTTTCGGCGGGTACATGCATGCTATAGTGGCCTCAAAAAGAAAAGACATAATAAAAACTATGGCATTTGATTTCATACTTTAAATTATGCTATTTTAGTATTTCAACCCGGTAATATGAAAAAAATGTTTTTGACTGCTGCCTGCTTCACTTTTGTCCTGGTTTCTGTTGCTCAAAAAACCTATATCTGGTGCGGAACATTGATTGACGGGAACTCCAATGATCCTAAAAGCAATATGACGATTGTAATTGAGAAAAATAAAATTATTGCAGTGGAAAATGGTTTCTCCAAAGCAGGAGCTGCTGACAAAACCATTGACCTGAAAACAAAGACAGTTACACCCGGTTGGATTGATATGCATGTGCACCTTGAACATGAGACCAATCCCAACCGCTACATGGAAACGTTTACTTTCAACCCGGCTGATTATGCTTTTCAATCTGTGAAGTTTGCAGAAACAACATTAATGACCGGTTTCACAACTGTAAGAGACCTTGGTGGAACTGGTGTGAATATTTCATTACGCAATGCAATAAATAAAGGAATAATAAAAGGCCCGAGAGTTTACACCGCCGGAAAGTCAATTGCAACCACCGGCGGCCATGCCGATCCTACAAATGGATACAGAAAAGACCTGATGGGTGATCCCGGGCCGGCACAGGGAGTGGCCAATGGACCCGATGAATGCAGGCAAGCCGTTCGTCAGCGGTATAAGGATGGAAGTGACCTGATCAAAATAACTGCAACAGGCGGTGTATTAAGTGTAGCAAAGAGTTCAAGCAATCCACAGTTTACCGAAGAAGAAATAAAAGCGATTGTTGAAACAGCAAAGGACTATGGATTCAAAGTGGCTGTTCATGCACATGGCGCTGAGGGAATGAAAAGGGCTGTTCGTGCCGGTGTTCATTCTATTGAACATGGCACTTATATGGATGATGAAGCCATTGCTCTCTTTAAGCAATACGGCACCTGGTATGTGCCAACACTTACTGCCGGGGCATCGGTTGCCGATTCAGCGAAGAAGCCGGGTTATTACCCTGACCTTGTTACTCCAAAAGCTTTGGAGATAGGGCCTAAGATCAAAGTCACATTTGCCAAGGCATATAAAGCCGGGGTAAAAATCGCATTTGGTACCGATGCAGGTGTGTACCAGCATGGAAAGAACTGGTTGGAGTTTGTTTACATGATCGAAGCCGGTATGCCGGCAATGGAAGTTATTAAAGCAGCTACTATCAATGCAGCCGATCTGCTGGGAGAAAAAGATAAACTCGGCAGCATTGAAGTTGGTAAGTTAGCTGATATAGTTGCGGTTGACGGTGACCCGTTAAAAGACCCGCAGGTTTTTGGGAAAGTGGTTTTTGTGATGAAGGATGGGGTGGTTTATAAAAACAATTAATCTCAATACTCCGCTGCGATGAAACAGAAGATCACATTCATTGTTTGCTTGCTTTCGTTTTACTCATTTTCACAGGATAGAGATGACATAAGATTTAAAAATATTCAGGTAGAATATCTCAATATTAATAGCAAAGGCGGGAAAATTAAACCCGATATTCGATTCTCACAGATTTATGTTTATGATTGCAGGCCTGACAGTTCAAATATCGGACTCCAGCAAACCCCAAATAATTCGATAACGATACTTAAGGTAAAAGGCCGGCTGTCAGAAGAAATCAAAAAAACATTTGAGCTGCTGATTAGTACTCCGCAAGAAACCAATAACTGGGGTGAATTACATTGCGTCATCAAAAGATTCACTTTATCTAACTTCATTTCAGTTCCACTTGGCACAGCTGAGAAAAAACAAACTGCCGGGAAATTTGATTGGGCAGAAAAGAGTGGTTTAAAGATAAAGCTTGAGTTTTATATAAAGAAAGTGAATGATTTTATTCCTGCTTACAGGTTTGATACTTCCTGGACAGGAGATAAGGCAATAATCAGGGAAGGAAACTCCTATATCGCAAACGCCTTAGCGGCCGGCCTGGAAAAAACAACCTCCATAGATTGGGAGAAGCTTCTCTCCAGTGAGAAAAAAATATCATGGAATGATATCCTGGAATATAACAAACAGAATATTAATTTTCCAATCCTTCATACTCAACCAAGCAAAGGTGTTTATCTCACCTTTGAGGATTTTCGTAACAATAAAGTCACTTATACAGATTTTAAAGTAAGCTATGGTGACAAAGGTGATTTTCTTTACGTTAAGGACAGATCAAATGAAGAAACCCTTTTCACTGATCTGTGGGGTTATAGCGATGGTAAGGATATTTTTGTCTATTCTGCCAATAATTTTTTTAAACTATACCGGATGGGTGATAGTTTTAAGTTTTATGGTGCAAAAGATTATACCAAACGCCGGGTCTTGCGTTTAAATTTCGGGGTCGCTGAAATGGTCGATCCAAATTCAAGTTTGTCAAAAGCGAAAACAAGGGCGAGGTATGAACTCGTAAAAAATTATTTACAGATCGACCATGACACAGGGGAACTCTATTAAAAATATTTTTTTTCGGTCAGGTAATTCCTGACATAATTACTTACTCCTTCTTCAATAGTATAAAATTCTTTTGAATAACCGGCTTTCCGGAGTTTATTCATATCCGCTTGAGTAAAGTATTGATATTTCTCTCGGATATCTTCCGGCATGTCTATGTATTCAATCACCGGCTCTCTTCCCATTGCAGCAAAAATGGCTTTTGTCAGGTCATTAAATGTTCTTGCCTTACCTGTGCCAAGATTATAAATGCCAGTCGTGAGTCGTGAGCCGTGAGTCGTGAGCCCTTTTGCAGATTCATTCATCATCCAATAACAAACATTGGCGACGTCTTCTACATAAATAAAATCTCTCAACTGTTCGCCATCTTTATATTCCGGTTTATGCGATTTAAACAATTTTACTTTCCCTTTTTTTTGGATCTGGTTGAAACCATGAAAGATCATACTGGCCATTCTGCCCTTGTGATATTCATTGGGGCCGTACACATTGAAAAATTTCAGTCCTACCCAAAAAGGAGGAGAAGAGTCGTGAGTCGTGAGTCGTGAGTCGTGAGTCTGCTTCAAAACCCACTTGTCAAATTCGTTTTTGGAAATACCATAAGGATTAAGTGGCTGTAATTTTTCAATGATGTCATGATCATCTTTATATCCAAACTCTCCTCCGCCATAAGTTGCTGCTGATGATGCATAAATCAGCGGTATGTTATTCTCCGTGCAATAGTTCCAGATGTTTTTTGAATATTCAACATTCAGTTTTTCATGAACAGAATAATCAAATTCTGTGGTGTCCGTTCTGGCGCCAAGATGAAAAACAAAATCAATTGTTGGGTCGTTGTTTTTCAGCCAGTCGAATAAATTTTCTCTTTCAATTTTCTCAATAAATCTTTTTATTTCGAAGTTGGGCTTTTTATTTTCTTCACTGAAATCATCAACGATAATAACATTTTCAAATCCCTCCCGGTTCAGGTAGCCAAGATGATAACTTCCGATGAAGCCAGCAGCGCCGGTTAGAAGTATTTTAGATTTTTTATCCATAGACCTCACCCCAACCCCTCTCCAAATGAGAGGGGCAATGAGTCGTTTATAATTTAAATGGAACTCAAAGCCGACCCCGCTTCTTCTTTGGACAAATAATTTTCAATGGCCGTATCATATTTTTCCTGCCACCAGTCAATCGTTCCCCAAAAATCTCCGTCAATCACTAATTCACCTGATGTGATCACACCTATTTTCTCAAAAGGAAAATTGTTGAGCAGTGACTCGACAAGCTTTACCTTATCCAACGCCACACTGACGACAACCCGGCTTTGTCCTTCTCCAAATAGAAAAGCATCTTTTCTCACAACTGCATTTGTAATGACGGAAAAACCAAGCTCATTATTAAATCCGCTTTCACATAATGTGATAAACAGGCCGCCTTCGCTTACGTCATGTGCAGAATTTATCAACTTCTCCTTTATCAGATTTTCAACCATTCGCTGAAGACAGTATTCCTCATCCAGTTCAAAATATGGGGCAGGGGAAAATTCAATACCGCAAATTTTATGGAGATATTGCGAAGAGTTGATGTCATTTGTTGCTACACCCAATAAATAAATCAAATCGCCTTCTTCCTTGAAATCCAGTGTCATTTTTTCATTGATATCTTCGAGCAGGCCCACCATGCCGATCGTTGGTGTGGGATAAACCGGGCCATCAGGATTTTGGTTATAGAAACTCACATTACCCCCGGTTACGGGAGTTTCAAATTTTCTGCAGGCTTCACCCATTCCTTTTATTGCATGAACAAACTGGTAATATACTTCCGGATCGTATGGGTTGCCAAAATTCAAACAGTTTGTTACTCCTAATGGCTGGCCACCGCTGCATACAATATTTCTTGCTGCTTCACTTACTGCTATCATCGTTCCTTTATAAGGGTCAGCAAACACATAACGGCTGTTGCAATCAGTTGTCATGGCAATTCCTTTCGTCGTGCCTTTAACCAAAACAACCGGCGCATCGGTAGGAGAGTTGGTTGAAGTATTATTAGTTCCAACCATGCTGTCATATTGGTTGTATATCCATCGTTTGGAAGCAATGGAAGGCAACTGAATTATTTTTTCAGCCACTTTTTTCAAATTGTTTGGAACAGGTATTGAATCAGGGTTAAATCTTTTTATTTCAGCAAAATATTTTGGTTCACTGTATTCTCTTTCATATTGTGGTGCACCGCCACCTAATACTAATTCATGAGCAGGCAATGATGCTTCCAATTCGCCATTCATATAAAAATTCAACGTGCCGTCATCAGTTACTTCACCAATCACTGAACAGGGGAGGTCCCATTTTGCAAAAACCTTTATTACTTCCTCCTCTCTTCCTTTTTGGGCCACCAGCAGCATTCTTTCCTGGCTTTCACTCAACAGCAATTCCCAGGCCTTCATATTTTTTTGCCGGGTGGGAACTTTATCCAGATCTATTCTCATGCCCACTCCGCCTTTTGCACTCATTTCCGAAGTGGAACAGATAATACCAGCTGCACCCATATCCTGCATACCAACTACAGCCCCTGTCTGAATAACTTCAAGACATGCTTCCAATAATTTTTTTTCCTGGAAGGGATCACCAACCTGTACGGCCGGCAGATCCTGTGTACTGTCATCGGTAATATCAGCAGATGCAAAGGAAGCGCCGCCGATCCCATCCTTTCCTGTAGCGCTTCCTACAAATATGACGGGGTTCCCTTTTCCCAATGCTGTGGCAGAAACATTTTCTCCTATTTTAACGATACCAACGCTCATAGCATTGACCAATGGATTGGTATGATAACATTCATCAAAATATATTTCACCACCAACGGTAGGCACGCCGAAACAATTTCCATAATGACCGATACCATGCACCACTCCCGATAACAGATGTTGTGTTTTATCTTCTTCCAGGTTTCCAAAGCGAAGAGAATTGAGCGCAGCGATCGGCCTGGCACCCATCGTGAAGATATCCCTGTGAATACCACCTACCCCGGTTGCTGCTCCCTGGAATGGCTCAATAGCAGAGGGATGATTATGCGATTCAATTTTAAAAACAACAGCAAGCCCGTCGCCAATATCCATTAGGCCTGCATTTTCTTCACCGGCTTTCACCAGCATTCTTCCACCTTCTCTTGGCAGTGTCTTTAACCATTTGATGGAATTTTTATAACTGCAATGTTCACTCCACATGCCGCTGAAAGCACAGAGTTCATTGAAATTGGGTATTCTTCCAAGTCTTTGTTTGATGAGTTCAAATTCTTCTTCTGTCAATCGCAACTGCTGTGCGGTTTTTAGGGTTACTTCCATGCCGCAAAACTAAGGAAATCAGAGGTCTGATTTCGAGGTCGGATGTCGGAGGACGGAGGTCGGAAAGTTTACTCAATATTCAGATTCCTCAGACCTCATACCTCAGACTTCAGACCTCATACTTCAGATAATTATGTCTATTTTGCGTGATAAAACCACGCTGTTTGGAATACCTGTTATTTGTTGTGTACCTCGTATTGTTTGCCTGGGTTGTTACCAAAGTAAAATTTTTTACCCGTTCCGGTTTGAGTCAATCACAGCTTGTTATTCTTTTTTTGCTGAAAGTAATGGCGGGGATTTTTTATGGCTGGATTGGCCTGTATTATGGGGGCCTGGCGCAGATGTGGGATACATGGAGCTTTCATACCAGTAGTATACAGGAGTATAATTTGCTGTTTCATAACCCGCATGAGTATTTCACCAATCTTTTTAAAGATCCCTATGAAGGGGGTGTTTCAAAATTTTTTGAAACCACGGATTCCTACTGGAGCGACCTGAAAGGGAATGTTTTTATCAAAATTCTTTCTGTATTCAATATTTTCAGTCTCGGCAATTATTTCATCAATGTAGTTTTCTATTCATTCATCACCCTCATCGGACCCATAGCCATATACAGGGTAATGAAAGATGCCTTTCCCGGGAAAAAAATCGCTGTATTGTTTGCCACATTCCTGGTTCCGTCTTTTTTATACTGGACAAGCGGTATTCATAAAGAGGGTCTCATCTTTGCAGGGATCAGCATGATCATATACTGCATTTATTTTGGCGGCAAAGAAAAAAAGTTTGGTTTTAAAAGAATAGTTTGCCTGCTTACAGGTCTTTTATTGATACTGACATTACGGAATTTTATTATCGTACTCATCATCCCCGCGATTGTTGCCTGGTTGCTCTCTAACCGGCGGCCAAAATACAGTCTGGCCATATTCAGTTCGCTGTACCTGCTTTTCGTAATCCTGTTTTTTTCAGCCAGGTACATAAATCCACGTTTTGATTTTCCGCAGGCGGTTGTTAATAAGCAGCAGGAATTTATTAATCTTGCAGGCGGCTCATCTATTCCAATCAGGCAATTGAAACCAGATGCCATAAGTTTTTTAATAAATACGCCACAGGCAATTACCCTCTCCGCGATCCGTCCATATCCAAGTGATGTTAAGCATATACTTTCTTTGGCCGCAGCCATTGAAGTAATTGCTTTGTTATTGATGTTTGCTCTTTTTTTGATTTGGCCCAAAAGCGGCGTACGTTCAAAAAACCTGGTCTATTTCTGTACCTTTTTCTCGATGTCAGTTTTGCTGGCGATTGGGTTCAGTGTAAATAATCTCGGGGCTATTGTTCGCTATCGGAGTATAATTCTGCCCCTTTTGGTAATTCCAATGGCGGCGGGGATAGACTGGCGTCGTTTTGGTAATCTCTTTATTAATAATATTAAAAATAAAAATAATATAATTAAAATTATCTGAAAATTTATTTTATTTACTCCAATTTTCTTAAAAAGGCACATTTTTTCCCCAAAAGATACAGAATTGGTCTAATAATCAAAAAAAAATTTGAGTATTTCATGCTTGGCACGTTGCTTTGCAAAAAATGTCCAAATATGTCATTACGATTCAATGCGATCCAGAACCTTTCCATTAGCGCAGAAAGCAATGTTGAAAGTTCAGCTAAGATTACAGCCATTTTTGGCAGCAATGTTTTTACACTGAAAACTGCCCGTGAATTTCTAAGTAATGAAGCCTATAAAAGCCTGATTGCTTCTATTGAAACCAGCCAGAAGATAGACAGGGCCATGGCTAACCAGATCGCTAATGGTATTCGTGCATGGTCAGAAAGCAGGGGAGTTACCCATTTCACCCATTGGTTTCAACCACTGACCGGCAGCACTGCCGAAAAGCATGATTCATTTTTTACATTGAAAGGGGATGGTACACCGATCGAACAATTCGAAGGCGATGCCCTGATACAACAGGAACCAGACGCTTCTTCTTTTCCAAGCGGCGGTTTGAGGGCCACTTTTGAAGCAAGAGGATATACTGCATGGGATCCATCATCCCCGGCCTTTATTATGGATATTGGTAATGGAAAAACTTTATGTATCCCAACCATCTTTGTTTCTTACACGGGTCAGTCACTGGATTATAAAGCGCCGCTTTTAAAATCACTGGAAGCTTTGAATAAAGCTGCGGTAGATGTTTGTAATTACTTTGATAAAAACGTGACAAAGGTAACTCCCACACTGGGATGGGAGCAGGAATATTTTGTGATCGATGAAAGTCTTTTTAATGCCAGGCCCGACCTGGTGATGTGCGGGAGAACTGTTTACGGTCACAGCTCCGCCAAGAATCAGCAGTTGGAAGATCATTACTTCGGTTCCATTCCGGAGAGAGTATACGCTTATATGCGGGATTTTGAAACTGAATCCTACAAGCTGGGTATCCCGCTTCGTACCCGTCACAATGAAGTGGCGCCTGCTCAATTTGAATGTGCACCCATTTTTGAAGAAGTTAGTGTGGCTGTTGACCATAATACCCTGTTGATGGATGTAATGGAACGGGTGGCCCGCCGTCACAACCTGCGGGTGTTGCTGCATGAAAAACCTTTTGCCGGCATTAACGGAAGCGGAAAGCACAACAACTGGAGCATGGCAACAGATACAGGGGTTAATTTACTGGCTCCGGGAAAAACTCCGAAGACGAACCTGATGTTTCTCACTTTTTTTGTTAATACCATCAAAGCTGTTAATGATTATGCTGATGTATTAAGGGCTTCCATTGCATCAGCGCCGAATGACCACCGGCTTGGCGCCAACGAAGCGCCGCCTGCCATTATCTCGGTATTCATCGGTCAATACCTGAGCAAAGTGCTGAGCGATGTGAAAGAAAGGGTATCCGACAAAATGGATGAGACCGATGAAAGCATGCTGAAGATCGATATTCATAAAAGCATTCCTGAATTGCTGATGGATAATACGGACCGCAACCGCACTTCGCCATTTGCATTCACAGGGAACAAATTTGAATTCAGGGCCGTGGGATCATCTGCTAATTGTGCTAACCCCATGACCGTTTTGAATGCAATAATGGCGGAAACGCTGAAACAATTTAAAAAGGATGTGGATGCACTGATTGAGAAAGGTGAGAAGAAAGAAATTGCTATCATGCACACCATCCGCCAATATATCGTGGGCAGTGAAAAAGTTTTATTTGAAGGCGATGGTTACAGCGAGAGTTGGGCAAAGGAAGCAGAGAAAAGAGGCCTGCCGAATATAAAAACGACCCCGCTGGCGCTGGATGCCATGGTCACTGATAAAGCCAAAAGATTATTTGAAAGTAATAATATCTACACGCATAGTGAGCTGGAAGCAAGACATGAAATAGAACTGGAAAAATATATTAAGAAAGTTCAGATTGAAAGCCGCATTATGGGTGAACTGGCGACCAGTCATATTATCCCGGTCGCCATTCGTTACCAAAATATGCTGGCCAATAATATCAAAGGGCTGAAAGAAATTGGCCTGAAAGAAGATGCTTACAGTAATCAGAAACAGATACTGGAACAGATATCCCTTTATATAAATAAAACCAGCGACCTGGTGGAAAAAATGATTGAAGCAAGGAAAATTTGCAATGCCATAGGCAACACAAGAACAAAAGCCATAGCTTACCAAAGCCAGGTAAAGGATGTGTTCTTTGATGAGATCCGCTACCACGTTGACAAACTTGAATTACTGGTGGATGACAGGGAATGGTATTTGCCTAAATACAGGGAGATTCTTTTTCTGAGATAATTTTGCTTTGTTAAGCTGTAAACAAGGTTTATGATCTGATGAGTTCTGTACTTGTCAATTTATAAACCTTTATTTTTTAGTTGAAGCATGGCTTCATCGGGTACCGAAATAATTTTCTTCTTTTCAGAATCAAAACAAACCATCCCGGTTTTAGCAGTGGTTATTAATACTTTCCTCTCGCCATTTGCTGGCCGGAGCGTTTCCAGGTTATATAAAAGGGCAAAACCGATCCTGGAAATTTCTCCGGCAACCACGGAAGCTATTATTACATCGCCGTAAAACAATTCATTTTTAAATTCAATAGCCACATCAGACATGATCATGCCGGCACCTGCAAATTCCATTTCGGTATAACCCCATGCTTTCCAGGAACTGCATCCTCGCTTCATGGATAATAGACAGCACGGTGTCATTTCCGGCATGCCCTCCGTAATTGATATCAGTTATCCGCACAGGGATCTGGCAGCTAAATGAAAAAGCCGGGGCAATTCAATTTTTATTCTTGCCATGAATTGCTGTTTATAATGCTACTTCGTTTATATGTCAACAATAGTCATTATGATGGTGGGAGCTATGAAGCATGAAGTAAAGTTAGGAAAACAGCTTAGGACGTTGATCAATTATCCTGCAGGGCATCAACAAGATCAAGTATATCCAGAAAACTGCCGGAGGAGTGACAGGCAGGTGAACAGATGATTTTTTCACGCCATTTTTTTATCTGGTCTTTACATTCATCATTCTCATCCTCGCCGGATACACAGCAAATCATATCGGTTAGTTTTTTTGACATGCGGATAATATTTCCTTCCGGTGTCATCAGTGTGATATAGCGGCTGGAAAGATTCTCAGGGTTTATTTCATTCCGGGGTAATAGCTCCGGAATGTTTTCCGTCGCAACGGATGAAGCAAAATAATAACCCGCTGCAATTTCTTTTATCCTGCTTTTTACCGGCATATCCAGTTTTGCAAAAGTTTTTTTGCTGGCTTCCAGCGCTGCATCATTCCGGGCTTCTTCCACTGAAATGTTATTACCTGCTGAAGCAATATTATCTTCCGGGCCATTGTTATTCTGATCAGTAAGTGGATCGGGGCTATTTTTTTCAGGCTGCTGGATTTCTTGTTTGGCCACTTCTTTATTCCCTTGCCTGTAGTTGGGTAACTGCATTCCGCCCCATACGAGCAAACCAATTACAACTGCTGCTGCGGCGTATTTGAGTAATGGAGAAATTCTTCTGTGTTTGGGTATTGCTGTTTCAATATCTGCATCCAGTGATTTTGCTATTTTATTCCAGGCAGAAACCGGGGGTATGACTTCTGCTCCGTAAAGTTTGGAAGGAAATTCCTGTACCAGTTCTGATTCATCAAGGGCATCTGCAATTTTTTCCCATACGCCGGCAGGTGGAGAAACCTCGTAATTCAATATTTTATTTTGTATGGCGCTGCTCATGATTTTGTTCTTGCTCCTCTTTGCTGATCTATGAATTGTTTTACCATACCCTGCAGTATCACTTTGGCCCTCGATAGTTGCGATTTGCTGGTCCCTTCGCTGATGCCCATCATATCAGCAATTTCTTTATGGGTGTAGCCTTCCACCACATACAAATTGAACACGGTCCTGTAACCGGGTGACAGATCCTGCACCAGCGCCATGATATCTCTTGCTGCCAGCTCATCCAGTACAGAAAGATATTTGCCTTCAATCGTATTTTCTTCTTTTTCTGTTACCGGCATCAGGTAGCGTTTGCGTCGAAAATGTTCAATGGCGGTGTTTACAAAAATCCTTCGCACCCAACCTTCAAATGAACCTTCGCTACGGAAACTGCCCAGCTTTTTAAAGACCTTGATAAAACCTTCCTGTAAAATATCTTCAGCTTCTTCCGCATTTCCGGCATATCGCAGGCATACTGCATACATTCTTGGAGAAAAGCGGCGGTACAATTCTTCCTGCATACGCCGGTTGCCTTCGAGGCATCCTGTAAGTAGGTCGCTTTCGGAAATAGTATGGTTGCGTTCGGGTGTCAAAATCAGTGGCTTGTTGATAAGTTATTCTCCCCTGGACTATTAAAGGACAAAAATGCTACCAGTTTTTCAGTGGCCCTTGCCCGGTGGCTATACAGGGTCTTTTCTTCCAGGCTCATTTCGGCAAAGGTTTTGACGGAACCGGCTGGAATAAACACCGGGTCGTATCCAAAGCCCTGTTCACCCCTTTTTTCTTCAATTATCCTGCCATCACAAATGCCCTCAAAAAGGGTTTCCCTGCCGTCTATTAACAGCGAAATAACAGCCCTGAACCGGGCGCTGCGGTCCTCTATGCCCGCCAAATTAATCAAAAGCATTTCAATGTTAGCATCAAAAGAACGGCCATCGCCGGCATAACGGGCACTTTTTACACCGGGATCTCCACCCAGGGCTTTTACTTCCAGGCCCGTGTCTTCACTGAAACAATTACTCCCTGTCATTTCAAAAATAGTTCTGGATTTCCCGGAGGCATTTTCTTCCAATGTATCAAAAGGTTCCGGGATGTCAATATCGATCCTGGCTTCTTTCAGGGTTATTATTTCAAATCCATCCGGTAGCAGGGAACGAATTTCATCCACTTTGTGCTGGTTATTGCTGGCAAAGATCAGTTTCATATTGTTAGAATAATGGGAAACGGTATCAAAGATTAAACAGTCGTTTCAAACAAACCCATAATTTACTCTTCAGTACTTTATCGTTTTCCAGTTCTTTTAATGATGGTGAAAATAAAAAGGAATTGCCGGCAAAGGGTTGTATCTGGAAATGAGGAAAATTCATCGGTAAACCAAATAAAGCAGGTTCAAGGGCAAAGAGCAAAACGATCTTAGTTTTAAAAAAGGCCACAAGCTCCTTGTACGATGCATCCGGGTGATTATATGAATTGACAACTGCCACATCAGCCATACTAAGTTTGCAGGCGCCTAGTATGCCGGTCAGAAATGCGAGATCATGGTCGGGCAAATGAACTGAATCAGGATAACTAATAATGATCAGAACATTCTTCCGGTTTTCTCCAAGCCATTTCCACCCGGGAAGGGCGGCTGGTTTGTTTTCTGTATTATCAGCTACAGCCTGTCTGACAGGCGTTTCATCAGGGTCAATAAGAGTAGATTGATACAGTTCCGCTACTACTGAATCCGGTAATTTTATATGATTTAAATCCATATCAACCATGACTAATATTAAAAATGAGTGTTGGTTTTTTTCGTTTCTTTGACCCGTCAAAAATAACCCTTTATGATTGCTACCATGGACATTTCAATTACAAAAGCAGGAAGGAGCAAATTGCAGGATCTGAATCCTGATAACCTTCCTTTTGGCCGCTATTTTACCGACCATATGCTGGAAGCAGATTATGAGCACGGGGAATGGAAAAATATTGAGATAAAACCGTATCAGCCATTATTATTAAGCCCATCTTTAGCTGCTCTTCATTATGGCCAGGCCATCTTTGAAGGTATCAAAGCTTATAAGGATAGTGAGGGAAATGCATTCATCTTCCGGCCACAAGATAATTTCAAGCGATTCAATATTTCTGCTGAAAGAATGCAGATGCCTGCCGTTCCCGAAGAAATATTTATGGAAGGCATGCGCAAACTAGTGGAACTGGATAAAAGCTGGATCCCCACCCGGGAAGATCATTCTTTATACATCCGGCCATTCATGTTTTCTACTGATGAATTAATTGGTGTCCGCCCTTCTGAAACTTATAAGTTCATGATCATTCTCAGCCCCACCGGGCCTTACTATAATGCACCGATGCGTATTTATGTGGAAGAAAAATATGTTCGTGCCGTTCCGGGTGGTGTGGGTTATGCCAAGGCAGCCGGCAACTATGGCGCGGCTATGTATGCAACGGCCCAGGCAAAGAAAAAAGGATACGACCAGGTATTGTGGACAGATGCTTTTGAACATAAATACGTGCAGGAGATCGGCACCATGAATGTATTTTTTATCATTGGCAACAGTGCCATTACTCCCGGCCTGGAACAGGGAACCATTCTCGGCGGTGTGACCCGGCAGAGTACCATTACCCTGCTGAAAGAAATGGGCCTTACCGTCGAAGAAAGACCATTAAGTATTGACGATATCATTGACGCTTATAAAGCCGGGTTATTGCACGAAGTTTTCGGCACCGGCACCGCAGCTACCATTTCTATGATCAAAGAACTCCGTTACAAGGATTTTGTCATGCAGTTTGATGTGGACAACTGGAAAACAGCGCCAACTATAAAGAAATGGCTGACCGACATCCGGGAGGGCAGGAGAGAGGACAAATACAACTGGATGCAGAAGGTTTATATGATAGATGAAAGATAATAGATGATAACGGGGAGATAAGTCGCCTCTAATCTCTTGTTTTCCAGATTTTATGGACATTTTTGCAAATTGCTCACCAAGATCCGGAAGGAAGGGTGGGTCAGTAAAAAAATATCATCTGCCTACTTCTTAATTATCATCTATTCCCCTACCTTTGCCCTCCCAAAAACCGGGATAAATTAAAAGGTCAACATGCCTACAATTCAACAGTTAGTTCGTAAAGGAAGACAGATTATCAGGGCCAAGAGTAAATCAAGAGCTTTGGATGAGTGCCCCCAGCGCCGAGGGGTATGCACAAGGGTATATACAACGACCCCAAAGAAACCAAACTCTGCGTTGCGTAAAGTTGCCAAAGTGCGTTTGACCAATAAAATTGAGGTGATCGCTTATATCCCCGGTGAAGGTCATAACCTGCAGGAACACTCCATCGTTCTCATCCGTGGCGGAAGGGTAAAAGACTTACCGGGTGTTCGTTATCATATCGTTCGTGGTTCATTGGATACGGCCGGTGTGAAAGACAGGAAGAAGAGCCGTTCCAAATACGGAACCAAAAGAGAGAAGGTGAAGAAGTAACCCCTGTCCCCTAATGGGGAATGAGGAAAAAATAAATAAAAAGTATAAAATAATTTTTAAGATATGCGGAAAGCACAAGCAAAGAAACTTCCCTTAGCGCCGGACCCAAAGTATAATGATAAACTGGTAACCCGGTTTGTAAATAACCTGATGTGGGAAGGAAAGAAAAGTGGGGCTTATAATATTTTCTACGATGCCCTTGACAAAGTGGCCAAGCAAACCAGCGAAGATGGGTATGAGGTTTGGAAAAAAGCCCTGGTAAATTTAACTCCTGCTGTAGAGGTTCGCAGCCGCCGGATCGGTGGAGCCACTTTCCAGATACCTGCCGAGGTTCGTCCCGACAGGAAGATATCACTAAGCATCAAATGGCTTATCCGTTACAGCCGCGACAGGAATGGCCGCAGTATGTCTGATAAATTAGCCGGAGAGATCGTAGCTGCTGCCAAGGGCGAAGGCGCTGCTTTTAAAAAGAAAGAAGACACACACCGTATGGCAGAAGCCAACAAAGCTTTTGCTCACTTCAGGATATAAAAGATATAAGTATATTATTCCTAATAACCATCCCGGCTTAAAGCTCAGGATGGTTTTTTGTTTTGGGGATGGATAGCTACTTGTGAATAGTATTATTTGCAGTCAGCCAGTGCAAACCGGTAAACGGTGTCTTGCCATTTGTTGGTATCGTAATTTTTGGCGTTAAAGACAATATGAAGTGTTTCTTTTCTGCCATCTTTCTTTAAATTCCATGGTTTATCGGTCCATTCTGAAGCAGCACCGATAACAGGTGGGGTCCCTT
>CAZGGQ010000015.1:0-73967 GCA_964525285.1 uncultured Chitinophaga sp.
GCCCAAACTTGTTGATAGTGTTGTCCATTCTGCGTCACTGGGTACATGCCAGCCTGTGGGGGCCAAACCTCTTGGATCATTTACAGCATACCAATTGTATAACTTGCCGTATATACCAGCGTAAGTTATAGAATCATTATTATACCAGCACCATGCTCCGGTAGTTGCATCAACCCAGGCACGAGGAACGGTTACTTGTGGTATAGGATCTCCATTTCTGTAATGAGAGGTATTCAAGTTTTTTTTTCATCCAGAATTGGGTGCCAATTTTTACTGTATCATACCCATTTCCATCAATGTCCTTTAAGGGTGCAGTTTGGGTAGGTGCTTGGCATGAACTTTTTTTAGAAGTAGCAATTAATATAATCACTGCAAGCATAGTGATTATCTTTTTCATATTTTTTATTTAAAATTATCCCTTTAAAAGAAGCATGGGATATCAGAGTAATAATTAACAGAGAATATTTGTCAAAACGAATCTAAATAAGGGAAGTAATTAAAACCATGATTTTACTCATACTCAAAATTTGGCCGCTATAATGAAAAAGAATCAAGTTGATTTGCTATTTTAAAAAAACCGACCTAATAAAACAGGGACAGGGATTACCATTATAGATAGTAAATCTCCTATTAGGAAATTCGAACTTTGGCCTGTCGGGACTAAGAGAATAGTTGAGCAAATAGAAGGGGATTCGAACCGCTTCTTAAATGATTTAAGCCTTTTTGCAACATAATTGCATGACCTATAAGCCGGGAAGGCTGTACAATATCTTAGCGTTAGTTTCTATGCTTAGCGTGGCCATTCAATAATATCACCCCGCCCAACCTTCCCTGTCAAGGCTCCTGTATTGAATGGCTTCGGCCAAATGCTCTGGCCTGATCTCATCACTGGAATCCAGATCGGCAATGGTCCTGGAAACTTTCAGGATGCGGTCATAAGCTCTTGCAGAAAGATTGAGTTTTTCCATAGCTGTTTTTAAAAGATTGGCGCCAACAGTATTGATCACACAGATCTCTTTCAGCATCTTGCTGCTCATTTGCGCATTGCAATAGATACCGGGATTATTTTTATAACGATCCTCCTGTATTTCCCTTGCCCTGATAACCCGGTCACGGATGCTGACTGAATTTTCCTGCTGTTTGGTGCCAGATAATTCACTGAATGCAACGGGTGTAACTTCCACATGCAGATCGATCCTGTCGAGCAGTGGTCCCGAGATTTTATTTAAATATTTCTGCACGGCTCCCGGCGGGCATGTGCATTCTCTTTCGGGATGATTATAATAACCGCAGGGGCAGGGGTTCATAGAAGCGATCAGCATAAAGCTGGCCGGAAAGTCTACCGCCACTTTTGCCCTTGAGATCGTCACTCTTCTTTCTTCCATCGGCTGGCGCATCACTTCTAAAACGGTTCTTTTAAATTCAGGTAATTCATCTAAAAACAAAACGCCGTTATGAGCCAGTGAAATTTCACCGGGTTGAGGTATCCCGCCTCCACCAACCAACGCCACATCAGAAATAGTATGATGCGGTGAACGGAATGGCCTCCTGGAAACTAATGTTGAATTCTCCGGAAGCTTCCCGGCCACCGAATGGATCTTGGTTGTTTCCAGGGCTTCCTGTAATGATAGTGGCGGAAGAATGGTTGGTAATCTTTTTGCCAGCATGGTTTTCCCCGCGCCAGGCGGGCCAATCAATATTGCATTATGGCCACCGGCAGCAGCAATTTCCAATGCTCTTTTAATATTTTCCTGCCCCTTTACATCTGCAAAATCAATTTCAAAGTCATATTGTGAATAAAGAAATTCTTCCCGGGTATTGACAACGGTTGGTTCAATACCTTTTTCATCATTTTCAAAGAAATCAATCACTTCTTTAATATGGCTCACCCCATACACATTCAGTTTATTCACCATACCCGCTTCTTTTGCATTAACCGTTGGAACTATTAATCCTTTGAATCCTTCTTTGCGGGCCTGTATGGCAATCGGTAATGCTCCTTTGATAGAACGTATCTCACCATCCAGCGACAATTCACCCATAATGAGATAATTATTCAGGGCTTCGTAATTTTTCAATTGCTCAGAAGCGCCTAATATTCCCAATGCAATGGGCAAATCAAAAGCCGTTCCGCTTTTTTTGATATCAGCCGGTGCCATATTCACTACCACTTTGGTGCGTGGCACCATAAAATGATTTGTTTTAAAAGTGCTTTCAATTCTTTGCAGGCTTTCTTTCACGGCATTGTCGGGCAGACCCACGATCATCATGTCTTTTCCTGACTGGCTGAGCCAGTTTACCTCGATGGTGATCGTAATTGCTTCCACGCCATACACGGCGCTGCCAAATGTTTTTACAAGCATGGCGGGAAGATAAAAAAAACTGAATAGAAATAAAGGGGATAAAGACCGGTGTAAAACGTTATATCCGGCAGGCGCCAAAGGGTACGACTGCGCTATCAGCCTTTATCTTCATGAATTTATCATGCAGTTCTAAAATGTTATATTCAAGTTTCTGATTTGAACCCAGTTTAATGGTCAACCTCTCGCCGGTCCTGTTCCAGGTCCCGGTAAAAACATTTTCTTTTTCGGTCCAGGTAATTGTTCCGTTTGTGCGAAATTCAACATCAACAAGGCATTCAATTTTCCATTTACCAGGCAATTTTGTATAGTCAAGCTCCAGTTCTATGCCTTCCTCAGTTAGGGATAATTTGTATTTTTTATTGATATCGGCAAGGAGTTGATCAATTTCCCGCTGGTCAACCGTATCGATCCTAGTTTTCGTTTCATTAAAATTTTTGTAAATATTAGTTGAACGGGCCAGTTTTTCTGAATCGGGTAGCGATTGAAAAACCACAATACTGTCAAAAAGAGACTGGAACAGGGGCTTTAAACTGTTGAACCGGCTGATAGTTCTGTCAATGATGGTTTTCATTTTTTCATCCACATACTGGCCACCTTTGATATTGAGAAGACTGTTACAATCCTGTTCCAGTTCACGGACGATCTCGTTTTTCATTTTGGAATAATCACAGGAGAAACAGGCAATGCTTTCAAATTTTTTGGCAGCGCTGAATATATAGTTGTTCACGGATTCCCAGGCAGCATTATTGGCTTCCGCCTTCTCTTTTCTTTCTTTTTTGGTATCTTTTTTATCCAGGAAGAAATGGACAATAAGGTAGGCGGCAACTGTGGTAACAATGCCGATGATAATATTTTTCCACATATTTCCGCCGTGAGGAATGCTGCTCATAAATTATTCGTATATATTTTAAAAGGCAATATAATGAGAAATTATTGTTTAACAACTATAGCCTGATTGATAACGTATGGCTATTGGATTTTAACCATGAACGATCCTTACCAGGAAATAAATAACCGTATTATCTTTTGCCGATATAAGGGTCAACGAATTTTCCGTTATGTTACTTACATAAAAGCGCCAGGACCCTTTTTGTTTGATGCGGGGAAGTGTACCGTCCAGCCGGAGTATATTGTCTTCGATTTTCCAGGTACCGGTCGTTTTATCGCCATTGCCGAGTACCCAGGCCATTTTTCGGTTTTTTTCAAATGTAAATACCTGGCCATCGGCATTCCAGTTCCCGATAATGTCTTTTTCTTTTACAATTACAGTATTAATTTTTTGTACCAGATTGCCATTACTGTCTATCTCCATGTTCAGGATCACATTTATTACTGAATCGTTCGTCTTTACAATTTGAGGTTCCATCTGAACGATCAGGAAATCATTCATGGAGTATTGTTCCCCGTATCTTTTTGACAAAGTTTCGGCAATTAACTGTATGTCATTCACGGCTCTTTCAAAAAAACTTTTGGTAAATTCGCTGTAACGGGCCATTTCATTCACAAGTGCATCCTTCTTTTCTTTCAGGGAACCCTTACTGTTATTTATCCTGTCAATGTTTTTATAGTATTGTTCCAGGACAGGGATCGAACTTTTTTCATTGTCAAGTCGCCTGTTCATGGCTTTAATGAGATCCTTATCCATTTTTTTTCCGGAAGCCAGGTCGATAAGGTCCTTTTGAAATTTATCCGACTCTTTTTTGAAACTTTTTAATACAGAATCCAAACTGACGCCAACAGTGTTCCTGGATAGCGATAAAGTATTCTTTGTGTAAATGTTTTCATAAGTAACATACGATCTCCAGGCAGCAGTTGTGGCTTCTTTGGTTGTTGAAAAACGATTTTCCTCCGGTTTTTTGAGGTTTTGTGTCAGGTAAAAAACAGTGGTGGAAGTGATGATGGTAACGACGGCGCCAATAATAATATTTCTTGTATGAATTTTATTGGGTGATGAAACCGGCGGCGAAGCCATTGGGCTGCCAGGGCCAGCTTTCATAGAGGAATCCGATGAATCAGTAGTTCTTCCGGCTGCCCGTGAAGAAGGAACGTCAGAAGGATGACCCGGAACCCTGGGATTGTCAGACATGTTGAGAAGTTGAATATCTAAGTTACTGTTTTGGCAAAAAAACAGAAATAGTTTTTATTTTATTTCCTTCACCGTTCCTTCAAAGAGTAGCGATGTCATCGGGTCTGCTTCAAATCTTATTGGTTTTGATTGTACGGGTAACTGGAAAATCTCTGTTTTTTTGCTGATCGTTTTTATCATTCTTTTGGGCATGGAGACCTGGGACTCCTGTATCAGTATTTCCAGTGGAAATTGAAAATTCCCGGCCTTTTGTAATTGCTGTACGGTAACGGCTATGTTTTTTTCTGTTTTATTATATTTCCAACTTATATCAAGAACGAGGTTTTCGGCTGTGTACAGCCATTGCGTAAAAAATTGCTGCAGGTTTTTTCCTGATACCGATTCAAAAACTCTTTGCAGGTCACGGGTATCTGCATTTTTACCGGCATAGGTTTCGTAATATTTACGGATACTCTTCCTGAAAACAGAATCGCCCAACTGCCGCCGCAACATGTGCAGCACCCAGCTGCCTTTCTGGTAACTGTTTGTATTCAACAGTTGCATGTACGGGGAAACAGAATCAACCACCGGTTTGCGGGATGTTTTTACAAAATCAATCACTTCATCCCGTTCAGCCTCCATCTCATCGTTAAATCTTTCTTTGCCATATTTTTCTTCCGAGTATATATGTGCGAGATATGTGGCAAAGCCCTCGCTGAGCCATAGATGCGCAAAACTTTTTTCCGTAGCCATATCGCCAAACCATTGGTGAACGATCTCATGGGCCAGCAGGTTTTCTTCCCGGCGGTCGCCGGTAACCGAGTTTTCGGAATAGAATATGGCACCGGCATTTTCCATACCACCGAAAATGGTTTTGGATTGTACATTCGCCAATTTTTTATAAGGATAGGGCCCGATATAGTTTATAAAAAAGGAAAGGATGTCTTTCGCCAGCGCATAATCATAAAAACCTTCTTTTTTATTTTCCGGAAATACCCAGCTATATACCGGCACGCAGTTCACCTCGCCAACCCTGCTCACGGCAAAATCAGCAACGCCGATCACCATCACTTTAGTGGGCAGCGGTACATCTTCTTTATAATGCGTCAATTTTTTACCATTCGACAGGCTCATGGCCGGCAAATTTGTTTCTTCTATCTGCACACCGTTTGATATTACCTGGTAATGAGAAGGAGCAGTAACAATAAACTCAACCGAAGCTTTATCAGAAGGATCATCCACGCATGGTATCCAGTTATGGGCCCGGTTGGGCCAGTTGTCGGCAAAAAATGTCCGATGTCCGTATTTGTTTTTGGAAATGATGAGACCGTCGGAAGGGACGCCAATATATTGGATCAGAAAAATTTTTGAACTGCCTGCATTAGCCGGTTTGTCCAGTATGATAGCCAATTTATTTTTTTCATGACTGAAATTTATGGGCTCCCCGTCTTGAAAGACGTTATGAACAATCATTCCTTTTTTCGTAGCATTAACAGTCGCTAAATCAATCGTGAACGATTTGGTTTCTACTAAAAATTTTATATGTAGGTATGCAGAAGCATCAATGGTATCTGATTTATCGAATAATTGTATTTCAAACCTATAATGCAGCACATCAATCTTGCTTTGCCCGGTAGTGGATAAAACAATTGAAAAGAAGAATACAACAAAAAATAACCGCATGCAAAAAATTTAATTCAGCAATTTCACAGATTTGGTTTTTCCATTCATATTATAACGGATTACTACCGTGCGATAACAATCTCCGATGTTTTCTTTATCAATATGCCACCCTCATCATTATAAAAATATAAAAAGTAAGAACCATTGGATGCATTTGAAAGATCAACAGGTAAAACCTGGTCAAAGTACAAGCCGGTAAATAATTGTGTTTTAATTAACCGGCCATCGGCCCCGTAAACTTTCATGCCCAGTTTTGAGTACAGATCACTGCGTACTCTTATACTCAGCTGGCCGTTGTTTGGATTGGGATAGATGATAAGTGAATTCTCCGCATTTAAAAGAACATGTCGTTCGGGACAGGCATTTACCTGTATGTTGGCTGATAATGCCGATGTGCAACCAAAAGAGTTAGTTACTGTATACGTTATTGTTGCTGACACTAATCCTGCTACAGATGGAACAAATTTATTCCCCTGCACAGCATTTCCGCTCCAGCTGCCACCAGCGAGGGATGCAGTAAGTGTAATAGCTGTATCAGATATACAAATACCGGATGGTATGCTGCCTAATGTAAAAACCGGCTTTGGATTCACAGTTAATATCGCTGCATTCGAATTTACCGGGGCACAACCTCCGGTTACAGTACAACGATAACGATTTGCATTTTGCGACAGGGTTACCCCGTTCAACGTTAAAGAAGTAGTTGTTGCGCCGGCGATATCGGTAAATGTTGTACCTCCATCGGAGCTTAGCTGCCATTGATAACCGGTAACCGGCCCTGAAGCCGTGACAGAGAAACTAACATCAGAGGCTGAACAGACTATTGCATTCTGCGGTTGTGTAGTAACGGTTGAAGAAGGAAACACATATGCGGTAACTGCTTTGCGTTGTCCATTATTGCAGGCCTGGTTATTGACTTCCACTTCCCAGTTATAAAAAAAAGGATATGATTTATCCCCCTGTGAGGAACCAACAATATTACCGATGCTATTTAGTTTGAATGGGAAACCGATTGTTGGGTTGGCTGTTGTACTCATATATAACGAAGCAACAGGACTGAAGGCAGATAAACCCAATTGATGATTTAATCCGGAAGGAACAAAGAAATCCAATGTAATATCCTGAACGCCGGCAACCAATAATACAGTTTTTTCCTGTAGCAAATGACCATACTGATCTCTAAGTTGTATCCTCCTGACACCGGCAGTGGATGCATCTACTCTTAGTTTTTTAAGTTTAAAGGGAAGAAAGGCATTAAAGATGAGGTATTCGTTTCTTGATGCAGCATAATTTCCGCCGCCACTGAAGGAGGTGGAAGAAGGCCCTATGTTTCCACCGACAAGAGATGGCTGATCAACCACATAAAATGTCGTATTGTTGAATAATGTCCCGGTCTGAAAATTATTACCGATAAAAATAAGATTACCGTTAACAGGAGCATCATACCATTGTGCATTACCACTGGCATAAAGGTTGGCCCGATCGCCTGCACAGACCGTATCATTTATCGTAATAGCAGGGAAAGAACTGGTACCGGATTGAACGATGTCCAATGTATCGCTTGTGTTGGTGCCGCAGGGTGTGGTAGCCCTTACCCAATAGCGGCCAGGTTGCTGAATCGTTATTTTTTGTGTTGTAGCTCCGTTGCTCCATACATAATTACTGGCGCCGCTGGCTTCTAATTGCAAAGAACCACCCTGGCAAACCGCATTTCCTTTTTTACTGAATATATAGGCGTAAGGATTGGTATTGGTAGTCCGCTGTTGTGTAAGTGGTATTTGCGCTGCCAGCCAGTTATTGGTTTCTTTCATTTCCAAAAAATGATCGTCAGGATCTACCTGCACCACTACATGATAAGAACCATTGCAGGCTTCGTAAGGGATCTTCACAAAACTTTCATCCAATGAACGGCTGTAGATATCAACTCTTCCAACGCTGATGCCCTGTGTTACGTTACCACAATTGTATCCCCCTGCCAGTCCATAATTTGGAAAACTTGCATTGTTGAGAATATTACCAACAGAATCAATACAGTCGCCAAGACTGCCGCTGCAGGTGGTCAGATCGATCAGGCAAAAACTGGTTTTTATTCCGCTGTTTATTATGGGCCATTGCAGCGTATCGGCAACGGTAACATCTCTCAGGCGTAATGTATATAATCCCCATCCTTCAATATGTATATGACCATGCGATGGATGATATTCCATCCAGCCGGCATCTCTTTCCGTGAATTGAAATGTATTGCCAACTTTATTGTAGAGCTTTTGTTTGATCAGCCGTTTGGGGTATGAGCCATCAGGGCAAAGAAAACCGGGAGGAGGAAAAAAATTATACATAGTATCCGAACCGCAAACATACGTGTTGGTAGAAACAGTTTCAACGGGTCCCCAGCCGATATTAGGGGTGGATACGTCAATACGAAGCAGTCCTTTATTGGGAGCGCCGGCAGATTGAGCGTATTCGCTCCAGCCGCTTGTTGAATTCAGGGTTTTCTTACCGGCAATAATATCCGGCAATAACTGGCAATTTGTTGCCCCTGGAATAGGGCAGGAACATCCTGCAGGATTGGCTGTGCTGCATTGCGCCATTAAATTGGTTGTATAAAAAAAAGATATGCCTGCAAACAATAAAGGAAACATGTTTTTAACAGGAGTATTCATAACCAATTTTTTTGGTGAGAAAGCAGTCTTAAATGTAAACATTTTATAGCAAAGAGAACAGATACTGACGGCTGAAGCTATAATTTCTCCAACATCTCCACCACCTTCTCCCGTTTCAGAATTACATACCCGATCCGGTCCTCGCTGATACCTTCTTTCAGTTGATAGGTAAATTCCAATTGGTCGTCTTTGACATTGGTTTCAAAATAGCGGAAAGAGATATTAGGATAAGTTTTCAGTTCTTCGCCGATCTCGTATAAATGAGTGGAAAGAATAAACAGCGAGTTCCTGATCTTTATTAATCCTTTAATAACCGTAAGCGAACACTTCATCGCATCCTGCACGTTGGTGCCTTTAAATAGTTCATCGATCAGCACCAGCCATTTTTTACCATTATTTATTTTTTCAATAGTGTTCTTAATCCGTTGTACTTCATTGAAGAAAAAACTTTCACCTTTGGCGATATTGTCCACTACATTGATATTACTCAGTAACCCATCAAAAAAAGTAAGTTTCATGGATGATGCCGGAACACCCATTCCGATATGTGCCAGGAAAACAGCAGAGCCAATTGATTTTATCAAAGTGCTTTTACCCGCCATATTGGCGCCGGTAAGAAAAAGAAAATTATGCTGTGGATCCATTTGCACATTGTAGGCTACGGGTTGTGGTAAAAGTATATGGTATAATCCTTTTGCATCCACCAGCGCTGTTTCCTGTTCCACAAATTCCGGGAAACTGAGACCGTATGTTTTTACGGCTACTGCCATCGAATACCAGGCGTCTAATTTGCTGAAAGTATCCACCAGTTCTAACGTAGCAGTTTTATAGCGACCCCTTAAATGATAAGCGAAATACAGGTTTTGCCGGGTAGAAAATTTTTTACCCGGTTCTGTTTCTGAAAGTTTTTGCAATGGAGATTCTTTCAATAAACGGCCGATACGGTCAGTGTATAAGCGGATGCTGGGCGGCAGGTCAAGTTCTTCCAGCAATTCATTTATCTGTTTAAGTCCACGATAAAAATCAGCGAAATGAGTGATCGAATATTTTACCAGGGAATAATCTTCACTGTGCAGCCACTTATACAGCATATTGTTGAAAGAAGCCGGGCTCTCACTGATGGGATCGAGTGAATAATCCATGAATTTATCGATCATCAGCACGGTGCCGTTGGTAATGCTGCCCGGCCAGTCTTTCACATGCTCGATAAAAGTGCGGATGATCTTTTGCGTGCCAATGATCTTCTGTATATCATCATGTGGCTCACTGAAAAATTTCCGCAGCCATGCTTTTCCACCGGTGGTCCGGGTAAAGTTCAGTTTATGAAAAATAGAGAACTCTTCTTCGGGGTGGAAGATGGAGATGTCGCTGAATGAGGTTTGGTCTATTTGCATGGGAGTGCTCTTAAAAAATATTGTCCAGTAATTGAATGATTGCTGTTACCTGTTTGTATTCCGGTTCCTTTGGATAATGCTTTGCAAATATTTCAGGGTTACCATAATGATATCGTCTGTACAGGTTGCCAACTTTGTAGGTTATGGTGTAAAGTACTCCATCACTAACAATGATGACACTTTCATTAATTGTTCGTTTTGTTACTGTGCGCTGATCAGGAAGAAGAAACAGATGCTTTGACTTCAGGCTGTCAAATATTGACATAAGAAGTCCGGCACTGTCATTTTTGACCATTTTCATCATGGAAGTGGATATTACTTTTCTCCCTTTGGTTTTGTATTCAGGATAGTATTTTTCTGCAATCCATTCATTATTGTTAAAAGACAGAATTATTAGTTCAGACGTGGCCAGTATGCTTGTCTTTAACCGAATTTCGATGTAGTTTCCTGAATGACATATTTCATTGATCCCAAATTCCAACGAATCTGGCTGTATCGGGTCAATGCAACTGAAAGTACTATCAACCTTTATTTCTCCGGTCACATGCAATGATTGCGCCTGAGATATGAAAGAGAATAATATTATTATTAATAATGCCAGTTTCATAATTTTCAATAACGATTATCTGTCAAAAACCAACCTTTTTCCTTTTTGCGATTCATTCCATATGCCATTACCATACACAAGATGTCCGTTTACAAACGTATGAGTAATAGATGCAGGAAACTCAAAATTCTCCAAAGGAGTCCAGCCGCATTTATATAAAATATTTTCTTTAGTAACTTTTGTCGAATGATTCATGTCAACAATAACTAAATCGGCATGATAGCCCTCCCGGATATAACCTCTGTCTTTTATTTGAAAGCAATCGGCTACCGCATGGCTCATCTTCTCAGCAATTTTTTCTAAACTGATCTTTCCTTTTTTATAATAATGCAGCATCAACAGCAACGGATGTTGTATCAAAGGTAGACCCGCATGCGCTCTTTCATAATTGCTTTGACCTTGAGGTTCTCCTGATCCCCCCTTTGGGGGGTGGGGGGGCATTTTTTCTTCCCATGTATGTGGCGCATGATCAGTCGCAATCACATCCAGCCTGTCATCCAGCAAGGCTTTCCATAATGCTTCTTTATGATGAGGCGCTTTGATGGCCGGGTTGCATTTGATCTGGTTACCCAGCCGTTCATAATCATCGCTGGTAAAATGTAAATGGTGTACACAAACCTCGGCAGTTATACGTTTATCTTTCAGCGGTATCATATTCGTAAACAACTGCAACTCCTTTTCCGTACTGATATGCAGGATATGCAGCCGGGTATTATATTTTTTGGCGATCTGGATGGCATACAAAGATGATCCATAACAGGCATCTTCATTTCGGATGATGGGGTGATCGGCTGCTGTTAGTTCTTTACCTGTTGCTATAATTTTTTCAAGATTCTGCCTGATGATCTTTTCATCCTCGCAATGCGTGGCGATCAGCACTTCGCTTTCACGGAAAATTCTGTCAAGAGTATTGGGGTTATCCACCAACAAATTTCCGGTGGAAGAACCCAAGAATATCTTTACGCCACAGATATTTTTTCTTTTATCATTTGTGCGCAGCACTTCATCCGCATTATCATTGGAAGTGCCCATGTAAAAAGAATAATTGGCCAGTGAGGTATTGGCGGCTATCAGGTATTTCTCTTCGAGTAATTGTTGTGTGAAAGCAGGAGGTATGGTATTGGGCATTTCCATAAAACTGGTAACACCGCCTGCCACGGCTGCTTTGGCTTCGGTGTAAATAGTAGCTTTATGTGTCAACCCCGGCTCCCGGAAATGCACCTGGTCATCTATACATCCCGGTAATAAATATTTGCCTTCACCATTTATCTCAAGGGCATTCGTATCAATTGATGTGGCCATTCGTTCAATGCGCCCCCGGTTTATCAACACATCAGCCGCTGTAATGTGGCCCTCGTTGACAACCTGTACATTCTTAATCAGATATTTTTGCATATTTTGTTGCCCGAATTGAATCCATGACTCATGCAAATTAAAAAAACCCTTGCAAGACTGCTGCTAATTCTTTTACGCCCCCATCCCCGCCAGCTGGCGGGGTGTTCAAAATTTGTTCAACTTTTTTTATTGCTTTTGCCACTTTCTGCCGCTTCACAATCCAACTATCTTCCGCAGGATGATAAAGCGGATATATTGATGGAAAGGCTGGAAATCAATAGCCGCTCCGATTCTTTTTTCAATTTTTCCAAAACAAGACCTTATACCCGCCTGCATGTGGTGAATGCGGTCAGTCATTATTTGCAGCAATCCGGAAATAAATCTCTTTCAAAAGTGGATGCATATAATGCGCAACGGGTGTTTTTGAATAACCTGGAGTGGGTTCACGCTGAAGACCGGGCGAAGTATGCTTCCAAAAAACCGATCCTGAAAAGATTTTATACTTCACCCGCCAACCTGTACGAAGTGCATATTAAGGATTTTGACCTTGTCATCAACCCGGTGATACAGGTAGTTGTGTCAAAGGAAAAGGATAATGACGAAACATTGTACCTGAATACACGGGGCCTGAACGTCCGTGGCCGTATCGCCAATAAGATCGGTTTCTATGCCTATATTACCGACAACCAGGAAAAAGATCCTTTCTATGTAAGGGATTGGGTAAACAGAAGAAAGGCCGTGCCGGGCGCCGGTTTTTATAAACAGTTCAAACAAACCGGCTATGATTATTTTGATGCAAGGGGTTATTTCACCTTCAATGTGACAAAGTATATTAATGTAGCTTTTGGCTATGATAAAAACTTTATCGGCAACGGCTACCGCAGTTTGTTTTTCAGCAAAGCCGGCAACAGCAACCTGTTCCTGAAATTAAATACCCGTATCTGGAAGATCAATTACCAGAACCTGTTCATGGAATTGCATGCAGCCGAAATTCCCGGGGGCGATAAACTATTACCCAAGAAATACGCTGCCATGCACCATCTCGATGTATCAGTAACAAAGTGGCTGAACATAGGTTTGTTTGAAGGCGTTGTTTTTGGCCGCCGTGACCGTTTTGATTTTGGTTACCTGAACCCCATCATCTTTTACCGTTCTATCGAGCAACAGAATGGAAGTTTTGATAACTCCGTTGCAGGGCTGGATGTGAAGGCCAACCTGGCTAAAAAGATCCAGTTGTACGGGCAGCTTAGCCTTGATGAATTCCTGTTGTCTGAAATAACCAGGAACAACGGCTACTGGGGAAACAAATGGGGCATACAGGTGGGGGCTAAATATATTGATGCATTCGGGATCAGCAATCTTGATCTGCAACTGGAACATAACCGGGTTCGCCCATATACCTATTCTCACCGTGATTCAGTGGCCAATTACACCCATTACAATCAACCCATGGCGCATCCGCTCGGCGCAAACTTCAGTGAGTTTATCGGCGTAGCCCGTTACCAGCCGGCGCCGAAATGGCTGGCAGTTGCTAAATTGATCTATTACCAGCAGGGGAGGGACTCCAGTAATGTCAGCTACGGAAGTAATATTTTTTTACCCAATATACCGCCGTATCGTATTGGCGATTTTGGCCATGCACTCGGCAGCGGCTGGAAGACCAATGTGCTTTATGCTTCCTTTTTGTTGTCGTATGAACTCAGGGAAAATTTATTCCTGGAACTAAATGCGGTGTACCGAAAACAGGAAACCAAAACTGCTCCCATCACTTCAGCAAATACTTCTATTGTATCATTTGGATTAAGATGGAATATGCACAGGAGGGAGTTTGATTATTAACCCCTGTCCGCTAAAGGGGAACATGGGTTGGATACTCCTTATTTTACTGAACATAATCAACTAAGTTCTATAAGACCATTAGATAAAAAAAAGACTAATCGATCTAAGTCACCCTTTCAGGGCAACCGAGTTCCAAACGAAGGTTGCGAACATCGTTCAGGGGGTTTTACCCTTCTATATGAATCGAAAACACGATCATCCTTGATTGTATCTTATCAAACACATTGGAAAATTTCAGGTCCTTGTCCCTTGCATGAATGTTGCGCAGGCCATTGCTGATCTTTATTTCAGGAGAACAAATAAAACTTTCGAAAAAGAAATTGAAGCCAATGCCAAATTCAGGGCCATAATCATAGCTATCAATTTTTACCAGTTCTTCCGCCCTCTTTGCACGGGCATTGGATGCCATGTCAATGTCAAACTTAAAACCTGCCATAGCATATACCCGGAAGTTGCCAATACGGTCACTCTGGAATTTGAGCTGAAAGGGAAAAGTAAAGATAACGGATTCCACTTTTTTTGTCACTGCTGTGTCGCCGTTAATGTCAGGATATTTCAGTTTGTAAAAAATACTTCTTTCAATAAACATCAGTTGCGGGTTAAAACGCAACTGAAAACGGTTGGACAAGCGGCTGGTGGCAGAGAGACCCAGGGTAAGGCCACCGGAGTTGACCGGCTCAGCTACAAACACACTGTCATATTCAAGAAAACGGGGATGGAACTCTGTTTGAAAACGGGCCAGGTTAACACCGATGGTAATTCCAAAATAATAGGGCTTGGCATCATGATCGGATTGGTTCAGGTCAGCCCCGCCGAATTGCGCATTCGAAGTTTGTGAAAGTAACATCCCGCCGCAAAGCAAACACGTTACCGTTGTAATTTTTATAAGGGTTTTCTTCCGGAGTAGATGCAACATATACCTAAGCTAAGCGGTTTAAACCATGTATTGGTATATCCCGTTTTTTTTAAAATGTCAGTAAATAAAAGGCGGTCCGGAAAAGCATTGGCCGATTCACATAAATATAAATAAGCTTCTTTATTTTGTTTGAACCAGCGGGCCACCTGTGGAGCCACAATGCCCATATACAGGTTGTAGAAACTTTTTACTGCCATTCGCCGGGGTTTTGAAAATTCAAGCACTATTAAACGACCTCCCGGTTTCAGCACCCGCAGCATTTCAGCCAGGCCGTTTTCCAGGTTTTCAAAGTTCCGAACTCCAAATGCCACCATCACCGCATCAAACGTATTTTCACTATAATTTATTGCTTCTGAATCCCCTGTGTACATTTCGATTTTATTTGCAAGTCCTTCTTTTTCAATCTTTTTCCGGCCCAGTTCCAGCATTCCTTCTGAAATATCAATGCCGGTGATCTTTTGGGGTTTAAGCATTTTATACGCCATCAGTGCCATATCCGCTGTGCCGGTGGCAACATCCAATATATGTTTTGGATTATCTTTTTTCAGCAGCCTGATTGCTTTTTTGCGCCAGCCAATATCAGTTCTGGCAGAAAGAAACCGGTTCATCTTATCATATTTACCGGCTATTTTGTCAAACATATCCGCCACCTGTTCCTTTTTACTCTTTTCTGAATTTTTAAAAGGAATAATATGGTCATGTGGTAAGAGGTTTGACATGGAACGCAAAAATACAAAGGCACAGGGAACAAGGGACAAGAAAGAAAAAAGAAACAAGGCACAAGGAACAAGAGTCAGGTAACCTGTAGGGGGGCTTGTGCCTTGTACCTTGTATCTTGTGCCTTTATAATATGGAAATTATTTCAGCCAAATACATCATCAGCAGCCCCGGTTATAAGCAAAGCCCGCCTCCCGATAATCCGGAGTATGCTTTTATCGGGCGCAGCAATGTGGGCAAATCATCATTGATCAATATGCTTACCGGTCAACATAACCTGGCCAAGATTTCTAATACCCCTGGTAAAACAAAACTGATCAATCATTTTGAGATCATTTCCCGACCATCTCCTTCCAGTAATGGCAGAAGAGAGGGAAAAAAGATGAATTGGAATATTGTTGACCTTCCCGGTTACGGATTCGCTACGGTTTCCCAAACGGCAAGAAATAACTGGAGCAACATGATTGAATCTTATATCCGTAAAAGAGAGAATCTCGTTTGTGTATTTGTGCTGATTGACAGCCGCCACGAGCCACAGGCTATCGACCTGGAATTCATTAACCAGTTGGGGGAATGGCATACGCCATTTGTGCTTGTTTTTACAAAAATTGACAAGAATAAACCCGGAGCCACAGCCAGAAACGTGGAAGCTTTTTTGACAGTTATGGCTGCCAGTTGGGAGCAGCCACCCCCGTATTTTTTGACATCCGCCACTCAAAAAACGGGAAGAGAGCCCCTTCTGGACTATATTAACGGCTTGAATAAAAGCTTTATAAGGCTTTAGTTGAAAATACCCTGTTTATGGTATCAGGGTTTTCAGATTTATTCCTAATTTGCGGACAATTAGAAACCTTTATGAGATCAATCTTATCCGAAAGAAATATTGTGGTGATCCTTTTTGTGATGGTACTCATCACTTTTTCCCTTGCACAGGAAGACAGCAGAAAAATGGAGAAAATATACACTGGCATTAATGCCGGCACAGCGTCACGCCTCCTGGTTCATCAACCCCTGTTAAAAATACCTGATGCTTCTGCCGCAGCCTCTTCCATCCAGGCTGAATAAAGTACTTTTTTAAGTCAGGTTTGTTTCTTTCATTCGCTTTACTAAAAATAGTTTATGAGTAAGTTATTGTTGCTCCTGATCTTTTTTATATCGGTAGATGGATTGGCACAGTCCGGTGATACCATGAAAAAAAATCAGGCAGAAAATAAATTGATTACCGGCGATTCAATTTTAAAAAAGCTGGAGAAATTTAAGGACAGTGTGCTGAATACGCCAACTGCATCCGATTCAATTCAGGTAAAAGAAGACATGGGCAGAAATATTACTGGTCTGTTAGCCCTGCAAAAAAAACAGAGAGTCAAAGAAAAAAGAGGCGCTATGATACGGATCGGTATCGGCGTTGCTTTATTAATTGTTCTTATTATCGGACTTCGAAGGAAATCTGCTAAAAAATAGGGGAGATGGTTCTGCTTCCGGTAAGATCAGGAATTATTTAATTCACCACCTTATTGGCGCAACTACTGCTGGCAAAGGCTTCAGGTTTTGCTTTAAATGCAAAGCCCATACCGAGTATATAACCCATTGCTTCTTTAAGTGCATCATTACTTTTGAAATGGGGGTTGGTGTTAATGTCAGCATGCACTTCCATATCCACATCATACACGGTAAACAGGTTGCAGAGTTCGTAAGCGATCTCAATACTTTTGGCTACTTCCATCAGCATCCGTTCCTTAATGGTGAACTGCTGTCTAGTCTTTTCATTATGGATGAACATAAAACCGCCATGACCTTCCCGTAAAAAAACAATGACGGTAGCATATTCAGTTTCCTGTCCTTTTACCTGTGAGTCAGTACCGATGCAGACTTTCAGACGAAAGCCATTTGCTGTTTCCCGCCTGATAGCCTGTTCTACTGCATCCAGGATGGGCAATTCGATCGGGTCTCCATTAAATTTTCTCCAGTGCATAAAAAAAGGTTTCCCCAAGATACGGGGAAACCTTTGATTAACAATAGGGCACGGATCAATGCCCCGCCGTGGCGGGACTGATTTTTTTTTATTGCCTCACTAATTTTTCCATCCACTGCTCAGTTCCGTTAGAAAAACGGACAATGTACATTCCACTGGTTATACTTCCGGTGTTAATGATATTTGATCCATTGGCCAGTTTTCCCTGCACCAGTGTTTTACCATTAAGATCATAAATAGAATAACTGTAAACACCGGGGCTGGATACTTCAATGGTACTGCTGTTAATAAGATTGCTTATTAATTTTGGTCCCGTAAAGACACCGGTTTTGCGGAGCGTAATAATATTGGAATAGTACTGCCGGCCATTTTCAAATGTTACATTCAGCCGGTATTGAACTGTTCCGCTTATATTAGGCCTGTAAGCATATGAACGGGAAGCAACTGGTGATTCAGTCATTGCAGTGAAATTCCTGCCATCACTTGAAATTTCCAGAATTTGTTTTGTTACCTGTTCATCCGCATCAATGATCCAGTTAAGCAGGTGTTCATCATTATTCAATGCGCCATGCAGTTCAAGCCTCCTTAATGGAAGGGCACCGTCTATAAAATTGCCCTGGAGTGAATAAGAGCCAAGGCTTGCATAGTTGGGAGCATTTACATTACCTCTTCCTTCTACTTTCAGATAATAAGTACCGGCATTTATCATGGAATCAATAACTGAACTCAGTAAAGTACCGGGATTATATACATTTAACAGGACCTGGGAATTATTGTATAAGCTTACCTGCATATCCAGGTCTGATCCTGAATTGCTGGCACCGACATTGTAGGGAACAGCGTTCAGTTGAAACCTTCCGAATGTTGTTGTTGTAATTCTGAAAAAGTCGGCGTCTGTGTTACGTGTCACAACACCGTTTACATTAAATAAATTGCTGACAAAAGGACTATTTGTTGCGCTTGCAAAGTTGTCAGCATGGTCGTCATTACGGTAAGTAAAGCCATTAACAGCATCAATGATCACATCCAGGTCACTTTGTATACTATTACATCCATAAGAGTTGGGGCCATTATTCCACAAAGTCAGGTTCTTGCTGTAACCCACACCCATTATCGGCGCCCAGCCAATTTCACCGGTGCCTGTTCCGGGATTATATTCTGCTGTTTTTACACAGCTTGCATCATATAAAGACTGATGAAATAAACCCAGGGTATGACCTGCTTCGTGTGATGCAGCTTCTGAAACATTTTTTGGATTGTAGCTGAGCAATGCGGAAAAAACAAAACAAGGAGTATCATCTCCCCACGAAAAGGAGCCAACATAAGCCACCCCGCCGGCAGGTCCGTACCATTCAGAAGTGATCGTTACAATAACTCTCATTCTTTGGGTAAGCGGTGCGGCAAAGTATTTGGTGGAATCGGTTGTGACGTTAAGGTTAAAAGGCCTGTAATCTTCAGCTACCCTGTTAAACACTTCGGTCATCTGTGCAGTATTTAATCCCGAAGCGCCGCAATAAATAGGGCCGCTTATATTCCAGGGGCCGTTTTCCACGGTATGGCCATCAAAGTCCAGGAAAATAACGGCTGAAGCGGAAGAATAGCTGCTCAATAAAGGTACTTGTGCTTTGGTTGTCAATGCACCGCAAAGCAACATCATCATCAGGGAGGATTGGAGTAGTTTTTTCATAGCAAGGCGGATTTAAAAATTGTTTTTCAATAGGTACGAAGGATACGGATGTAAAAACGGGACAGTTTAAAGGGTTATCATTTTTTTTATACAGATATTATTCATTTATCACATCATAATAGTTTTTCTTTACCAGGACAAGACCAGCATCTCTCTGCTGGAGAACATAAAGGTCACCATGCTGAAAACTTATCAGCCGGCCATTATATTTTATGGTTCCATCCTCACTGGTCACTTTGGAAATATAAAGCGAGGCCCCAATATAATTGGTGGATTTAATGACCACAGTTTGCACTTTATCATCATATTTACTTACAGATGAAACTACCTTGCCCTCAAAGGGTGCAGTTTTTGCATCAGATGAAAGGTTGGTATTGATGCTGACACCTGGTTTTGCATGTACCAGGTTATTCAGGTTGTCAATACTGACTGGGATCAGCTCCGGGAGGTTATCAAATAACCGGGGTTTGTTGTAATTGGGTTCGTTGACAATAACTTGCTGGTTTTGTGCGGCCGAAAAAAGGCTGCAAAATGTAATGCATGCGCAAAGCACAGGGATGTGTAGGTTTTTCATGTTGGACTTTTTTTAGGTCAATAAGATATTGTTCAGCAGTCAGGATTTAATCAACTGCAGTTTTCAGGGGGACGGAGATACAAGATTTGCTATTTTTTTCTGAAAGGTCAAGCCGGGAGAATAAAAATCCAAAAGATAGGGTGGTAGTACTCAACAGTTATAGTAAGTAATCACAATGCTGGTAGTAAATCTTCGAAAAAATATACTAAATCAGTATTGCCCCGTGCTTAATAAAACCAATGTGCAGGCTTCAAGCGCTTTAATATGATGCTTTGCAGCAAGGGTTGCCAGTTCTTCATTTTCAGCACCGGGGTTGAAGATGATCCGGTTGGGTTTCAGGGATAAAATATAATCGTAAAATTCCTGCTGGTGAAGGGGATTCAGGTAAAGAGTTATGGTATCTATATTGTCAAATTCTATTTTTTCTTTTTCTATCACAACATCTGCTACCCGGGTATTTTTTTTCCCAACCGCTACCACCGGGTGGCCATGGCTCCGCAAGCTCTGCACCGCTAAATAGCTGTACCGGGAGGGATTGTCTGATGCGCCGAGAACCAGGGTTTTCTTTTTTTCAGGCATACTGCAAAGCTAAGAATATAGGTGTTTACGTTAGGATTGTACTGATCACTTTTAATATCGGTCAACTTCGGTGCCACAAGAATGGCAATCTTACAACCCGTTTTTTCCTGACCTGATCTCCTTCCAGCAAATGATCATGTAAAAAATGGCCAGGGAAGATGAAATGATCAGGGCTATAACTCCGCTAATTATCCCAAAACCCAGCAGGTCAGCATTTGGTAATAAAAGAGCAAGGGAAAAAACCAGCAGGAGTAAAGCGATAACCAGGATCGCACCGATATGATAGATCCTGCGCAACCTGCTCTTGCGAAATTGTTTAGATCCAAGGTAATGAACGAAGGCGCTGATCACCTGCAGAGCGCCTAATCCCCAAAAGAAATAGCTGAAGTCTATTCGTTTTATTAATGGTGCTGCATCGATATTACTCCAATCTTTAGTACTGTTCTGGTAAAGGAAGAATAGGGTAGCGATCGCCAGCAGTAACTGTAAACCAAGATCTATTTTCTTATAGGCTAGCACCCAGTTTTATTTAAACATTTTCATGATCGTTCCCAGGAACCAGCTTTCTTCTGCTTTTATCATAACATCCAGTGTCCTGTCAGCCTGTTTGCCCAATTTTTTTATGCTGCTGACCGTGTCCACAAAAGTCTTTACATGTTTATCTTTTTTATCTCCATCCACATCTTCCAGTTTATCCAGCAGTTGCAGCATCGGCTCCAGTTCTCTTTTCTTTCTTTCCTTTACAATCTGTTTTACCACTTTCCACATATCTTTTTCAGCAGAGAAATATTCTTTCCGTTCACCGGGCAGTAATACTCTTTCCACCAGCCTCCAGTTGATCAGTTCCCGGATATTCATATTGGTATTGCCCCGGCTGATGTCCAGTTCTTCCATGATATCATCCTGGGTAAGCGGGTCGGGGCTGATGAGCAACAGGGCATGTATCTGCGCCATGGTCCGGTTGATACCCCAGTGGGTGCCAAAGGCGCCCCAGCTGCTGATGAATTGTTGTTTGGCTTCGGTAAGTTTCATGACACTAAACTAAGACAGCAATTCCGAATTTTCAAAACTTTTTGAAAGTTAGGGTTGAGAATTATTTTCTTAACCCGTCCAGTATTTGGTGTTCGGGTTTCTGCAACAGGAGCGTCATGTCTTTTACTTCATTATCATATAATCCTTTGCCGTAATGGCTGTCCGTATTGTAAATAAAATTGCCCCTGATCAGCAATCGTTCGCCGAATTGCTTAAGAATAGCAGACCGGTGCTGATCATACAATAATGTAAGCCGGGTGTTTTCCCCGTCAAGAAAAAGAAAAAGTTTTTTCAATCCTGCATTGCTGCTGATATCCCGGTAAGTTTTAGGATGATTTATCCTGGCATACTGCATATACCAGGAAATAAAAAGTTCAAACTCCAGGATAGAATACCTGTAACTGGCGATATTGCTCAGGTAAGTGATCCAGGCATCGGGGTCTTTCCATCCGTAATTGTCTTTGTAGTAATTGAAAAGAGAAACCTCCGTGCTGAAAGACTGATAATACGCCATGCATTCTTCCAGTAAACCGAAGATGCCAAATTGCTGCGTAACCAGGTATTTATCTTTTGCGCTGACATATGTGTCATAACGGAATATCTTTTTCCGGGTTGCAGCCGGAACAATATTATTTATTTCATTGGCAGGAAAAGTTTTAAAGTTTTTCACTGAAAAAGACAATGTATCGTTTACCCGGTATAAAACGAAAGCATCATAATAGCTGCTGTGAAGCCCCTGGTAATGGTGATAACCTTCATGTACAATTGTAGATACATCGGAGATATAATCTTTCAGGGAATCCCCTTGTGCCATCCCGTTGATGGAGGCGTCATCATATTCCTTTAATACGGCATAATTTTCCGGAAAATACTTTTTGCTCAGCAGCAGCAATTGCTGTTTTTTGGAAATTGGCGGGGCTGAAATTAAAAATGCCGCTGAAATAAAAAGTACAAGACTTCGCATCATATCATTAAAAATAAAACTACCCGCGGGAAAAAAGAAGCACTGCAGCTTTTTTATCTTTTTATTATAATATTAAGTGACTATTGGGATGCAGCAAACCACAAGAAACAAATAACAAAAAAAATACAAATCTCAAATTTAAATTCGGGTCCATTTGTATTTTTTCTTCCTTTTTCTCTTTCTTGGTTTTTGGTTATTTATCAGGGTTGTTATTTGCCGATAGTCGGTTAATATTATTTCCTGTTCCGGCCCCGCTTCTTTCTACCGGAGAATAAGTAACTTGGCTGTATGAAAAAAATATTGCTGCATGCTGTATTATTTATTCAGTTGACCGGCCAATGCCAGCTTCACCCTTTCCGCTTTGCCTTTATTTCCGACACACATATTGGTTCACCGGATGGAAAAGCAGAAGAAGACCTGCGCAGGACGGTTGCCGACATTAACCTGATGAGGGACATTTCGTTTGTTGTGATTACCGGCGACATTACCGAATTGGGCACTGATGACGAAATAAAGAGAGCCAGGCAAATCCTCGATGAACTGAAAGTGCCCTGGTATATCATACCGGGTAATCATGACAGTGGCTGGAGTGAAAGCGGCGGGCAATCATTTATTCAGGTATTCGGCAATGACAAATTCAGTTTTGAATACAATGGTATCCGGTTTCTTGGATGTGCTTCAGGGCCCTACCTGCGCATGAGTGACGGGCATGTACCCCGTGATGCTGTGGACTGGTTGGATGATGAATTAAAAAAATTGAAACCGGGGCAACCCGTTATTTTCCTGAATCATTATCCCATCGATAATGGGTTGGATAACTGGTACGAGATAACAGACCGGCTTCGTCAGCATAACACATGGGCAATCTTTTGCGGGCATGGTCATGCTAACAAAGCCATGAATTTTGAAGACATTCCGGGTGTAATGGGTCGTTCCAACCTGAGGGCAAAAGCAGCCATTGGCGGGTACAACCTGGTGGATGTAAGAGCAGACTCAATTATTTTTTCAGAAAGAAGACCGGGCCCCGATAGCTACCGGGGAGAAACGCTGAGGTCATGGACGGGTGTAAAAATTGAGACCGGGAATTTTGCAAAGAATAAAAAGTTTACCAGGCCTGATTACAGTATCAATGATAAATACCGGGGAGTAAAAGCGGCGTGGAGATTTTCATCGGATGCGAATATCATTTCCACTCCTGTGGTTTCAGGTGATAATGTAATAGTGGGTAACCAGAATGGAAAAGTGTTCTGTCTATCCTTGAAAAATGGAAAAGAAAAATGGAGTTATCAAACAGGCGGCGCTATTTTCTCATCGCCTGCTGTATCCAATGGAAGGGTTGTTTTAGGCTCGGCTGATGGAAATATTTATTGCCTTGATACAAAAACAGGAAAACTCAGCTGGAAAACAAAAGTGGATGCGGCTGTGCTTGCTGCGCCATTGATAAATGGGAATGTTGTTTACATTGGAAGCAGTGACCACTCTTTCAGAAAATTGAATATGGTTAACGGTAATGTATTGTGGGCATTTTCGGAGCTTGAAGGCCCGGTTGTCAGCACTCCTTTATTATACGAAGGGAAGATCATCTTTGGTGCATGGGATAGAAACCTATATGCTTTGGATGAAATTACAGGAACAGTTATATGGAAATGGAATAACGGCTCTTCCATCCGTAACTATTCACCGGCATCCTGTATTCCTGTTGCACAAGATGGAGTGGTATATGTAGTGGCTCCTGACAGGTATATCTCTGCTATAAACAGTACAGATGGAAAAACATTATGGAGAAATAATGATGCGACTGTCCGGGAATCCATCGGTATTTCAGCAGATGGTAAATGGGTGTATGGAAAAACAATGCAGGATACCATTGTGGCCTATGCTGCCAGCCGGGAAAAGCAATCAGCTGCCTGGAAGATGCATGTTGGTTTTGGTTACGAACATGTTCCTTCTATGTTGATCGAAAAGGAGGGAAAGATATTCTTTGGAACAAGAAACGGAGTGGTTTATTGTATTGACCCGGCCCTGCAACAGCTGTTGTGGGCACATAAAATTGATAACTCCATGGTGAATACAGTAAGAGTTTTGGATAAGAAAAATATCGTTATATCAACAATGGACGGAAAGGTCGTGTTGCTTCAGATGCAACAGGACTAAAATAGCAGAAAGGGAAAATTTACTACCCATCTGATTTTTCCATAAATCTAAGGATACTGTTCAGGGAACCAACCAGGATGGCAAATACACCTATCCAGCTGAAAACCGGCAGTCGGGTTCCATCAAGCCATTGAAGTATTTTGCTGAATGCGAAAAAACTAAAGCCTGTTACCAGGAAAAATGCCGTCCAGGAAAATTCTTTCAGTTCTTTGTCTTCCATAAGTTTGATTTTTTATTGTAGCATAACTGCAAAAATGTACGGCGTATTTTAACGACCGGGTTTATATTTTTCATTTAAGATTATACACTTAGTGCTGTTAAGTAGTAAAGTATAGGTGCAACAAATCTGCCAGACTGAGATTTTGTGAATAAAAAACCCGGCAATCGGGTGACTTTACTATTTGAAGAAGGAGATATTACTTTCCCCGGGGTTTCGTAATACCAGTAATTGCTGTCAGAGCAACATCATTACAGGGCTTTCCAGGTATTTTTTAAATGTCTGCAGAAAGGCTGCGCCGGTGGCCCCGTCCACGCTGCGATGATCGCAGCTCAGGGTGATTTTCATTACATTACTCACAGCAAAACCATCCGCTTTTCTTACCACCACTTCTTTAATGCGACCTACCGCCATAATACAACTATCCGGCGGATTAATAATGGCGGTGAATTCATCAATATCCATCATGCCAAGATTGGAAATAGTAAATGTATTACCGGTAAACTCGTTTGGTTGTAGTTTTTTATTTCTTGCTTTGCCACTCAGCTCCTTACTTTCAGCGGCAATTTGGGGTAATGATTTCTGATCAGCAAAACGTATCACCGGAACGATCAAACCATCCTCAATTGCCACTGCATTACCAATATGCACATGATGCCAGCGGCGGATTTTATCATTCATCCATGATGCATTCACAGCCGGGTGCTGGCGAAGTGCTGATGCAGCCGCTTTTACCACCAGATCGTTGAAACTTATTTTGACCGGGCTAACTTCATTTAATTGTGTTCGGGCAGATATGGCATTATCCATGTTGATCTCCATCGTAAGATAAAAATGCGGTGCATTGAATTTACTTTCACCAAGTCGCCTGGCTATTATATTCCGTATTTGTGAATTGGGAATATCGGTGTATCCTTCTTCACCTGCAACAGGTGTAAATACCGGAACCGGGATTGTTTGATTTATAACAGCAGCCGGCTGTGCTGAAGGAGTATATGTATTAATATCTGCTTTTATAATTCTGCCTCCATCACCGCTGCCATGGAGCATCTTCAGGTCAACACCTTTATCTTTGGCAATTTTTTTGGCTAATGGTGAAGCTTTCACTCTTCCGTTGCCCGTCGCTGGTTGCTCTTTACCGGTTGCTGTTTGTGTTGCTGCAATGCTTTCATTCTTTGGACCTGGTTGATTTTTTTGACTTGTCTGACTTGTATTCCCTTTCACTGCTGCAACAATTGCATCCACATCCACTTTCCCTTTTTCACCAATAATGCAGAGCAATGCATTCACCGGGATCTTTTCACCTTTTTGTGCACCAATGTATAACAAGGTTCCGTTCTTGTAACTTTCAAGTTCCATAGTAGCCTTATCAGTTTCTATCTCTGCCAGCACATCACCTTTCTTTACTGTATCACCAACTTTTTTTTGCCAGGCAGCAATCACTCCTTCTTCCATGGTATCGCTGAGCCTTGGCATTAGAACTACTTCGTCCCTGTCTGCTAACGAGGCAGGCTTTTTAGAAATATCTAAAGAGGTAGTCTGAGGTCTGAGATCTGGGGTCTGAGTTTTTGTTTCCTGATTTGAATTTGTTTTTTCTGTTTCCTGTTTTTTATCTTCTGTCTTCTGCATCGCCTTCGGCAAACCTATGGCAACCGATGGACTTCCGGCCTCTGAATTCTGTCCTCTGCCTTTTACCAGTGAAGAAATATCTTCTCCGGGTTTTCCAACAATAGCCAATAAATCATCTACCTGTAACTTTCCGCCTTTTCCAGTGCCAATATGTAAGAGGGTGCCATCTTTATAGCTTTCCAGTTCCATCGTGGCTTTATCCGTTTCTATCTCTGCCAGCAGATCGCCTTTTTTTACGGTGTCACCAACATTTTTATGCCAGGAAGCTATGACTCCTTCTGTCATGGTATCGCTGAGTCGGGGCATCAATATCACTTCGGCCATCGCCTTTGAATTTTGGTCGAAATTAAGGCAAAATGGTGAATAGTGAATGGTGAATAGGCAATAGGCAAAAAGTGAAAACTTTGAAGAGTGAGAAATTTTGTTCCGTAAGGTTCTATTCACTATTGACCATTCACCATCAATAATCCAGTTCCAGCCGCAACCGGTCTTTCAGTTCCTTTACCATCGGGTATTGCTCCGCCATTTTTAAAAACTGTTCTTTGGCTGTTAATGAAATTTCAATTTTTGGTTTTCCTTCAGTCTTCTCATCAACGATCACATTGAACTGAAGCAGCCGGTTCTGCAAACGCTCCAGTAAAAAAGAAAAGAGTTTGTTTCGGTCCTGTTCAATAAACTGTTTTTGGATATTATCTGCCGTAACGGCTTCAAATGAATTGATGTCTTTTATGCGAAGCAGCGCCATTTCAAAACTGATGGCAGCAGAGTTTTTTGTTTCTTTCAGGTTTTGAACATAATCATTCCATGCTTCCTGCAGGGTATCATCTTTCAGCGGATGATTTGTATTCCCGTTGTCATTGCTGCCATTTGGCTGGTATTGTTTGCGGATTTTATCTAAGACAGATATTTTTTGGGTGTGAGGTTTGAAGTGTGGGGTTTGGGATTCATTATATCCGGGATTTTCCTCTGCTACTGTGATTTTTTCTGAAGCCGGGGTTTCAATATTCAATTTTGCTTCTGATGATTTCCCGCCGTATCCTGCGGACTTACTACTGACTGGTGATTTTACTTCAAACGATTTAATAGCTGCCGTACGGAACGTTACTGCGGATTCAACTATTTTTTTTTTATGGATACCTCCGGCATCTGAAGACAACTCAATAGCCTGTTGCAGGTAACAGAGTTTGATCAGGGCCAGTTCAACATGCAGCCGTTTATTGCGGGCGGCTTTATAATTTATCTCCGTTTCGTTCAGAATATTCAGGGCGCTGATGAGAAGTGCAGGAGAAACATTTTTTGCGGCTGATATGTATTTGTCTTTGAAGCTTTCCACTACTTCCAGGAGACCGGCAGCTTTTTCGTCTTTGCATACCAGCAGGTTGCGGATAAATTCTGCAAAACCATTTACGACCAGGTCACCTTCAAAACCTTTACGGTTGATATCATCATACAGCAACATCGCCCCGGAAAGGTCCTGCTGTTGCATACAATCCAGCAGCTTGAAGTAACAGCCTGCATCAAGAATGTTCAGGTGCTCTAATGTGCCGGGATAATTCAGTTCACCATTGGTAAAACTTACGATCTTATCAAGTATGCTCAATGCATCCCGCATACAACCTTCACTTTTCTGGGCAATCAGCTGCAAGGATGCTTTATCAGCTTTGATATCTTCTTTCCGGCAGATTTCTTCCAGGTGCTCAACAGTATCATTTGTCGTGATGCGCTTAAAATCGAAGATCTGGCAACGGCTGAGAATGGTGGGAATGATTTTATGTTTTTCGGTAGTGGCCAGGATAAATATGGCATAGGGGGGAGGCTCTTCCAGTGTTTTTAAAAAAGCATTAAAGGCAGAAGAACTTAACATATGTACCTCGTCTATCACATACACTTTGTATTTGCCGGTCTGCGGAATAAACCGGATCTGATCAACAAGGTCCCGGATATTATCTACCGAATTATTACTGGCGCCATCCAGCTCAAAATAATTCATCGAAGCGCCGTCATTAAAAGAAATACATGACTGGCAGGTATTGCAGGCTTCACCGTCCTTTGTCTGGTTTTCGCAGTTAATTGTTTTGGCTAAAATTCTAGCACAGGTGGTTTTGCCCACACCTCTTGGTCCGCAAAATAAAAATGCATGCGCCAGTTGCTGGTGCCTGATTGCATTTTTAAGTGTAGTGGTAATATGTGATTGCCCGATGACCGTGTCGAAAGTTTGCGGTCTGTATTTGCGGGCCGAAACAATGAATTTGTCCATGAGATCAGTCGGTAGTCTTTAATCGTGAGTCACACCCTAAGCAAAAATAAGCCTTTCAAAATTAGGAAATCGGGCTAAAGACTAACGGGTAGTGCGTCAGTTTCAGTGTTTCTGTGTTTCAGTGGCAAAGAATACATGCCACTGAAGGTCTGAAACACAGAGTTAACGCCGGTCAAAATTTCAAACTGACCCACTACTGACTCACGACTAATGCAGGATCGGGTGCGGCTTAAACTCCCTTGTCCTGTCAAATAAATACCGGTAAGTAGTCAGTATGCGGCTGCGGTTACCGGCTATGGTTTCTGCTACATTTACCATTTTTGGGTTGAATTCGCCGATCCATTGCATTTCATAATCGTCATAAATAGGGTTGCCCAATTTAATTGTCCCGTTTTCAATTTTAAGACCCTGGATCACTTTACAACCTTCCACGATCATATAACTTTCCGCTCCAGTGCCCTGGAACTCTGGCACAATACCAAAGACCATCCCGGTAAATTTCCGGTTTTTCTTTGTTGATTTTATCCAGAGAAATTTTAATTTATTCAGAAGATTGAATTTTCCATCCAGGTATTTAAACCATTGGTTCAGGTCGGGCAGGTTGATCCAGATTCCTATAGGTTCCCCTTTATAATAGATGAACCAGTTGAGACGTTCATCCATCACAGGTTTCATGGATTGGAACATTTTCCGGACCACTTTTTCTTCCAGTTGTTTCAGGCCGCCATGTCCTGCCCATGCTTTGTTATAAACAAGGGTAAAGTCAGCAGCAAATTTGTCTAATTGATTTTTTTTAATATGGGCTGAACTGAAGTTGGGGTCTTTGGCACATTCGGCATGCCGGGTATAATATTTTTGATGAATAAGCACATTGGTTTTCATTCCAAAACATATCTGGTTGTAAAATTTCCTGAATCCATAATTTTCCAGCAATTGCTGGTAGTAGGGCGGATTAAAATTCAGACAGTACATCGGTGGTATTTCATGACCTTTAACCACCAACCCCCACCAGCGGTTTCTTTCTCCAAAGTTGATGGGGCCATCCATCGCCTCCATACCCTTTTGCATCAGCCAGTGTTTGGCCACATCAAATAACATATCGGCGGCGTGCTGGTCATTGATACATTCAAAAAAACCAATGCCACCAACGGGTGCATCGTCACCTTTATTCTTATACTTCTTATTTACGAATGCAGCGATACGCCCAACGAAATTCCCTGCTGAGCCTGCCGAAGCATCATCCTTCAGTATCCACCTTATTGCTTCACCAAACCGGAAGGTCTTGTTTTTTTTGGGGTCGAACACCTCGTTGATGTCCTTGTCAAGCGGACGGATATAATGGGAATTGTTTTTATTCAATACCACATTTACGGCGATAAAGTCTTTGGCCAGTTTTGATGAAGTAACTTCGATCAGTTGCATGGTACGATCTGCTTGTTGCAAATGTAAAGGATGCAAATGGAATTAATACCCTGTCTCTTTACGGATTTTATTAAATTTACTTTTACATCAATAGGATGAAATACAAACCAGCGATAGTATTCCTTTTTTTTTACCTGTCAGGAACATTGGCTTTGGCGCAACCGGAAGAAAAATTAAAAGACTCCACCCGGATCGCCATTGAAATCAGTACACAAAAAACACGGTTGCAGATTGACTCCTTACTTAAGCTGACGGCGTTGAGTCAACGGGATACACTTAAAGTCAACAGGCTGAATATACTTGCTCAGCTTATTTCCAATTTTTCATATGATTCATCTTTGATGTATGCAACCGATGCAAAAAACCTGGCAGAGAAAATGCAATATGCAAAAGGGATTGCTGTGGCATTAAAAAACCTCGGTTCAATTACTGAAGCATTTAAAAAGAACTGGCCGGCAACGATAGATTTTTATAAGCAGGCTATTGCTATTGCAGAGAAAAATAATTTATATAATGAATTGCACGAATATTATTCAGGAATCATGAACAGCTATTTCTATCTCGGCGATTTTCCTAATGCCATGAAAATTTCTATAAAAGGACAGGCCTCAGCGGAAGAACATAAAGATCAGGAAAAGATATTCCGGTATAATAATCTCGTTGGCACTATCTATTTCAGGCAGGAAAATTTCAGTGAGGCGTTGAAATACTATCTTCAGTCCCTGCAGATGGCCAACCGGTTAAATGATGACCCGCAAAGGTTCTTTGTGTATCTCGGGTTGGCCGATGTTTATATTGCTCAAGAAGATTCGCTAAAGGCTTTTTCCAATCTTTTCCGGGCATTGGATATTTCACGGAAAATATTTGATAAACCATCCCATTTATACAGGCATAAGATCCCTTATACGCTGTACCGGATCGGGTATGCCTATAAAACGTTTGGCAATAATGCTGAAGGATTAAAATATACACTTGATGCTTTGGAATATATCCAAAGGGTATCCTGCGATAAATTTGATATTGCTAACTATTACCTGCAGGCTGGGGATATTTACCGGAAACTTAAGAACTATCCGAAGGCTAAAGAGAACCTGTACAAAGGACTGTCCATAGCTGAAGAGATAGGGCACAAAGAAGACATCCGTGATGCGTATGGTTTTCTTTCGGAGATCTTTTCAGCAGAAAAAAAATTTGACAGCGCCTTTTTGTTCCTGGGTTTATACACCAATTTGAAAGATTCAATTGTAAATAAAGTAACGCAAAGAAGCATTGCAGAAATACAGGGCCAATACAATGTGGCCAAAAAAGATAAGGAGATCGTAAGGCAACAGCAGTTCAGGAATATCCTGATCGGTAGTTTTGTTTTTCTGCTGCTCATCCTTGTTTTTTTATACAACCGTTATCACCTAAGACAAAAAAACAAATACCAGAAAGAACTCAACCGTCAGCAGAATGAATTATTCAATGCCATTGCTGCTGCACAGGACCAGGAAAGAAAACGCATTGCCCAGGATATACATGACAGTTTGGGTTCAATTCTTTCGGCAGCCAAGCTGAAACTGTCGGCATTGAAAGAAAGTCAGCCATCGCTTTCAAACGAACAAACAGAAAAGTATCTCACAACATTGCAACTGCTGGATGAAGCCTCTGCTGAATTACGCAGCATATCACACAATATCATGCCGGCCACGCTTTCTAAATTGGGGTTAATTGCAGCTTTGAAAAATCTGAGTAACAGCATTTCATCACATTCGGGTCTACAGATAAACTTTTTGGCACATGATTTTATGGAAAGAATACCCGAACAAACCGAAATGAGCATTTACAGAATTGTACTGGAGCTCATCAATAATATAGTGAAACATGCCCGGGCCAATAAAGTCACGGTTCAGTTAATTAAATATCCTGATTATATCAATCTTTCTGTGGAAGACAATGGCCGTGGATTTGACTATGGGACTGCCTTGCAGGAAAAAAAAGGAATAGGACTGGGAAATATCTTATCCCGGGTTGATTTCCTGAGGGGTAATATAAATGTAGATTCCTTACCCGGGAGGGGTACTACCGTTATCATTGATGTACCCCTGGGTATGCCCGGAGCATAAAATACCAAAACATTGGTATGCCGGCAACCAATTTGAGCAATACTTTTGTTATGAACAGCGAACATGATTAAAATAAAACTGCTGATAGCGGATGACCACACTATACTGCGTGACGGCATTGTATCATTGCTGCAGTCGGAAGAGTCATTTACAGTAGCGGGAACAGCAGGCAACGGGTATGAGGTACTCGATCTGATAAATAAAAAAGATTTCGATGTTTGCCTGCTCGATATCAGCATGCCCGGGCTGGATGGTATGGAAACGGCCAAACTGGTAAAAGAAAGAAAACCGGGAATAAAGATTATCATGCTGACAACATACAATGACCCGGAAATTATATCGGAATTGGTGCATATCGGTGTATCAGGTTACTTACTGAAAAATTCAGACAAACAGGAGCTGGTAGAAGCTGTTCATAAAGTGATGAAAGGCCGTCACTATTTCAGTGAAGAAGTAGAGAATATTATACTACAGGGATTAAGTGAAAAGAAATCAACTGAAATAATAACCCTGACAGAAAGAGAAATGGAAATAATGAAATTACTGGCCAAAGAATATACCAATGATAAGATTGCCGATGCGCTACATATCAGCTTTCGTACGGTTGAAACCCATCGCAAGAATATTATGCAGAAAACAAAAGCTCACAACCTGGCCGGCTTGCTGAAATATGCGTATGGCAGGGGCTTGCTTAAATAATTTTTTTTAATCCGGGCATATCAAATTCCCGGGAGCATAAATACCATGAGGATAGTCATTAATATCGCCTCCCGGATAAGCTACCTTTACTGAAAATCAGCAATATGAACCGCCATTTTTTCCCATACCTGATTGCTATCCTGTTTTTCGGCCAATCACTTTTGGCCCAGGATTTTGATGATTTGAATAACCAGGCCTATAAAGAACGGGATAATAAAAATTATCAAAAAGCGATAGAACTATGTACGCAGTCTATCAACAAAAAAGTAAATGCAAGATCCTACATCATCCGGGCAGACTGCCGCTATGAATTGAATGATTACAGGGCAGCCATTGACGATTGCGAATCCGCCCTTACTTATTACAGCGAGTACTACTCGGATAATAAGGAAAAGGCGGGCATTTATTACATGATGGGGCGCAGCAAGCATGAGTTAGGAAGGTATAGCGCTGCTATCAGTGACTATAATTCGGCGCTGACTTATAACTATGAAGAAACCGGCTATGTTTACTGGAACCGGGGCGCCTGTTTTTATGAATCGGGTAAATACAAAGAAGCTGATGATGATTACAGCAAAGCCATCGACAGGATATCTGCCAGCAATGATCTTTCCACCCTGTATTCAAACCGGGGTGATTGCAAAGCCCAGCTGGATGATTATGAAGCAGCCTACACTTTTTATGCAAGGGCTATCAGTTATAATGCAAAGAATTACAACCCTTACTGGCAAAGGGGCCACTACAAAAGCCAGGAATATAAATATGACGAAGCATTGGCTGATTTTGATATGGCAATCGGAATTTTTACGGCAAACCCTATTGCTTCTGATAATAATGACCTGGCCATTTTATACCGCAATAAAGCTTTGATGTATAAATACAAAAAGCAGTATGATGAGGCGTTGGCTGCCATCAATAAATCTGTGGAAACAGATCCAAACATGGCAAAAACTTACCGCATAAGGGGACAAATTTACCAGGCCATGAAAAAGTATGACAAAGCCAGGGCTGATTATGAAAATGCCATCACCTTGCAGACAGACAAAAAGATAAAAGCGAATATTTATCTTGACCGTTCGATGATGGAATGGAGCCTGCTGGATTATAAAAGTTGTCTCGATGATCTGAACAAGGCCATTGGAGTTGATCCTGAAAACGGGATGCTTTTCTGGCATCGGGGTCTGTTGTACGGCTATAAAAAAAATTACCCGGCAGCTATCAAAGAATGCAATGCAGCGTTGGAGCTGTATAAGTCAGATTCCTCTTCCACTGCCAGCCTGCTATGGCAGAGGGCCCTTTATAAGGATTATACAGGTGATTATAATGGAGCCACTGAAGATTTCCAGGCTTATTTGAAGTATTATCCGAAAAGCTATAGCGGTTATTATGAATTAGGCCGGATTTTTAAATGGAGATTAAAAAATAATGACCTGGCCAATGCGAACCTGGACAAGGCAGAAGACCTGGCAGAAAAAGTAAATGATACATCGAAGTTATGTTATATCGCCCTGGTAAAAGGGAATAAAGAAGAAGCGTATAAGAAAATGATGGAGCATATAGAGGTGAATAAAAATGATGAATACCAGTATAAATGGGAACTCCATAATATGACCTGCATTTATGCACTGGCAGGCAATGCGCAAAAGGCATTTGAGTATCTCGACAGATCATTAAAGGCAGGATTCGACGATTATCTTCATCTTGTTAATGACAGGGATCTGCTATCTCTTATGAAACTGCCGCAATGGAAAACGATACTGGCTAAATACAAAGTACCTGCCCCGAAAATGTGATGAACTAACATTTCATACCTGAAATTACTGCCAGGTATTTTGCTGGAAGAAGATACCTCCTTTAACATTTTAGATATACCAATTAGTTGGTAGAGAAAAATACCCGACTGGCGGTATTGAAACAAGTACCTAACAGGGTTACCTTGGCTATATTAATTCAACATTTAAAATCATTTTATGAAACAATGTTTTTTCTTATTGAGTGCCATATTCTCTTTATCATCCTTTTCACAGGATGGAAAAGATAAGCAATGTTTGCAACCGATAGCTTCATGTATAGAAATAGAAACTGTTTCTAAAAGCCAGATACGGGTTTTTGCAGATATGATCGGTTCCTTTGATTATTTAACAGATAAGGACGGATACAATTACGGGGCTGTATTTTATTTGTATAATCCCAACGATTATACAGTAAGTGTCTCATGGCTATTTGTGGGAAGTGTAAACGTTCGTTTTGGACCTGCCAATAGCGATAGAACAACTTTTCCTGCAAAAACCAAACTTTGGATTACTACCTGTAATGTTGTAGATAAAAGCAAAAAATGGGATTCCGGCATGCTTAAATGGAAATATTAAAACAATAAATATGCAGCCATCCAAGCTGTTACTGATTAGCATCCTGGCTGGCTGCTGTGACAAAGGCTTTATTTTAAGGGAAGCCTGCTTCTAATTTGTTTCTCAATAAATATAATAACGAAATAAATTTAACAATAATTATTTATGAATATCGAAATTCAAAAAAAACGACGTAAAAAAAAATTTGCCCGGAATACAATTGGTAGCGCCCTTTTCCTTAGTCTGTTATTTTGTCAATGTAGCCTGGGAAAAATGGCAGGTGGAGGAGGAAAGTACAAATATGACAGGTTTCATTCCGGCGATTTCCCGGCCTTTGTGGAAGCAGTAATATTCTCAAGCGGCAATAAGCTTTCACAATCTTCACGGATGAAATGGGGAAACTGGACCATAAGTTTTCCGGGAAGTGAATTACCTGTTGCAAAGTCGGGTGGGGGAGGGGATATGTACATGACTGGTTTCTCAGCATCTAACCCGGTACAAGGCGAATTCCCTTGTGCAATTCAATGTTGTATCGCATGTGCTTACACGGGTGATCAGGCTGACAAAAGATTATTTATCAGGCGCTGCCGCATCCTTATCGGATCAGATGCAGTGCCAGATGTGGATTTCACGAAGAGAACATTCGGGACAGTAATAGTAATTGATTGCCCGGTTGATGTCCAGTTGAAACAATAATTTACAAACAGAAACCAAATCATATTGCAACCAGCCAATTTTTTAAAAATTAACAGCCTCACCAATGGCTGGTGTGATAAGGACCATGTGCTGCTGCACGCCTGCTTCCAGTTGCTCAGTGATTTTGTAGAGCAGGAAATACCGAAATATCCTTTCATTAACTGGAATATACCTACGGATAAGATGAATTTTGTGATAAGGGACATCAATTTCGATGCAGGGAACACAGATGAGGTTAATTCAGCAGATACCCGGAATGTTAAAACAGAATTTGAAGAGTTATATGCCTGGTGGCAGGAATGGAAGAAAAAAGAAACGACAGAAAAATCTTCTACCTTTAAAGAAGATCGTGAAGAGTATTTAAAAGAAAATGAAATGCTGAAACGGTTGATTGATCTGAGGATGTATATGTGGACGTAAAAGAAGATTAACATTTCCGGCAGCAATAAATTTTAACCATTTCGTTTTTTGTTTATGCCAAAATCCACCAGCACCATCTTTCTGGCATTAATCAGTCTTAATTCCTTTGCCCAGAAACCACGCGGTTCATTAGAAAAACTGGGTCTGAAAAACATCCTGTCGGATATTAGCTATATACCAGCAAAAAGTTTTACCAGCCTTGATTATACGGGTAGCGATTCGGTATCTTTTTATGGAAAGAGAATCGCCACTGTACATGGATTTTATATCAGCCAGACTGAAGTGACAAATACGGAATACAGGGAGTTTGTTTATTATATAAAGGATTCAATGGCCCATGCATTGTTAATGCATTTCCAGGGCGGAACCAACAGCATTGACTGGAGTAAAACAATAGACTGGAAGGACGACCGGCTTGATGCTTTGATGCTTTCTCCTGAAGATAGAATTTTTGGAAGAAAGGAAATTGATCCGGGTAAAATTTTATACCCAATTGATTTTTTTGAAAAAAAAGAAATTATCAGCATTTACCCGGATACATTGGTATGGTTGCGGGATTTTACATATGCCTATAATGAATCATTGGCAAAAAATTATTTTTCACACAGCTCTTATGGTAACTACCCGGTGGTGGGCATCAACCTGAAACAGGCGATCGCATTTTGCCAGTGGAAGACGGAACAAGTCTCTAAATCGCTTAAAAGAGAGGCTGCAGATAGTTTTAAAATGGTTGTAAGATTGCCATCCAATGCGGAGTGGGAATCGGCTGCCTTTGAGGAAAAAGATACAATCAGCCTTGTCTCAGGAAGCAAACAGTACAATTGCAATTTCGGAACTATAACTGGCAGGCGTGGATTCGAGATGAAGGGCTTTAAAGACGACGGATATTTTTATACCGGGCCGGTAAAAAGTTTTTCAGCCGGGCCTAACGAGCTTTATGACATGAAGGGCAATGTTTCCGAATGGACGTCAACAGCCCGTGATGAGATCATGAATGTTGAAGTAAAACCAGATAAATTAAAAACTTCTTTTATTGTAAAAGGCGGCGGATGGAACAGCACAGCCTTTTACCTGCAGGCAGGGGTTTGCCAGTTTTTCTCAGTCGATGCTACACATTCATTTGTGGGATTCAGGTATGTGGTTTATGTAGCAAGAAAAGAATGAGTCTGCTTAATAAAGAAGATTAACATTTCCCGAAACAATAAACAGTAAAGACGACGTTTATTTTATATGAAAAAAATCACCGGCGCCCTCGCTTTAGCCATTACCTGTTTTAGTGCATTTTCACAGATCACTAACCCTTATTATACAATCCATATTCAGCATGATACGGCCATTCAATGGGCGGCTGAATCTGATAAAGTTGTAAACCTGTCGCCCAAAGTCCAGGCATACAGTTTAAAAAAATGGTACCTCGAAAAAATCAGGAAGGGAGATGTTATTGCTTATAAAATGAATAGCGACAGAAATGCAGTTTCATCATACCAGTTAACTATACCGGCGCTTGCAACACAGGAATGGATGAAGGGATTGAGTATTGAGTTGCCACCCTACAAAAATCCAAAGGAGTGGATTTTCTATGATAAAACAATGCCTAAGGAAAACTATGAGAGATTTAAATACCGGGTTGGGGGAGCAAAATTTTCTGCTGACTCTTGTTGCGGTTGCGATGATGCGGATGCTTTCGCTGCAAAACAAATTTTAAACTATAAGAACGGAAAATTCAGTATCTATAATGTTTTTCTTTCCCCGTTGTGTGCAAGGCAAACCGGAACCACACCCATCGAATGGTATCCTTTGTGCAATGTGGCCTATAATGATAATGCAGAAAGAAAATTCCCCGGGCTCAGCAAGGATGTGGTGTTGCTGAACACCGATGAGCTGGAATATGAATTCAGCCGGGAAAATCCATCGCCATTCGATTCTGTGCTTACTGTTTACCGTACGGATATAGGAAGTTTGATTTACCAGGATGTTTTAAAAGGCCGGATCAAACCAATTGATCTTGAAAGTAACAAACAGATACCTGTGAAAAAGTTTTTGACCTGGAAGATGCCGGCTGACACCATGGCTGTATATGACGTTAATGATCCATCTAAAATTACAGAGTACAAAGTGATTCAGTCGGAAAGAAGTTCCAGTGAATTCAGCCACCTGCGGATAAAACAGGATCTATATTTTGATTTTAAAAATGAAGGGCTTTATTCAGTGATCAGGTCTGTGATCATTATCCTGCCGGTTAAGTCGTATGATGGAAACATCAGGGGTTATATGCAGTACTGCAAAATATATTAATGGCTAATTCTGCAATTTTTTTTTATTGATTGAATTCAGTCACGGTCAGTTTTTTATATATCCCATCAATGACTTATTACTCATGCCGGGAAGCATCATGCGGGCTAATTGCTTCAGCCAGTTGAAAATGGAAAAAACCCAATGAAAAATTGGTAAAATCTCAGAAAATTGATATTATTGATATGTTTTCATCTTAACCAAACTAACACATAATGCCAGAACATAAAGTTCTCGGGATACTCATTAAAAAAACATGGACAGCAAGGATCATTGGCATCCTCTATATCCTGTTTGCCTTATTGCTGATATTACTTGGACTTGTTGATCTTCTTGCGGGATTGGGTTCAGCGATTCCCACTGACGGTTCGGATGCATACTTCAATTCCGGTGTCATCTACATGCATCACCCTTCATCACCGCTACTCTATTTTTATGGTGTTATGATCATGTCAGCGGGGATCATACTCCTGAACAACGGCTGCAAATTGATCTTCAGCAAAAGCTTCTTACAATATTTCCTGAGACATTCTGTTCTTTCCACTTTCCTGTTATTTGTTCTTACAGCCTTCCAGGCCGGTATCTTTTTCGGCATGCGGGGAGGAAGCAGTTCCTGGTTCGACTTTAAACCATTGTTTGGGGTTTTGGTGATCTTTCTCGGAATATTCCTGGTTTATTTCATACTCAAAATGGTATTCAAAAAAAGAGCAGTAAAAACATATTGGGCAACTTTACCATTGTTTGTTATTCTCGTTTGTGCGATGGCCGGCGTCAGCATTGTATCACATTTACGCCTTTACCGTGATCCTGAAAAAGCGGCAGAGGCCTTTGCAGGGTCAGTATCTGAAATAAAAAACTCCGCCAACTATCTTTTTGCTGAATCGGAAGATGGAAAAACGAATGTAGCCAAACTTAGTCCCAACCTTTTAAGAGCACTGATCAGGCATAATGTCAGGATACCCGATGACCGATCAAGTGATAGGAGGGGGTCTTTTACACTACAATCACTGGACGTTAACGATAATAACCAAAAACTAACGAAGACAAGTGATGTACCACAGCTTCCACTACCGGGTTGGACGCCGATGATCTTTTTATTGGTGGCCGTAATGGCCTTTGTATTTCTTCGTATCAGAAAGAACTACTGGAGTTACCTGGCATCTTCTGAAAACATGGTTGTATTGTTTGGGTGGATCAACCTCTTTCTTTTATACTGGTTTGGAGTTGCCGCTGGTGGATCCTTGTATAAGCTCTATCTTATCGGTAAAACGCAAGTCAGTGAGAATCCTTCGGTCGCCGACTCAGACGGTTTTGTCAACGGGGGCATACTGATCAGTTTTATCTGTGCAGCTGTGCTTATCTCAACTGTCAAAAGCCGGATCAGGTCAGCTGCCCCGATTGGAACCAGGCGTGGCTGGATCGCTTTTTTTTATTTCGTCAACTTATTTGCACTGGCAGGTGTATATGCATTAACGAATAAGGCTAATAGTAATCCTGCGGTTCCCTGGATGTTTTGCTATAACCTGGTCAGTGCGTTGAGTTGCTGGATCGCATTATACTTCACAAAACAAAGAGCATGAAACACAAATTGCGTTTAACCATAACTTTTGTGCTGTTGTTGCTGGCTAAGCCATTGTCATTGATGGCTTATGATGAAGCTGGGCATCATGCTATCGTATATGCTATGGCACGTAACATGGGTTATACGGTGAAAGAAGCTGCGCTAATCGCTGATGCTTCTCAAAGTCTCGATGATCATGATGTCACCACTGCTTTTTCCTGGTCGAAAGTGATCACCGATTATGCAGGAACAAACTGGAACGTGCCTTTAAATGAAAAACCTTATATCATCAACGGGCAGGTCTATCATGCATTGACCAATCCTGAAAACCGATCGCTGATAGAGCAGCTCCATATTAACCGTATCAACAATATTCAATCAAGTAACCTTCCACCGGATGAGAAAAGGAAACTTTCGCTGATCTATATGGGCCAATACCTGCATTTTGTCGCTGATGAAGTTGTGCATCCTGCCTCTACAACAATAACGGGTCATGCAGTCGAAAATATTGCGAATAGTTTTGTCAGTGGCATTGGGCCCGATCTTCCAGAGTCTGATCCCAATAAATTGAAGAGAATGATGTTAACGATGCAGGATCGACTGGCCGACTTCAGGGACAATGCACTTTCAGCTCCTACAGATTGGAAAAAAGTAGACGAAAAATTCAATGATCCGAATGAATGGTCGGATAATATGCAAAAAGTACAAGACGCAGTAGTGAATTGCTGGAAACCCTCCATGTTGGAACAAGCTAAGGGTTATGTATATAATGTGGACCTGGATCGGGAAAAAGAAGAAAGGATCATCAAAAATCTTCGGGATGAGTTAGAAAACATGTATCTGCCGGGAGGTGAAAACGGTGAGTTACCGAATCATATTGTCATTCCGCTTGATATCAATGGTGATCCTCCTGGCGCTCCACACAATATCGATGACCTGGGATTTTATTATTATGTATCCACATTGGGTGCGCTTAAAAGCGAAAGGGCAATTACAGCTAGGTCGGAATTGGAGGCTCATGTAAACCGGTTAAAAAAATTATTACAATCCATCGGTGGTATCGCATTGGACCCGGACCTGAAGTTTGAGGGAAAGATTGGGAAACCAAAACGTGTAACAATTAATGAACGAGGGCTTGTCCTTGTTACTTCAAACGGAGAATATGTTATTCCGGGTATTAACCTCCAGAGCTTTGCTACCATACTGAGAACCGTTGCCGCGGGTGAGATACCTTATATAAGTATTGGTACCGAGCCATCCGGCAGAAGCCAGTTTGCAAAAGTTACTTATGCTCCCTCTCTCCGGGGTACACGGGAAGGAAATATGTTATTCAGGGCGGACGTACAATTCAAGGCATTGTTCATGAATTTTCCGTTTGGATATGATTATAAATTGAACAAGCCCGGTGATCCTCTTTTTTATGGTTTTCCCGGAAGAGGAGGAGAAGCACTGCGTTTCTGGATCGCTTCTGATGGGATCGTTTTAAGAAAAGATGATTCCGGTTACTTAAAAGTGTTGCGAACGGGTATGCAGATCCTTTCTGAAACATACCTGCAAAATCAAAGCACGAATGACCCGGTGATGAATGCGTATACGAAACATTTAACAGAGAACTGGGATGCGATCACCCTCTATTTGCCGGAATTTAAAAACATTGAAGACCTGGCATTGATCACATCATTGGTGAGCTGGATCAGGAAGAACAGGGTCGAAATAGATGAAGTTTTCTGGACAATACCAACAAAAGGTGGCTATACACCGGATCATACTCCATATGTGCTGAATAAAAACAAGGAATATCCTGTTGAATCGTGCGGTGGCATTACTTTGATGCCGGAATTCAAGAATAAGGGACTTGCTTACGATATTCAGACCAGGATATTTAAAAAGATAAATGATTTTGAATATCGCTATGGCAAGGGTTGGGGACGAATTATTTTTTGCTTCGTATCCTTGTTTACTTTGTTCCTTTCTGTCATCATTCCCACATTTATTTTCTGGGCCCTGGCTAACTGGGTATTGAAAAGGTCTGATAAAAGAATGACTTTCCGGGTTGCATTAAAAAACACTGCCATTCTAATGGCGATCACTTCGGTATTAAGTTTTCTTGCTGCACCACTGGTCTTCAACAGGAACCTGCCTGATTTTGATAAGAAATTATTGGCGTTGTTTTTTACAGTATTTATTTCACCGGTTGTATTTTTTATCTGGGCAAGATACCGGGGCATCCGTTTGAATGACCTTTACAATGACCTACTGAAAAGTACATTCAAAAAAAGAGTGGTGACATTCTTTTTTTGCTGGATGCCGGTCTTTAATGCTTTCCTGTTTAATTCGATCGCTACGATATCCTCCGCGGCTTTTGGCGTGGTTCCCACAACCAGGACAATGGCCATCCTCGATTTCGAGATCACACCGGTTAAAACATTGATGATGGCAAACCCGGTGACATTTTTCAGAGAGGGAAATTATGTAAGCCCCTTCGTTAATGACGGACAGAATGCAGTTTATAAGTTACCGGGTACCACAGGTGATGAACTGGATAATTATGGAGAACAACTTTCTACTTTCCTCTTCGATAAGAACGATACCATTCATGTTGATAAATTGAAGCCAGTGCAATGGCGCGCAAATTATCCTGAAGGAGCGAATAGGAATATTTATACGGTGGATGGTAAACCTCCCTATTGACTGGAAGCCGGGTAAATTTTTTGAATGCCAGCTCCGCTAAGGCTATAGCACAAGCTTTCGTGAGTTTTCGTGGCCAATTACTCAATATTCTCCCCCGGTTTAGTTCCGGAAAACAAGGCAGTTATATCGTTTTTCCACCTGCGCTCGCCGAAGGCTTAACCGCTAGCGCAGCATTATAATATTTGCCTGGTTTCTATTTCCCTGTTTGCCCTCACACCCTTACCTTTGCGGCCTGAAAATCCCGATAGCTATCGGGACTACTAATAATCTCTTTATATGGCAAATATTGGTAAAGTAAAACAAGTCATCTGCGCCGTAATCGACGTACAGTTTGATGGCACACTTCCTGAAATATACAATGCATTGGAATTAAAGCGGGAAAATGGTGATACACTGGTCCTGTCCGTGGTGATCATGCTGCCTGTTAAGTCTTATGACGGAAGCCTCAGGGGATATATGCCGTACTGCAAAATATATTGATGAGTAATAAGTAATTTCGTAGAAATGTTTTATTGATTGATCTCAGGCAATCTGCTGCATCTCCGTCAGCTTTTTATACACCCCCTCATCAATTTCGATCAGGTCATTGTGATGGCCTCTTTCAATGATCTTTCCATCATGAAGCACTAAGATCTCATCAGCTTCCCGCACAGTGCTGAGGCGATGCGCAATGACGAGTGTCGTTCTGCCTTTCATCAGTTTGCTCAACGCATCCTGTACGGTTCTTTCTGATTCGGTATCTAAAGAAGAAGTAGCTTCATCCAGAATCAGAATGGAGGGATTTTTTAAAACAGCTCTTGCTATACAAAGACGTTGCCGTTGTCCCCCGGAAAAACGAATGCCCCTGTCGCCGGTTACAGTTTGATAGCCATTTTCTGTTTGCATGATGAATTCATGGGCATTAGCAATTTTCGCTGCGGCGATCACTTCTTCTTTGGTAGCATCCGGACGGCTCAGCGCAATATTGTTGAAAATAGTATCGTTGAATAAAAAAATTTCCTGGGTCACAAAACTCATGACACTTCGCAGCGACTCCATTTTATAATCTCTTACATCAATACCATCAAGTAATACGTTCCCTTTTTTGGCATCATAAAATCGGGGGATCAGGTCGGCAATGGTTGATTTGCCAACACCGGATGATCCGATCAGTGCAATAGTTTTTCCTTTAGGGATGTCAAAGCTTATATCTTTTAAAACAGGAGTATCGGCATAAGCAAAGTCAACATTCCTGAATTCAATTTCATGTTTGAATGCTTTCAACTCAATGGCATCTTCTTTATCTTTTATTTCAATGGGTTTGTCGATAAGTTCAAGAATCCTTTCTCCCGAACCACGGCCCCTTTGAATATTGGCTCCGGCGATCACCATAGCCTTGGCAGGTCTCAGCACCTGTGAGAAGATAGCAATGAAAGCTATAAATTCACTGGCCTGCATGCCTGCTGCGCTTTGCCCGCCATTTAAGATCAGGCTGCCGCCATATAATAATATACCGGCCACTACCATCACACCGGCGGCTTCAGAAAATGCAGGCGCCATTTCTCTTCTTTTAAAACCGGCAAGACTGGCTTTGCGGTAGAAATCATTTTCGCGACTGAATTTTTTTATTGTAAAACCCGTTGCATTAAATGCCCGGATGATCCGCATGCCTGTCAGCGTTTCATCCATGATGGTCAGTAAGCGGCCGATGGATGCCTGCGCATCTTTGGCATCTCTTTTCAATTTTTTTTGAACGGTCGCAATGCCCAACGCTGAAATCGGGATAATAAACAAGGTAAATAAAGTGAGCTGGGTGGAGATGGCAAATAAGGCAATAAAATAACCGATCACCAGGGAGGGTTCTTTAAACAGTACTTCAAGAGAACCGGCAGCCACTCCTTCTATTTCAAATACATCAGAGTTCATTCTCGATATCAGGTCGCCTTTATGTTCTTTGGTGAAAAAACCCATGTGCAGGTGGTTGATCTTTTCAAATAAAGCTTCCCGTATTCGTTTTACCAGTAATGTTCTTGCTTTTATCAATGTTCGTTGCGCCAGGTAGCGGAATAAGTTAGTGAGCAGTACGGCACAAACAATGATGAATGTAATAAAATATAATGCATAAACCGGGTTGATTGCCTTCAGGCGATAGACCTCATAATAGAATATATCCCGGATAAATCCAGCGGACATTGAAAAAGCAGGAACAGCCATCGCATCATTGCCATTACCGGGATTGAACAAAACATTTAATAAAGGGATAATGAGGGCAAACTGGAACACACTGAAAATGACTGCCAGGATCGTGAAAATAAAAAATAGAGGCAGGAATCTCCGGTAGGGCCGGGCATAAGCCAGAAGACGTCTGTATACTTTCATTTTGCGCTATAAAGTTATTAATAAAGTGAACGGTACACTTCAAGGTATTGCAGTGCGGCCTTGTCCCAGTTGAAATTTCTTCCTCTTTCCATAATTCTTTTTTTCAGACCATTACTGTTGTAATTGTTCATACCGGAATTAAATACTTCCTGCATATGGTCAGGGTGAAAATCCCTGAAATAAAATGACACATCGCCGCCAATCTCCGGCAGGGCAGTTTTATCAGAAAGGAACAGCGGTTTACCACAGCTCATGGCTTCTGCCAGGGGTAACCCGAATCCTTCAGATATAGAAGGTAAAGCAAAGGCCCTGCAATTATTAAAGTACCAGGATTTTTCATTTTCAGAAACATGGCCAAGTAAATGAACATTATCTTCTACACCCAATTCTTCCGATTGTTTCCGGATAAATGACAGGTAATCCCGGTCATCATATTTACCGGCAATTAATAATTCCATGGTGTTTTTCTTTAACAATGGTAACAGGACATGAAAGTTCTTTTTCCGGTTGATAACACCGATCGAGAAAAGAAAGGGTTTGCGGGGTTTATATGATGTTGTTGTCAGTTCAGGTTTCAGCAGCAGGTTGGTGCCATTGTGAATTACATATAAAGGCTTATTTTTTATTTCACAGTGTTGCAACACATCTTTTTTGCTGTGTTCAGATATGCAGACGAGCGCATCGGCCCTGTTAATCAAACCCTGCATATACCGCAGGTATTTTTGTTTTTTGGAAGACGATTTTTTTTCATCATACATAAAATTCAGGTCATGAACAGATAGCACCACTTTTATTTTCCTGTTCAGCAAAGGCATATAATGAGTATTCTGATAAGTGGAATGCCAGATATCATAACCATTCAGGGATGGCAAAATGAATTTATGCAGTGGGTTTTGGGTAATATGATTGCCGCTATGGAATGACCAGCGCTGTTCCCCCGGCGGCGTGTAAAGTAAAAGCTGTTCTTTATTGAGGCTGATGTTTTTCTCGAGATGCCTTCCCAGGTTGAGGCAATAATGATACAACCCGGTATCGGGGTATTTCATTCTCTCACAATCAAAAACTACTCTAACCATTTTTTGTGAATTAATTGAATTTTCTGGCTTTTGTAATCAAGAAACACATGAATAACAATGCTAAGGAATAACAACCATTCGGGTAGTGACAAAAATCACCCCGGTTGTTAGTCAAAGTCAGTTAAAAAAATGTAACATCCCCTATATTGCTGTTGAGTTATAAGTGTTAAACGGTTACATTATATTGTCTGAACTTACAAAGGGTTATTTAACGAAAGATTTTGCCTCCAATTCTTATGGCGCCCCCAAAGAAGAAAATTATCCTGGATTGCGACCTGATGAAGTATCCGAATTCCGGGTTGTATCATTACTGCCTGAATTTGGGTACATCATTACAATCCCTGCTTGTGAATGAAAAGGAAGCAGGTATTGCTTTTTATGTACCACCCGCTGAGGCAAATTCATTTGGGCCAGGCTCCCGTCATATTGTAGAGAAAAAAAGTATCTGGAACCTGTTCAATCCCTTCATACGGAATTGTAATATCTGGCATGCACCCTTTCAATCCGGGAGAATTTTTCCGGATAAAAAAAAATATATTAATACCAAAGTATTACTAACTATTCATGATCTGAACCCGTTGCATGAAGGAAAACCAATAGAGGAGCAACGGAAAAGCCTGGCCCATACACAATCACTGATCAATAAAAGCGATGCACTGGTTTGTATTTCCGGTTTCTGCAGAAATGATGTACTGAGAAACTGTGATGTAGGCAGTAAGCCAGTTTATGTAATTCATAACGGCACGCATAAAGTGCATACGCCACAGCTGAATGGGAAATCCTACAAACCATCAAGACCATTTCTTTTTGGAATGGGATATGTGAACAGCAAGAAAAACTACCATGTGTTATTGTCCTTATTGAAGAATGAAGACATTGAGCTGCTGATAGCCGGAAGACTGGATGAACCGGACTATATTGACAGGATGAAGAAGCAGGCCATAAAAGAGGGAGTGGGGGAGAGATTACATATTTTAGGGCCGGTATCTGAAGGGGAGAAAGGCTGGTATTTTCAAAACTGCCTTGCTTTTGTTCATCCTTCACTGGCTGAGGGTTTTGGAGCACCTGTGGTGGAAGTGATGCAATTTGGTAAACCACTTTTTCTTTCGTCCCTGACTTCTTTACCAGAAATAGGAGGCAATGCAGCCTTTTATTTTTCCTCTTTTAATCCAGAACATATGCAAAGGGTTTTTAATGAGGGTATGATCAGGTACGAAAAAGAAAAGATGGCACAGAAGATCATCAGCCAGGGTTCACAGTTTGACTGGAACAATAAAGCAAAAGAGTATTTGAAAGTGTATCAATCCTTATTTTAATTATGGAAAAAAGAAAATCTGAATTATGTAAGGCCAAAGATTTAAAGGCAGACTGGTATAAACGCTGGTGCAAGGAATTAAAAGAAGAACCCAAATTTCACCGCAAGCAATGGGAGTTTGTCTATGTGATGCAGGCATTATGGGAAAGGGGTTGTATTGAAAAAGGGAAAAAAGGATTGGTGTTTGCAGTTGGTACAGAACCGGGACCCTCCATTTTTGCCAATTATGGTTGCGAAATCCTGGCAACAGATATTTTTCCGGAAAAGGGCATAAAACAGGGATGGACAAATGCAGACCAGCTGTGTTTTGGCATTGAATCATTAAATAGAAGGGGTTTATGTGACGAAAAGACCCTTAAGGAGCATATTACATACCGGCCAGTTGATATGAATCATATTCCGGGTGACCTGAAGAATTTTGATTTTAACTGGTCAAGTTGTTCATTTGAACACCTGGGTTCTATCGAAAAAGGGATAAGTTTTTTAATGAACCAGCTTAAAACATTAAAACCGGGTGGTTGGGCCGTTCATACCACAGAATATAATATTTCGTCGGGTGATAAAACAATTGAAAGCGGTGATACAGTAGTGTTTCGGAAAAAAGATATTGACAAAGTAGTAGCAGAACTGAGAAAAAGGGGCCATTTTGTAGAAGAGCTTGATTATTCGATGGGCGCTGAGCCGGAAGATTTCCAGGTTGATTTTATACCACATACCCAAAAAATTCACCTTAAACTGCAACTGGACAAATATGTGGTGACTTCTATTGGTCTTATTATCCGGAAAAAAGAAAAATCCGGGTTATTTTCGGGGTTCTTTAAACAAAGTTCAGGCTAGAAAAAATCAACCTGTCTGATGGGTTTTATCAATCAATTTAATTTAAACCGGATTGTCCGGGAATATGACATCAGATATTTTTTTGAAACAGGTACCTGGAAAGGAGATGCTGTAGCACATGCATTACAATTTCCTTTTGAAATGATCATTTCAGCAGAAATTATTCCTGCCATTGCCGAAGAAGCTAAATCCAGGTTTCAACAGGAGCCAAGAGTAACAATTATTGAAGCAAGCAGCACAGAGGCTTTGTCTGCAACATTGCCTGCATTGAATGGCAACTGCCTCTTCTGGCTCGACGCCCATTTTCCCGGCGCTGATGCCGGCATGGAGAGATATGACGCCATACAGGACGAAGATATCCGGTTGCCATTGGAGAAAGAATTAAGTATAATTCATGAACTCAGGAAGAATTACCAGGACCTGTTAATCATTGATGATCTGCGGGTTTATGAAGAAGGGCCTTACGAAAACGGCAATGCTCCCGCGGATACCCTACCCCAAAAAAACAGGAACCTGGATTTTATCAACCGGCTTTTTGACAAATCCCATATAACCATGAAAACTTATAAGAATGAAGGATATTTATTGCTTTTTCCCAAAGCAGCTAACAGGTTGACAAAGTCATTTCTGGATGATTTATTCCTTTCTTCAAAGAAATAAATTGTAAATGTGGTAAAACAGCAACTGCTCCTGGTAAAACCGGTTTAGTTCTCTCTTTTCCGCCTATTTTTAATTCTCTCTTTTTCATTTCCCATTTTCCCTTCTCACCCTTACCTTTGCGGCCTGAAAAGTAACCCTACTTATAATCTCTTTATATGGCAAATATTGGTAAAGTAAAGCAAGTCATCGGCGCCGTAATTGACGTACAGTTTGATGGCACACTTCCTGAAATATACAACGCATTGGAACTAAAGCGGGAAAATGGCGATACCCTGGTGCTTGAAGTACAACAGCACCTTGGGGAAGATAGCGTTCGTACGATTGCAATGGATGGTACCGAAGGTCTTATGCGTGGCATGCAGGTAATTGACACAGGCATTCCGATCGCTATGCCGGTAGGTGATGCTATTAAAGGCCGGCTTTTTAATGTAACCGGAGATCCGATTGATGGATTACCTGCTGTCAGTAAAAAAGGTGGTCGTCCTATTCACAATAAACCACCGATGTTTGAAAACCTGAGTACAACATCGGAAGTTTTATACACAGGTATCAAAGTTATTGACCTGATCGAGCCTTATGCAAAAGGCGGAAAGATCGGTTTGTTTGGTGGCGCCGGGGTGGGCAAGACCGTATTGATACAGGAACTGATCAACAATATCGCTAAAGCTTATGCGGGTGTATCCGTTTTTGCAGGTGTGGGTGAAAGAACAAGAGAAGGAAATGATCTGATGAGAGAGATGATTGAAGCAGGTATCATGAAATATGGTGATGCTTTCAAACACAGTATGGAAGAAGGTGGATGGGATCTTTCTAAAGTTGATATGAAAGAGTTGTCTGAATCCAAAGCAACTTTCGTATTCGGACAGATGAATGAACCTCCCGGGGCAAGGGCAAGAGTGGCATTAAGCGGATTAACGATTGCCGAATACTACCGGGATGGTGATGGACAAGGCAAGGGCCGTGACATCCTGTTCTTTGTTGATAATATATTCCGGTTCACGCAGGCAGGTTCTGAAGTATCAGCTTTGCTGGGTCGTATGCCTTCAGCCGTGGGTTATCAGCCAACCCTGGCAACGGAGATGGGTATCATGCAGGAAAGAATTACTTCTACTAAAAATGGTTCTATCACTTCAGTACAGGCGGTGTATGTACCTGCGGATGACCTGACAGACCCGGCGCCCGCAACAACATTTGCTCACCTGGATGCGACTACGGTATTGTCAAGAAAAATTGCTGACCTTGGTATTTATCCCGCCGTTGACCCGCTGGATTCTACTTCAAGAATATTATCTCCATTAATAGTAGGTGATGCACATTATGATTGCGCCAACAGGGTTAAACTGATGCTGCAGCGGTATAAAGAATTACAGGATATTATCGCCATCCTTGGGATGGATGAACTGAGTGAAGATGATAAACTGGTAGTGAGCCGTGCCAGAAGAGTACAGCGTTTCTTATCACAACCTTTCCATGTTGCCGAAGCATTTACCGGTTTGAAGGGTGTGCTGGTACCGATTGAAGAAACCATCCGTGGATTCAATATGATCATGGACGGAGAAGTGGATGAATACCCGGAATCCGCTTTCAACCTTGTAGGCAGTATTGATGATGCGATAGAAAAAGGTAAAAAGTTGATGGCGGCGGCTCAATAGTATAAAGACTAATAGTATTAAGTATTGAGACTGGGACCAAGAAATATTAGACTGTTTATTTTGATACAAGTGCTCAATTTCGAAGAAAGTCTAAGTACTGAATACTTAATACTGAATACTGAATACTGAATACTGAATACTGAATACTTTTATGGGGATGCATAACTATAGAGAACTGAAGATTTGGCAGCGGTCAATGGATTTTGTGGTCAGGTTTTATGAGATTACTGCCGGATTCCCAAAAGAAGAAAAATACGGATTGACTTCTCAGTTGAGAAAATCCGCTGTTTCGATGCCAAGTAATATCGCGGAAGGCGCAGGTAGAGGTACTAATCCGCAATTCAAAAGATTCCTTGAAATTTCAATGGGCTCTGCTAATGAGGCCCAAACACAACTGGAATTAGCCGCCCGTGTTAAATATATAGAAAGACTGCTGGCTGACTCCTTAATTGATGAGGCTTTACAGATTTATAAAATGATTTTAGCCTTTTACAATTCATTGAAGGATGATGAATAGAAGGGTCTGAATACTAAGTACTAAATATCTGAATACTGTTATGAATCTTGAAATTCTTACTCCGGAAAAAAAAATATACAGCGGCGAAGTCTACGGCGTTCAGATGCCCGGCTTCAGCGGCAGTTTTGAAGTATTGGAAAAACATGCTCCGCTGGTTAGCGCTTTAAAAGCCGGCCGGTTAAAAGTTTTGAAAGACAAGCAAAATCATTTTGCATACTTCGATATAGAAGGAGGATTTGTAGAGGTTCTCAATAATAAGGTGACGGTGCTGGTGGAAGGAGCTGTGCCTGTGGAATAAGAAACTGAAAGAAAAGTCAGTGTGGTCCGGGAATTTGAAAATAAATTGTACCCCTCTTGATTCGTCAGGAGGTTTTTTTATTTCAAGCTTAATTCAACTGCGGATCGATCGGGAAATTCACCATCATTTCATAATCACCCCCGAGGTGTTTGAGGGAGTCTTTCCATATTTCGCCAAATTCCGGATGAAAGACCAGTTTCCGGTTGGCTTTTACGGTCAGCCATGTTTTTTCTTTCATTTCAATATCTAACTGCCCGTCGCCCCAGCCGGAATAACCTATGTAAAAACGGATCTTATCTTTATCAAAGTCTTCGTTTTTGATGAAGTTAATGACGGCATCAAAGTCACCGCCCCAAAACACTCCTTTCAAAACTTCCTGCCCTCCGGGTATTTCGTCGGGATATTGGTGCAAAAAATGAATCGTATCTATCTGTACCGGGCCACCGTAAAAAACCGGTATTTTATGACCTTCAAGCTCGGGGATCAGTTCGTCAAGGGTGTTTTCATACTGGCGGTTCAATACAAATCCAAAACTGCCTTCTTCTTTATGGTCGCATAAAAACACAACGGTTCTCAGAAAGTTGGGATCCTTCAGGAAAGGGTCAGCGATCAGTAATATACCAGGTCCCGGTTCAATCATGGTTCAATTTAAGATGAAAAATCTTTTTTTGAAAAAAACTTCTTTCATTTTAAATCGTACTTGTAAATGGTTTAGTTATCCTCCCGTTGTTTACCCGGTTATCCCGGCTTTTTGTAAAACACAGTTAAAACAGGTACAAATATTCTGATCCGGCAAGGCGTTGCGGTTTCTGCCATGTATTTTTGCAGGGATAGTAAGGTTTTCTATCTTACGTCGCATTTTGTATTTGATATTATGAAACGCACCTTCACCATTATCACTATTTTAATAAGCCTGTCGTTGATTGGTATTATTATTATCCAGGTATCCTGGATAAAGAACATGGTCATGCTGCGGGAAGAGCAGATAAAGCACAGTGTAGAAGAGGCTACAAAGGTGGTGGCAGCGCAGCTGGCAGAACATAAAGGCAGTTATGCAGCCGGCAATAATAAGCGGGGTCTGCTTACAGATGAATTTATTCTTGATTTTTCAAAACCGGTAAATATTGGTCAGCGGGTGGATATGGAAGAAGTAAAAAAGAAATTTCAAAAAGCTTTTTTGGCAAATAACCTTAAAGATATCCGGTTCGAATTTGGAATTTCTTCCTTTGACAATAATGGCGATATTGTTTTCGAAAAGGTAACTTCCAACTTCATTGCCTACTATCAGGATCAGGATACAGTGAACAATTTTTCTTATAATGCAGGTTTGGAAGCACTCAGTGGAACTGCAGGAGAAAATCTCAGCATAAGGGAAGTGTTGGTTGTTGTAGTGCCTAACATAAAGAGCCTGGTTTATAGATCACTCAGAGGGAGAATTGTAACTTCTCTTGCTTTTACTTTTATTATCCTGGCCGCATTCTATCTTACAGTTCGTACCATGCTGCGGCAGAAGAAACTGGCAAAGATCAAAAATGATTTTATCAACAACATGACGCATGAATTTAAAACACCGATTGCCACCATCTCGCTGGCCGTGGATGCCATGCGGAATGAAAAGGTGATAGATGACCGGGAGAAGATGGGTTATTTCAGCAGTATCATAAAAGAAGAAAACCAGCGGATGAACCGGCAGGTGGAAACCATTTTAAAAGCATCCCAGTTGGAAAAGCAGGAAGTTGAATTGATCCTGAAGCCGGTGCATATGCATGATGTGATAAAAGAAGTCGTTGATAATTTTACCCTGCAACTGGAAGACAGGAAAGGGAAAGTTGAATTGGCCCTGCATGCACAAAATGACACTATTGATGCAGATGAAGTACATCTGTCCAACCTGGTGAATAACCTGGTGGATAATGCACTGAAATATTCGAGAGAAAATACTCCACCGGTTGTAAAACTGACCACACAGTCCAATGGGAAGAAATTCAGTTTAAAGATAGAGGACAATGGCATTGGGATGAACCGGGATACCCTGAAAAAAATCTTTGAACGTTTTTACAGGGCGCATACTGGAAATATTCATAATGTAAAAGGGTTTGGGCTTGGTTTAAGCTATGTGAAAACAATGGTAGAGGCGCATGACGGCGATATAAAGGCTGAAAGCATTTTGGGTAAGGGCAGCACTTTCACCGTTGACTTGCCGTTGAAGAAGGCTTAAACAGCCTGCCCTGAGCTAGTCGAAGGGCCTCCACAATAAACATCCATCCCCATAACTGAGAAACCGAAAATCATGTTGCAGGGCATGGTCATATACTTTCCTCCAGCCTGTTCCAATTAATGCCGCTATTAGTAACAATAACGTAGATTGAGGTTGATGAAAATTTGTGATGAGTCCTTTCACAATTTTGAATTGATAACCCGGTGCAATCAGTATTTGTGTTTTCGTAACTAATCTTTCCAGTTTGTTTTTATTCATCCATTCCAGCAAGGATTGCAAAGCATCCCAGGCGGGAATATTTTGTTCGGCCTGTTCATAAGCCTCCCATTGCGAAATCCCGACATCGTCCCGGTAACTATCGGGATGTTCCGGTATCCTATTGCCGGAACGGAGTTCCGGCTTCCGGCCCAGCCAATACAAACTTTCGATTGTACGAAGAGAAGTGGTACCAACAGCAATAATGTTTTTATCAAGATTGTTTAAAATATTTTCAATGGTAATCTTTGAAACATCTATCCACTCAGCATGCATATCATGCTCCTGCAGGGTTTCAGTTTTTACCGGTTTGAAAGTACCTGCGCCGACATGCAGCGTAAGGAATTCAGTTTGAATGTTTTTTTCTTTAAGCTGATGGAAGAGGTTTTCTGTAAAGTGCAAGCCTGCAGTTGGCGCAGCCACTGAACCATCAAAATAAGCATAAACAGTCTGGTATCTTTTGGCATCTGATTCTTCTACGGCTCTTCTAATATATGGGGGGAGGGGGATGACCCCGGCATGATGCAACACTTCTGCAAAACTTAACTCATTTGGCGACCAGGATAATTCAATAATAAACGAGCCTGTTCTTTTTTCAATATAACTTGCTTTCAATTTTATTTCTTTATCACCCTCCCGATAGTTATCGGGGTTGATTTTCATTTCTAATACCTGGCCTGTTTTCCATTTAGAAACACCGCCCACAAGACAATGCCACAATATTTTTCCCTTTTGCAGCATGGCTGTTGTGATATCTGTAAATTGTTCATGTGGTTCAAGGCAAAAAATTTCAATAATCCCGCCGGTAGATTTTTGAAAAAGTAATCTTGCTTCTACTACTTTGGTATTGTTGAAAACGAGTAATGAGTCTCCGGGAATGTGATGAGCGATGTTTTTATAGACATCTTCTGTTATGGCACCCTCATTATAAATAAGCAGTTTGGAAGCATCTCTTTCTGCTAATGGATACTTGGCGATCCTTTCTTCGGGAAGAAAATAAGTATAATCCTGTATGGATATAGTGCGGGGATCTTTCATAACACAACTAACTGTTGTATTGGTGAAATTCAAAGGTAAAGAACTATTCTTGCCAGCAGCCTTAAATTATTAAAAGCTATGCTGAATTATTCCGCGTAGACATTGAATTCTTTAATTATTTTCCATTCATTTTTTGCGTTGAGAGAGTATAAATAGTAACCGCTCCCACCACAAAGAAAGCCGCAATAGAAGCCTTTAATGAGGATTGCTTTTCTTTTATCCGCAGAAAACAACGGAAGAGAATAGATGAAAACTACTTTGCCATCTTTTACTTTATGGTAATCCTTTTTATCTGTCATATCGGTTTCTTTCACGAGGTAAGATCTTTTAAACGGTTTGACCCAGTCTTCCTGTGAGGTAAAGGATTCTATCTGGTGCAAAAAGAAATCAATATCTGCACGAGTAAATACGGAATCGAGATTATTGGTATAGACTTTACCATTATATACCTGCCGCTTAAAAATGAAGTAAGGGGGAAAGCTATTATTTTTCTGTGCAAAATCTGTCGAATCACTGTAATAGAAATCTTCTTTATTTGGACGCCAGAAGTTCTGGCGGATCGGTCTTTGCACTTTCACACTGTCTTTTAATATGTCTTCGTTTATAAAATCAATGATCTCTTTGTCCGGGATTAATGAACTATAGGTCTGACTATAGATGTTTTGGCAGGTGAACAGTAATACGATGGAGAAAAATCTTGGCATGGCTTTAACAGGATGAGCAGAGAACAAAGATTACATAAATATAGTAAAGATTTTAGCGGAGTTTTACGGGCACCACCAGCTTCATTCCACTCCACACATCGCTCACCGCACAAACTTTTACATCTACCAGATCATTCTTCAATGCATAATTCCGGATCACATCTTCTGTGATATCAGTCGGGATCTTTGCGCTCTTCTTAAACCAGGAAACCCAGATGATAATGGAGATATTCATTTTGCAAACGGCTTTTAATTTCTTCATTTGAGCCTCAAATTCTTTTGATGTCTTTACAAACAGGTGAATAAAATCAGGTGTTTCATTTTTCTTGCATAGTTGATCGCTGATGTTTGTTTCTTCACGGGAGTCTGCGGCCAGCAAATCATAATAGTCATCCGGCTGATGAATCAATAGCACTTTCATGCCTGGCTTTATACCAAGTTTATTAATAAGAGGAGTTCCTGAATATCCCGGGGTTGTCATTTGTAATTAATGATGTTTTACGAAGTAAAGGATTCTGATTTTACCTTATAATTCTGACTTCAGATTCAGCTTTTCCACAGGTTTCCCACCGCAATCCACAGCCTATTCACTTAATTTTTGGCGAGAATACTTTCAGATCTGTATAAAACCTTTGCTGTATTGACTTTCATGACAAAAAGGGCTGGGGAAAAATTAAAGTTTAAAAAATTTGGTGGTTAAGTGGGAAAAAGTGTTATTTTGTGTCAATTATTAAAAAATTGACTCAAACCCCTGATAATGACAGGTTTTCTCGGAGAATTCGAAGCTACTTTGGACGCCAAGGGGCGGTTCCTCCTCCCGGCAGGTTTCAAAAAACAATTGCCGGAAGAGGAAACAAGTCGCTTTGTTATCAACAGGGGGTTTGAAAAATGCCTGGCCTTATATCCCATGAAAACATGGGAACCGCTCTTTGCAAAAATCACCGGCCTGAATGAGTTTGATCCTAAACAACGGGAATTCAGACGGGCTTTTCTGAACGGCGCCACATATGTGGAGCCTGACAGCGCCGGCCGGGTACTGTTGCCACCCAACCTGAAAGTTTATGCGGAGTTGCAGAAAGATATAGTGCTGATGGCGACAGGAGATAAAATAGAAATCTGGGATAGTAATAAGTACAAACAGTTCTTTGACTCAATTTCTTCGGATGCATTAAGTGACCTTGGAAAAGATGTAATGGGCGGCGGGAGACCGGAAAGTTAATTAGTTAAATAGTTAATTAGGTATTGGGATGAAAAACCAAAAGAGCAAAAAAAAACCTGAAGCGACAACACTTGATCAACCAATTAACCAATTAACGAATTCCTACCACATACCGGTTCTGCTGAATGAAGTGATCGGAGGCCTGAATATTCAACCCGATGGCATCTATGTGGATTGCACTTTTGGTGGCGGGGGACACGCTAAAACCATCCTTCAAAAATTAAGCGCAAAGGGAAAGTTAGTTGCTTTTGACCAGGATGACGATGCAAGAAAAAACCTGCCGGATGATGAACGGATAATTTTTATCCCGCAAAATTTTCGTCACCTGCAACGGTTTCTTCGCCTGCACAACATCACAGCGGTTGATGGCATCATGGCAGATCTCGGCGTAAGCAGTCACCAGTTTGATGAAGCGGAAAGAGGATTTTCCATCCGCTATAATGCTGAACTGGATATGCGGATGGACCAACGGCAAGCCCTGACTGCTTTTGATGTGGTGAACACTTATACTGAACAACGATTGCATAAAATATTTGAACAGTATGGGGAAGTGACCAACGCCAAAACATTAGCTAAAAAGATCGTTGCTGTTCGCAGTACCGCATTACTCAAAACGATTGATGGTTTCAAAAATGCAGTCCGGGAAATAGTAAAAGGAAATCCCAACAAATACTTCGCCCAGGTTTTCCAGGCATTGAGAATTGAAGTGAACGATGAATTAGCGGCTTTGAAAGAAATGCTTCAGCAAATCCCATCCTTGTTAAAGCCCGGGGGCAGAGTGGCCATCATTACGTTTCATTCCCTTGAGGACAGACTGGTTAAAAAATTTTTCCGCCGGGGTTCATTTGATGAACCGGATGAGAATCCGTTTATCAATACCGAACCGGCAAATGAGCTGAAAATAATAACCAAAAAACCAATCCTGCCAACCGACAACGAAATGAGACAGAATCCCAGGTCAAGAAGTGCAAAGCTGAGAGTGGCGGAGAAAGCGATGATGGCATAGCGGGAAATATAAAAGAAAATTCATAACAGTAAATATAGAGCGTGTAAAATTTATATCCTTTGAAATTAACCGAGAAAGGATAAAGAAAAACCACCGTCCGACTGGCCCGATAGATATCGGTACGGGCGGGAAAACGAGTTAACAACTCAATTATGCAGGAACAACAAAACCCAAAAGAACGGAACCTGCCTACCGGACAGGCAGGCCCGGAGTCAAACCCCGACGCATCGGGATGGAAACGGTGGCTGAATTATCAGTCTGTCGTGAAGCAGGTTCCGTTCTTTTTGTTCCTCACCATGCTGGCGGTGGTTTATATCTACAACGGTCATTATGCAGATAAAACCATAAGAAATATCAACAGGACGGCAAAAGAAGTAAAAGAACTGAAATACGAATATATCACCGTGAAAAATGAGTTGATGTTTCAAAGCAAGACGAGTGAATTGGTGAAAGCAGTAGAGCCGCTTGGATTAAAAGAACTGGTTCAATCACCGGTGGTGCTGAAGGAGGAGAAACAAGAAATGAGAAATAAGGAATGAGAAAGTGTCCCGCCGTGGCGGGAACGAAGATGATCAGGGAACTGAAGCGGGTAAACAAAAAGATTTCTTCGGCTTCGCCTTGTAAGATGACTAAATAATCCTTTCTGACTATTAAAAGAAAGGCGGACGAATACAACTAATAACGAACATAAGCACAACGGACATTGGACGTTAAACGTGACATATTGTGGAGAGTATATATCAGCTTTATCGGTATAATATTGCTGAGCATACTTGTCCTCGGAAGGGCTTTTTACATTCAGCGATTCCAGGGCAGCCACTGGCGCAGCATGAGTGACAGCCTCCACCAGCGTTTTGTTCCCCTTGATGCTGAAAGAGGTACCATCTATAGCGAAGACGGGCAGATGCTGAGCACTTCAATTCCCACTTTTGATATTTATATTGATTTTAATGCGGATGGATTGCGGGAAAAGAAAGGGAAACGTTTCCATGAAAATGTTGACTCTTTTGCGGTTGCATTATCCAATTATTTTGGCGATAAATCATTGGCACAGTATAAACAGGAACTGCAACTTGCCTATAAGAATAACGAAAGGTATTACCCGCTTAAAAAGAAATTAAGCTTTGAAGATTATAAAGCTTTCCGTGATTTTCCATTGGTAAAACTAGGCAGAAACAAAAGCGGAGTTATTACAGATGTGAATACAAAACGTCTTACTCCATTCAAACTACTGGCAAACAGGACAATTGGTTTGTCAAGAGAACATGTCTCCAGCAATGGAAAAGCAAAGAAACAAAATGTAGGGTTAGAAAGGAGCTATGACAGCGTTCTGAATGGTCGCAATGGTCTGAAACTGGTTCGTTATATAGCTGGTGGTACAGCTATTCCGGTTGAAGGTTCACAAACAGACCCTGAGAATGGCAAAGATGTTTATACAACGCTGGATGTAAATATCCAGGACATCACTGAGATCGCATTGATGAAAATGATGCTGCAGTGTGAAGGCCCTCATGGAACTGCTATTGTAATGGAAACAAGTACCGGAAAGATTAAAGCAATGGCGAATCTTGGCCGGCAGCAGGATGGTACATATTGGGAAGATGATAATTATGCATTAAGAGCAACTGAACCGGGATCTACCATGAAACTTGCCACACTTTTATCTGTGCTGGAGAAAGGAACAAGTTCAATGACAGATGTAGTAGAAGTAGGCAGCGCCGGCAGGGCACAGGTTGGAAGTAAAATGGTAAGTGATGCAGAAAGATCACCCAAACCTTTTTTAACAGTAGAAGAATGTTTTGCGCATAGTTCCAATGTAGGCATGAGCAAACTGGCTTATAAAGCATTTATTCAACGGCCTGCTGAATTTAAAGAATACCTGCATCGGTTCCACCTGGATGAAAAATCACCGATTGATTTAACCGATGTACCCAGGCCAATGATGGCGCCGCTTGATCAGAAAGGAAGTGCAGAAGGTAATATGCTCTGGATGAGTTTTGGTTATGGTATCCAGGTTAGCCCGTTACATACGCTCACATTATACAATGCTATTGCCAATAATGGTAAAATGATGAGACCATATCTGGTAAACAGTATTCAATGTAACGGTATTGTAACCAGGCAGTTTCAGCCAACAGTTATGGATGAAAATCTTTGTAAACCTTCTGTGGTGAATAATGCGAGAGCTTCAATGGAAATGGTGGTTACAGAGGGAACAGCCCGCAAAGTTTTTAAAAACATGCCATTTGCAGTGGCTGGTAAAACAGGCACAGCACATGTATCCGACGGCAAAATAAAATATGATGATGGGGTCTACCAGGCAACATTCGTTGGTTATTTCCCGGCAGATAAGCCTCAATATACTTGTATCGTTGTTATCCGCACCAAACCGCATGCTGCTTCTCATTTTGGAGGTACACTGGCAGCGCCTGTGTTCAGGGAGATTGCAACGAAATTATATGCGATGTATGTGGAAAAGAAAAATCCATCTATATATGCTGCAAAAAAAGACAGCGCTGCTTATTTCTATTCAGGGTTTACCAATGATATGAAGAATGTGTACAGGACAATGAATATTGGCTATACAGATTCGGTTGCACAAAACAACTGGAGCAGTGTTTATGCCAGCAATTATCAAACGGTAATGAAAGTAAATACTGTTCGCCAGCAAGTGATGCCGAATGTAAGAGGCATGGGATTGAAAGATGCGGTTTACCTGTTGGAAAATATGGGAGTAAAAGTAGCCATAAGAGGAAGGGGGAAAATAATAACCCAATCTGTTGCCCCGGGAACTGAATTGGCGAAAGGCATTACAATAATCCTGGAATTGAGCTAAAGCCTGCCTGCCGGCAAAGGCAGGAAAAATATGTGCTGTTAAGTGATATACTATATAAGGTCAATATCAGGTCGGTGGCGGGAAGTACAGGTATTGATGTGAATGATATACAGCTTGATTCGAGAAAGATAAAACCGGGTGGCTTGTTTGTGGCCGTGAAAGGAGCAGCGACGGATGGTCACCAGTTCATTGAAAAAGCAATTGCAAATGGCGCAGTGGTTATCGTGTATGAGGACTCCGGACTCACAACTCACGACCTGCCTACCGGACAGGCAGGCTCACGACTCACCTATGTGCAGGCAGAGAACAGTGCGGCAGCAGCAGCTTTCATGGCAAATAATTTTTTCGGAAAGCCTTCAGAAAAAATAAAGCTGCTGGGAGTGACGGGAACAAACGGCAAGACAACCATTGCCACATTATTATACAAGCTCTTTACAAGATTGGGATATCAATGTGGATTGCTGAGCACAGTTGAAAATCAGATCAGCGGAAAAGTAGTGCCTGCTACGCATACAACACCGGATGCCATTAGTCTTAATCAGTTATTAAGACAGATGGTGGAAGAAGGGTGCAGTCATGTGTTCATGGAAACAAGTTCACATGCCATAGTTCAGCACCGGGTAACTGGTTTGCAATATACAGGGGGAATATTCAGCAACATCACACATGATCATCTTGATTATCATCAAACATTTGATGAATACATCCGGGTGAAGAAGGCCTTCTTTGATTCATTGCCATCAACTGCATTTGCCATCAGCAATGCAGACGATAAAAGAGGAACGGTGATGCTGCAGAATACAAATGCTAAAAAGTATTACTACAGCTTGAGAACTGTGTCTGATTTCAAAGGAAAGATCCTTGATAATAACCTGGGCGGATTGATGATGGCGGTGAATGATGTGGAAGTTCATTTCCGGCTGATCGGGGAATTCAATGCCTACAACCTGCTGGCTGTTTATGGAGCAGCGGTTTGTCTGGGAGAAGATAAACTGGAAGTGCTGAGATGCTTAAGTGAATTAACAGGGGCTGAAGGAAGATTTGATTATATGCTGTCACCAAAAGAGAAAGTTATCGCTATTGTAGATTATGCTCACACGCCGGATGCTCTTTTAAATGTATTGGCAACGATAAAAAAGTTGAAGAAAGGATTTGAACAGGTGATAACCGTGGTGGGATGCGGTGGCGACAGGGATAAAAAGAAAAGACCAGTAATGGCAGCGGCTGCCTGTGAACACAGCGATAAAGTCATTTTCACCAGTGATAACCCAAGAAGTGAGGACCCGGCGCAGATAATAAAAGATATGGAAGAGGGATTGCCGCTGGCCTATAAAAGAAAATATATCTCAATCTTGGACCGGAAAGAAGCGATAAAGACGGCGATAAGTTTAGCGAAGCAGGAGGATATCATATTGATTGCGGGCAAGGGGCATGAAAAATACCAGGAAATAAAAGGAGTGAGAAATCATTTTGATGATAAAGAAGTAGTGAAAGAGATGTTTGAGATGCTTGATAAATAAGCTAATAGAAAATGGAGAGAAAGAGAAAAAGAGGGAACAATTGAAATAGAAAATTTGCTAAGAAGAAAAAATCAGATCAAGAGTAAATTCTCTTTTACTCCTTTTCTCTTTTGAACTCTTAACTAAACCAACAACCGGCAATGCTGTATCATCTATTTGATTGGCTGAACAAAGAAGGAATAAAGTTCCCGGGGAGCGGACTCTTTGAATTTATCACTTTCCGGGTATTGCTGGCCGTATTGTTGTCACTTTTTATCACAACATTCTATGGAAAGAAGTTGATTAAGTTCTTACAGAAGAAACAAATAGGTGAAAGTATCAGGGAAGAAGGATTACCGGGAGAAGAGAGTAAAAAAGGCACACCAACGATGGGTGGTATCATTATCGTTTTAGCCATCATCATACCTACGTTGTTGTTGGCTGATTTAACAAGTATATATGTTCAACTGATGCTGATCAGTACTGTATGGCTGGGCATAATTGGATTTATAGATGATTACCTGAAACTAAAAGGCAAGAGACTGGCCCAGCAAAAAGGCGAACAGTTTAAAAAGGGCAGTAAAGATGGTTTGGCAGCATGGTTTAAGATTTTGGGACAGGTTGGATTAGGTATTATAGTTAGCGCAACACTTTACTTCAACAGCGAAGTGAAAATATGGAGAGAATATGTAGGGAAAGTACCGCCAACTGATAAAACTGTTATTGCAAAGAAGGTGAATAATGAAATAAAATATTTTGTTCCGACTAAAACAGTGATAACAACAATTCCTTTTGTAAAGAATCATGAGTTTAATTACTCCAAGTTGCTGCCTGCATCCTGGAGAAATTATACATGGATCCTTTATATACTGATCGTGATATTTATCATCACGGCAGTATCAAACGGGTCCAACCTGACAGATGGCCTGGATGGATTGGCAACGGGAACATCGGCGATAATAGGAACCCTGCTTGGAATATTTGCTTATGCAAGCGGTAACCTGGTATTTTCTGATTACCTCAATATCATGTATATACCCAACCTTGGCGAACTATCCATTTTTATTGCAGCAATGATCGGGGCCTGTATCGGGTTCTTATGGTATAACTCTTACCCGGCACAAATATTTATGGGCGATACCGGCAGCCTGACGTTGGGCGGAATCATTGCATCACTGGCTATCATCGTTCATAAGGAGTTGTTGTTACCTATTTTCTGCGGAGTGTTTTTCGTAGAAACATTGAGTGTGATGATACAGATCGGGTATTTTAAATATACCCGCAGAAGATTTGGTGTTGGCCGGAGAGTTTTTTTGAAAGCGCCGCTTCATCACCACTACCAGGTGAAAGGCTATCATGAAGTAAAAATTGTAACCAGGTTCTGGATAGTGACGGTATTGTTAGTGGTGTTAAGTATCGCGACGCTGAAGATGAGATAGAATGGTGAATGGTGCCCTATGAAACTCATATTAACAATTGACTAACGCTTTTGAGAAGATGTTACTGAAAAACCCATCTGATCCAAACCTTGTGAAAGAGTTACGCTTTGATCAATCGAATTATGGTGCAGTTGTATTTGAAACCAATACTTATGAAGAACCATGTTCCGTACATCGGCTGGCTGAAGCAGAACATAGTTATGGAGCTGATGAGTCAGTACTAAAGATGAAAAAAGTTATGAAACCCGGCCTCTCCCGGTGCAATCGGGAGAACGAGGGTGAGGTTTATGAGTAAAAGGCTTGTCATACTGGGTGGGGGTGAAAGCGGTGTGGGCGCCGCACTGCTGGCGAAGCAACAGGGATATGATGTATTTCTTTCTGACAAAAGTTCTTTGAAAGATGAGTATCGTAACGAATTGAAAAATGCCGGAATTGATTTTGAAGAAGCTGAGCACACAGCATCAAAAATTCTGGATGCGGATGAAGTGATGAAAAGCCCGGGCATACCGGAGAAAACCGGGATCGTGAAAACGATAAGGGAAAAAGATATTGCTATCATCAGCGAAGTAGAGTTGGCTTACCGGTTCAAAGGCGATTGTAAAATTGTCGCTATCACGGGGAGTAACGGCAAAACAACCACCACTGCACTGCTGTATCATATCTGCAAAACAGCCGGGCTTGATTGCGCCATGGTTGGGAATATTGGCCGTTCGTTTGCCAGGCAGATTGCTGAAGACCCGAAGAAATTATACGTGGTTGAAGTCAGCAGTTTCCAGTTAGATGATATAAAAACATTCAGACCGGATATAGCTATTCTGACAAACATCACGGAAGATCACCTGGACCGTTACGATCACAAATTTGAAAATTATATCAATAGCAAATTCAGTATCACTATGAACCAGCAGCCAGATGACTATTTCATCTACTGCGCCGATGATGAAGTAACTATGAAATATCTAAACCAATTCAATATTCAAGCAAACCAACTGCCAATAAGTATGAAAAGAGAACTACCAAACGGGGCATTCATAAAAGACGGGGACATGTACATCAGGACAGGACAGGACTTTACCAATATGAGTGTATTTGATTTTGCTTTGAAAGGAAGGCATAATCAATATAATACCATGGCGGCCGGTGTAGCCGCTACTTTGCTGGATATCCGGAAAGACAAGATCCGCGATGCAGTTCAGAATTTCCAGGGTCTTGAGCACCGGATGGAACATGTAGCAACGGTGAGGGGAGTGGAATTCATTAATGACAGCAAAGCCACGAATGTAAACTCTGCCTGGTATGCGCTGGAAAGTATGACCAGGCCAACGGTATTGATATTAGGCGGTGTGGATAAGGGGAATGATTATTCACTGATCGAAGATCTGGTGAAGGAAAAAGTAAAAGCAATAATTTGTCTTGGTACAGATAACAGGAAAATCCATGAAGCTTTTGGTAATATGGTAAGCACCATCGTGAATACGTCAACAGCAGCGGAAGCCGTGCACGCAGCTTTTCATTTTGCCGGTAAAGGAGATGTGGTGTTATTGAGCCCGGCTTGTGCAAGTTTTGATCTGTTTAAAAACTATGAGGACCGGGGTAACCAGTTTAAACATGTCGTGAAAGAATTGTAATATGGAGGCCACAAGAGACATACGATTCAGCGGGTTGAAAAATACCTTCAATGCCAATAACCTTATCAGTAAAACGAAAGGTGATAAAGTTATCTGGGCGCTGGTAATATTGCTGGCACTGGTTTCATTACTGGCTGTGTACAGCGCTACCGGTTCATTGGCCTATAAAAATTACAGGGGTAATACAGAGATATATCTCCTCAAGCAGGTTGCATTTATCATGGCGGGTATTATGGTTATCTATTTTGCTCACCTTGTTAATTATACCTTTTACTCAAGAGCAGCCAGTATCGCATTCCTCATTTCTCTTCCACTTTTGTTTTATACTTTATTCTTTGGCGTAACGATGAACGAAGGCAGTCGCTGGATCCGTTTGCCGTTCATTAATATGACGATGCAGACCTCCGACTTTGCAAGACTGGCCCTGTTCATGTACCTGGCAAGGTTGATGAGTAAGAAGCAGGATGTAATAAAGGACTTTAAAAAAGGGTTCCTGCCGGTGATTGCCCCTGTAGCTATTACCTGTGCCCTGATTGCCCCCGCCAATCTTTCAACAGCATTATTACTCGGCGCAAGTTGTTTGCTGCTATTGTTTATTGGTCGCGTCAGTACAAAGCATATCCTGATGACGATTGGTATTGCGCTGATACCGGTATTATTCCTGGTAGCTGCAGCAATGATCCGTCATGGGAAAGAGCATAAAGAAGAAACAGCTGTTGCCATAAAGAAAAGCTCCTCCACGTTATTCGGAAGAGTGGATACCTGGATCGGGCGGATGGAAGTTTTTATATACGGAAGTAATGAAGCGGATAATGATGCTTACCAGGTAAACCAGGCAAAGATCGCTATTTCGAAAGGCGGCATGTTGGGTGTTGGCCCCGGCAACAGTACAACGAGGGATTATTTACCACAGGCTTACAATGATTTTATCTATGCTATAATTATTGAAGAATATGGTTTGGCCGGTGGTGCCTTTATCATGTTCATTTACCTGGTGTTCTTATACAGATGTATCAGGATTTATAAACGATGTCCTTTTGCTTTTGGTGCATTCCTCGCATTGGGGTTAAGTTTTACACTGGCTATCCAGGCGGTAGCCAATATGGCTGTAACGGTTAATTTATTTCCTGTAACAGGAGTGACGTTGCCGCTGGTCAGTATGGGAGGAACGAGTTTCATATTCACCTGCCTGGCTATAGGTATTATATTAAGTGTGGCGAGAAATGTGGAGCAATTGGAAGGAAAAGCAGAACCTGTGAGAGAAGTTGCCAATAATCAATAATTACTAATTATTGATTATTAAATATCGGGATCATGAGTAAACGAGTAATAATAGCGGGTGGAGGAACAGGAGGACATATTTTCCCGGCAATAGCCATTGCCAATGCGTTGAGAAAGATGGATGGAAGTATTGAAATTTTATTTATCGGTGCGAAGGGAAGGATGGAGATGGAAAAAATACCGCAGGCGGGATATAAAATTGAAGGATTGGATATAGCAGGATTGAACAGAAGCTCTTTGATAAAAAACTTTGCTTTGCCTTTTAAGTTGTTGAAAAGTTTTTTGAAGGTGCGTACCATCTTTAAAAAATATAAACCTGATGCGGCAATCGGGGTGGGTGGATATTCCAGTTTCCCGGTATTACGGTTTGCACAGGCAAGAGGGATTAAAACTTTTATTCATGAGTCAAATTCCTTTGCCGGCCGGTCAAACATAATGCTGGGAAGAAAAGCGACAAATATTTTCACCGGCACAGATGGGATGGAGAAATTTTTTCCAAAAGGGAAGATCATAGTTACCGGAAACCCGGTGAGAGCAGCGATTACTGAAGCATCAGTAACCAGGAGTGAAGGGTTGAAATTTTTTTCGCTGGATGAAGCAAAAAAAACTGTTCTCGTGGTTGGCGGAAGCCTTGGCGCCAAATCCATTAATGAGGCAATTGACCAGGGGTTGGATGATTTGCTGAACGCAGGTTTGCAACTCATCTGGCAAACGGGGAAACCTTATTCGGCAAGAGCAAAAGAGAGGGCAAATGGAAAGCGATCAGTTTGGGCCAATGAGTTTATTACGCAGATGGAATATGCGTATGCTGCTGCTGACATAGTAGTGGCCCGTTCAGGAGCAATGACCGTTGCTGAGTTATGTGTTGCTAAAAAGCCCGTTTTGTTTGTACCCTATCCCTTTGCTGCTGAAGACCATCAAACAGTGAATGCAATGCAACTGGTGAATAGAAACGCAGGGCTGATGATAAAAGACAATGAAGCTATGCAGAAACTTGTAATCATGACGATTGAGTTGTCAATGGATAAAGGCAGGCAGGATGAGCTGAAAAAAAATATTTCAGCACTGGCCATTAGAGATGCTGATATGAAAATTGCTGAAGAAGTATTAAAAAGCATGCGATAGAATATGAATGTAGTTTCCCTCTCCCTGCCAGCAGGCAGGGAGAGGGACGGAAGGGTGAGGTCGGATGCTGATATGAAAATAGCTGGAGAAATTTTGAAAAGTATTCAATAGTTGAGTTTAAATCCCCTACTGAGCAGGGGTATCAATACTGTCCTTATGAATGCCCCCTTTGGGGGATTGAAAACCCTTTAAATCTTCCGCCTCAGGCGGAAGACTTGAGGAAAGTATAAAAATGAAGCGAAGATTAAATGAATGAACTGAAGCTGAATGGTAAGTTTAGTTACCCCCCTTTTGGGGCTGGGGGTTTGTATTTTATCGGTATCGGTGGCATCGGAATGAGTGCGATCGCCAGGTTTTTTTTTGCAGGCGGGATGAGCGTAAGCGGATACGATAAAACAGCAACTGTACTGACGAAAGAACTGGAAGCAAGTGGCATTGCTGTTCATTATGATGAGAATGTTGAGTTGATTCCAAAGAAAGTTGACCTGGTAGTTTACACACCGGCGATACCTGAGGAACACAAAGAGTTGGCTTATTACAGGCAGAACGGGTATAAAGTGGTAAAGAGAAGTGATGTCTTGCAAATAATAACAGCAAGTTCTTTTAATATATGTATCGCGGGAACGCATGGCAAAACAACCATTACAACGATGGTAGCTCATTTGCTGCGTGACAGTGGTTTTGGGTGCAATGCATTTCTCGGAGGGATTGCAGTAAACTACGGAACTAATTTCTGGAGCAGTGAGAAAAATGTTTGTGTAATTGAAGCGGATGAATATGACAGGAGTTTCTTGAAATTAAATCCGGATGTGGCCATCATCACAGCAATGGATGCCGACCACCTGGATATATATGGAACAACAGGAGCGATGGAACAGGCTTTTATTGATTTTAGTAAAAGAGTAAGACCAGGTGGTTTGCTGGTAAAACAATTTGGATTGAAAAGAGGAAAGGAATTAAAAGCTGGCCAACATCTCACTTACAGTTTACAGAATGAAAGCGCTGATGTATATGCAGCCAATATCAGGATGATGAATGGAAGTTATGAGTTTGATGTAATGATGAAGGATAATGTGCTGGATAATGTGAAACTGAATATGGGAGGATTGCATAATGTGGAAAATGCTGTTGCAGCCATTACAGTAGTCAGTTCTTTGGGAATAGAAAATGATAAGATCAAAGCAGCTGTAGAGAATTTTAAGGGTGTGAAAAGAAGATTTGAGTATATCATCAAAAATGAACGAATTGTATTTATTGATGATTATGCACACCACCCGGAGGAATTAAGCGCTTTGATTAATGGTGCCAGGGCTTTGTTCAGGCAAAAGAAGTGTACAGTGATTTTTCAGCCACACTTGTACAGCAGAACCGGGGATATGGCCGATGGATTTGCTGAAGTGCTGGACCTGGCGGATGAAGTGATCCTGTTGCCTATTTACCCGGCAAGGGAATTACCGGTAGAAGGAGTGAGCAGCAGGATGATCCTGGGGAAAATGAAAAATGAGAACAAAAGAGTAATGACAAATGAAGAATTGATGAATTGGGTTAGGAATGATTTTGTAAAGACAGTGAATAAGGAATTTGGAGAAATATTAATAACAGCAGGGGCCGGAGATATAGACTTGCTGGTGGAACCGATACAGAATATATTAAAAGAAATATAAAGAGTGAACGCAAAAACAACCATAAGAAAAGTTTTATTTATCACGGTGTGGATGTGCATTGGTGGCATCATGTTCACCTTGCTGCTGGCGGCCATCAGCAAAAAGAACAAGGGACAGTGTAAAGACTATCATATTACTATAAAAGGGGCTTACAACAATTTCTTTATTGACAAAAAGGATGTTGAACAACTCTTAATGAATACAGCAAAAGGCAATATCAAGGGCCGGCCTGTTGCATCCTTCAACCTGCATGAACTGGAACAGGTGCTGGAGCAGAATACCTGGATTGATGATGCTGAACTTTATTTTGACAACCGGGATATACTGCATGTCACCGTGATAGAAAAAGAACCGGTGGCAAGAATATTTACAACAGAAGGCAATTCCTTTTATATAGACAGCCTTGGCAGGAAAATGCCATTATCGGATAAACTGAGTGCCAGGGTGCCGGTGTTTACAAATTTCCCGGATAAAAAAAGGATGTCGGGTAAGGATAGTTTATTGCTGAATGATGTGAAAGTGACGGCGAATTTCATTTTCAATGACCCGTTTTGGATGTCGCAGGTTGCACAGATTGATATTACAGCTGAAAGGAAATTTGAAATGGTTCCGGTAATTGGTAATCATTTGGTCAAGCTGGGTAATGGCGAAAACATAGCTCAGAAATTCTACCGGCTCCGGGTGTTTTACAAACAGGTATTGAGCAAAACAGGGTTTGATAAATACAAAGTGATCAATGTGCAATATAAGGGACAGATTGTGGCATCAAATTATACCGGCGATGCAAAAGTGGACACCGTCCGGGTAAGAAAAAATGTAGAAAAGCTATTGCAACAGTCAAGAGACACACAAAATGATACGGTGATTAGAGCGATGCCGGTTACAGGTAAATATACAATAGAAGTTGATTCAGCCTCAGCGCCTGTAACAGATCTGCCCATTATAAATAATATTAACCCTGAGAAGCATAGCAATCCCAACCCCCGCCTGAGCAATTCATCGCCGTCCGTCCCTTTAAGGGATGGCGGCGGGCAGGCAGTGAAACCTAAACCAAAACAAACGGTGAAGAAAAAACCGAAAGCTGTAATGCCAAAGAAACCCGAAGAAGATGTGAATGGAGGATATAATTAACTAAGAGTTAAAAGGAGAAAAGAAGAAAAAGAGTTAAGAACTAAATGCTTTAAAGAGCATTCCCTCCTGGGAGGAGCGAATTGAGGAGACCATATGCTTTAGAAAATTTGGGTGGGTTGCTGAGCAGCGATATGCAGTACAAGAGTGCGCAACGAAGATGATCAGGGAACTGAAGCCGGATAAAAAAAAATAATAATTGGGGAGATAGCTTCGGCTTTGCCTCGCAAGTTATAAAACAATGATTTCGATTCTATAAAAACACAACTAAAAACAACAATTATGAACAACGAACAACCCATTATTGTCGGTCTTGATATTGGAACTACCAAGATCGCAGTGATTGCCGGACGTAAAAATGAATTCGGCAAACTGGAAATACTTGGATTCGGTAAAGCCAATTCCAACGGTGTAAAACACGGCCAGGTGCTGAACATTGACGAAACCATAAAGGCCATAAAAACTGCCCTGGAGAATTGCTTCGCTTCAAACCCCAATTTAGAAGTAAAGGAAGTGTATGTTGGCGTTGCCGGTCACCACATCAAAAGTTTGCAAACCCGTGGTGATATCGTCCGGCAAAAGACCGATGAGGAAATCACCCAAAAGGAAATTGATCAGTTGATCGATGATCAGTACAAAACGTACATCCCCGCCGGCGACCAGATCATTGATGTGATACCACAGGAATTTACGGTGGACAATTTCCAGAACATACCTAACCCGATCGGGTATGGCGGAGTAAAGATCGGCGCCAATTTCCACATCATCACCGGCGATAAGAATGCCATTAAGAATATCAATCGCAGTGTAGAGAAAGCCGGTCTGCATACTAAGGACCTGGTATTACAACCACTGGCTTCGTCCTCTGCCGTTATGGGACAGGAGGATCTCGAAGCAGGAGTTGCCATCGTTGATATCGGCGGTGGTACTACTGACCTTGCTGTTTTCTATGAAGGCATATTGAAGCATACGGCCGTTATTCCGTTTGCCGGTGAGAATATCACCAATGATATCAAAACAGGTCTCGGTGTTTTAAAAACTCAGGCCGAGCAAATGAAAGTACAGTTTGGGAGTGCATTGGCTAATGAAGCCAAAGCAAACGCCTATATCACTATTCCCGGGTTGAGAGGAATGCCAGCCAAAGAGATCAGTGTGAAAAACCTGGCCAATATCATACAAGCCCGTATGAGTGAGATCATGGATTTCGTTACTTATCACCTCAAGCAGGTAGGATTAGATAACAAAGCCCTCAATGGAGGAATCATCTTAACCGGTGGTGGTTCCCAATTAAAACATCTAATCCAGCTTACTGAATATGTAACAGGTTTGAATGCAAGAATTGGTTTCCCTAACGAACATCTTGCGGGCGGGCATATAGAAGAATTAGCTAAACCAACCTACTCCACCTGCATCGGTCTTATCCTGAAAGGCTATGATGATTATGAGCATAACCGCAAAGAGTTTGAAAAAGAGTACAAGAAAGTGGAAGTGCCGGATGGATTAAGGAATAACGGGCAGGCAGGAACAGAAGTGGCTGTAACTGAAGAAGCAGTTAGCGAGGAACAAATGAAAAAGAGAAAGAGTCTTACCGGCTTCTGGGGCAAGTTCAAAGACAAGATCATTGATTTGTTTAAGGAAGAGGAAGATAAAAAATTGTAATGACCCGGCCTCTCCAAACCTCCCCGAAGGGGAAGCTCACGAAGGGCCTTAAATTTTAGAAAGTTCTTATATTAACTGTTATAGAAAATTACTAACCCAATTAATCAACAGCATCGCGTCTCCTTCTCCGCCAGGAGAGGGTTGGGGTGAGGCCAAATTCAACACTATGATTCATTTTGATCTGCCAAAAGAAAAATCATCCATTCTGAAAGTAATTGGCGTAGGTGGTGGTGGTAGTAATGCTGTGAACTTTATGTTCAGCCAGCAGATTGAAGGTGTAAATTTCGTTATTTGCAATACCGATGCACAGGCATTGGCCAGCAGTGGTATACCTAACAGGATACAGTTGGGGCCACACCTTACACAGGGTTTGGGGGCCGGGGCTAATCCCGATATTGGTCGCCAGGCAACGGAAGAATCACTAGAGGAAATCAAACGCATATTGGAAGTAAATACCAAGATGGCCTTTATCACTGCCGGCATGGGTGGCGGTACCGGCACAGGTGGTGCACCCATCATTGCTAAGATCTGTAAGGACCTAGGCATATTAACCGTCGGCATTGTTACCACACCATTTGCTTATGAAGGGAAAAAACGCCAGCAGCAGGCGGAAGAAGGAATTAAAATACTGAAAGGATATGTGGATACTTTACTGGTGATCAGCAATGACAAGTTGCGCCACCAGTTTGGCAATTTAAAAATGCGGGAAGCTTTTGAAAAAGCGGATAACGTTTTGGCAACGGCTGCCAGGTGTATCACGGATGTGATCAACAGTACCGGGCAGATCAATGTTGACTTTGCCGATGTCTGCACCGTCATGCGCAATGGCGGGGTTGCTATATTGGGTAATGCATCCGCAGAAGGAGAGAACAGGGCACAACGGGCAATCGAGGAAGCATTAAATTCTCCGCTGCTGAATGACAGCGACATCAAAGGCGCCAAATGGATTCTTATCAATATTAATTCAGCCACGGGTGAACATGAGTTTACCATGGATGAAGTGGAAGTAATACAGAATTACCTGCTGACCCAGGCGGGAGAAGACACCGATGTTATCCTGGGCATGGGTTACGACAATTCATTGGGCGATAAGATAGGCATCACTTTAATTGCCACCGGCTTTGAACACAAAGATCCTTTTGCCAGGCCAATTCCCAAAAAAGAAGAACCCAAAAAAGAAGAGAAGATCATCATGATATTGGGGCAGCCGGAGGCAATGAAAGCTGTTGTTGCAAATGCTGAACTTCCTGCTGCGCTTGAAAAAGAAATGCAGGTGATGGAAGAAGCGCTGGAACCAGCCACTGCAGTGGATTACCTGATGCCAAAATTGGTGGAAGAATATCCTGTGATAGAGGCACCGGTTATTGATATAACAGATATAAAAGAAGAAGGCCCTGTCATCATCCACTTCGAATTGCAGCCCCCGCCGGAAGAAGCCGGGGAAAAAATACTTAGTAATAATACAGGAAAAGTTAGTACAAGTACGGTTGATAACATGTCAACAGTTGGCAAAATGTCAATTGCAGGGGAAAGCGAAAGTATACATTCGGTGCAGCAATTGCCTTCCGTTCCCTCAACAGTAAGTAAAGAAAAAGAAGCTGAGCTAACACTCAGTATTAAAGATAGTACTAGTACAACCCCGGTGTCTGCAGCATCGGGAGGTTATCTGGCCAGACC
>CAZGGQ010000016.1:0-73057 GCA_964525285.1 uncultured Chitinophaga sp.
CCAAAAAATTTTCCGGTGGCTTTTACGGGGGGGGTGGCCACCCCCCGGGGGCAGTGGAGGAAAAAAAACCAGAAAATATAATAAGATATTCAGTGTCATGATAATGATTACCGGCGCAGCCGGTAATCATTATTCTCACTATCAATATCTTCTATATTTCCTGGTTTTTCCCTTGTAGCTACTCTCCCGGCGGGGTTCAACTATTCCTTGGATGTCTTTTGGCCAGGTTTTCAAGCGCTTCCTTAATTCTATCGTAAAACAATTCCTGGTTACCCCTGGGGATTTTCATTTTTACCCGGCATCCCCAGTCCGGAAAGTCGAAGGTATCAGTAGAATAAGTTTCTGTCGGGAAAAGCTCGCGGATTTCAAACTCAACCCGCTGCCAGGAAGAGAATTTTTGAGCATAATTTTTCTCGATTTCTGGCAGGTAGGCAGTATAAAGGATTGACCTAAATGGTTCGGCCAATTCGAAGGTAATGGTAGTCATATTCCGAAGTTAAGCCCCGAAAGAACATTAATCTTGTTTAAGGAGAATAAACTTACTGTATTCGGTACAATTAGTCAAACAATGGACATCAACAATTTTTAATTGTCTTATCAATTCAAGATTGCTCGTGTTTCCATTATATGCAACCTGAAAATATTTATTCTCCAAAAAAAATATGCTGTCAAAACGTACCGGAATAAAAGTGAAACCATTTTCATCTATTATTCCATACCTGGTTTTAATGATTTCAGAATCTTGATTTGTTATTGATTCTATTTGTGATACCAATGAAATATCGTTTGCTAATTGTTTTATGCTATGATACTCGCATTTGACTTTTTCACTCATAGTGGGATCCAATAGTCCCCATCTAGCATATTTACCCTGTACACGATAGGCACCAAATGAAGATACCTCAATTTTTGAATATGGCTTCTCTAATAATTCCTGGCCACGATCATTCATTACATTATAGAAACTTTCATAAGTTAAGGTTGTTGAGCCATTAACCTTTTTTTCATCTGTGACCTTATCATGTACAATAGCAAGGTTATTCTCATCAAAACTGAAATCAGAAAGATATTTTTTTGAGATAGTCTTCAGTCGATCATCCACCAGCCCGTAGGTTCCGTTTGTAAATTGTACTTTATAAATTTCAGGAGAATTAAGCTCAAAAATGTGCTTGAATGACTTAAAGTACCATAATGTAACGGGAGAAGTTGGCTCGAAATTCCAGATAAATTTTCCATTTTTATTCAGTAAGGTTTCTGTGTCATCGCTGTAGGTGATACAGATCCGGCCATCTCCTTTAAAATAACGCGCTCCGGCAATTGATTTATCCAACTTGATTTCACCAACTTTCCTGCCATCAATATTAATAAAGTACCAATTTCCGTTTTTGCAGACCAGCGCCTTGCCATCCCTGAATGAAAGCGCTTGCGAATATTCGAACGGTATTTGAACCTGATCGGCCTCCGTGATATAGCCATATTTATCTCCTTTTAGAACTACAGCTAATCCTTCCTGAAAATTTTCCGCCTTTTCATATTTGAATCCTATAATCAGGTTACCTGAACGATTAATAAAACCATACCGGTTAAACTTTCTAACTACAGCCGTCGGGCTGGCCTTGTCGTAGGAATAAACCGAGATGAAATTGTCCCTGCTTTCAATTTCTGACCTCTTAAAGCTTATCGTTTCCGTATCATTTTTTTCGGATATAAAAAAAGGAACTGTTTTGATCAGCAGTTTAGAACTACTCTCCACTGCTTTACTTTGAGCGATCAGGTCTTTTGCAACTTCAAGTTCCTGACTTCTTTCTTTTAATAACCCAGTCAGGCTATCTATAATTTTGTCTTTAGCGGTAATGGAGGAGATATAGTTTTCCACCTGATCAAAAAATGCTGCCTGAATTTCCTTGGTCCTGTTTAATTCTGAATTCTGGTCCTTTACGAAAACCTTAAAGGTTTTAAGGATCTCCTTCAAATATTGATTGTTCTGTTTGAGAATCTCGGTTGGCTGGTAGTTGTTGGTTTGATTGCCAAAAACGAAAGTGTGGTTGCCTCCATATAAGTTAATTGTGGTATCCTGGCAAAAAATATATTGCGTCAGTAACAAGCATGAAACCAGAAAGCATTGGGACTTTTTCAAATCATTTCTTTTTAAGACTATCCACCATATAGTTATTAGTTTGATCGCCATTAATGACGTTATCTATATGACTGCTGTCATGCATGTTAATGTTTACTTTTCTTGTACTCTTGTCCTCGTTATTATTTATCGTAGTGTTTTGTTCCTTGTTCACTTTCGTCGGATCCGGGTTTTTTTTCGAACTAGGAAAAACGATCTTTTTGTATGTGAAAAAGAGGCCAAGTGCGAATGCCAAAAAAAGAATAGTGGACAGGTATTTGTGATTTTTGACCCAGTCTACTTTTTTGTCAAAGCGTGTTTTAGCTGCCATATCACTGGTATTTAGGCTATACCCACAGCAATGTCGGCATTCTCAGTCAAAAAAAGAAGGGGGTTAAAAACGGTATGGTAAACCGCTAAAATCCCAGGATTTTGATCAGGCAGCCCGAACTTCGGGGGATGCAACAGGAGCCTCTTTTATTACCCGTCGTTTATCACCAACAGGCGTATGAATTTCCTTTCCGTGTTCAGCGGTTCGGTTACAGTTACCGGATCGAAGTGGATATGGAGGGTGCAACTGTGCTTTTCGAGCGGGATGAGGAGGGTAACTGGCGGGCGGTAATGGGATATGAGGACCTGGTAGCTGGAAAGAAGGTGGGAAAGGGATTGCTGGAGGCGGTGGCGGGTGTATTGGATGTTGTGACCGAATAGACAGGTACCGCAGTTATTATGGCGATAAAGGCGATATGCCCTCGATCATCGAATCATCGGCGGCTCCTGCTATCGATATCTTTTATATTCTCTGGTTTTTCCTTTGAGGTACTCACCCGGCGGGGATGGTTTGATTTTGGTAGGGCCTTTGAAGCTTGGTGTGGCAGTTCTCCAGCCGACTCAATTCTTTTTATCAAGTTCTGTTTTGCAGATGGCGCGGTTTTTTTATGTCAGAAAAAAGCCCGGTCGCTCAGAACCTCTGTACCCTTCGAAATACCTGCTTCGGGACCCGGGGTCGGAAAGCTTCGGAAAAAATAGCCGGGGAAAAGTCGCTGAATCGCCGGGCCGTCCGGCGGGTTCGGAAAGCTTCGGAAAATATCTGTCAAAAGTGAAATGTGTATAATGTATTGAAAATCATCTAAATATAAAAAATCATGGTCATGACCCGGAAAAACAAAAAGCCCCCCTAATGGTGCACTCCGGGAGCTTCGGAAAACTTCGGAAAAATATCAAGCTAAAAGATATCAGAAGTAGCGGGAAGCTTTCTCGGAACCCAACTGGGTCAGTTCATATTCCCGGGCAAAAGTGGTACCGCGGCCAGACACCCACCCAGCGGCTTCCAAGGTGGCGATATCATTGCGGATAGTCCGGGCGGTCGTTTCAAGAATCCCGGCCAGTTTTTCCGGCTGAAGTTTTCCATCATTCACCAATTTTTCCAGAATCAGCGCGATCCGATTTGCCTTGGCTTCGGAGGTATCAAATTCCTTTCTTAATTCTGAAACCGGATCAAACCTTCTGAGGGTAACTTTAAAGAACCCGTCGAAATGGAAGGCCGGTTCCGGCAAATTCACATCCTGCATCGTTTTACGGATACGGGGAATACCAGTTCCAAGCTTTTCGATATAACCAGCCCGGTTAAGAAGAGCGGCAATAAGGGGATTACGGGCAAGGGTGCGGGTACCAAAATCTTCTTCCTTTAGACCTTTGGGAAGCCCCCCAGGATTGGAAATTTCCACCCGGTTATCAAAGATCTCTATCATGATCTCCGCGCCCTTTTCAAAATAATCCCGGTGCGCGACAGCATTGACGACGGACTCCCGTAAAACGACTTCGGGGATCTCCAGATCCTCCTGTCGCCTGTTTCCCTTAATAATATAGGCCAGGTTCAGGTGGCGTTTGATGAATGCAATACTTTCTTCGATGTTGGTTATTACATCCTGGTCAAAAGATTTTTTATCAATGATGTCGACTTTTTTGTTGCCTTTATAGAGAACACAATGAATAGCGTTGGTAGGGATATAAGTACCGGGATTTTTTATAAAGAAAAGGATGCCGGCGTTATTAACCCTTAATTTTTCTTCAGCATACAAGACTCCTAAATTAGTGAGTAGTTCATCAGGTGTTAGCGTCGTTTTGATCCGGGAAGCGGCCATAAAGTGTTTAACCATGATGTCGTTTCTTTCGGCGGGATAGTCGACCTGTGAATTGAGCAATTCGTCAAAACGCACACGACCCTCTGATTTGATAAAGGCAATGATCTGTTCAGTGGACATCTTCACACTGCTGGCGCCACTTCGCAAATAAAATCCGCCTGTTGCCCGATAAGGTTTATTCTTTCCTTCCCCGATATTGATGATCATTAATTTGTTATCAAAATCTTCAAGTGTAATTTCCACTGCCGGATCACAAGAGAGTGCAATTGACTCAAGATCTGACCGAAGGCGGTTATTGATCGTGATGCCAGGTATGGTTCCATTATCAGCAATCCCAAGTAAAATTCTCCCACCTGTCGCGTTAGCAAACGCAACCAATTCTTTGGCGAGATCGGAGCTAACAGCTTGTTTAAATTCCGTCTTATAGCCTTCCCCGGATGAAATGATAGTGTCCAGTTCGTGTTGGGTCATGGAGGCCCAAAGTTAAGCATAGCTCCTTTCAAGATAATATGTGCAGAACTAAAATTTTTAGCACTCAGCAGGATTAAATAAATTTGTCTTCTTAAAAAGAATTGTATGGAAGAAACATTTTTTCTTAATGTAGGGTTTAATGAAACGGAAACTCACCGGGAAGCAAAAACGAAGACGCGTATCTGGCCAGCATTGATTTCGTTTAATAACTGGATCATGAAAAACCCAGTACCAGGAATAATCGCAGATGGCGCTGGGGTGACACTGCTTACTAATTGCTCTATCGCTATAGAAGGATTGATCACGGACTTGCTTGAGGAATACATTCAAACTCTGCCTGCGGAAACACGTCCTGCATTCAATGCCGATTATGCGACCTGGAAAATTAAAAAACCACTATATAACCGATTATTTAGTGGGCCACTCGAGCAATATCCTCATTTCGAAACTGTTAATATCTTGATCGCCTTCCGCAATAACCTTGTACACGGTAGATCTCATGATGAAGTGGTCCGCACCGAACATGCAACAGGACAGAAAGGAAGTGTAGAAAGTGAAAACAATAGCTACCAGGCAATCCGGGAATTCCTGGTCCGCAAAAGATTGCTGCAGGCAAAGGATGTTCCTTCCAATTCAGATTATTTATGGAAATATCAAACTGCCTGTATGCTGGTATGGGAAGTGAAACAATTTTTGAAAGCAATAATAAAAAACCATGATCCCTCTAATTCTGTTGGAATTGCTAGAGAACTAGAATATGCATTACAAAACACAGGGACAATAAATGCTTGAGTTATGAGCAGAACAGGCAAATGGATCTAGACAGTTCAAATGCTTACCAATTTCAATAACCAAAATTACCGAGCTCCCTTCCCCAAACCACTTCTTTGATATTGAGTTTGCCATTGGAAACCTTCGAAGGCTTGCTGCAGATATCGGTATCAAAGTATTTCTTTTTTTTAAGGTCCCTTATGTATTTCAGGAGAAAACAATCTTCAGGTTTTAAATATTGGTCTACAGCCTGTGGCATCATCACGATGTTCACTGCATCACCGTATACCATTGGGCTCGGATAGATCAATCCATTGACCGGCTCCGGGCTTTCAGCATTATAATACTCCCGAATTGCACAGAACAAAGCTGTGCTCACCAAATAATGCTGATCACAAAATTTTCTGACCGAGGAAAGCTCTGAGACGAAACGCCATAATTTAACAATGACTTCAGCAGATTCATCAGGGACTTTTAACCTAAGACTCTAAATATGTCCGTTAACGATCTCATTCAACCAGGGGTGATGCCTCAGTACCCGCGGCTCAAAGCAAAGATTCAAAACCGGGAACTGCTGTTTTAGGTTGAACTTGCAGAGATGAAAATATTGGACTTCTGTTGAATTATTATCGCTAATAAGCTCTTTATATGACTCGATCGTTGCAGCGTTAACAAATTTCTCTTGCTGATCAGAAGGCAGGACGCCGTAAAAAACTGCTTCCTGGGCTCTATTAAATCGCCCCTGCTGGATGAGTTCCGGGCATTTGGTATTGTAAGAAATGTCTGCTTCGTCTTCAAAGATCTGACCTTCCTTGCTGGGCCGTGACCTGAGTATCCAATAAACATTCGTTTGAACGGCGGGGAGTGGTACAACTGAAATGAGGAGAGACCAAATACTACTGACAGCATTGAAGTTTTGCTCAGTTAGTGCCAGATGGAAAAACTGTTTGATTCGTTCAATCGCAAATTCAATTTTAGAGATCTGTTCCCGGCTATATATAAAGCGGGAAAAATTTATTTCGTCGGCAGCGTATATTCCAGAAGGATGTTGCATGTTGTAAATCATCTGACAGGGTAAACATCGTTTTGTACAACAAAATTACAACGCGCTGGCAGGAAGTTTCTGCACCATTTTTCGCATTGGAGCTTGAATGCGGCTCAACTACCCTCTGTCCGCCCTTTTCTTTTCAAAAAACGGTGTTTTGCCCCCAGACTTCTGGTGTTTTTCATTTTTGGGATAGCTAATTAATATAGTACCTTTTCGCAACAAACCTTATCAACCATGAGACACACCCGCGCTATCTTATTTAGCCTGCTCCTTTTGATATTGGGGCCTGCGCTCCATGCTCAAAACGAACCTTATATCGTTCGCCCTACAGTTCACCCATGCGTGAATGTCAGAACAGAAGCATCCGCCACTGCAAGTTCCATCGAATGTCTTACTCCAGGCACAGTTGTCACTGTAATAGAATCTGTTCCCTTCTGGCGTAAAGTAAAGTTTGGCAATAACCAGGAAGGATGGATTGCTAAAAAATATATTGAACCTGCCGGCAGCATCTCAGCAGATACTATCAATGCATCTGATGCTGGCAACATCCCCGCTAACGCATTTCTCACCATCCATTATGTGGATGTCGGGCAAGGTGATGGCATACTGATTCAAACCTATGATGACGGTATCCAGGGTAATGGAAAATTTGAAGGATATTCAATCGTCATCGATTGCGGTCCCTATAAAGCAGACGCTTCGAATCCCTTCCTGAAATATGTAAAGGATCTGGCACACCGTAATGCGGATATTGAAGCCTTGTTCATCTCGCATCCGCACAGTGATCATTTTTATGGGGCGGAAGGCATCGCAACGCAATTTTCGATCAATCATTATTATGATCCAGGCTATCCAAAGACACTGGTGACCTATACCAATTTTGTAAAGTCAATGAAAGGGACCGCCGGTACTCCCGGTCTTGCTAAGAAAGTACATATCGGGAAAGCTAATTTCGGAACCATCAACTGGGGAAGTGAACTTAAAGTGGAAGTTTTATATTCATGGGTGGGCGACCCCAATAATGAACTTAGTTCCGGCAATACAGAAGAAAATAATTCTTCCATCGTAATCCGGGTACAATACGGTGATAATGTATTCCTGTTCATGGGTGACGCTGAAGGTAAAGAACGTGATGATGATGCTGAGACTGCTCAATTTGTTGAAAAGATATTGCTTGCTACAGTGCCAACTAAGTTGAAAGCGACCGTTCTAAAGATCGCACATCATGGAAGTGAAACTTCCAGTACCCTGCCCTTTATACGTGCGGTGGACCCAGATATCGTCGTTGTGCAATCGGGAAGAAAAAAATTCCGCCAAACTTTCCTGCCGGACATGAGTACACTGCAGCGCTATTGCGATCAAAATCATAATGTGCGCATCTACCGGACGGATGAAGGTGATGAAGCTGCCGGATTCGATGAAAAGCAGGCGGTTGATGGGGACCATATCATCATAAAGTCCAATGGCAGGGGTAAACCGCAGGTACAGGCGGTGGGGGATGGGAGGTTTTGTAGGTAGGAAAATTGGAGTGAAAGGCTAAAGCAAGTGTTACCAGGCCAACATTTGTATAAAATAGTGGAAGCTATAAAACGGGTTGTCAAAAGGTGTTTAAACGGGGTTCGTATATTTGACCTTTTTATTAGTTTTGATTACAAGCAAATTTAACTCATATGCGAATTTTAAAGTACTTCACGATAATTTTTTGTGTGGGACTTCCTTTAATAACACAAGCACAACTGGTTTTTCAAACAAATGGAAAGTTAAGCAGCCCCTTTGTTCATAGTGTAGGTACAAGCGCGACATTTACTATGAGTGTAACTCAGCCGGCTGTGCCTGCAGCTGATATTAAGAAAAAACTGATTTATAAACTTAGAAACACAATTGAGAATCTGACCAAACCAGAAGCAGCGGCTTTCTATAGCGCCTTGTGGTCTGCAAATGACTATCAGCAATTGCTGGATGGAGCAAGGAACTGGCTTCATTACCTGGAAACAAATACTGACTCTACTACCTATTACTTCTATCCTCCGCAGGCTGATCTTAATACCAATATTTTCAATAATAACAATATTCTTGAATTGTTACCGCCTGACTATGATTCCAGATCGGAGATCATGAGTGAGGCGCTTGTAAAAAATGATGTTTTCAAGACCTGGTTAGTGAATATGTTTAACAGCGATATTACAGGGAGAAGTTTCATAAATCTTGAGCCAGATAAATATTACCAAAGAGATTGGGAAGAGTTAGATAAATTATTGCCTGATATCAAAATCCAGCTTAGTCAAGTTCAGCAGATCCAGCTTCTACACCCCTATAGCTGTACCAATAACGATGATCTTCTCCCGATCCAAAATTTTTATTCAACCCGAAATATTGCATCACTCAGGACCAGGAATGGTGTTTTGAATAGATTCTCTTCCGAACCAATTTACAAAAAATGGCTGTGGTATTGTGAAGGTGAGCTGCGTTCGAATCCCCTGGGCTTTAACAGCCCGGAGAAAAGATATGTCCCACCACAAGTTGATGAGATCCGGGCCAAGATGTTTGATGACCTTGTTGAAGAACAGATCAAGAAAATGAAAGATTGTTGCGGTAAAGACCCAAAAGAAATCGAATCATTGGTTATTGCTTTTAAAACAGGGAAAAAGAAATTTCTCCTGAACCTGCCCGACCCAATCGATGAGATATTTCAGTTGAAATCACTGGACGACCTGCAAAAAGCCAGGACGATTGTCAACGACATGAAGTTTGTAGTAGACGCTGATCCCAAGGTGACAAAGAAGGTCATTGAAATGGATGGGGCCAACAAATTTAGTTTTGATAAAGCAAGTGTTCCTGAATTCATTGATGATAAAACAAAGGTGATCGTTGTAGCACACAATGTTCCTGCCGGATCACGTATCTACATTGAATCAAAACCTGAGGCGCATGATGGACTTTCTCCAGCCCAAAAATCTTTCTCTGAGTTTGTTGGCGGAATTGCTACTACCATTACAGCTCTCTCGGGGAATGCAGGATTGTTTGCAAAGATTGCCGGAGCTTTTTCTGCACCGAAGGCAACAGTTCCCAATTTCTCTATTCCGGCTCCGGACGCTGCAGAGTTTACCCGTACCGGAGGAGGACATCTGCCGGCGCCATTCATAACTAATTTCAGAGTGAATTTCAACAACAATTTTTTTACAAATTCAGATTGGACAGATGCTGAATCGATAGCAATGCCAACCTCAAAGGAATTCATAAGAGGTTATTTTCGATGGAGGCGCGGTCCTTTTGATCCTGCCATCTTAAACTGGATCCTGAATAATTGTATTCTTCCCAATCTTGACTACAAGACCAATGCGCAATGCAATGGGTGTTATGAACAAAGTATAAGAAACCTGATCAAAGAATTAAATCGGCTTGTTACGCTTAATGTGAATCGTGCAAACAGTATCAGCGCAATAGAGCCAATTCTGAATAATCTTTCCATTGTTCTTTCCGGACTGACAGAGATGAAGGACCGCTCTATCCCACCAGGCATATTGCAAATCAAGAATTCTGACAAGGTACCCTTGTACTCTTCCCAAATACCTGAATTCGAAATGCCTGAAGGAGCGAAGGTCATTCCCTTTAATGTGATGGAGGCTAAACCAAAACCCGGTGGAGGAGAAAAGGATTCGGTTAGGACCTTACTTACCCATCAAAAGATCACGCAGGATGTTTATAAATGGTATCTTTTCAGTGCAGGTCTTGGCGTCGATTTATCAGACTATACGTCTAACATTGCATCCGGCAATCCTGTAACTGTCACCTCCAAATCACAGACCGCAAGAATAATAGCGGGGATCAATATCTATCCTTTTAAATATTTTGCCCAGAGCAAATCTTTTCTCGGATTCACTGATGATCAATTCAAACATCGATTTTCGATTTTCCTGGGGCTGGGTATACCGGATCCTCTAAAGAACTTTTGCCCCGCTTTGAGTTTAGACCTTCTCCCAGGTTTTAAATTTAATGTCGGAGCCCATCTTTACACGAATTATAAATATAAGATTAACAATAACCAGATAGTGGAAACTACAAAGGGATTGAAATATGGGGGGATATTCCTTGGCCTAACTATGGAGCCTGCTTCCTTCATCAAATCAATCGGACTATTCAAATAAACGTTATGAGAAAATCATTCATATACATAGCATTGTTCGTTACAGCAATTTCCTGTGATAAATACAAAAGCAGTCGGGATGATATCAGCCAGGATCTTTACCTGAGAGGAAGAGCTTTTGTTTTTGACGAGACTGGGACACTCCAGGTCAAGCCCATAGGTGGGAAAGGAATTAATATTGGTTACTCTGATGACAATACGAATAATTATATTTTCTCTGCCACTTCGGATGCAAACGGTTACTTCCTGTTCGAACATCTGAAAAAAGATACGAAGTATGCCATCTACAGCGAATACGAAGATAATGGCATCAGGTATAACGGAAGGTTTGACACTTCCTTTAGTAAATCTTTAGATTCGAGTTACCTCAATTATAAAGTTTCTGAAAAGAAGCAAAACGGTGTGATATATACGGTGAAGGATCTGACATCAGGCCTCGTGAATAATTGTTCAATCTGCATGTTTGCAAACAACTTCGGGAACACTTCCTGTAACAATCCAACCTATTCATTGACATCAAATCCTTTTGGCATTGCATCGAAATTCAATATGCCAGCCGGGGTGAATTATACGGTCTATTTCAAAGCAACTTTTGGAACTACAACCCTTATAGCAACGGATGTGATCAACAATATGGTTTCTGAGGGAATAGTGAGAAAAACTATTATTGTTCAATAAATGTCACTTTAACAATTTGATATTAGGATAAGCAATTTTATCTAATAGATGCGATACACAAGGTTTAATGATAAAAGATTTTATGATTCCATTCCAGACCTGCTTAAAAAGACTGGGACCAATCCTTCACCCTAAAAAAGGTCTTTAAGAAATATTACGGTATCAGTGTTTTTCAATTTTGAGATCAGTATCGGACCGGTTCGATCGTACTAAAGAGAAATTTTCTTTTAAAAAAATCATTTAAAGTGGTCTCTTTTTATTTATCCTAAAAAGGGGATTTTGGTGGAAGATTTTTATTCAATTCCCGGAGAATTTTCTTACTGTCAAATTTGGGAGGTAGTCCCGGAAAGAATATTTTATGAATTTTTGACAAAAATTCGATTTGATTCTTGTATTCACTTATTTTCTGGTTGACCCCTGGCTGAAGTTCATAATATTTGATGAGTTCAGAATTTGTTAAGATAATTAATGAATTAAGCTGCTCTCTTGCCGGTATTAATGATTGCACAAGTTGAATTATATTTTGTAGAGTTGTGACATAATGTTCACGAGTTTCCTTGTTCAGTTTCCGGTTTTGGGCAATATCGGTTTTCAATTTGGCGATTTGTGAATTGACATTTTTTATCAAGTTGATTGTTTCTTGTGTGACTGTCTTGTCTATGTCTTCAAATTTGATATCGCGTATCGGATGGTTAGCTTCAGCATATAGGATATCTAGCCTGGATGAAAGATTGTCGAATTCTTCATCATTCCTTACCATGTTGAGTTCATCCAATTCTAAAGAGCGGTCATTTCCCAAAATCAAGAGTGAATCTCTGGTTATGATTTCGCTAAGTTGGCTAGTTTCTTTCATTAAACCTTTGATTGTTTCAGCTCTCACTTCAAGTTCTGCCTTAAGTTTTTCAATCGTCTCCTTAGTTTTTTGAACATGGTTATCCAGATACTTGGGTAGTTGGTCTTTGAAGTTTAAGTATGAGGTCAGTTTTAGATCTACTAGTTCTAATAACTCTGTTCTCCGCTTTTCAAGATCAGATTGGAGATTGGAAATGACGTGTGAAAAATCTTCAATTGCTTTTGCTATTTCCTCATAATTTATTTTCGCGAATTGGTTTGTGCAATAATAATTAGCCTCACTGGGCCGCAGATAAGCAGGAATGGGTTCGCGAATTATCAATTCGGGCGGCTGTCCTTGCTGTATAAATTCTTCAATTTCTTTTTCAAGTGAGCGGAATTCTTTATACCAAAAAAAATATTCACAGCATGGAAAGGCCAATATCTTCTTTTTAAGGTCTTCAAGCCTAAGTTCAAAAAACTGGCAATCAGTCGGCCACTCAAAACCTAGGTTAGCAAATCGTATCAATTGGTCTAATTGCTCTGGTATATTCTTAATTTCCAGCTTATTTAAGAGCTCTTTGTCGCTAAATGCATTTCCTTCTATATTGTGATATTCTTTTTCAAGCCCTATGAAATAATATATATTTTGCTCTTCAAGATTTTTAATTACAGTTGTAACTTTTATTGCTTCAATATTGGAGGTTCTTAATGGAAAATTATTAAGAATTCTAATAATATCATTAGCCCTCTTTGTAATTTCTTCGTCCGGGACTGCCACCAATTTTAAATTTGCTTGACCAGAGGCCTGATTATTGAAGAAGGTCCAAAAAATGAATATGTTTATGAAATGACGGAATCTCATAGTGTGTTTGAATATGATATGAATTCATTTACAACTCTTTTGAAATAATCTACATTTTCTATGAAGGCCAAGAGAAATTCATTGTAAAGACTTTTTGAAAAGATACTGAGCTCTTTTTCATAGACTTCTTTTTCAATTTTATACTTTTCTTTTTTTTCGTCTAAAGTGCTCGACTTTCCCCTTATTAATTCAACAAGGTTGTTAATTTCGTTCTGCAGAGTTTGATTTGCATTCAATAATCGGGACTTTGAACTAGCTAAATCACGCTGCGCGTTATTTTTTTGTCTTTTTTCTGTTTCTTTATCGCGATTCCATGTTGCTTTTATTTCATCATGATCGCATCTATTCCAGTTATTACGATTAGGGCAGGTATTGAAATATTTAATGTCATAATCTGGATCATTAAGCACCTGAAGGCGTCTGGCCAGTTCATCAATTTGGTTTTGAAGTTGATTTGAAGTATTTTGATTATTAAGAATTTGATTCTCTTTTGTTGTAACCAAATTTTGACTATTGTCAATTTCCAACTGCAGGGAGTTTATTTCCTGTTCAAGCTTATTCAATAAGGCCTTCTTTTGTTCTAGCTCCTTTTTTTTCTTTTCATATCGCTCTTTACGCCAAGTAATAGCTGTTTCCTGAAATGAAATCAGGTTTATTAATTGCCCTCCATATTTTAGGTAACATGGTTTCAGTTTCTGAGTAATCAGATAAGTAATTGCTTTTGCTTTTTCATCGAGTTCCTGTAAGCATGGTTCCAGGAGCTTTGGATAGCTAATTTCAAAATCATACCATTGGTCAAATAAATATTTTCCAAGGAATATATTTAGCCAACCAAGTGTGCCGTTTGTTTGGATTTCATTTTCAAGAGTTTTGGAAATATTTCTAAGCAATTCCTTTGCACTCAATAGACCTTTTTTTGATTCGAGCAGTTCGTCATGAATCTCACTCAAATGATCAGCAATAGTCTTTAGTTGGTCCAGTTGAATGATCCTTGAATTAATCTCTTGATTCAAAATATGAGGTTCAAGCCCTGAATATTGGAGTATTTGTATGTCCTCAAATTCGATATCTTGAACTGGTTTTAGATCTATCTGCTTATATCTTTCCAAAATCGCCTTAAATCGTTCCTCAAGAGAGACATAAGGACCCAATTTTTCATAATAGCCCTTTATATATTTAGACAATTTTGATTCAGATCGTACTATAGGGTCATTCGTTAAAATCTTGTAGTGTAGATTAGTTAAAAAGGCGGCATTTTTTGCGCTTTCTTCAATTATCTTTCTTGGGATTTTGACTCTGGGGTCTCTTAGAATATTTCTTACCGCTTCAATTATTAATTTGTAGTTTACTGGCTGTCTTGCCGATAATGTGCAAGGATAATGTAAAAAAGTTAGAGAAACTGATATTAGTATTTTGCAAGTGAAAGACTTCATGTTTTGAATTCTTTTTTGGAATAAAAGTTAGGGTGTTTTTTCAATTTTGCCCGAAAATCTTCAGTCAGTCTATTTGTTTTTTATCCGGTTCGGGAAAGTGTAATCTTTTTTTATTCCCGGTTTATTAAAATCTCTACCTCCACTGCCTCATGATCATAAAATTGCTATTATCAGAACAATGATCGTTACTAAAGGAATTGTGATTTTCGGTGGGTGGATAAGTATAACTAAATGTAGGAATAAATCTTAATCATAAAAAAAAAAGTATTGTTTCCTTTTCCTCAGAAACAACTCTTAATTTTATAGAGGGTATTCCTAATTCCTGCGCAAGATTTATCTTATTGCGTTTGCTACATAAGCCCGTGAGGGGATGATTTGATCAGAGTAGCTCTTATTTTATTCTCAAATGCTTGATCGGGGCATCGGGGAAAGACCAATAATCAATAAGCAGAAGAAATTGATTTCTATTTGAGGGGAAAGAAAGCCTCCTGTTCATTAAGAACATCGACAATTTTCTATTGACGTTGGCTAAGATAGAACAGGATGATGCATCAGTTATATAACTCATAAAAACATTATTGAACATTTTCTATACTTCCCTTGTATATCAATTCTTGAGGCAGGAACGAATTTTTTATTTTAAAAGATTACTGACTGAACCTTAGGAGTCTCCCGGACCGCAAGGTTCCAGATCGCACCCCTGAAGAAGACCGGACCAAGCAAAAAGCATTACCATTGTATTTGCCGACCTTTGCAATACTTAAACCTTGCCTGCTATGCTCAAGCCACTACTTCCCTTTGTCTTTATGCTCCTTTATGGAGTGCACCCAACTCCTGAATGCGGAGGTACTCTTCGCTGGGATAATAAGATTCTCATCGATCCTAAGGGGCTATCCCTTTTTTCCAAAACGCCTAAACCTAGTACGATCCATACAGTGGTTGGTTATACGAGACCACCTATTGAACAGTTAAGAACTAACCGCGGCACCATTGAGTCGAAAAAAGTTACGGTTACTGCCTGGCTGATCGGGCTCGGCGAAGAAGATAATGACCAGGACTACCACCTGATCCTTTGCAGCCTGGACTTTAAGGATTCTATGATCGCGGAGATCCCGGACCCGACCTGTAATAAGTTGGAGAATTTTATTGGGTTGCGAGAAAGGTATACGGCGGCTCGTGATTTTATAACGACTGAGATCGATGCCACTCCGGGTGCGATTCATTATTTGCCTGCGCCGGTTAAGGTGAAGGTGACGGGGTTTTTGTTCTTTGATCGGATGGCACATGGGAACGGGCATGCGAGGAACGGGGTGGAGATACATCCGGTGTTGAAGATTTGGAAGGTGGATTAGTCTGCCGGCTGTTAACTATTTCTCATCGTTACGAGTTCTACAGTTGCAAGACGACTAATGGTCTTACCCGTGTTAGCCTGGTTAAACATTATATTTCCATACACCTTAACTGCTGACGGGTTATACATTGGCAGCGGTGAATCGGCATGAGCGTGTGGTTCAGGATTTTTATGTTCTATGAGTGGTTCTAAAGCAAGCGTTGTTGCTAACATAACGACTGTTGAGTTTTTTAGGTTCATTTGAATCCGATAATATTTCCAAAGATAAAAAATCTCAGGTCCCCGCAGTGCAGAATCATTATGATTTCGTGGACGATTATTTGAGTCGTTAAATTCTTCCAATTAAGGGTTTACCCTTAAAACTCAATGTTCACGAAATTGAGTCTTCTAAAGATGGCCCAATTCTTTGTCAATTAGTTCATTATCGGTATAATTGTATTCCTCAACCAACATGCCATTGATAATGAAAGTCCCCGCGTGTCCCTTCGGGTTCAAACGACTGCTGCGAGATGTAAATATCCTGCTGATCAGTGATCTGCATTACGATATTGTAAACGAAGCCGATACCGGTATTTCGGGGCTAGCTATTAATGATAAACTACTTCAAAATATCGTTGAGCAGGGTCCTGAATGGGAACCGGATATAGTTATAGTGGCAGGCGACCTGGTCAACAGGAATATCGAAATAAATTACCCACACTATTATGACCTGGTCCAAAAGCTGACAAGCCGATTTCCCAACCTTCGTCATACTTTTTTTTCGACACCAGGAAATCACGATGTAACCCGTGAAAACAAAGAGGATGGGCTGAAAGACCTAGCTATACTTAACGGCGCGGAATTACCAAATGTTGGCGAAGAAAAACTTGGTAAAAAGGAAAAGAAGGAAAAGAGGGCATTGATGCGAACAGCACTTGCCAAAATATCGAAACTTAGATTTACAGGTGCTGTGAGCGACACGGTATTTCATTTTGAACAGATCTACTTTCAAAGATATCTCTCCAAACGAACCGAACTTCAAAGCAGCCCGGCAGGTAATACTATCCTGGCACCCGTTGAATTAACCTTTGCTATGGATCGATTCGAAACTGTTTACCTTAAATCAGTATTAGGCCTGACGCTTGTCGGGCATAACAGCTCTTTTTTCTGTAATATCGGCGACGAGGATGAGGACAGAAACTCACTATATCTTATGAAAGAACTGGTAGAAACGATTCAAAGAAAAATCAATACGAATGACCCGGTAATATCTTTCATGCACCATCCATTTTATATCCTGAATGATTCTGAACATATAGGACCTGCCAAGAATGTAGACAAAGAGGATATTAATAATAATTTTACCAAAATCATTGATCATAGCGATCTTATTTTGTGCGGCCACGTTCACGGCATCCTCCACGACCCCACTTTTTTATTGGGCAAAGCATATTTACTGACCAATGGAACTAGTTTTACCACCGAGAATTATATCCGCAAATTTCATCCCTACACATTCGGGTTAGTGAAAGTGAATAAGCAACTTCGGAAGTTTTCTCTGAAAAAATTCAAATATTGCACAGTCGGGGAAGATGAAGTAACAACAGATGGGTTTTACCCCGACATCCACGAAAAGCGACCATTCTATGAATTTGTGTACAGGGGTGGTGAACCGACCACCATCGAATCAGAAAAAGTGAGAATACTTCATTACTTCTCGGGTCTCTCGGAACACCAGCATGCAGATCAGCTTTATCATTTCTTTGTCTGGCAGCTTTCGCTATATCATGATACTTTCAGGCTACCAGGGACGCAGGACTATGCGATTGAATTAGCCCAAGACACCAATGCAGCCAAGCAGTTAGTATTTATAGAAGGTCCTGATGGCAAGAAGATATGTATTTACCTTATGGACAGCCCTGATTACCTTGAACAGATCAGGAAGATCATCGAAAAGCCCCAATCCTCCCTCAACGCGCCGGGTATAGAAATCTTTTTTTCAGTCAATCAGCAATTCCTGGTGGATGACGAAGGGGCGCCTTCCGCAAAAAGAATTGAGGTGCTTCGTGGTTTTTATCGAAGCCTTGTCTTACTTTCTAAGAAAGATTATGTCAGCATTAACGTTCTCTATCATAAAACTCCTGATGTAGATGGAACCGACAGACAAATACTATAAATATGCCTTTTTTTCGGCGTTTACGACATTGCCTGGGTTTGAAACTTCAGGAAATTTCTTCCGGGATGAGATCAGAACCATGTTTGACAATTACCGGCAATCACTCTCAAGCATGCAATCCATCTGCCAATCGGATCAGTGCAGGCCGAACCCTGATGATACATTCTTATACAGGCCGGTTCCTTACTGTCTTTTTGGTGATTTTGATATGGCTATCTTCTCGCTGATAGATGACTTCAGCTTTGCGACGAAAAAATTTAAACCTTCATCCCATTCAGCAGGGTACAAATACCAGATTAATACCGGCATCATTCCTATTGTGGAGGTTTATGATGAGAAACATACAAGGGTTCATATCTTTAAAAATGAAGCCATACCTGATTTTTTCTCTGGTAAGGAGTTTTATCCTTTCACCGGTGTTGCTTCCATCAAGCTAAACAATGCCATGCTGGTTGGACTTGGCCAATCTTTTATCAAATTATATAACTTTTTTCTGATTGCCTACCTGGACAAGTGGGTGGCAAAATTGAAACGGCAGGGGAAGAAGTTCTTTTATTTTTTAAATGAGAACCTGGGATGGAATGAAATTACTATCTATTTTTTCGGATCCTCCTTACTAGAGATGCAGGAATTCCTGATCAGGTTCAGACAGTACCGCCTTGCCGATATTGAGGCTTTTGTTCGCCAACTATTGGGGAAAAAACCTCATGATGACATATCTGTAAACGGGATACTTTCTATTTTTAAGACATTGAAAGAGCACTCCCTACTCAGTAAATTCATCCGGAAAAATGGCAAAGGAAAAGAATGTCTCGAGTCTCATCCTGTCATTGCAACTTCGATAACGTACGGATTTCATATTGACATGATCGAACTGTCACGGGATGAAACGGCACTGAAGAAAAAATGCGGCTTCACCAAAAAACAACTCAAGAAGTTCAAAACTGAGTATGATAAAATGGCCTGCATCACGACTGCGTGGAATGTGAAGCCCGGTCATGAATATGCCAGCGATAAACTCATCAGATCCTCCTTCCCTAAATTCAAAAGCACTTTGAACCATCATACCCGGACTGGAAAATATACTTTTTCATTCCCGGATAATCTGCTATCGATGCGCCAATACCTGGACTTTTCATACCGGATCGAACAGATTGACAAAGAGAAAATCTCCCGCCATATCATCAAGCTTCGGAGTCATCTCCATTGGCCCTCCAATGTGAGGTTGCGGAAATTCAAATCGTCGCTGCATTATGAATACCGGCTCACTGATTATAAGATCAAGCCTGCTGAAATTGAAGTCATCCGTAATCAGCTCCGCATATACCCCATACCATATATTTATAAGGGCCAGATTGAAAACCTAATCAATAATCTGAACGATTCGCTGGCTGATCCTTTGATGTATAATTATTTCATTGGACTGAAAGCTCCCCTGATCAATTTTCTGAATGATAATTTTTTGGGATCCGGGCAAGAGAAACTAGCAGCGGCCAAAGAATTCAAGAAGAACGTGGTCATGGAGGCCGGATCAGATGAGGACAATATCGAAAAAGATATTTATCCTGATGATAAAATGCTGGTAGAAGCCGTCGATACTGAGGCTATCGCAGCATTCATTGTGGCCTGGAATAAAGCATACTGGAACCGTTTTTTCCATAGCTACTATTTTTCGGAGATCAATGACTTTAATATTGAGCACCATGGTGGTATTCAACAACTTCTGTTCACATATGATGTGATCTACAAACTGATCGCAAGACGCATATACGGAGATGATTCAAAAGTGCCTTTTGTCAATGTTCAGGTTAATCATTACATCACCTCCTCACAATATTTCAATTCGATCAATTTCATGCATTTGTTTCGGCCCGCTATTTATGCCTGTGAGTGTGTTCATGAGGCCGCCAACCATATCATACCTTACCTGATTCTTTATAAGAAAGCAAAGGAATTCAGCTTTTTGTTCAACCCCCGTGCAGATAAGGTTGAACCCGATAAGGTGCAGGAGTTCCTTGATTTTGAAAAAAGTCTTTATGAACGTGTAGATCCACGGGAGAAGTTTGAAGTGTTTTATCTGCAGGACCATTTTGGTGTTAATGCCATGCGTCATATTGTCGCCGACTATGCAACATTTCTGCTTGGTTATAGTGACCCCGAAAAAATGAATACTTCCGCCTCGGACCACCGTATAGATATAGTCCGTGCCAGGGTATTTTATGAATCACATTGGTTCTTATTTCTTATCCGTGCCGATCTTTATTTCCGGGAGACCCGTGATACCGGTGCCTGGTTTTTCAAAGAAGATGATTTCATGGCGCTTTTCATACGATTCAACCTGATGTTCTATTTGTTTTTTGATTTTGAAGAAAAGGACTTATTGGATCTCAATCTTAATTATCCTTCCATCGAGTTAAAAGCTATCTGGGACAGCGAAAAGATCAATCTTATTGAATTTACGGTTCGTCTTGGTAATGCATTGCGGGCGGAATTTAAAGCACAACTCCTGAAACGAGGTAAGAAAAACGGCGAGGGCTTTGAGACATTAAAGGAATGTATTGACAAACTCGTTTTCGATTCTAACTGGGAAGCTCTGAAAAGTGATAAAATGGCATACAAGCAAGCAATCGTAAGTAACCAGAAACTCATTTTCTGGTTCCATGAATATTTTATCAAGGGTGCCAGCAAGCATAATATCATTATCCGCAATTCTACAAATATTACAGTGGACCCTTTCCCCTGTAATATTTCGTTTTATGAACTGGAGGATGACCGGGATATATTTTTGGATCCGAAAGGAAACCTGTTTACAACTTCTCCGGAAAGCCGGCAAGAGGTCCTTCAAAGAAGTATACAATATATAAAGGAAATGTGGGACCTGTCCCACCAATTAACATTGAAGGATTATCAATGATAGATGTTCTTGGTAAACCGATTGGAGCGGCTGTATATCCCACAACTCAGTAAATCAATATCCGGCGCAATCCATTTTTCAAAAACTTCCATTGGGAAATCATCCCATTGTTGCTTCAGCAGGTAACCCGCGAGTTTTTTATTTATACTAGCCCACGACTTTACACGATCGTAATCAATTTCACGAACCATGTTGCGTTGCAGCCGCTCATAAATCAGGTAGACGTAGTTGGACACGACGAAGCGAGCACGCTTGTATGCGCTATCCTCAGCAGCATTTTGTTTGCTGAGGTCGTCCAGAAGATCAGCCATTGATTCGTAGTAGCCCGGCTCTACACCCGGCATTGCCTTGACTATCTCCAGACCTTGCTTCGGTATGGTTGCATAAGCGGTAGACATAGTGTCTATTTTTTTTAGAGGTGGCAAAGGTACGATTGTTTAATCACAAGATAAAGTATTCCAGTTCTTCAATCCAGGCATTAGTACTCGATTTTCAATCGCTCTTTTTACTTCAATTACTATGCCTGTGTGGGTACATTTATCACGTATTTTTTCTCTTCACCGGATAGACGAATTGTTTTCTATTTTAATTGTCCAATACTTAAAGTATTAGCGGACAATTAACAAAGGGTATGTGGATTTTGTTCCTCAAAGTTAGGCTGAGGAGAACCTGAATAAAAAGCGAAGATTGACAAGCGGCGCTAGTTGAATGCGGGTGGGGGTCATAGCAGCTGGGTTTAATCGGTAAAAGATATAACGAAAAAGGACTCCCTCCAAATTTTTTTCCAGCTTTTTAAGCATATTCCCTGAGCGACAGCTAAAGGCATGAGCCGGAAAGCCGGTTATACCTGTCCAAAAAAGGGGTTCTGGGGTATCTTTTGGCTGAGTATAAAAAGGATATAGTTGTCCAAAATCGAAATTTTTATATACTTTTGGCTGAGTATAATTATGGAAAAATTGACCGGTCGAATCGCCGAACAACAGATCCTGGCCGGTAAAATGGCGTCCGGCACAGCCGAACTCATAGCCATCTATGGGCGCCGTCGGGTTGGTAAAACCTTCCTGATACTGACCTATTGCAAGGATGCCTTAGTCTTCGAACTCACAGGCATTTACAACGCCGGATTCCGTGACCAACTTGAGAATTTCAGCCGCTCACTTCAAAAAGCTCAGAAAAACAATGCCGACATTTCCGTTCCAAGGAACTGGCTCGCAGCATTTGATCTACTGGATCGATATATAGACAGTTTACCCCCAGCTAAAGCTGCAGTGATCTTCTTCGATGAATTTCCCTGGCTACATAGTCAGAAGTCCCGGTTCCTCCAAGCTTTCGATCACTGGTGGAATGTCTCGGCTTCCCTTCGGCCCCATATTAAAGTAGTCATCTGCGGTTCCGCTGCCTCCTGGATGATCGACCAAGTCATCAACGATATGGGAGGACTTCATAACCGAGTTACTCAGCGTATCCGGCTGGAACCATTTACCCTGGGTGAAACCGAGGAATATCTCAACAGCAGGAGCTGCAAACTCGACCACTATCAAATCCTTCAGCTCTATATGGCAATGGGGGGTATACCTCAATATCTCAAAAGTATCAACCCGGGAGAAAGCGCAGCGCAAGTGATCGACCGGCTTTGTTTTACTAGGGATGGCCTGCTCAAAAGCGAATTCAACGATCTGTACCGGTCTCTGTTCACTCACTCCGAGAACCACGAAGCGGTTGTCCGGGCCCTATCTAAAAATGGAAAAGGCTTGACCCGGAACGAAATTATTAAGTTGTGCAAGTTTACTTCTGGTGGTACGACAAGCAAGATCCTGAAAGAGCTGACCGAATCCGGATTTATCACACCCTATATACCATTTCAGAAAACAGTAAACGATAGCATTTACAAACTATCGGATGAGTATTCTTTGTTTTACATTAAGTTCATCGAAGGTGCCAAAGCCTCGGGAGCGGGCACCTGGCTCAGGCAATTTGGCACGTCTCCGTACACCAGTTGGAGTAGGTTTGCTTTTGAATCCATCTGCCAAAAACATTCGCAGCAGATAAAAAAGGCACTGGGTATAGAAGGTGTCTTAACAGAAGTATCTACGTGGAGATATCATCCTTTAAAAGGTGGTAACAGAAAAGGGGCACAGATCGATCTGTTGTTGGACCGCGCTGATCGCAGCATCAATCTCTGTGAAATGAAATTCAGTACCAGCGGTTTTGTCATTAACAAAAAGTATGCGGGCGAACTGGATAATAAGGAGAATATTTTCCGAATGGAAACCAAAACAAGGAAGACGTTATTTCTCACACTGATCACTACGTATGGCATATTTAAGAATGAGTATTCTCTGGGACGAGTACAAGCGGAAGTAGTGATGGAGGATTTGTTTAGTACATAATTCTTAAACCATGACCTCAAAAGTCAACATCCAATCTTACAATTACTTCGTAAGCACAATAGCGGCAGACATAAAGGCTAAACGATCTGTGCTACTTTTGGGAGCAGGTGTTTCCATGGTAAAACCTACAGCCTTGCCATCCGGCAAAGAAATGAAGGAAATAGCTTTTGAATCATTAATAAAAGGTGCGGACTATAAGGAAGACAGAAATTTGATCCGTAAAAATAAAAACTATCAGAAAATTGTCCCTGAACTTCTTTTTTCTGAATTACACAAGATCATTAAAGGAAAGTTATTCCAATGTTTTAAGATTTTGAACAATGGACGTCCGAATGCATTACACCAGGTTTTCGCCGAATTTGCCAATAGATATGCCACTACTATTCTTACAACCAATTTTGATTTGTTGCTGGATCAATTCCTTCTCCCCAATAAAAGAATTTATCACCTGCATGGAGATATCAGCAATATCGAAGAAATTTATATTCTGCTTAACAGGATCGGCAAGGGAATTGATTTAAGGGAATGGAATTCCGTGAGAAACTTATTACCTGGTAAGAGTTTATTTGTGCTGGGTTATTCCGGGAACGACAAGGATATGCTGGAATTTATCAATACATCAGGTGTAAGTAGAATACATTGGCTGGTTCGTAAAGGAGAAGAACACTTTGTATTTGAAAATACAAGGACTATTCAAAATATTCCAATCGTTTACCACTATGGAGAGTTGAGCAGAATAGGTAGGGATCTGAGAAAATTATTTAAAGTTCCAGGTAGTTTCAAGAAAGTTCTTCCTGTCATCCAAACTCAGCCTAATTCAACTAAGCTAATAATAACTAAATATAAGGCAAGCATAAGTCAGATAGAAACTGTTCTTTGTCTCATCCAGGTACATTACCGGATTGGCAACTACAAGAGATTGGTCGATTTGGGTACAAAGTTTTTGAGAAAACAAAAGGGTATCAGTCCTTCGGAAAGGTACTCCTTAGCAGGCAGACTTGCAGAAATGATGAGATTATTACCCAGGGGTTACCATAGAGCACTACAGTTTATTGATACAATCCTATTAGAGAAACAGATTAAAATAAATCCATGGTATGGAGAATTGTTGAATTCAAAAGCCGTCGTTTTACATTCACGATTCGATGAGAACCCGCAACACGTCAAAGTTGCATTTCGACTTTTCGTAAGGGCACATTATCATTTGGAAAAACAGTATAGAGCTTTGAGTCGCAAAAGCATTGTTGAGAAAGAAAATGCATTCCTAATGCTTTCTATGGTTTACAATAACATGGGATTGTGCTATTATGAAGCAAAGGATTACGACCAGGCAAAGTTATTTTTTTTGAAATCATTGAAGATTAAGAGAAAATGCGGTCATATAAATGGGCAGATATCCGCATTGTGTAATTTATGTATGAATGCCTATCGCATACAGAGCAAAAGTTATCTTTATTGGCAACACGAAGCTGATCTCCTATTGGATAAGTATAAAGCTCATTTAAGAAGGGTTACTTTAATGAAGGATATTGCTGTTATTATGATAGAAAAAGGCTTATTGAGTGAAGGAGTTGCCAAATTAAAAGAAGCTTTGCAAATAACTCAGCAATATATCCCCGACTTTGTAATCAAATTGGAGCTGGCAAAGCTAATCAAGAAGTATCGGGTTAGATAATATCAATTTATTTTCCATAGAAACTACTACTCATTTCATATAGCCTTTAGCTGAATCGCTATCGAGATTTGTATTCAATCAAATCCGAAAGCTATGTTACAGTCGATCTCCTGGCAGCAATACTTTGTCTGCATAATTATTGCCACTCTTCTTTATTACCTGTTTGTTTGGATTGTAATTTTTCAAGGAAAATTTTCTTTTCTCCCTGCTATTTCGAATTTACGTCAGGCGACATTGCATGGTGAAGATTCGCCGGACGAAGTCCTGAGTACCGCGCAGCATATCATAGATGAGCTACGGCCCCTCTTCGCTGAGCGGACCAACAAACAAGAATTATTATTTGCTCTGCAATCCAAATTAAAAAGATATGCAGAATGGGATGAACCAGGATTCCGGAAAGTTATCAATGAATTCATTTTGAAAGAAAGTGAAATAAAATGCTCCATCCGTCTCGGTGAGGAAGATCAGCGTGCTCTATGGGTATGACGTGATGGAGCGCCCTAATCTGTTTACCCTAATATAAATGATTCATGCGTATGAAAAAAATGTTCGTGTTTCTAAATGTGCTGATGATTGCAATTATCAGTAAAGCCCAGGATGGTAATGCCGGTATCAATGAAGCGAATACGAAGGTGAGAGGCTATTTCGCGGCAGGCACCAACTTAATGTATGCAGTGGGCGCTATCGTCGGGCTGATCGGTGCGGTGAAAGTATATAACAAATGGAACAGCGGGGATCCCGATACTGGAAAAGTTGCTGCTGCCTGGTTCGGGTCCTGCGTGTTCCTTGTGGTGGTGGCAACTGTTATTCGTTCATTTTTTGGAGTATAGCCTCACCCCAAACCCCTCTCCGATAGAGAGGGGCTTAGTTTAAAGACTTTATAAATATGGTCAGACAACTTTCGATAGTAAAGATAGATGGCAAACATTATTTCCAGGATGACCGCTTACAGGAATACAGGCAAACAACGAATCCGCATAATCGGATAAAATTTGAAGACCTGGGTGATAGGAAGCCGGAGGCTGTTGACCAGAAGCAAATTATTAAACGAATGATGAAAAGAAGGTTACAATAAACAAATTTTTAAAATCAAAATTACAAATCATGAAAACTTTTTTCCTATCAATTTTGTGCTTTATCACTTTCAATTGTTTTTCACAGTATATCGGCGTAAAGGTCCGGTATACAGATACCAGGCTGGTGGATAATTCACCGCTTCCGCCCAGCCGGGAGAACCGTTTAGTACTTTCGTTTTTTAAAGTCAGCGACTCTGGTGTTTATACACCGACCATCCTGCCCTATGATATTGCTATTTACAAGGAGGGTTATCAATATGGCAGCCCTACGGGAGGGGTGACGGATTCAAGTGGTAATAATTATCCGGATTATCCAATGACAGCACCACATGTTGTCGCATATAGCAATTCATATAGTCTGACATCAATAGACTGTGATCCAAATTTGGTGACAACCTACCCTGTATCCGGCCAGGAACTCGATTGTGGATTTATCCGAATTTCACATTGGGAAATGAATCCTATCACCGGCTGGGTCATTGAAATATTTACGGCTCCCAATGTATGTCTTCCCTATTATTACGACCCGCATCCTTACTCAATTGCCCCTGGCAATCTGAACTTTACCTGGCCAATCCCGCCTACGCCACCCTATAACAAATATGACTTTACCTGTACAGATACGACACAGTATGCAGTAATGAGAGGTGTAATTCCTCATACAGATCCGATGGGTCCTTTGCCCGTAAAATTTGCCAATGTAAAAGGAACTATTGATGCTGCAAACAAGATTACCATCTCCTGGTCCAACCTGACCGAGTCCGATATTTCGCATTACGTTATTGAAAGATCTGTTGACGGAACTTCATTTAAGTCAATTGGATCGGTGTTGCCTGCAATAAATAATGGGAGCAGGGCGGACTACAGTTTTTTCGATGTACAAGTTGATAAAAAGAACTATTACAGGATAAAAGCAGTAGAAAATAACAGAAGTTTTTTTTATAGTACGATAATCAGCTTAACGGCCACTGATCACAATGGTACTATCAATGACAAAGATCCGGTATTATCCATTTATCCAAATCCCGTCAGCGATGGCAACTTCACTTTTCGTTTGACAAATGCTGAAAAGGGCAACTATTCCTATTCCCTTTATAATCCATCTGGCCGGCAATTATTCTATAAGCTGATTCTTCATAACGGGGGTGATATTATACGGCAAGTTGATTTGACTGGTTTGGCCTCTGGTATTTATCAATTAATACTGAGGTCTGAAAATAAAAAATATTCTCAAAAGATAGTTTTTACGAATTAATGGACCTGCAACAACGCAAAGGAGGAAAACTGCCGGAAATTGACATTGCAGGCACCATGTTCTATGTGGAAGTAAGGCTTCGCGAGCTAAGGGCAGATTACAGGTTGATGTCCCGGATCAACCTGGACAACCTGGAATTTGGACCAGATGGCGAGAGTTACCGGTTTGCATTTAATACGGAAACGAAGCGATTGGTGGATATAGATACGACAATCACGGAATGGCCGAAAGATGTGGTCATTGTCGAGATACCGGGTGAACTGAAGTTAGATCCTTACTCTGTAGCCAGGGAAATGGGGATCGACCCTGAAGAATTTGTTAAGGAACACCCGATTGAAAAGGAACTGAAAGCAAAGATCATTCACTTATCTGAAACCGGGTTTCCTGCGCTGATGGAAAAGAATAAAAAAAAATTAATTCAAAAACAACCGCGGGGACTCAGCCAACGAAATAAGGGCAACCGCATCCGGTGAGATTGGTAATTGTGAAAATGAATATGTGTATGAGTACTAGTGTTTATCAAATCAACAAAGGCATCAATAAACCAATTGAGTTCAAAGGGCTCAAGGCACAATATATATGGTATCTGGGAGGAGGGCTTTTAGCCCTCCTCATACTCTTCGCTGTATTATATATATGTGGAGTCAATACCTTTTTTTGCCTGTTCATTATTGTTGGCAGTGCCACGGGTCTGTTTATGCACGTCTATAAGCTTAGTCGCAAATACGGCGAGCATGGAATGATGAAGTCACTGGCGAAGAGAAGTATACCAACTGTGATAAAGAGTTATTCAAGGAGTGTGTTTACTGGTTTATGGAAAAAAAGTTAAAAGATATTTTGCCAATATTCGGTGTCGAACATGATTGTGTCCTTTCCAAACAAGGCGATGTCACGATTGTTTATGAAGTACAGCTTCCAGAATTGTTTACTTTGTCCGACCAGGAATACGAAGCCCTTCACCAATCGCTGATCAAAGCGATTAAAATACTTCCGAAGAATACCGTTTTTCACAAACAGGACTGGTTTACAGAAAGTAAGCATGAAGCTGATTTCAGTGCAATAGGTGTCCCCTATTTATCCCGGGCAAGTGAACGCTTCTTTAATGAAAGGCCATACCTGTATCATCAGTGTTATATAATGCTGACAAAAAAACCGGATGGGCGTAAGTTGGGTTCATCTTTATTTTCCAACTTGCTTCGTCGGTCTATTGTCCCAGAACAAACATTAAAGCCGCAATTATTACAGGATTTTCTAGATAGTTCCGGTCAGTTCGAAAAAATTCTTGAAGATTCGACATTCGTCAAATTAAGAAGACTTCCCAACGAAGAACTAAGTGGTAACCTGGAATACACTGGTTTAGTTGAACGTTACTTAAACCTGCAACCACATGAACGTTCTTATATTTTAAATGACATTTCCTTTAATGATGGTATCCAGGTTGGCCCCAATCATTGCCAACTCTTTACTTTGGCCGATGCAGCCGATCTTCCATCTTACTGCGGTTCAAGAATTAACTACGATAAATATTCCACTGATAAAACCAAATTCTCCATTGGCTTTGCTTCTCCACTCGGACAATTGCTTTCATGTAATCACATTTACAATCAGTACATATTTATTCAGGACCAGCAAAAGACAATTCAAAAACTGGAAAGCAGAAGATTGCGTCTACAAAGTTTATCTGCTTATTCAAGAGAGAATTCAATTTCAAGAGATGCAACAAACGAGTTTCTCAATGAAGCCATCGGGCAACAGCGTCAACCCGTAAAGGCTCATTTCAATACGCTTGTCTGGACAACTGATAAAGGGCAGTTAAAGGACCTGCGTAACCTGGTATCATCAGCCCTGTCCCAGATGGATGCGGTACCGAAGCAAGAGTTGTCGGGAGCGCCGCAGATATTCTGGGCAGGCATGCCAGGTAATGAAGCCGATTTTCCCATGAATGATTCATTCGACACATTCGCGGAACAGGCTTGTTGCTTTCTAAATTTGGAAACAAATTATCGTTCTTCCGTGTCCCCTTGCGGCATACGTTTGGGCGACCGCCTGAACGGGAGGCCCGTTCACGTTGACATCAGCGACGAGCCGATGAAAAAAGGCATTATCACCAACCGTAATAAGTTTATTCTCGGTCCTTCTGGCAGCGGTAAGAGTTTTTTTACCAATCACATGGTTCGTTCATACTACGAGCAGGGAACGCATATCGTGCTCGTGGATGTAGGTCATAGTTACAAAGGTCTCTGCCAGATGGTGAATGGATACTATTTCACCTATGACGAAGCCAATCCTATCCGATTTAACCCTTTTTATATTGGAGAAGGCGATGTACTCGACACGGAAAAGAAAGAGAGCATCAAAACGTTGTTGCTGGCCCTTTGGAAAAAGGACAATGAAACTTTCAACCGGTCAGAGTATGTCGCCCTTTCCAATGCTTTGCAGCTTTATTATGAAAAGCTGGAAAAAGACAAATCTCTGTTTCCGTGCTTTAATACGTTCTATGAATTTCTGCAGAAAGATTTTATAAAGGTTCTGCAAACCGATAAGGTTAAGGAAAAGGATTTTGACGTTTCCAATTTTGTTTATGTCCTGCGCCCGTATTATAAAGGAGGCGAATTTGATTACCTGCTGAATGCCACCAAGGACCTGGAAATGCTGAATGAGAGGTTCATTGTTTTTGAGCTGGACAATATCAAAGACCATCCTATATTATTTCCGGTGGTCACAATCATCATCATGGAAGTCTTTATTTCCAAGATGCGGAAGCTGAAAGGTATACGTAAAATGATCCTGATCGAGGAAGCCTGGAAAGCTATTGCGAAGGAAGGCATGGCCGAATACATCAAATACCTCTTCAAAACCGTCCGGAAATTCTTTGGTGAAGCAATAGTTGTGACCCAGGAAGTTGAAGATATCATTTCTTCTCCTGTAGTCAAGCAAACGATCATTAATAATTCCGATTGCAAAATTTTACTTGATCAAAGCAAGTATCAAAACAAGTTTGAGCAAATACAGGAGTTACTCGGATTAACTGAAAAAGAAAAGGCGCTGGTGCTTTCTATCAATAAGGCTAACGATCCATCCAAAAAGTATAAGGAAGTTTTTATCTCCCTAGGCGGAATGCTTAGTAAGGTCTATCGCACGGAAGTTTCCCTGGAGGAATATTTAGCCTATACGACTGAAGAAACTGAGAAGGTAAAGTTAATGCAGTATGCCGAAAAGTTTGGCGGCGATATGCAAAAAGCAATTGCAGCGATGGCAGATGATATCAGGAATATGTAAACCATTTTTTAAACAATAAAAACGAAAGATTATGAAGCGGAGAATTTGTGCGTACGTTTTCGGAATCATGTTATTTGTTGCCTGTAACAAGAAAGAACCGGCAACAGTGGAGAGAGTTGGAGAGCCTGCTAAAATTGGCAGTACTGATTGTGCTAAAGAGATCATTACCGATCAGCAGGTGAAAGTGGGGGAAACGGGGATTGTGTTGCCTGCGAAAACCAAGCTTTGTTTTTCCGCCGATGACCTGGAGATCAGGTTTGAACTTCCGGAAGGTTATGGATTCATGGTACAAGGGACAAATAAGGTGCTTCCCATTTCCGGGACCTATTCCTGTGTCTGCAGTGAGAGTGGCTCCTGCAAGGTATTTTATGTCTCAGGAACGGGCTTTGGATGTTTGCATTCAACTTGCAGCGGTTCATGCACCGGGGCCTCTTCTTACAATGGGTACAAGATTGAAAGGGTAGTGAATACAATCAACAAAACTGATTTCTTCAATATCCCCGAAGTGCAGAAAGAGATCGCAGCCATCAGTTCGGCTGCACCTTACAGCAAACATTCCGTCTACGGTATTTCTTTTTACGTGGTAAACAATGAATCCAAATTCCTGGCAGTAGCCAACTGTAAATGCGATGGTACTGCCACTTGTAATTTGAAATCTTTCAGCGTTCCTTTCGGGCCTAAGGTCTATTGGTGCGAAGGCTCTTGCAATGGTTGCGAATTGACGGTTCCTTAGTTAGTGGCCAGTTAAGGGGGTCGGGCCGCTGTTGCGGCTCGGCCCTTCTTTAAAAACATTATTATGAAAAAATTATTCTTAATCATATTAGTTTCCCTCTCCATCAATTGTCATGCACAATTTGCCATTGCTGAAATTATTAAAGAGGGTATTAAGAAAGTCATTATTGCCGTTGACCTGAAGATTCAAAAGCTGCAAAATGAAACGATCTGGCTCCAGGATGCGCAAAAGACATTTGAGAATGCAATGTCCAAACTGAAGTTGGACGAAATCAAAAATTGGACAGAAAAGCAAAGGAAGCTCTATGCTGACTATTTCGAGGAGCTCCGAAAAGTCAAACTTGCTTTGACTTATTACCAGCGGGTCCGGGATATTATTGACCAGCAGCTAGCCATTATCACCGAATACAAAGCTGCATGGGCCTTATTCAAGCAGGATAAAAACTTCACTTCCGATGAATTGGACTATATGTTCAATGTCTATACGGGTATCATGGAGGAAAGCGGTAAAAGTATTGAACAGCTCAATTTGGTTGTCAATGCTTTTGTCACGAAGATGAGCGATGCAAAACGTTTGGAGATTATCAATGCTGTTGCCGTCAACCTAGAACAAAACCTGATGGACTTAAAAGATTTTAACCAGGAGAATAAGATGCTCAGTTTGCAAAGGGCGACTGAGAAGAATGACATCGAGTATGTTAAAAAACTATACGGACTATGAAAAAATTTTTGATCATATTATTGTTAGCTCCAATATTTGTTTTTGCGCAGCAAAAGAAAAAACAAATAAAACGCATGCTTGAGAACATAGCTGCGAATAAGGTCTATATCGAATACCTGCAAAAAGGATATAAGATAGCCCGCTCAGGCTTGAAAACGATTCAGAATATTAAGAAAGGCGATTTTGATCTTCACCTGAATTTCTTTGATTCTTTAAAAAAGGTCAATCCGAAAATCAAAGCCTGGGCTAAGATTGGCGAAATAATCTCTTTCCAGTTAAAGATCATCAGGACAACCAAAGAGGCGATCAAAGAAATTAAACTAGCTCCGGATGAAATGGATTATTGCCGGAAAGTTTTCACCAACCTGCTGGAGGATTGTGCAAATAACATAGATGAACTCTCAATGATCGTTACAGATTCTAAAGTCAGCATGACGGATGCTGAACGGATAAAACGGATTGAGAATTTGTATATCGACATGCAGGATAAATATGCATTTGTATCATCTTTCAGCAGCGATATGGCAATGCTGGCTGTTCATCGCCTTACTGAACAGGCAGAAATTAATTATTCCAAAAAAATAAACGGATACTAATGAAGAAAATACTTCTGATCATAGGGATTGCAATAAATGGATTCTGTTATGGACAGTCGCAGGAAGCCCAACAACTGTTGCTTAATTGGGAAAAGTTAGCTCAGTTCAAACAGATATTAAAGAACATGAAGGACGGTTATGATATCCTTCACAAAGGATACAGCACCATCCGCGATATTTCATCTGGCAACTTTAACCTGCATAAGAATTTCCTGGATGCCCTGGAGCAGATAAGCCCGGCGGTGAAGAAGTATAAGAAGATTGCTGAGATCATCAGTTATCAACTGGCAATAGTAAAACAATACAAAGGCGCTTTCAAACAATTCAAAGAGGATAAAACATTTACTTCTGAAGAGGTCAACTATATCAGCAGGGTTTACAGCAATCTTTTGAATGAGAGTATCAAAAACCTGGACGAGTTGACAATGGTAATAACTGCCGGCAAACTTCGCATGAGTGATGATGAACGAATGCAGGCTATTGATAAGATATATGCATCCATGGAAGACCAATTTTCCTTCCTGCAGGATTTTAACAGTAGCACATCTTATCTCTCATTACAACGTAAAGGGGAACAGGCGGAGATCGAAATGTCAAGGAAGATTCACGGGTATTAAAATATTTCTTTATGAGGAAAGTGATCTTGTGTGGTTTGGTTATGATTTTATTCCCAGTTCTGGCAGATGCCCAGATGGTTAATCGTATCCGGAGTCTCAATGAAGTGCTCGATACACTATATACGGATATGATGCCGCTCTGTAGCCGACTGGTAAGTGTGGGCAGGGGTATTGCCGGATTCGCCGCCATGTGGTATATCGCTTCCAGGATCTGGGGTCATATCGCAAGAGCCGAGCCGGTTGATTTTTATCCTTTGTTCCGTCCTTTCGTATTGGGGTTTGCCATTTTAATATTCCCATCTGTGCTCACCATGATCAATGGTGTCATGAAACCTACCGTGACCGCCACCGCGCAGATGGTAAAGGACTCCGATTTAGCAGTAACGCAATTATTAAAGATGAAAGAGGAAGCCATCAAAACAACTTTGTACTGGCAGATGTACGTAGGGCCCACCGGTAGTGGTGACCGTGAAAAATGGTACAAGTATAATTATGGCGACAAAAAAGAGGGCTGGCTCAAAAGCATAGGCCATGATATTCGATTCGCCTTTGCCAAATTCGGATACAATTTCCGCAACTCGATCAAGGAATGGATGTCCGAAGTTTTGAAAGTTCTCTTTGAAGCCGCAGCACTTTGCATCAACACCATCCGCACATTCTATTTGATTGTCCTCGGCATTCTGGGTCCGCTTGTTTTTGGCATTGCCGTCTTTGATGGCTTTCAACATACACTCACTGTCTGGATCGCCCGCTACCTGAATATTTTTTTATGGCTTCCGGTGGCCAACATTTTTGGCGGGATAATGGGAAAGATCCAGGAGAATATGCTCAAAGAGGACCTCCACCAGATCGCTACCAACGGCGATACTTTTTTCAGCTCGACTGATACGGCCTACTTAATATTTATGGTCATCGGCATCATCGGCTATTTCACCGTTCCAAGTGTCGCTAACTATATCATTCACGCCGGTGGCGGGAATGCCCTGCTGCAAAAGGTGACCAGTATCACTTCAATGTCCGTCCGCAATACCGCTTCCGGAACTGTCAACATGAGCAGGGATGCTTTGGGGGGTGCTTATAATAAGGTAGCAAACAGTATGGCAGATGCAGGTGCTTCGGACGGTTATTTCAAAGATAAAATCTCAGGCAAAAAAGATGTTTAGGCAAACAAAAAATATCGATACCGCCTTCAGGCATATACGCCTGTTTTCAATTGTGATCATATTCATTTGTCTCGTTCTTTCCATATTCATAACCTGTAAAAGCTTCCAGGCTTCTGAAAAAGCAGAACAACGTATTTATATCCTCGCCAACGGCAAAGCCCTCGAAGCATATTCCGCAGATAGAAAAGATAATGTTCCCGTCGAAGCACGGGATCATGTAAAAATGTTTCATCATTATTTTTTTTCGCTCGACCCGGATGAAAAAGTGATCCAGTCACATATTGTAAAGGCGCTCTACATGGCTGACGGTTCTGCCAAACAGCAATACGATAACCTGAAAGAAAACGGCTATTACTCCAATTTGATTTCAGGCAATGTCAGCCAGACCATAACATCAGACAGTATTATTATCAGTACTGATTCTTATCCCTTTTATTTTAGGTACAAAGGAATGCAACAGATCGTACGACCCACAACCATTGTGACACGGAGTTTGATCACAGAAGGTTATTTACGGAATGTTTCCCGCTCCGATAATAACCCGCATGGCTTTTTGATTGAAAAGTGGAGAACACTGGAGAATAAAGATTTGAATATCCAGAACCGATGAAAAAGAAAAAAGAATATCCCTGGACCGATAAACCAGCTGGCAAAATTGCTTCGGCAATATTGAAAGTGCAAACAAAGACGAGTGATCTGATGAATAATAAACTAAATAAACTTTCCGCCAAACGTCTCAAGCTCGTTCTGCTTGCATTCTGTTTATGCTGGGGCGGATTGAGTATCTATTTCATTGTGTTTGATAAAAAGACAAAAGTAAAAGTTGAAAAGATCAGGATGGTCACCCAGCCGGAAGACAGGGTAGAATATAGTGTCGATACGGAGACCATTTCCCAGATCCATGCCTATAAAAAATATATGGACAGTTTGGGCGAGCCCATTCGCCCAAGTTTGCTGGACAGCATGAATGTCCTGGAAGAAATTTATTTAAAACAACAAAAATGAAGCGTATGAAAAATGTGAAGCAAAGAAAAATGATGTTGGTATTGCCCCTGCTAGTGATTCCATTTTTGACAATGGGATTCTGGGCATTGGGTGGTGGTAAGAAAAAGGAGCAAAGGGTTTTATCGCAGGGTTTGAATCTTGACCTGCCCGATCCCAAACAGAAAGATGATAAGCTGATGGACAAACTCAGTTTTTATGATAAAGCTGATAAGGATTCAGCGAAAATGGAAGAATGGATGCGTAGCGATCCGTATTACCAGAATAATGATACCCAGCCTGTTTTTAATAATGAGCTGGAGCAACTGACACTCAATACCGCTAACAAGTACAATCAAAGGCTGAATGTTTCGCCTTATGATAAAAGGACCGAAGCCCCGGAAGATAAAGTAATGCAGAAACTTCAGTTACTGCAAAAGACCTTAAATACTAATTCTGAAACTGAGGTCAACGATACCGAAAAGAAAGAGGAGTATTTGTCGCCGGAAGTGGACCGCCTGGAAAATATGATGAACATGATGAATAAGGGCGACACAGAAGATCCTGAAATAAAGCAATTGAATTCTACGCTGGAAAAAATACTGGATGTACAGCACCCTGACAGGGTAAAGGACAGGAAGAAACCAAAAGACAGGCATGTATTGCAGGTAGAAAAAAAGACAGATACTGTTGTCATTGGCTTTTATGGACTATCCGGCGAAGTAGAAACAGTAATAGAGAATTCCATTGAAGCGGTGATCAATGAAAACCAAACACTGGTTAATGGTGCAGTAATAAAACTGAGGCTGGCAAATGACATATACATAAACTATATCAAAATCCCCGCAGGCAATCTCGTTTTTGGCATTGTAGGATTGGAAGGGGAAAGACTTACTATTGAAATCAATTCAATTAAATACCGCAAATCACTTTTCGATGTCAAAATGGAAGTCTATGATATGGACGGGTTACCGGGCATTTATATTCCAGGAGCAATTTCCCGTGACGTTGCGAAGCAAGGCGTGAATGATGGTCTTTCAATGATGGACATCACATCCATTGATCCTTCTATTAAAGCCCAGGCCACAGCCGCCGGCATCGGCACACTCAAGAATTTACTCTCCAAAAAAGTCAAGCTGACCCGTGTCATGGTCAAAGCTGGTTATAAACTATTACTTAAAAATAAAAATCAAAACCAATGAAACAATTACTAATTTTTCTTTTTGCTTTAAGCAATGTTGCACTTGCACAACAACCCCTTTCCATCTGCACCGACAAAACCACCAGCCTTATCTTTCCGTTCCCTATTAAGTACGTGGACCGGGGAACAAAAGATATTCTTGTCCAACAAGTGAAGGAAGATGAGAAGATTCTCCTGGTAAAAGCTGCCATCAAAAAATTCTCTGAAACAAATTTAAGCGTAGTTACCGGGGATGGTAATGTCTATACGTTTAACGTTACCTATGAAGAACAACCAAAGGAATTGACATTTCATCTGCCGCCGAACAAAAAGGGCAGCATCGCTGCTTATTGTAATGGCATACTGAATAATCGAGGAAAGAGGATTATGATGGTGGTACATAGTAATATCATCACAAAGCTAATCGGGATCTATATCAAAGATGATGTGATCTACTATCAGTTGGAAATTCATAATCATTCTCCTATTGATTATGATATTGAATTATTGAAATTCTTTATCAAAGACAAAAAGAAGTCAAAGCGTACTTCCGTACAGGAAAATGAACTGACGCCTCTTTATATCGCTGGCAATAGAACAAAGGTGAAAGGCTTCAATTTTTCTGTGATTGTTGTCGCTTTGGACAAATTCACGATCCCGGATGCAAAGTTTTTGGGTATTCAAATGATGGAAAAGAATGGAGGACGGCATTTTAATTTGAGGGTGTGGAATAATCAAATCTTGAAGGCAGTTGTTTTGCCTGACCTGCAATGAACAGGGAGCATGTCATATCGGATGAGCTGTTTGACCAGGCAGAATCAGAGCTTGCCAAGGGAAATTATTGGATTGCTTATAATACTGCGAACTATTTCCTTGACAAAGGAGATATGTATTTTTTTAAGGCCGAAGACGAAGCCCGGCAGTTCTCCTTCAATAATTTCAGCGATTTGGATGACTTTAAAGTTATTCATGCGAACTCGGTTATTTCATTAATGCGACAACTGCCGTATGGTGAAGACATTCATTTCAATTTTACGGAGCGAGAGCTGGATGAGCTTTTTAAGTCCTTCGACTGGAACAAAGCTTTTTACGACCCGCTGCATGATACCATTGAATCTTCTACTGAAGGGGAAAAAGCAGATCTGGCACGAATGGAGACATTACTGGTTGAATGGGAAAATTTATATGCAAGGGATCCCGAAGCTGCTTTGCAACTGGCCGTCACCTATTGGGAGGGCCAACCAATGGAACAATATAAAAATGATTTTATAACTATTAAAACTGAACTCATGAACGAAAAGAATCTCGATTACCTGAAAAGTAATATCAGGAATCACGGCTTTGGCGAGACGCTCGGGCCGGAACTGGAAGCGCAATTACAAAAAGGACAAGCTGAATTCACCCTGGCGCATAAAACCGAAGTGAACAAACGCGAGATCGAAGCAACCTTGTATTTCAAAAAATCGGACACGACCGATCTATACTTTTTTAATAAGTATGATACCCGGATGAAGAATGAAAAGGATGAAACGATGGCGCAGACCTTTTACATTAATAAAGGATGGGGCGTTACGCTGAAGGAAGCCTACAACCTGCTGAATGGCCGGGCCGTGCACAAAGAACTAACCGATAAGCAGGATCAAAAATACCAGGCATGGATACAGCTTGACTTTGGGGCAAAAGATAAACATGGTAATTACGAGCGCAAGCAATTTCACCAGAATTATGGATACGAGCTGAAAGAAGCGCTTAGCTTTTACCCGATCAAGGAGATGAATAAGGAATCCGATCTGCAGGCGCTGATCAAATCACTGGAGAGAGGAAATGTGCAGATGGTAACGATTGAGACTCCGGGGAAAGATGTCAAGGTTTTCATCGAAGCTAATCCACAATATAAATCCATCAATGTGTATGATAACCGGATGCAACGGCTGGGCCAGGATAAGCGGGAAGAGTTGATGAAGAAACCAGATGAGGCGAAAGGAAAGGATCAACAAAAAGATAAGAGCCTGGCGCAGGAGGAGCAGGGCGAAAAAAAGCAAACCCGCGCGAAGGGAAAGGATAAATCAAACGGGGAAGATAATGGGCTCGTGAAAAAGAACAGGGAAAGATCGAAGGGTAAAGGAATGGGTGTGTAAGGATGTTAAGGGCTGACCGGCTTTATTGCTTTTATCAGAAGATCCGGAGCGATAACCGGATCAGCCCAACGCATATCAGTTTGTATTTTGCCTTGCTGAATGAAGCGATGCTATTGCACGATAACACATTTATTGTTTTTCGCGGACCTATCATGCGGGATGCAAAGATATTCTCCCCGGTGACCTATAACCGTTGTATGCGGGATTTACATGCCTATGGATACATTGAGTATCGCCCGAGTTTTGTTTACGGCAAGAGTGAAGTGCTGATAGTCGAGTTGGGAATCTGATAAATGAGGGAGAGTATATGGATTGAGGCCCAGCGGGGCTTTTTTTGTTCTCGTATAATCTTGTGAATATGGAAAGTGCGGTAAGAGTATTAATTATTCCGGAGGATGAATGGAAAAAGCTGTTGGAAAACCAGAGTGAACTATTGCGGCTGCTGAAGGAGCTGGCCGGGCGGGATACTGGCGCCGGGAAAACGGTTCCTTTTATCACGGCTATCGAGTTTATGAGTGCGGTGCGGATCGGAAGGACTAAGTTTGATCAGCTGGTGGCTCAGAATAAGGTCAGGACTATCAAGAAAGACCGGAAGATCTATGTGCCGATTGGGGAGGTGGAGAGGTATTTTAAGGAAAGCTAGAACTATGACGCGTTTTTTAAATAGGTCTTAAAGAGTTCGGGCTTATTAAAGTATCTAAACGTTTGGGGAGGTTGAAAATCTGGGATTGCTTTTTTTATTTTATTCAGTTTAATCTCCGTTTGAAGTAAACAAATCGAAGTTAATTTAATTCCAATAGCCATTTCATAATTCTCGTAGTAGGCATCAAACCGTTTCTTGTCAATTCCAAGCTCTCGTTTGTGAGATCGCCACATTTTATTTGGGCTTAGTTTGATAATATCCGATACTTTGCAAATTCCAATGACAGCCTTAACCGGGTTGGTGGAGTAAATTATTACCAAATCGCCTTTTTTCACCTTTGGTGTTGATTTCCGAAGTTCAATAGTCTTAAGGCCGCCAAAAATTTTTTCGGCAAATTCTGGTTTAATTGATAATAACAATGCCTTAGCCATGTTCTATGGGTTCGCGTATTTATAAATCGAATTAAAAATTTCTAATGATACTTTAACGGGCGATGCAAAAGTATTTGCTGGTTTTTGGTTTTGCAAAAAGATTTTTTGGATCTTAGATAAAGGTACAACCTTTTTAAACACTTCAGTATCAATAAATTTCAATGCTTTTATTTGCTTATCGGGATTATTATTAGTCAAATCCAGTATGTCTTTCCATTCATAAATTCCATAGTTCTTAAACTTCCTATATAAAGTTTTCGCTGGACCTATATGCACCTCGTCCAGGTAGGAGTATGCAATAATACTGCTTTCCCGTCCCGTTTTAGTTTTTGGTTCTGAGCTGGCATACCAAAGTATCCTTCCAGGTGCGATTTCACTGACCGGATTGACATTTCTATAATATATATTTTCCCGATTCCAGGTCAATTCGGCTTTTGCTCCGAAAAGACTGTGGTTGGCAATGTTATGGTCGAATAGTTGACTGGCCCAATATGGCCGTATTGGAATAATATAAATTGGAACATCAATATCCTGGAATTTCACCGGTGAAAGTTGACGCTCGATGCTTAGTTTCAGTAAGTCGCATTCAATTTTAGGTAAGTGTTTAAATTGTTCTATTAACTGTTTTACATCTACAATGCTATTGATAAGTTCATCGGTTTGAAAAAGTTCACCAGCACTTGTTAGACCCGTGCGACACAATTTTTTCCAAGAATTGCCGTCGAAGCGGAAGCCGAATGTTTCAAGAATAGATAAATGATCTGGTGCCAAGCCAACCTCCTCAAATTCTATCATCGGGCATTTCTTTTCTATGGATAACATGATGATATCTCTAACTAGCTGTTGAAACAGGACTTCCGAAATTTTCGTATTTATGACCCGGATGACTTTTATTTTTAACCAACCAGACTCCCATTGTGCGGCAAAATAACCCAGATAATTTTTGCTGCTATCTTTAACGACACGAACAGTTGATTTTTGTATTTCAGAGATTATATTCGTCAACTTCGTAAGCAGGACATGTTTTTTTTCACCTGTATTATTATTTAACCATTTTGCAGCTGTAAGTGCATCTATTTCTTCAGGTGAAAGTTGGGCATACTCATAATTGGCTCCTGCAAACCGCAATGATCTGTAGTCGTTCGGTTTGCAGGTATGATCTATGAATAAAATAAAATCTGCAGGCCTTAATATCCTAACTGAATAGATTTCGAATATCTGATCAGTTTTGTCAAGTAATTTTTTATCAAGGGTTATAAAGTATTCGATATTGCCAGCAATACATTCTGCCAACTGTAGCCTGTCGGATTTGTCATTGTTGGAGATACCAGGTAGTAGTGTTTCCAGCTGCTGGGAGATTTGATCTCTAGTTCCCGGTTCAAATTGGGGGCTTTTTAGTGTGTGGAGAAAATTTCTTGTACCCTCAGCACGGATTCTATCAGCATCTCTTAGAATTTCATTGAAAATTTCAGGCGCATAAAAATACTCTGACTCGTCGGTTAACCAATCGGCGCACAGCGCCAGCGCCTCCTGATTCGCATCACTCGGCTCATCACTTAACTTCATTATGATATTTGAATCCAAAAGCGCTTCAACCTTATAACTAGGTTGTTCAGAAGATGAAAAAAGATTTTTATTTCCAAAATCGTAGAACCATTTAATCAAGTATCGTTCTTCCTTGCTTCTGCTTCTAACATTTTTGACTGCCTTAAACCCATATTTCTCCCAAAGTCGACAAGCACCTGCATAGTCTTGCCGGCAGCTTAAGCCAATACCGGTAAACAAATTGCCATACTTAGTCCTAATTTGATCCAAAAGTTGCTGTGCTACACCTTTTCCCCTGCATTCATCTTTCACACAGAGCTGTGTGACATAAATAATCTGTTTAGAATGCGTGATTCTGAAAAGTACATAACCAACCAACTTTTCATTCTCCACTGCACCGAAAATCCATTTTTTTCGTGCATGGTCCGTGTATGCATCCCTTGGAAATAATCCCAGAGTTTTGGCATTTTGCTTACCCATGATAATGATGTCTGGTAGTAATGGATGCCTGTGATCAATTATTTGAATTTTCATTTTCTTTTTCGTCTAGGTACTTTCCGATCAGGTTTGCTTGTAAATATTGAGTCAAATATATTTTTCATTGTCTGTTTGGTTGTCAAAGGAGATTCCTTTGCGCAATCCAGGATCAAAGAGAAAGCTTCCATATATCTTACAATTGGATTATAAGTAGGACGTCGTCTATTACACAACTCTGATGGAACTTCCAAGGCTTTGTAAAATTCATCTATTATCTCCCTTCGGTATGCTTGCCTAGATCCCATGAACATTTGGGAAAGAGGCATATGGGGACGCATTTCAGATATTAGAGCCATTGATCGTGAAATATCTTTTGGTTTTTGGAACCAAGTATTCAATTCAGTAAGAATAGAATTTGCCAGTTTGGGACTAATATTATCCTCCACGTCATTTACAAAGAAATCGAAAAATGGTGAGTAGACTCTTTCTGATAGTTCATTTGCATAAATTTCAATTCTTTCCGGTCCAGGTCCGAATCCTTTATCATAGCGCTTAAATCTAAGTAATAGACTTACAAGAAATATACGCTTACTCGCTGCTTGATCGGGAGTACCTCCACGAAGCAGCGGTTGTACCCATTCAATAGCCTTAGAAACGATTTTATTTTCTTGGCCATAAGCCACCAACTCATTTATCATTACTGTTAATGTGTCATTGGGATCTCCTGTGCCAGTTAATAGAAGGAAAACTTCTCTCCAATTCTTATTAAGCAGGTATTTATTGGTTAGTACATGAATTCGCAATGGCGAATTGAAATAATGTGAGGTCAGGTATTCCTGGATGGTCAAATGCGAAAATGAATATATATCAGAACTTCTTTCAACAAGGATTCCTTGTTGAATCTCTATTGCTTCCAGGATTTTTGAAACATTCAGTTTTCCAGCTGAAATTCTGAGGTCGAGAAAGCTCCTGATTTTTATTTTCAACTCATCTGATTTAAAGAATATTTTATCCTGCTGAAAAAAATGAGCTGCAACATCGGCCAACATTTCTGTTTCTACCTCAATATTCAAATCCTGATAAATATCTTCATTATGGATTCTCTTTTCTGCGGCCCATCTTTGCATCAGTATTTGGAGTGATTGCTTATAAAGGGAGGATCTGTTTGCTGGAAATTTTTGGGTTTCATCAAATGTCATGCATAAGTATGCTAACAAGAGCGGCGTTCTTGCTAAACCAAGAGATGAAGAATTATTTTCATGAAACAAAAGTGACTTAAACAAATTCGCCGTTCCGGATTTTGAATTTTCGTCTTTGGAAAACCAGTTATCAATAAATTGATTTATTTGATCGTCATTAAAACCCGTTATCTCGACATCAGTAAAACCTGATAAATATCCCTTATAATGAGCAGTTCTGCAGCTGGAAATGTATCTATTCTTTTTATACTTGTCTGTGAAATCTTTAATATGTTCCAAGACATCGCTAAGTTTAGATTCTGGCACCTCGTCCAGACCATCGAGAAGTATCAATAACGTACCATTGTTAAGTAGACGATCTAATAAATTTGTAGAGTCAGGGAATCCAGCTATTTCGAATTCGAGTTTAAGAAGGTGTTTGAGGTCTATTTTTTCCGATTTAAAACGTTTTAATTCTATTAAAACTGGGATGCACTCATGTTCATACTTTTCTTTAATTGCTATATTGTAATACGTAAGACTTTCTAATCCAACTTTTTTCAAAAACGTTGATTTGCCGGAGCCGGGCGCTCCCAATACATTCAATTTCTCCCTTTGATTTGCTAATTGCAAACCACTAATTCTTTCTAGGCCTGAAAAGAAATCTCCCTTGGTTTTCCGGAATTCATTTTCCAGATCTTGAATAATTCTTTCTTTGATTCGGTATTGGGGATTTGTAATATGGACTTCGGTGTAAAGATCCTGTACTAGTGTAGGTTGAGTCATCCCTAATATCTTTATGCTTCCAAAGCGCCTTAGAAAACTTTCTGCATATTCATCGGTTGCTTGTCTGGTCTTAACTTCATCCCAGGCAAATTTCCCTGTTCTTTTAAGAAGAGAAATTACGAGGCGAAAAAAGTCTTTGGACCCAGCGTCTGATATACTTTTTGTAACATTCACGTTCATGCTTTTGACTTTATTATTCAATATTGGAAAATTGGATTAAGATTTTCAAATTATTTATTTCTTTCGGTTAAATAAAGTTCTATTATTTCTATTATAAAATAATGGTTTTGTTTTCAGAATATTGATTTTCATTCATATTCTTATCAAATACCCATTGCCCCAAAATCTACTCTTTTTGTCCCTTCGACGATTTCGGGCAAATTCACATCGTAATAATTTCGGGTGGTTTCCTGCTTAGTATGACCCATCATTTTGGAGAGCACTGCACCTTCTGCGCCATATCTGATCCAAAGTTGGGCGTTGGTATGCCTAGCTACCTTATTAGTAATATTTTTATGGAGGCCAGCCATGTTTGCGATCTCCTTGAGGTTACGATTGTATACCGGTTCTTCGACCAGGTACTCCTTATCAAATACCAGTTTGTCTGTTGAACGAGAGCGATAACGTTCAAGGATGGTCTGTGCATAAGGAAAATTGAATAAAGGAATGATTGTTTGATTTCCGTTTTTATCCCTGGCTCCAAGTATTACATGACCATATTCTTCATCCATCTGCAGGTGATCTTTGGTAAATATCAAAAGGTCCTTAAAATAATAGCCAGTGTAAATTTGAAAGAGGAATATATCCCGGTCGCGTTCCAGGTGCTGTTGGTCGCTTGCAAACTGCAATGCTTTCCATTTTTTTACTTCAGTCAGATCAAGGAATGTTCTCTTCGCTTTTGGTACCCGGACATTCAATCCATCGAACAGAAATTCCATTTGTGATGATGACAGGTAGTTTTCTCGTCTCGCGTGACGTATTACTTTCTTAAATGCTTCGAGATATTTTTTAGCAGCTGCGCCGCCGAGTTCAAGCTCTGTCTGCATGTAGCGGCTAAAATCCCTGAGTAAAGTATTATCGATTTCTGCAAAGAAGATCTGTTTTTTGAACTTCTTCAAATGAGTCAGCGTTGTTGCATATTTTTTAATTGTGTTGAGTTCCAGTTTTTCAGGCGGGTGTGTGATATAGTGTTGCATGAAGTCAAGAAAGCTCTTATTGTCGCCTTTATTGGTAAGGCTGGCGAGGATCCCTTCTACTGTTACTGGTTTGCTGAAATTGACTGTACGTTTGATGTACTCATTAATTAGACCTTTGATCTCAACGATCTTGTTATTGATCTCAAAGGCAAATGGATGACCGGGTTTAATCCAGGCGCCTTCTCTTCCTGCCCACTGATCCACTCTAATTTTTATTGGCGTCGGTACACGGTAATAGCGTGCAAAGTTGCCCTGCTTAATACGGATATGAACCGGATACAATCCGGATTTATTGTTTTCATTTCTCCAGTTCATCACCGTACCTACACTAGGAATACTCACCATACAAAGGTCGTTTTAGGGTTCTTAAAAAAACCGTAAACAAAACCGTAAACGAATTAACGGGAGTTCACGGGAATTAAAAAGAGTACTTAAATGCAGAAAACCTTACCAGTCAAAGACTTCGTAAGGTTTTCTGTTTTTTTAATTCCCTTTGATGTAGCTGTTATGTAGCCTCGACAGGAATCGAACCTGTATCTGGAGCTTCGGAAACTCTTATACTATCCATTGTACTACGAGGCCAGGCAAATGTGAGAATGACGGAATGTGAAAAATGTGAAAATGAAACCCCTGCATTCAAACATCTTTAAAAGAACTAACGACACTCTGCGAGACCGGCATTTCCACATTATTTGATCAATCCACTTGCATTAGTAGCAAACACCTTCACGGCAATAGCCAGCAAAACTACGCCAAAAAATTTTCGTACAGCCATTAAACCGGCTTTACCCAAAACCTTTTCAATCAGGTTTAATGATCGTAATACCAGGTAAATGACCACAAGGTTTACAAGTATGGCAACAAGTATCATGTATTCATTTTTGTCAGCTCTCTCAAAAGTGGCTTTTAACGACATAATAGTGGTTAAAGTACCGCTCCCTGCAATTAAAGGAAAGGCAATAGGTACAACCGTTCCGGATGCAGCGCCTTTTTCTGATTTGAAAAACTCTATTCCCAGTACCATTTCCAACCCTAAAATAAAGATCACTATGGAACCTGCTACGGCAAATGATTTTATATCTACACCCAGTAAATTCAAAAATGGTTTTCCTATAAAGAAAAATAATACCATTAATGCACCCGAGATGAGGGTAACTTTCCAGGCATTGATACCTCCCATCTTTTCCTTAAGTGAGATCAGCATGGGCACTGCGCCTACAACGTCTATCACTGCAAAAAGGGTGAAAGTCAGCGTAAGGAACTCCTGTATATTAAATTGCATACCCGTTGATTTTTGCAAATATATTTTGTTTCCTGTTTATACATAGACCCGGTCGCAGTATCTCATTTTGAAAAAACAAAACTCTTTCCCGCTGATATTCGCTGATCAGCACGCAGATTTAGCAGCAGTAATCAGTGTTTATCTGCGAATATATCTGCGTTATCAGCGGGAAAATTCAAACTGTCACACTACCAGCCAGGCTTATAATTGAAAACTTACGCCGGTGCTGAAATTGAATTTCCTCGAATTATATCCCAGTATGTCAAAATACTGCTTGCCGGTAAAATTTTTCAGGTCAAGAAATATTTTTATTTTCTTGTCAAATTTGTATTCACCATACAAGTCAATAGTGAAATAAGCCTTCAATATCTCAGGAGCTGAACCGTAGATAAATTCTTCTCTTTTGCTCACGGAATGAAGAGCAATACTGTAAAAAATGGATCTTGTTGCCTGTACCCCGACGGTTGCATTGATCGTATGTTTGGGAATGTGGTAGAGGTTATAATAAGTAGTGTCTTTACCGATCGGGTTGCCCGTGCCATCATAGGCGGCTGTTGTTTTGCCATTGGTATAGCCATAGTTTGCAATAACATTTACTTTGCCTGCCGAATAATTTGCTTCCAGCTCAGCGCCATAGTTTGTTTGCCTGCCCGCATTCAGGTATTTGCTTGCAAAGCTGGACGGATTGAATGTATAGATGATCGCATCTTTTGTATTACGGTAAAATCCAACCACTCTTGCCCTGAATGATCTACTGGAAAAAATTTCTGCTCCTGCTTCGCCGATGATCCCTTTTTCAGGGGTAAGGCTGGCATTGCCTGCTGAAGGGTCGAACAATTGATACAATGTGGGTGTTTTAAAAGCAGAATAGAGATTGCCAAAGATCTTTGCTTTTTTGCTGACGAGATAGAAGGGGTTGAAAGTGAAAGTAAAATTGCTTCCATATTCCGAATGCTTGTTCCAACGGCCACCCAGTTCAACATTAAACCCGGTTTCCTTTTTGTAAACCACGGAAGCATAAGGGCTGAGCTGGTTCATTTCAGCATCCAGTACAGGTGGCGCATATGGACCAAATGGCCCGGTGGAGAAATAATCCTGGTCGGTATTATTAAGACGGTAGTCAATACCTGCCAATAATTCCCAATTATTTAACTTCCAGTTTCCATACAATTCGGCAAAATGGGTTCGTCCAGTATAATTACTCTTTGAATAAGTAACATAAGGGCTGCTTTTATATAAAGAGTCATCCAGGTAATTTCTTTCAGCCCCGTTATAATTATAATTAAGATGGATAGCCCCTTTGTTATGGGTATATACAATTCCGGCGCCGGCCTGCTTATTATTGTTTTTAACAGAATAATCTTTCTCGTCCGTGAATGCTGAAGCGTCCAGATCTGTTTTATAATAACTATATGTGCCGGACAGGATCGCTTTAATTTTTTTACCAGCGCTGAAACCAAATCTTCCGTTCACGGAGTGTTCATCAAAACCATCTTTATCAAATTGGCCGGTTTTGTTTTTATCATAGGCTGCAGAAAATCCATCTGAACCGGTATGTGTATAATTCACAGCATAATCAATTTTGCTTTGCTGTTTGCCAAAACCAACTGATTGTTTTAAAGTATGATAACTACCTGCAGTAAAATTTCCATTCACATTGAATTTATTCTTTCCCCCTTTTTTCAGGATGATATTGACTACAGCAGCTACTGCATCTGAGCCATAAAGAGTGGACTGACCACCTTTCAGGATCTCAACCCTTTCTACCTGCTCAATGCTTAAGAAATTCAGATCAAAATAGTTAGTGATAACAGACGGATCATTTACAGGAATACCATCAACAAGGATCAATACATTGCCTGATGAAGAACCACGGATGCTGACTGTTTGATTAGTACCGAGGGCATTGGAAGAACCAATGACGGTAGTGCCCACCACTGTATTAAGCAATTCGCTTAATGTCCTGCCAGCACTTCGTTCCAATTGTTGCCGGTTGATAACCGTGATCACTTTTCCTGTTTCACTTTGCTTTTTGGGATACTTGCTGGCGGAAAGAATTACCTCGTCCAATGAAAGACCTGTTGTGTCTTCCCGAAGTATCGGGGCAAGTTGTGCCTTTAGCTGACTGCTGATAATGACCGCAGCCAGCACAAAAAAATGTTTTTTCATTTTAGAAAATTTTTTGTGTGACTGCTTCCGTGTAAAGAGAAAATAAAAGAATGCCCTTCATTCTTAAATCTTCAAGCCTTTCACCCGAAAGCTGAATTAAATTTGCGTTGATCAGGCAGGTCTTCTGGCTTAACCTGTTGTTGAACACCTTCCCGTTGGTTTAATCAACAGTGGTATGCAGTTTCAACTTTTGCCAGTGGGGTATAGCCAGTGGTGAGTGGGGCAGCCCCATTTCCTACTTGCCATTCCCTACTTGCTGGTCTTACAGCTACGGGGATAGCGTCAGATTTTGACTGACTTCCCTTTTAACCCCCACAAGTTGGGGACCAAATCATTGCAAATGTAGGGAGGGAAAAGTTTTCCGGAAGAAGAGTTTTCAACAAATGAATGGAATTATTTTTTCGGAGGCCTGATCCATTGAAAAGATAATCCAACGTAATAATTTCTCCGCGGGGCCGCATTGTAAAAACGATTGGCTGCTGCATTGATATCATTGCCAAGACTATAATTCTCATCCAGCAGGTTGTCTGCACCGGTATAAAAGTTAAGTTTGTATTTTTTGTTGAATGTTTTTTTCCAACCCAGCCGCCAGCCCAACAGGTGGTAAGCATTAGCCACAGCTGTATTAGCATCATTCAAAAATATCTTTGATGCAACATAGTAAGTAGCATTTGAATACAAACCGTGACTGAACTGAATATCTGCCAGCACCGAAAAAGTATTGGCCGGAACAGAAGGAACGGTTTTGCCCGAAAAATCATCCGCGCCCTTTATAAAAACCCCATAGCGGAAATAATTATAGGTATATGCAGCGTTGATCCTGTAATTATCAATAAACCCCATTGCGGAACTGCCATAATAATCTGCCGTTATCTCCAACCCTTTTTCCTGTACATCACCGGCATTCACAAAAAAATCTGCTCCGGAAATATCACGACGTTGCACTAATGCTTTATTCAATTTAAAATAGAACCCTGTTGCTTCCAGCCTTAACTTTCTTTTGAACAGGTCATAACCTGCTGTCAATTCATAGTTCCATCCATATTCAGCTTCAAGGTCAGTGCTGATAACTCCTGTTGATGGAAGTAGTTCAGCAACAGTGGGTGGAGAAAAACCCCTGGAAACAGTTGCTTTCAGCGACAGATCTTCAGTAAGGTTGTTCTTTACGGAAATTCCAGGCGCCAGTTCATTCCGGTAACTCCGGCTTTGCGTTATTACCGGGTATTTGTTGAGCCGTGTAAGATCAACCTTTGTTTTATTAAGACTGAGGCCGGCATTGATAAACCATTTTTCTCTTATGGTCATATCTCCCTGCAAAAAGAAATGGTAAGCGGTATAATCTATATCATCATTGGTCTGCAGGGTATCGGGATTGCCATTCTTATTTTTGAATACCTGGGTATTGAAGAATCCTTTTTGAAATTCGCTGCCTGCGACAAATTGAAAACTGTTTATCTTTTGCCCTGTATAATCTATCTCAGTTTTCTTGCTGAAAGTAAAAAAACTACGACCGCCAAAAGAGGGTTCATTTCTTCTTTCATAATTACGGATGGCTGGATTCTTTATCTGAGAAAATGCTCCATATAAAGTAGTGGAATTCTTAAAAGAGGAGTTGATGTTGTAAGTATTTGTAAAACCACCCGTGATATTCTTTTGGTAAATAGCAGCATGTGCATTAACTGCGGAAGGAAATCCGCCGCCGGCCGGCCTCGCAGCTTTGGGATCAGCTGTAAATTCCGCAAGGGTTAATGCACCGGGCGTTTGATAATACATATCTGTGAACAATACGGAAGCAGTTAGCTGTTGTTTATCTGAAAGTTTTAATTGAGATTGCCAGGAGAAATTATCTCTTCTCATTTTCGTTTGAACACGATAGCCATCAGTTTGGTTATGAGCATAGGTGAATTGATTTCGGTTTTCCTGCCCGACTATGTCATTCAGGCGGGCTTTGATGCCAAACTTTGCTGATGTAAAAATATTCTGAAGACCATAACTGCCTGTGATGTATTCAAGACCTGCACCAGGCTGCCAGCGGTCAAAGTTGTGTAACAATATCAAACCTCCTGTCCCGGCGCCATACATGCTGCCTGCGGGGCCTTTAAATATTTCAATGTAAGAAAAATTATTCCAGGCAAACTGGTTGAAGTAAGTATTACCCCCCGGGTCAGTAATAGGAATATCGTTCCAGTACACTTTTACATTGCGGACACCAAAAGGGGATCGCAAAGAGCTCCCCCTGATATTAATGCGGTAACTGCCGGGTGAACGTTCTTCCATTCTCACTCCGGCAATGGTATTAAATCCATTGACCAACGAGATTTTATTAGTGCGGTCACCATTATTGAATTCGATGATCTTTACAGATGTGACTGTTGATCGCAGTTTGCGGTTTTGTTCAAAAGCCCTTACCGTTACTTCATCCAATATTTTTGATGTATCAGTTTCTTCCTGCGAAAAGCAGGAAGCAGATAAGAATAGCAAAAAGGAAAAGATGAAGTTTTTTTTCATAGAAACAGGAAAGCGATGGTTATAAAGTTAGAATCTTTTCTTTGTATCTTCAAGCCATGACAGCAAAGAATAAACTGGGTTTGTTTTCTCTCACCATGATTGTAATCGGGTTGGTAATCGGTACCGGTATATTCCGGACATCAAAGGATGCAGCAGAAGCAGCAGCCACACCCGCCATATTTTTTTCAGCCTGGATAGTTGCCGGCCTTGTGGCCATCTGTGGTGCATTAACCTATGCCGAAATTGGCAGCCGTTATCCTGTTACCGGCGGCTATTATAAAATATTCTCTTATGCCTATCACCCATCGCTGGCATTTGGTATTAATGCTATTATTCTTATATCTAATGCTGCCTCTTTATCAGGGGTGGCATTAATTGGAAGTGAGTATATCACCCCTTTGCTGGTGGATGTGGCAAGTGCTGAACAATGGAAACCTTTTGTGGCCATGGGTGCCATTATCCTTTTTTATGGAGTAAACCTGGTGGGCTTGCGGATGAGCTCTCAAACCCAAAATGTGCTGATGATTATTAAAATCGGGATGTTGCTGGTAATTATTGCAGCTTTATTTTTTCCGGCTATTCACAGCACAGCGCCGGTACTGATTGATGAAAATAAAATATCCACTGCGGCGTTATTACTTTCATTTGGTGTAACATTAAAAGCCACTTCTTTTACGTATGGTGGTTATCAGCAAACAATCAATTTTGGCGAAGAGGTAGTTAATCCCCAAAAGACAATTCCCAAAGGAATTTTTATCGGAATTGCGGTTATCATCGTGTTATACCTGCTGGTGAGTTATGCTTATGTGAAAGTAATTGGTTTTAATAACTTAAAGGAAACAAGTGGTATTGCTTCAGTGGTGGCTGAAAAAATGTTTGGCACAGCAGGAAAATATGCATCGTCTGTATTACTGTTTCTGGCCGTGCTGGCTTATGTAAATGTATTGCTGCTGAGCAATCCGAGAGTGATGTATGCCATGAGCACCGATGGGATATTACCAAAAATATTTCAAAAGAAAGATGAAAAGAGAGATGTGCTTACCGTAAGTCTTACAGTCTTTACAGCGATTTGTGTCATTGTTTTATTCTTTGCTGATAAGTTTGAGAAAATTCTGAGTTTTACTATTTTCCTGGATTCTATTGGTATGGCTACCTCTGCAGCAACTATTTTTATTCTGAGAAAAAAAACCCGGCACCTGGATGGAACGGGTATTTATTCTATGAAATTATATCCGTTGCTTCCGCTATTATTTATTATTGCTTATACATTTGTGGGAACGATGATAGCAGTAAAAGAACCACGACTGGCTTTAACAGGCATCAGTGTATTGGCAGGCTTTATAGTATTGTATTTTATTATCCGGGAAATCAGGAAAAGCAAAATTTAATTAATGGACATCTCTCAAATCATCAACGAACTGGGCGAAGACCGGGAACATTATTTCAATGCTGTTGCCCCACCCATCATGCAGACCAGCAATTTTGTTTTTAAGAAAGTTGCCGACCTCCACCAGGCGTTTGAAGATGAGATGGGAGGTTATCTCTATAGTCGCGGCCTGAACCCGACCGTTGATATTCTCCGCCAAAAATTAGCAGCACTGGATGGCGCAGAAGATTGCCTGGTATTTAATAATGGCGCAGCCGCCATCTTCGCCGGCATTTTTGCCAATATAAAATCAGGAGACCATATTGTTTCGGTTGCCAAACCTTATACATGGGTGCAAAGGATGTTTGATGTGATACTACCACGGTTTGGAATTACCACTACATATATTGACGGAACAAAAATTGAGAACTGGGAAAAAGCAACAAAATCCAATACCACATTCTACTATCTTGAATCTCCCAATAGCTGGGACTTTGCCTTGCAACCGATCAGGGAAGCTACGTCCTTTGCCAGGTCAAAAGGTATCACTACATTAATTGATAACAGTTATTGCACCCCCCTGTATCAAAAGCCAATTGAAATGGGGATTGATATAACTATGCAGACGGCGACCAAATATATCGGCGGGCACAGCGATACACTCGGCGGTGTTTTATGTGGAAGCCATGCCATGATGAAAAAAATATTTAACAGTGAATACCTGAATATCGGCAGCGGAATACAACCGTTCAATGCCTGGCTGCTGATCCGGGGATTAAGAACATTACCGGCCCGGATCGAACGAATCAGCAGATCAACCGCCGAAGTTGTAGCTTTTATGAAGCAGCATCCAAAAGTTGAATCCATTCTTTTCCCTTTTGATGAAAGCTTTACGCAGTACGAATTAGCAAAGCAACAAATGAAAGGCGCCTGCGGCTTATTCACTTTTGTGATGAAGTCAAATAAAATGGAGTCAATTGTGAAATTCTGCGAGTCACTGCAGCATATTATGATGGCCGTTAGCTGGGGCGGGCATGAAAGCCTGGTGATACCCAAATGTGCCGGTATTGAACTCAAAGATTTTGATCCGGCTAATAAAGAGCATCGCTATGTCCGGATGTATGTGGGGCTGGAAGATTCGCAATATTTAATTGATGACCTTGCTCAGGCCCTTGCAAAAATGGGATAAGAATTTAACCCCCATTTATCAAAAATCAGGAGTCCGGCAACTCATTTCAGTTATTTTTGCCACATGATGAGCCGCTGTATAAAACTGGCTGTTGCATTGCTGCTTTTTCATTCCTGTATTGCACAGTCCGGACCGGTAAAAACAGTTGAAAAATGGGATCTGAGAAAATGCGTTGAATATGCACTGGAGCATAATATTTCAGTAAAACAGGCCGACCTGCAAATTCGTTTTGCTGAACTGGATTTTCAACAAAGTAAATTGTCGCAATATCCCAATGCCAATTTAAGCAGCAATCTTGGTTATAGTGCAGGCCGCAACCAGGACCCCACATCTTTCAGCCTTATTACAACAGGCTATTTGTTCAATAATTACTCTTTGCAGGCCAGTGTTGATCTTTTTAACTGGTTTACCAAAAAGAATAATATCGCTGTAAAAGACCTGAACCTGAAAGCCACGCAGGCCGGTGTAGAAAAAGCAAAAAACGATGTAGCATTAAATGTCGCTGTTGCTTATCTGCAAATATTATTGGCAAAAGAACAGGTTACCCTTGCTTCGTCAAAAGTCATTCAGACCAAAGCCCAGTTGGAAAGTACCCGTAAGCAGGTGGATGCGGGCAATCTCCCCGAATTGAATGCAGCAAATCTTGAATCGTTACTGGCGGCAGATAGTTCCAGTCTTATCAGTGCAGAAACTGCAGCACAACAATCAATGCTGCAGATGAAAGCTCTTTTGAATGTTGATGCAGGCCTGCCATTTGAGATAGTTACTCCAGCGGTTGCGGGAATTCCCATTGAAAATCTTGCTGACCTGCAGCCGGAAGCTGTTTACAATCTTGCCATATCCAATATGCCGCAACAAAAAGTGGATGAGTTCAACCTGAAAGCAGCATTGAAATCAGTGGAAGTGGCAAGAGGTTCCATGTATCCAACCATTTCTTTATTTGGAAGTCTCGGCAGCAGGTTTAATAATAAATCGGAAGAAATTAAATCGAAAACCCAGGTAACTGCTCCATTCGGAACAGTAACAGTTGGAGGCACTCCTTACCAGGTCTATCCTTTAACTCCTTTTGATTCGTATACATTTGGGAAAATAAATTACTTTGCCCAGCTGAATCAGAACTTCAGCCAGTCAATCGGGTTGAGTGTAAGTGTGCCGATCCTGAACGGGGGCACATTACGAACAGCATGGCAACGATCAAAACTCAGTGTAAAGCAGGTTGAATTAACAAAGGAGCAAAACAGCTTTACGCTGAAGCAGGATATTTATACGGCCTATAACGATGCTGTGGCGGCCGTACAGAAGTTCAATGCCAATAAGAAAACGGTGGATGCGTCTCAGAAAGCTTATGATTTTGCCATTAAAAGATATGACTTAGGCTTATTGTCAACATATGATTTGATCACAACTCAAACCAGCCTGCAGCAAGCTAAAAGCCAGCTTTTGTATTCGCAGTATGACTTCGTTTTTAAAATGAAATTGCTGGAATTTTACAAAGGGCAGGGGCTCAAATTATAGATTTCAGATATAAGATGATAGTTGTTTCAGCCCCGTAGGGGCAAAATGTTAATAGAGAGATGTAATTAAAGGTTTCAAAGCTCAGTAGGAGCGAAATGTTTAAAAATTTTTCCGATGAACAAAAAATTAAAATGGACATTAATTATTCTTGGCGCTTTGCTGGGATTATTTATAATATCCAAAGCATTGGGCGGCGGAAAGAAAACCGAAAAAGTGGCGACTGCAAAAGCAGAAAAACGGACGATCATTGAATCAGTAAATGCCAGCGGAAAGATCTATCCGGAAATAGAGGTAAAAATAAGCCCGGATATTTCCGGTGAAGTGACCGAGTTAAATGTAGAAGAAGGTGACAGTGTTAAAAAAGGAAAAGTGCTGGCCCGCATTTATGCAGATATTTATTCATTGCAAAGAGATGAAGCAGCTTCGAGAGTAAACCAGTCGTCGGCAACTGTTGATAACAGTAAAGCAGCGCTGGAATCCCTGAAAGCAACCCTGGACCAGGCCCAGCAAACCTATGACCGGAATAAAAAATTGTTTGCTGATAAAGTAATTTCAAAAGCCGAGCTGGAACAATATGAAACAACACTTCGTTCGGCACAGGCTAATTATAATGCAGCACAGCAAAATATCAAAAGCCTCCAGGCAAATGTGCAAAGCACACAGGTGGGTTTAAGCAGGGCCAACAAAGATCTTGGCCGAACTACATTAACAGCACCGATGGATGGCGTGATCTCTTCGCTAAAAATAAAAAAAGGTGAAAGAGTGGCCGGCAATAGTTTTAATATAGGAACAGAAATGATGACTGTAGCAGATATGTCCATCCTGGAAGTGCGGGTGGATGTGGGGGAAAATGATATTGTAAAAATAAATATCGGCGATTCTGCCGATGTGGAGGTGGATGCCTATAATAACCGCAAGTTTAAAGGAGTGGTTACAAAAATTGCCAGCAGTACCAAAACTTCAGTTGCTTCCCTGACCTCTAATGACGTAACAAATTATGAAGTAAGGATCAGGTTGGATAAAGAATCGTATAAAGACCTTGCCGATAGAACTTTTCCCTTTCGCCCCGGTATGAATGCCAGCGCGGATATTAAAACAAGGAGAGTGGATAATGTATTGGCTGTTCCCATCGGAGCAGTCAATGCAAGAGTGAAAGGAAGCGACAAAAGTATGGCGGACAGAAAGAAAGAGGAAGAAGAAAATAAAGACAAGGATGATGTGATTGATGAATCAAGAGTTTCATCCGATGATGAACTGGAGGAAGTGGTCTTTATATTACAGAAAGACGGCAAAGTAAAAAAAATGGTAGTGACGTCAGGTATACAGGATATCAATTACATAGAGATCATCAGCGGAATAAATGCAGGCGATGAAGTGGTTACCGATCCTTATTCCGCTATCAGCAAAACACTGAAAGACGGGATGAAAGTAAAAGTGGTGCCGAAAGATAAGTTGTTTGAGAAGTGAGAGAGAGAAGCTATTAGCTTAAAGCCATTAGCTGTTAGCTTTTCAAGATGTTATATGATTTTTATCTTTGATGGTACGGCTAACAGCTAATAGCTAACGGCCTTATAATACAATTAACCAAATTTAAAAATGCGTTTCGGTATCATCGGCGGCGGCAGTTGGGCAACAGCGCTGGCAAAGATCCTGACAGACAGGAAACATTCCATCAATTGGTGGATACGAAGCGCCGCTATCATTGAGCATATTCAAAATCACGGTTATAATCCCAATTATTTAAGCACTGCAAAGTTTGACAGCTCCTTTCTTTCCCTGACAACTGATGTGGCAGAAGTGGTCAAAAGATCTGATATCCTGATCATTGCTGTTCCTTCAGCTTTTGCAGAAGAAAGCCTTTCAACGCTGAAGGCAAAGCAGTGGGAGGACAAAAAAATTGTTTCTGCCATTAAAGGATTATTACCGGGTAAAAATATTTTATTGAATTATTATCTGCTGCAGCAGTTTAATATCTCACTGGAAAACTATTTTGCTGTGTTGGGCCCTTGTCATGCCGAAGAGGTAGCAGCAGAAAAACTATCTTATCTTACTTTTTCAGGAACAGATATTACAACGGCCGCTGAAATCGCCTCTCATTTTACAACCAATTATATCAACACAATAGTCAACCATGATATATTGGGTGTACAGTATGCGGCAGTTTTAAAAAACATATATGCCCTCGGGGCGGGCATTGCTCATGGCCTTAATTACGGGGATAATTTTTTAAGCGTTTACATTGCCAATGCAGCCGATGAAATGGCGGGATTCCTTAAAAAATTTGGCGTTAAGCATATAACCGTAGGGGAACATGAAGGGGAGGACCCGGTTACACATCGTAAAACTCCCAATTATGCGGCTTCAGTATACCTGGGTGATCTGCTGGTAACCTGCTATTCTTTATTCAGCCGTAACCGGACCTTTGGAGCTATGATCGGGAAAGGCTATTCTGTTAAATCAGCACAGCTGGAAATGAATATGGTTGCCGAAGGATACAATGCGGCCAGGTGTATTTACGTAATCAACAGAGAAATAGAAGCCACGGTACCGATAGCTGAAACGGTATATAAAATACTATGGGAAAATGTTAAACCAACAGAAGGGTTTAAACGCATAGAACAGGTGCTGGTCTGAAGGTTGTCATCCTGCCCGCCCCGAATTTATCGGGGAGCCCGGTGAAGGATGGAATTTGTTATTTGATTTTTGGAATTTTAAATCAACCCTATGCCACTTTCGTACCATGGATTTGCCCCTGCTGCCATTTTAATAATGGTGCTTTGCCTGGCCGGAAAACAATTGTATGATTACTGGAAACATTTTCATCAAAAACTTTAACTTCACAGGTAATAAATTCACGCCTCATGATAAAGTTTTTCCAGGTCCTGTTTTTTTCAGCAGCTATCGTTTCAATAGTCCTGAATGTTATTGAGTTTAATAAATGGCAGGAGGGCAAAAAAGAAGGCAGTACCAAACCCCATCCCATCAAATGGTTTAGTTTTATTCTTACATCGCTGGTAGCAATCGGATGTGTGCTCAATATCCTCATTGCCTGGATCGGGTAATAAAGTCAGAAGAATAATTCAGCAGCAATTCCATCGGCCATTAACTTTCCCTGCCGGGTAAGAATGAGAGAGTTGTTTTCCGGTTTTGCCAATCCTGAATCAATGAATTTCCTGCTTGCAGCCCTGAGTTTATATGCAGCTGCTTCATCAAACCGTTCAAATTTCAATCCTTCCATTGTTCGCAAAGAGGTCATAATGTACTCATTCAATTTTTGAATAGCAGTCAATACTTCTTTTTCAAATGGAACAATTCCCCGGTTAATTGATTCGATATAAATATTGTTGTTGGAAACATTCCATTGACGGCTGTGGCCATTAAAAGAATGCGCCGACGGACCAATACCGAGGTAATTTTTTCCCTGCCAGTAGGATGAATTATGCCGGCTGCGCCAGCCGGGTTTGGTAAAATTGGAAATTTCGTAATGTTCATAGCCGGCTTCTTCCATCCATTGCATCAATAATAAAAATTGTTCCGATTGTTTTTCCGGGTTGATATTCTCTTTTTGATGCTGCCTGATCATTTTGTCTAATGGGGTCTTTGGTTCTACCGTCAATGCATAGCAGGAGAGATGAGGAATATTCAGTGAGATGACACTATCAACATTTTGTTTCCATTTTTCATTGGTCAACTGCGGGGTCCCGTATATAAGGTCAATTGTTATGTTGTTAAATTGTTTTGTCGCCAATTGCAAATTATCAATTGCCTGTTGCGCATGGTGTGCCCGGTTCATCCATTTCAGGTCTTCGTTAAAAAAACTCTGGATGCCGATACTGAGGCGATTGATACCAGCTTCTTTCCAGCCAAAAAGTTTTCCTTCAGTTATATCATCAGGATTGGCCTCCAGGGTAATTTCTGCTTCGGGAGTAACTACAAAGACTGTTTTAATCTTTTCAATGATCAATATTAGATCTTCAATATTCAATAATGATGGAGTTCCGCCACCGAAGTAAATAGTTTCAAAAGGTTCAGTTCCCAAGTAGTCTTTTTGGAGTGTTATTTCTTTTAAAAGAGCCTCAACCAAATCATTTTTATAATGCAAAGAAGTGACAAAATGAAAGTTGCAATAGTGACAAGCTTGTTTGCAAAAAGGGATATGAATATAAATGCCTGACAAATAGTTTGGAATTTAATGAATATTTTTACTGTAAATACTGATTATCCTGGTGAAAAGCTGCATGACAAAATTAAGATTACAAATATCGGGGCTTGTTTTTTTGTTCTTGTGTAATTATACATCGGCACAAAACCTGCCTGACCGGCAGGCAGGCAAATACAGCATCCATCTGCGTGGGGTGGATAAAGATTCGGCCACTATTGTAGCTAAAGCCGGTTTGCAAACCAGCTTTACATCCCGGGCAGCCTGCGAGGAGTATATAAACAGGCTCCCCGGCTATCTTCAGTCGAAAGGCTGGGTTTCTGCCTCCATTGACAGTTTGTATTACGATTCCGGGTTTGCACGGATATTATTATTTACCGGGGACATGTATCAATGGGCCCAATTGGATGCCAAAAATGTTGAACCCTCATTATTAGATGCTATTGGCTGGCGGGAAAAAATGTTTACCAATAAGCCAATGGATTTCTCCCAGGTGCAGCTTTTGGAAGAAAAGATGCTGAATCATTTGGAAAATACCGGCTATCCTTTCGCCAGGGTTTACCTCGACAGTTTGCAGATGGAGGATAATAAAGTTGCTGCATTGCTGAAATTAAACAAAGGGCCGCTTTATAAGATTGACAGCATAAGGATTTATGGCAATGCCAAAATTTCCAACAGCTATTTACAACGGTATCTTGACATTCCCAACGGAAGTATTTACAATAAAGAAAAATTACTCCGCATTAATAAGAAACTAAAAGAACTCTCCTATATAGAAGAAGAGCAGCCTTCAAACCTTACGATGCTGGGTACAGGATCGGTATTAAATGTTTATCTGAAGCAAAAGAAAAGCAGCCAGGTCAATATCCTGGTTGGTTTCTTGCCAAATAATGATCAATTATCAGCAAAGAAACTATTGCTTACAGGAGAAGCGAATATTTTTTTAAAGAATGCATTAGGAGCAGGAGAAACGATTGGTCTCAACTGGCAGCAGATACAGGTAAAATCGCCCCGTCTTAGTCTACTTTACCAGCATCCTTATTTTTTTAATTCACCGGTTGGTCTGGACTTTTCATTTGATATGTTTCGAAAGGACAGCACTTTTCTGAATGTAAATTTCCAGTTGGGTGCGCAGTATATGTTAAACAATAACCAGTCGGGTAAACTTTTCTTACAACGTATTCAGACAATTGTAAGCCAGGGCGGCATTAATGGCCCATTGATAGTCCAGTCCCGCAGGTTGCCCAATGTGGCGGATATCAGTTCTCTTAATGCGGGGATAGAATATGAATTCAACAAGACAGATTACCGGTTGAATCCAAGGAAAGGGAATGAATACCGGATAATAATATCTGTAGGAACAAAAAAATTGAAAAAGAACAATCAAATCCTTGAACTGAAAGATCCCAACGATCCGGCTTTTAATTTTGATAAATTATATGACACCCTGAAATTAAAAACCTACCAGTTCCGGGTTAGAGCTTATGGGGCAAAATATTTTCCATTGGGTGGGCAAAGAAATACGATAAAAACAGCGATAAATGCCGGTATTTTTCAAAGCGGCAATATATTCAGGAATGAACTATTTCAATTAGGTGGTTATAAGCTGCTTCGCGGCTTTGATGAAGAGAGTCAATACTTATCACAGTTTGCAATTGCTACAGTGGAATATCATTACCTGGTGGGGCTAAATTCTTTTTTCTATGTACTGGTTGATGGCGGCTGGGGAAGAAACAGCAGTCAGAATAGTAAAATAAATCATACCTATTTTGGGACAGGGCTTGGTCTTGCTTTTGAAACAAAAGCCGGAATATTCAACCTTGCCTGGGCAGTGGGTAAAAGAAATGATACTCCATTCAACCTGCGCCAGTCGAAGATTCATATTGGCTTTGTCAACTATTTTTAAAAATACCGGCCAGAGTCGGAAAGCACTTCAATATTTTTGCAGAACAATCATTTTATTTGAGCCGGTTATTCTTTTTTGCATTCATCTTTTTTATTTCTGCAGAAGTTTCTTTTGCTCAGAATGGTTTGGATTCAGCATCTGTTCCCGTCGGCGATTCATTGATTCGAAAGGATACAACAGTGATCAAAGACTCTTTAACTCTTTTACCCGCCATTGATTTAGTTTCTCCGAAGGAGTCCTTATGGACAAAAATGCCACGAAAAGATAGCAGCTGGATCATGAATCCGTCTGCTCCATTTTTCCATCAAACCCTTAGCTGGCAATTATTACAACGGCATCCCTATTTTGGCTTTTCAGCGCCGCCAATATCTATCCGGTCAGATACCAGGCAATTCAATGGTAAAGAGTTGCTTTTTTATTTGCTTGTTTTTTTATTACTCATATATGCCTTTCTCCGCCGGGCTTTCCCAAAATATTTCAACGATCTCTTCCGGCTTTTTTTCCGGACCACACTTAAGCAAAGACAAATAAGCGAGCAGTTGATGGAAACCCCCCTGCCGTCAATATTATTGAATGGGTTTTTTGTTCTCACGGGCGGTTTATATATTACTTTTCTTCTTCAGCACTTTAAGATTAACCCGGTTGACAATTTCTGGCTGATGTTTTTATATTGTATACTTGGTCTTTCAGGTATTTACTTTATCAAGTTCATCGGGCTTAAGATTTCCGGATGGCTTTTTAATTCCGAAGAAGCAGCCAACGCGTATATTTTTATCGTTTTTATCATAAACAAAATGATTGGAATTCTTCTGCTTCCTTTTCTCATTTTACTGGCTTTTACTTCCGGAGATGTTTATACCATTGGTCTCACACTTTCCTGGTGCCTGGTGGCTGGGCTGCTGGTTTACAGGATTATTTTGACTTTTGGAGGAGTTCGTAATCAGGTCAAAGTCAACCCTTTTCATTTCTTTTTATACATCTGTGCCTTCGAGATTGCCCCACTATTACTGATTTACAAGGGGTTGTTGTTGTTTTTCCGGATTACTGCTTAACTTTGCCGTCAACTTTCGCCTAAGAATATGACTAAAAATGGGGTTAACATGGCTAATCTGCAGGCCAAAGCGATACAGAGGATACTGATTACCCAACCAAAACCAGAAAGCGATAAGTCACCATACTTTGAACTTTCAAGAAAATACAGCGTAGAGCTGGACTTTCATCCTTTTATCCGGTTGGAGGGAATATCAGGCCGGGATTTCCGCAAACAAAAAATAGAAATACTGAATTTCACGGGAGTCATTTTTACAAGCCGGAATGCCATTGATCATTTTTTCCGTATTTGCGAGGAAATGAAAGTCAGTGTATCGCAGGATACCAAGTACTTCTGTATTACCGAAGCGGTTGCCTTGTACCTGCAAAAATTTATCCTGTACAGGAAACGTAAAGTGTTTTATGGCGCTGACGGTACCAACAAAAGCATGTTTGAAGTCATCAACAAACACAAAAGCAATGAAAAATTTCTTTATGTGTGTTCGGAGAATCAACAGGATAATGAAATAGTAAACTGGCTCAAATCCAATAGCTGTGAATTCGTTCTCGGTTTTATGTACCGTACACAAAGTTCTGATGTCAAAGAAATACTTACTGCAACTGAATACGATGTCATTTGCTTTTTTACTCCCAGCGGTGTAAAAAGCTTATTTGATAACCTGCCCAAATACAAACAGAACGGAACGGTGATCGGTGCTTTTGGAAGCAATACTTCCAAAGCAGTGGAAGAGGCAGGACTAAAACTGGAAATCAAGGCTCCGCAGCCGCAGGCACCCAGTATGGTGGCCGCATTGGAGCAATACCTTGTTCTAAACCGGAAGAAAAAATAATTATTTAAGCATACTTGAATGAAGGACACTAAACGCAGTGTCCTTTTTCTTTTTCAGCGAACTTCGCCGGGATTATTAATCTTTAAGATGCATCATACCAATCATCTCATTCATGAAACCAGCCCTTACCTGCTACAGCATGCACATAACCCTGTGAACTGGTACCCGTGGAGCGATGTGGCGTTGAACAAAGCAAAAGAAGAGAACAAACCTGTTTTGCTGAGTATTGGTTATGCTGCCTGTCATTGGTGCCATGTAATGGAAAGAGAAAGTTTTGAAGACGAAGACACGGCAAAAATCATGAATGAAAATTTCATCAATATTAAAATTGACCGGGAAGAACGACCTGATCTCGACCATATTTACATGGATGCCGTTCAGGCAATGACCGGCAGCGGAGGCTGGCCGCTCAATGTTTTTTTGACCCCTGATGCAAAACCTTTTTATGGCGGTACTTACTTTCCACCGAAACAGGCTTTTAACCGCCCTTCCTGGCGGGAAACATTGTTTGGCGTGATACAGGCTTTCCGGGAAAGAAGGCAGGAGATAAATGCACAAGCTGATAATCTTACTGAGCACCTGCTTAATTCCAATGATTTTGGTTTAAAAAAATTGGCGGAAGAAGAAATATTTTCTGCAGGTAAACTGGAAGAAACGACACAGAACATTATGAAGTCGGCAGATAAGGATTGGGGTGGATTTGGAAAAGCCCCCAAGTTTCCACAGACTTTTACGATACAATTTCTTTTACGCTATAGCTATTGTCAAAAAATTTACAAACAATCAGAGTCTACCAATTTCCCCTCTCCGCCAGGAGAGGGCAAGGGTGAGGCCGCCTTTCAACAAGCCCTGCTTTCCCTCGACAAAATGATTGAGGGTGGCATCTATGACCAGGTTGCTGGCGGTTTTGCCCGTTATTCCACCGACACGGAGTGGCTGGCCCCGCATTTTGAAAAAATGCTTTATGATAATGCATTGCTGATCTCTGTTTTAAGCGAGGCATATCAACTGACAAAGAAAGAACGGTACAAAGAGGTGATTGAAGAAACCATTGTGTTCATTCAAAGAGAATTATTACATCCTGAAATAGGCTTTTATGCAGCATTGGATGCCGATAGCGAAGGAGTGGAAGGAAAATTTTATGTATGGAGCCGGGACGAAGTACAGGAACTGTTGGGATATGACACTGATCTTTTTTGCGAATATTATGATGTAACAAAAAAAGGTAACCTGCCTGCCGGACAGGCAGGTTGGGAAGAAACCAATATTCTGCGGATCAGGAAACCAATAGGGCAGTTTGCAGCCGAAAAGAATATGGCTGTAGTGAATGTAAAAAAAATACTGGAAAAGGGGAAAAAGCTACTATTAGAAAAGCGTAATAAAAGAGTCCGCCCTTTATTGGATGATAAGATTATTCTCGGGTGGAATGCACTGATGAACACAGCCCTCAGCAAAGCTTTTGCGGCAACGGGGAATAAGGTTTACAGGCAACTGGCCATTGATAATATGCAATTCCTGTTAAACAGGTTTTCTGAAAAAGATCCAAATGTGTTATATCATACCTGGAAAAATGATATAGCAAAATATCCCGCATTTTTAGATGATTATGCTTTTTTTATTCAGGCCCTGATTCATTTGCAGGAGATAACGGCTGACAAAAAATGGCTGATGAAAGCAAAGTCAATTACTGAATATGTTATTGAGCATTTTAGCGAAACGGGAACTTCTTTTTTCTTCTACACCAACAAAGGGCAACAGGATGTGATAATCCGGAAAAAAGAATTGTATGACGGTGCCGTTCCTTCCGGCAATTCGGTAATGGCCTATAACCTTTTTCATCTTTCTATTTTGTTTGATATAAAAGGGTGGAATGAAAGAAGCCTTAACATGCTTTCATCTCTTGGAACTGCAATTACCCGGTATCCCACTTCATTTGGGATCTGGGCCTGCCTGCTACAGGAGGTAATCTCCGGAACGAGCGAAATAGCAATACTGGGGCACTTGTCCGAAAACCTTCAGCAGGAACTGTTAGAACGCTATATTCCACACCGGGTTGTCATGATTTCTGATCATCCTGACCCGGGTTATCCACTATTGACTGGCAAATCAGTTACCAATCCTCCATCTATTTACCTCTGTCGCAATTATACCTGCCAGCATCCCGTATTTTCCATAAATGATCTTATTTCCCTGATAAACAGGGCTTCCCGGCTGTAATTAATTTTAAGTTAATACAATAAACCCGGCATAATTACCGTTAGAATTTCTACCCCGTAAAATATGCTTTGATTATAAAAAAATAAATATTAACGTTGTGTCAGAGAATTGCTCAAAATATTATATTTGCCAATACCCAATTAAGAGTTAAGTGTATGAAAATGAAAAGCCTTTACTACACCGTTATCGCAGTTGCCTGCATGTCTTTACTTGCCAGTTGCGGGATACTGGGAAAAAAGAATGGAAAAGGCAAAGGCGGCAGCCTGCCTAATGATGGCCAGGTGCATGGCATTTCTCCGGGAAACAAATACAGCCTGCCTAAGCCTCCCGGAATGGTTTTTATTCCACAGGGTACATTTCATATGGGACCCAGTGATGAAGACCCGGCATTTGCTTTTAGTGCCCGGAACCGTTCTGTGTCTATAAGTGGTTTCTGGATGGATGCCACCGAAATCACAAACAACGAATATCGCCAGTTTGTTTTTTGGGTACGTGATTCTGTAGTTGCCCGTAACCTGGGTTATGTAAAAGCCGGCCCCGATGGTGAAGAGCATGTAGATTGGTCTAAGATGAAAACAATGAAGTATGGTGATCCCAAAATAATTGAACAACTCGCCAATACACCAATGGTACTTACTCCTGAAGACAGGATTAATGGGAAAAAAGAACTCGACGCCTCAAAATTTGTTTACCATTCTGAAGTATTTAACCTCAAAGAAGCAGCTAAAAGAGAAAATGCCGGTAAACCCCGTTCAAAGTTTATCGTTAAAAAAGATGTGCCTATTGCGCCTGATACACTTTGCTGGATCCGTGACTTTGCCTACTCGTACAATGAACCAATGACCAAAAGATATTTCTCACACCCGGCTTTCGGTAACTACCCGGTAGTGGGTATTAGCTGGAAACAGGCCAATGCTTTCTGTGAATGGAGAACCCATTATATGAATGCGTACCTGGATTCTAAAAAAAGAGTACAGGAATCAGATTTCCGCCTCCCTACCGAAGCACAATGGGAATATGCAGCCCGCGGCGGCCGTTCCCAATCCATGTTCCCCTGGGGTAATTATTACCTCCGTAATAAAAAAGGATGCCTGATGGCCAACTTTAAACCCGGCCGTGGCAATTATCCTGAAGATGGTGGTTTCTATACTGTTCGTGCTGATTCTTACTGGCCCAATGACTATGGCCTGTATTGCATGGCAGGTAATGTGGCTGAATGGACTTCTTCCATATATTATGAAGGCCGTAATAATTTCCAGCATGATATGAACCCCGATGTTCGCTGGAATGCAAATGATGATGATCCCCCGCTTATGAAGCGTAAAATAATCCGCGGAGGAAGCTGGAAAGATGTTGGTTATTATCTTCAGACAGGTACCAGCACTTATGATTACCAGGATTCAACCAAATCTTATATCGGTTTCCGCTGTGTAATTGATTTACCCGCCGCACCGACTAAAGGGAAAAAAGGAAAATAATTTGAACCAAATCTAAAAAAATACTGAGAGGGCATTTACAAAAAATTGTCCTCTCATTTTTTCTCAGCTTTTTATTTTTTAATACTTCAAAACCACTAAAAAAATCCGATTATGGCAGCAAAAATTCCATCCAGAGTAAGCAAATGGGTAGATGTAGGCGTATCGTTCGGCGCCGCACTTGTAATCTGGGGAGCGCTCAGAAAAATTACCCACCAGCCCGATGCAGACATGTGGCTGTGGATAGGACTTACCACAGAAACAATAATTTTTGCAACCTATGGCGTCTTATATGCCTATTATCCGGCCATTAAGGATACATCTCACGATGAAGAACAATTTGTGGTTGCCGGCGAAAAAGCGAGAAAAGGGTTTGCCTCCATGGACAAGATGCTGATGGAAGCAGACATTACACCCGACACCATGAAACGTTTGGGTGAAGGCTTCAAACAATTAAATACGACTGTTGGTGGCATGACCGGGATAACAGATACCATTTCTGCAACCGATGATTTTGCTGCCAAAACAAGAGAAGTTACCGGCCACCTGGATAAAGTAAAAGACGCATATATAACAGCAGCTGGTTCGGTTGGTGCTTTTAACCAGGCTACTGATAGTGCTAAAACATTTCATGAACAAATACAGGTGCTTACCAAGAATCTTTCTTCGCTGAATACTATTTATGAGCTGGAATTACAGGAAAGCAATAACCACCTGAGAGCATTGAATGCTTTCTATGGCAAACTTTCCGAGACCTCTGCTTCCATGCTCAACAGCGCAGAAGATGCCAAGAAAGTACAGGACCAGATCGGGCACCTGGCTACTAACCTCGGCCGCCTCAACGGTATTTATGGAAACATGCTTACCGCAATGCAGGGTCGCAACTAAAACAAAACAAAAGGTAAAACGGTTCATATCCGTGATTTTAAAAAGTCGCTATTTCTAAATTAAAAACCACAATTCTTCATGTCTTTACCTAAAGAGCCGCGGCAGAAGATGATCAATATCATGTACCTGGTGCTTACCGCCCTACTGGCGCTGAACGTATCATCAGAGATCCTCAATGCCTTTAAGACGGTGAACAATAGCCTGGAAAAAACGAATGATGTTGTAACAATTTCAACAGGAGATATTATGACTTCGTTGCAGGCCAAACTTACTGACTCAGGCACAGCTAAAAAAGCTAAAATCTGGCACCCGGTTGCAATAAAAATGCATGGCTATTCCGATTCAGTTTACGAATATATTCAGAGTTTAAAAGATGAAATACTGAAAACAGCAGGAGCTGATTATAATAAGAATGATTCAACATATGATGAAGGTGAGCTTAATATTGCAACAAGACTGATGGTTAAACAAGGGAAAGGCAAGGAATTACTTAGGAGGTTAACTGAATTCAAAACTCAGGCAAGTAAAATCGGCGGGGATTCTCTTATATCAATAATCGAAAAACTAATTCAGGTTAACATTGAAAAACCTAAATCACTTACTGGAGATAGAACGAAAAACTGGGAAGAAAGTTATTTCCACATGGTGCCAACGGTAGCAGCTTTGACCATTCTCAGCAAATTTCAAAATGACATAAAAACGTCAGAAAATAAAGTGATTACCTTTTGTCATGAGCAGGTAGGTAAGGTTGTACTCCGTTATGACAAATTTGAAGCAATTGTCGGCCAAAATTCTAAATATTTAATGCCTGGACAGGATATTGAAATTACTGCAGGCCTGGGTGCTTTTAGCTCAGCAAAAATTCCTACAGTTTCTTTCAGTGGTTCTGGCGCAACAAAGGTAGAAAACGGAGTTTCTTATTATACAGGATCTGGCGGGGGAATGGGGGCGCATACTATAAATGTGACCGTATCGTTTACAGATCAGGATGGTCAGCCTCAAACCAAGACTTTCCCCGTTGAATATGTGGTTGGCCAGTCCAATGCTTCCATAGGATTGGATAAAATGAATGTTCTTTATATAGGGGTAGATAACCCGGTTACTATCGCAGCCAGCGGTGGTGGTGATGACAAGGTTCAGGCCTCTATTTCTGGAGGAGGTGGTAGTTTAACAAGGGTGGGCAATGGTAAATATATTGCCAGGGTAAGTACTGTTTCAGATGATTGTAAGATTACCGTTAATGTAGAAGGTAAGATAGCTGGGCAACAGACATTCAGGGTTCGTACAGTGCCGCAGGCGCAGGCTTATGTGGGAGGTCAGCCCAGCGGTGCCAATGTATCAGCAGGTGCTTTTAAGGCACAGGGTGGTGTAGGCGCCGGTATCAAAGACTTTCCGTTTGAGTTGTCGTATGATGTACAAAGTTTCACGTTTACCTGTGATACGGATGATGGTGATATTATTTCAGTTCCCAATAATGGAGCTTCTTTTTCACCAGCAGTAAGAAATGCAATGAACGCACAGTTAAAAGCCAATAAAATGGTAACGATTGATAATATCAGGGTAAAAGGACCGGACGGAAAGACATCGCCTGCACCTTCACTGATTTATTATATTAAATAAGTGTGATATGAAAATGAACTTTTTAAAATTTGGTATTTGTTTAATTGTTGCCGGGCTCCTGGTAAGCCAGGCTGAGGCACAACGCACTGGTAGAAAAAGGCCAGCTAACAATAACACCAATAATCCTACCCAACCCGTGGATACCACCGGGCAACAACAGGTTAATAATGTAACGGATGCTGCCAAGTATGATCCCTATGGGAACCTGCCAATCAAAATTGATTCTTCGGGCTTAACGGATACTATTGTAAAGAAATCCTTGCGCATTGACAATGCATTTGATAAAAGCAACCTCACTTCCCGTATTCCGTTAAGTTATGAATACCTGCGCTGGGATGATGCCCTGTTTGCTGAAAAAGTATGGAGAGAGCTTGACCTTCGTGAAAAAATGAACCAGACTTTTCGTTATGACGCAATAGACGATAATGGCAGCCAGATGTTTATCAGTATGTTGTTGAAAGCAGTTAATAGCGGCCAGGTGACGGCATTTGCAGATGACAGGTTTACAACACCAATGACAACTTCCGATATTCAACAAATTACTGCAGGAAAAGCTGATACAGTACCTCAGTACGATGTAAAGGATATCAACAAAATTATCGGGTATGTTGTTACCAGGGCCAGTTTTGATCCTAAATCAGTAATGAAAATAAGAATAAAAGAAGAATGGGTTTTTGACCGTGAGTCCAGCAGAATGTTTGTGCGTATTCTTGGAATCGCACCTTTAAAGACAGAGTATTTCCAGGAAGGAACCGGGCAAAGTAGTAGTAAAGAAAGAGGTGTATCGGCCTTATTCTGGGTTTATTATCCTGATCTGAGACCTACTTTGGCTAAATATGAAGTTTATAATCCAAAGAATATGGGTCAAAGCCGCATGACATGGGAAGAGTTGTTTGAAAGCCGCATGTTCAGCAGTTATATCACTAAATCAACGATGGATAATCCTTCAAACAGGAATATCAGGGTATATATTAAAGATCCGATATTAGCCTTATTGGAAGGTGATAATATCAAGGAAAAGATCTTCAATTATGAGCAGGATCTATGGTCTTATTAATAAGTTGATCTTGTTGTTCAAACATTATTTTCAGGAGCCCCTTTACGGGGCTTTTTTATTAACTAATTTTTTCAGGCCAAACGAATAAAAAAGTTTTGAAAATCGTAAAAGTCCTATAGGAAAATTGGATAATTGTCGTATTTTCGTATCGGTTTTTCATAGGATATTGGATTTTAAAAACGGGGCTGGATTTCTATCCGGGCCCCATTTTTTTACCCCCAACCCCTAATGAGGTCTATGGTAGAACCCGGTTATTCAGGCCTGTCCTTCCCCTTCAGGAAATAATCTGCAACTATTTTTGCCTTTGCTTTTCCAATCATTTTTTCCAGTTGCATATTACTCTTGGCCTGGCGTAGTGCTTCTCTTACTTTCTTTACCGACTTAAATTCTTTCAGCAACAGTTCAACAGTAGTCTTTCCTATTCCCGTAATTTGTTCCAGTTCATTGCTAAAAGCGCCCTTGCTCCTTTTCTGCCGGTGGAATGCTATTCCGAAGCGATGCACTTCATCTCTTATGCGACGGATGAATTTCAGGCTATCGCTGTTATACGAAAGTTTCAGCGAGGAAGAATCGCCACTGAAAAAAAGCTCCTCTTCATTTTTGGCAAGACCAACCAGGGTCATCTGCCCGCCAAGGCCAAGCTCTGTTACGGCTTCTTTTGCAGAGCTTAGCTGGCCCTTACCGCCATCAATGATCAGCAATTGAGGGAAAGAGGCTTTTTCATCGGCCAATCTTTTATAGCGACGGTAAATGGCTTCTTTCATTGAGGCGAAATCATTAATCCCTTTTACCGTTTTGATATTAAAATGCCGGTAGTCTTTTTTGCTTGGTTCCCCATTCTTAAAGCTAACCATTGCAGAAACAGGGTAACTACCCTGGAAATTAGAGTTGTCGAAACATTCAATATGAACAGGCAGTTGTGGCAGTTGCAGATCCCGTTGCAGTTGTTCCAGCAGTTTCAGCTTATCCGGGCTTTTTATGTTCAGGTGCAGCCGTTCTTTATTTTCAAGTTCTTCTATAAAATGACGGACATTTTTTTCAGAGAGCTCCAATAGTTTCTTCCGGTCACCGCCTTTGGGCACTGTAATCATTATTTCGCTTTCCGGGTATTCTATGGTAAAGGGAACTATAATTTCACTTGTATCGCTATTGAAAGTAGTTCTAAGTTGTGCAATAGAGAAGCTGAGTATTTCTTTTATGGATTCATCGAGATGTGATACTACTTTATTGGTTTGTGTCTGGATAATGGCCCCGTTACGAACCATCAGGTAATTTACATAAGTAATTTCTTTTTCCTCTCCTTCCGGCAGGCGGGCTTTTATTATAGAAAAAACATCCATATTACCTGCCCTGGCGTTTGCCACAACAGACCTTGACTGGTAGTTTTCCAGGAAAGCAATTCTCTTTTTTACAGCTTCCGCTTTTTCAAATGCAAGCGAAGTGGAGTAGTTTTTCATTTCTTTTTTAAAATGGCGGATAACGGGAGCCAGGTTTCCCCGTAGCAGGTTTTTTAACAGGATAAGGCTTTCGTTATACTCTCCGGCAGACTGTAGATTTTCACAGGGTCCTTTACAATTGCCCAAATGATACTCCAGGCAAACTTTAAACTTGCCTTTTTTAATATTATTCTCTGTCAGGTTCAGTGAGCAGCTTCGCAACTGGATCGTTTGCCGGATGAACTCCAGCAACTCCCTTACTTTTTTTACGGAGGTATAAGGGCCCAGGTATTCTGATCCATCATTAAGTTTTTTCCTGGTCAGGAAAACCCGTGGAAAGGGCTCTTTTTTGATGACGATATAGGGGTAGGTTTTATCGTCTTTCAGGTTGATGTTAAAGCGGGGCTGAAATTGTTTTATCAGTGTATTTTCCAGTAAAAAAGCATCCTGTTCTGAATTAACAATGGTAAAATCAATCCTGGCAATACGCTGTACAAGCTCATGAGTCTTGTAGCTGGTAAAAGTTTTGGTAAAATAGGAGCTTACTCTTTTACGCAGATGTTTAGCCTTGCCCACATACAACAATTCGTTGCGGGCATCAAAATACTTGTAGATACCCGGCAGTGCGGGTATGGTAGGGGCAATATGTTGAAATTCCGGAACGGTCATTGATCAGTGTCTTCATTCCAGGTTACTTTCTTAGTAGTAGTTGTTTCCGGCTTGCCCGGTTTTTGCAGGGTAGTAACAACCTGGAAGCTTTTATCCATCTGCCACAGCATATTTTTTTGCATAAAACTATCCCGGTTGCTGATCACCCGGTTGATAATGATATTATTCACTTTATCGCCGGTTGCGGCATTGGGAGTAACCAGTAATTCCTGTTTTTGGATTTCTTCTTTGTCCGGGTTTTCAGGAGTATAAGTAATGACAACCCGGTTAATCGTTTTATCATACATCGTTTCCTCTTTATATCTTTTTGCCACTTTTTTATCGGACAGGTCCGGGATGGCCAAAAAATCTTTTGCTGCTGCCCGGAATTCTTCTCTTGGTATATAAGTGCTGTCACTATGAAGGCTGTCAGTGGTCACAATCATAACAATAGAGTATAATGAAGTATCCACATGTGCAACCTGGCTTTTAATCAGCGATAACACGGAGACAAATTTTTTTTCCGGCTCTTTCTTTTTTGATTTGCAGGCAGGCATTGCCAGCCAAACAGGGAGGAGTAAAACAAAATATTTTTTCATACCCAAAATTAACTGAAACCATATCTTAAAATGAATATCCTGTCTGAATGAGACAGGATATTTATAAGCAAAGGGGCAGTTAGTGTCGGTTTTACTTTTTGAGCATAATGCCCACTTTCAAACCAAAATCAAAAAGATGTTCCTTGAAGGGATATTTTGCTAC
>CAZGGQ010000017.1:0-38970 GCA_964525285.1 uncultured Chitinophaga sp.
AATCAAAGAAAATGCTTTGAATTTAACACAGAATCTTTCTGCTGTGCTGGTATTCTGTGATCCGCAAGCCCGAACTGTCGCTGAGTAAAGTTACTGAAGATGAGAATATATTCTGTTGCTGGGCTTTATTCGTTCAGCCCGGACTACAGATGATAGCGATATGTCGATCAGGATATATTCTTCAGCCAGCATAGCAGAAAACCCCATGTTGCCTGCTGGCGTTCGTCGTGCTACCAACTTTCAAATTGTGTCCCTTTAAGAAAAAAGTCATAAGAGAATAGCAATTCATTGATTTCCTTTTTCTTTAAAAGATATTGCTTTGTATCAATCTCATTATTGTCACGGGATTTGATAAGCTCTTCTAACTCCTTCTTTTTAAGGTGTCGCTTTTTGGCGTTCCCGTAGTGTTCTAAATCTTGCTTACGCTTTTCAATAATGTCGTCCCGTAAAAGATTCGGGTTTTCTTGATTAGTAACCCTGCCAAGCGAATAACCATTTCTTTCTGCGTATGAGATTGTCTGCCCAAACTGAAATGAAGGGTTTTGACGAATGAATTGTTCAAAACCCTCAGAAGTAAATTGAATGTCGCCCTGTCTAGTAATGACTGTCCACTGATTATTATTTTCTCTTTCGATGTCCTCAATTTCAAAACTGTTTTCAAGTCCAATGTCAAACTCAAACCTTAGGTTCTCTATATTTTTAAAAACCAATGTCGCCGGTGCAACCCAAAAAGTGAATGGCAATCCTTCAAGGTCTGGCTGATTCCACTTAAAGATATAATCTATGTCCATTTCTAAATCTTCTGTCAAACGGATTTTATAGATGTGGTTGTCGTGCCAACCCATTTTGTCAAAGTCAGAGTCTGTCCAAATTCTTTTTTCTATTTCGTATGTCATCGTTGAATTTGTAGGGTGTCGCAATACGCTTGCAGGCAACGAGTGTATTAGCGAATATACGAACATTGATTTTTTTTATCCTCCAAATATTGTTGGTCTGTATTTCAAGCACTTAACACAGTTTATGCAAGATTTTTAGCCCTCTTAAATAGTTTCGCAAATACACTTAACAATTTTTCTAATTGTTATAAAAAATCCTTGATGTCCTCAAGCGGGCTTAAGATACTTACAAGGCCTTTATTAGTAACATGTAGATACCGCAGAGTGGTTTTTAGATCATTATGACCTAATATTTTTTGAATAAAAACCACATCTGTACCTTTTTCAAGCAAATGGGTAGCAAAACTATGCCGGAGCATATGCATGCTGCCCTTTTTAAGGATGCCAGCCTTGTTTTTGGCTGCTTCCATTATTGACTGCAGGCTTCTGCTACTATAAGCTGTTTTTTTGTATTGCCCCTCAAACAAATATTTTTCGGGTTTATATTTTGACAGGTATTCCCGCAAAATCACCAGCATAACCGGGCTCAGGCTCACCATCCTGTCTTTCTTGCCTTTAGCCCTGCGGATTAATAAAAGCCGTCGGTCTTCATCAAGGTCTTTCTTTTCTACCCCTGTTATTTCACTTACCCGTAAACCACAGGCATAACCTAGCATGATCATTGTTTTATGCTTTGTATTTTCAATCGCTTTTAACAACCGTATCATTTCTTCTTTGCTGAGCACCCCGGGAAGTTGTATTGCCTTTTTGGGACGGGGGATATCCCAAAATAATTTTTCCCGTTTCAACACCTGTTCGTAATAAAACTTAAGGCCATTGATCCTGCTATGAAGTGTGTTTTCTGAAAGCTTTAGTTTTTCGGCACAATACTCCAGGTAATCCTTTATTCTTTGTGAAGTAAAATTATCCGCTGGATGATGCTTGATGGTTCGTAAAAATACACCCACTTCATTTAAATAAGTTCTTACCGTCGACGGGCTATACGACCTTAATGTTAGAACCTGTTGCAAAGCTGGAAGTATGTGGGCATTCACAGCATGAATTTCAACGTGATCTATTGCCGGGATTTGTTTTTTTACAGGCTGGTTGCGGATAGGGGCTGTATTTTTTTGAACTATCGGGTTTGCAGGCGACACCGTTTCTAAACCGGAAATATTTTTCCTTTTTTCTCCCAGGTACCTTTGAAGTTCCTTTTGTTCTATCTCCGCCTCACCATTCAATGCAAATAATAGCTTATTATAATTTTCCTTACTCAATGGTATGTACCAACATTTGGCTGTTAGGCTCCACTTTGCACCTGCCTGTTCGCGTATGGCTCGATTCAGTTTAGGAAAGTTTTCAAAATACAGGCCGATACATTCCTGGCCCCGATGTTGTAATGGCTTTAGAATAACTTGTATCATTAGACAAAGTTTTGTTGATGAATTTACTTAATCTTTTGAATGTGTAAAAATATTGTGGATTAGTTCATTACGTAGAAAATATAGAGGTCTTAACTTCCAATGAGGCAAGGGAATAAACCAATAAGTTCACCACGTTTTCACCGAGAATCTTCGATTTAATGCAAGGGTCAGATTTTCAGAACCTAACTATTAAAGGTCAGAACCCTAAATGGATTATTCATTTATCCAAATCGGGGAGGTATATATCTTATCACCATCTTTTTGAATGACCTCAACATAGAAATATGCTCTGGTATTGCTAACACTTTTTGTAAGATGGAGTACATTAGTGTTTTTTGCTGTGCCGCCACTTAGAACTGTACTAATTTGATTAGAACCTGGTTTCCCTGTCAGAATTTTAATGGAAGCAACTTTATCTGATGAATGATCAGTCACCTCCACCTTAATTTCAATATTGGCTAATGACCCTGGAATTATAGACCCCATGGGGGAATCATTAATTGTAAACTCAACTTTTGCATTAGAATCTTCGGAAGCATAAAAACGCATCTGCCTGAAAGCTTCCATGATATTATCACGGTTCAACTCTTCCGCCAAAACACCAGTCCTAGATTGATGGCTTCTGCCAAAAACTGTATTGTGTGTATCGTGGTCAATATTGGGTCCGACATGGTATCCTTTAGATAGCATGACACGAAAAAATGAATAGAAAGATCCTGGAGGCTTTTCTGAATAATTCTTCTTTGTGGAAAATGCAGGTCCAGTTTTAATGGTCACACCGACTAATGCCGCATCTGCATTTAGGTTATACGCTGTATGAAGCAAATTTTGAAAATGATCGTCTTCTGGATGTGCAAGAATAGCAAAGGAATTGGGTCGTTCGGCAAGGAGTTTCCAAAGTGTTTTATAATTTTTTTTGGCATTAAAAATGTCGTAGTTATTCGTTTCCCAACCAATCAGACTATCGACCCCATAAATTAGAACATGTCCCCCACCTTTGATAACGCCATATTCCATACCATATAAGCATACAAAATCGCCATCATCGTTTTCATCGTCTGCCTGTTGTAATCCTTTACTATAATCTTCCAAGTGCATGCCTGGATTATTATTTGATGTATAGTGATTATGCTCCGAGATTCCCAAAAAATCGAAATTTTTACTGTTTTTCGCATATGCGTACGATCCAGCTGGGGTATTCACATGACTGCTTGACTTATCCTTGTTCCCATCTGAATAATCAGAATGAGCATGTAAGTTCCCGTAATAGAAATTATAGGTTTGGGAGTAAAGGAATGGTGAAAAGAAAGCAGTAACAATTAATAAAAAAAAGCACAGCACAAAATTGTGGGCAAAAAAGAATTTTCTCATAACAATAGGTTTAAGGTTTCTCTAAGATACAATCATTTTTTATGGATTGGCCCAAATTCGAACGCCTACCCTTCTAAATATTTTGAAGGGTCATTCTGAAATGCGGATTTTCAATGTTTTGTTTACAGAAATATGATAAATATTTAGCACCGGTATTGATTGTTGAAATTGGTATGTCTCCGAGAATTCCCCTATAATATACAAAAGTGACGAGGTGATAATTTCGTGTCAAGTTAGTTTAACTTCAGATGTAAAAGATGTTCTTTGAAAAAAGAAAGGTTGGTAAACTCAAATTCATTCACCGGGAATTACTGAAAAAACTATTGGAGAAATACGTTTTGACCGCCTCACCTGACCAAGCGAATATTGTTGATGGCAAATAATGAAAAATTCTATGATCATAATCTTTCAACTCACCTTATCAATAGCACCGTGCCTTTCTCTATCTTCACAGCTTCACCTTCCAATTGGTAAGTGCATAACCAGGCAAATACATTTGTATCCTGTTGGATGCCCTTAAAATTTCCATTCCATCCTTTAGTTAGATCCTTTGTTGTAAAGATTATTTGCCCCCAGCGATTGTAGATAGTAAACTGATATTGTTTTACAATGCCACTGATTAAAGGCTTAAGGTCATCGTTTCTTCCATTGTTATCAGGAGTAAAAGCTGTAGGAATATGAAACCCTTTAAGACATTCTTTGGGATTTACAATGATGGTATCCCGCCCAACACAATTGCTGGCATCAGTTACTTGCAACCAATAAGTACCCGGAACTGTAACAAGGATTGAGGATGATGCTGCATTATTACTCCACATATAATTTGAATAAGTGCTGACAGGCTTAATAAGCAAACTGCCATAATTACATATCGCCGTATCAGCTGGTAAAAAACCAGCAGGAAGCGGAAGAAGACGAATGATGCGGGCTGTATCACTTCCTTTACATTGGTTGTTATCTGTAACAGTTACATAATAAGTTCCGATACTCGTTGCAATAAATGAAGAAGCTGTACTCCCATCCTGCCAGAGATAAGATAAGAAGTTCCCGGCCTGAAGAATTCGTGTATTGCCTGTACAGAGTTCCGGGTTATCATTCAAAGTCACCACAGGTTTTGGCCAGACATTCACTATTCGCAAAGTATCAAAGGATTTACATCCTTCCATAGTTGTACCAATCACGGAGTAATTGCCGGTTGAATACACAACAATCTGTTGACCCGAACTGCCATTGCTCCATTGATATTGCGAAAAACCATTGCCTGCGTTTAATGTCGCACTATCACCAATGCAAAAATTTTTATCTGCACCAAGAATTATCGGCAGAGATTGATTGACGTCTATCCTTACCGTATCATAAGCAAAGCAACCAGGAATTTTTTCAGCTTTTACAAAATAGATTGTATCAATGGCCGGGTTTACGATCACCTGTTGACCGGTCAGCGTATTGATATTATAAGCTGGCCCCCAGTTATAATTTAAGAAGCCGGAAGGTGCAACAAGCTGCAACGTATCATTATTGCATTTTGTTCTGTCAGGGCCTATGCTAATTGACACATTAAATGGGCTGATCGTTATGCTATCAGCGGAACTATTACCACAGGCGTCAATAACATGTACCCAGTATATTCCCGGGGTAACAACTGTCAAAACAGAGTCTGTGCTTCCATCCTGCCATAAATAACTAGAATAAATATTTCCTGCATGGAGTACCAAGCTGTTCTGGTTGCATAATACAGTATCCGGTCCCAGGTTTACCAGTACCGCTGCACTTATTACACTTACAGTTATCGAATCTTCCGCTGCCCCATAACAAGTTCCTGCTGGAAGAAAAGCATATAATTTTCCCTGCCAGTTTATATTTTTGAACCAAATCCTCACTGAAGAATCAGTTAAGACACGTAAGCTGTCTATCGCATTATTATCTATACTCCATTGCACATTAGCCCCACACTCTGTATTCTTAAATGCTGTAAATATTATTGATAGTGGGCTCCCGCATATAACAGGATTACCGTGGATCTTTACTGTATCGCAATAATTTGTTTGCAGGCAGGGGTTCAGTCTACTGGTGGAAGTAGTATCTGTTTGGCTGATATTTTGCGGGAGTGCTACCATTTTATTAGGTTCATTGGGATCAAGAAATAAATAGCCGGGATCTTCAATGATCGTCAAAGGTATAAAGCCAAGCAGCATTGTGTCCTTGCCGAGGCATTGCGACGAAGTGTCGCTGTTGTGCATTTTTCTGAATTCAAAATAACTTTTTGTGATGGGTTGATCTTCAAAATACGTTTGAACATAGGCATAGCTGTTATCATTAAGATAAGCAAAACCATTGTTGCCCGGCATACCCGCATTGACATAATGTGCTTTTCGCTGGTTTTGAAATTGCTGGTTCATGAACGAAGCAAAAAAAACATTTCCCTCATAAGGAGCCAGGTATTCGAGAACAGAAACCAGGCCATTACCGGAGGGATCGAAGTGCAACAGATTGTTGTAATAGTTTGTGGTTAAGCCGGAGCTGATTGTATAAGAATTTAACAGGTTGAATGAAGCATCAAACTCTATAACACCAAAATGGTCTTTAACAGGTGTTATATTCATAAAATCAGAAAACAATTTACCATAAAATAAAATATGACCATTGGATAAGCGGATACATTTGTTGGCATAATATGTGAAAGTTTTCTCAAACTCCTCAAGAGGATCGGAATAAGAAGGCCTGAAAAAACGCTTCGCCAATAAATTACCGTTATTATAATCCAGTGTTAGAAAGTTGACTGCTGCAGGTGTTTGAGGATTGTTGGTACCATGACTTAAACCAATGAGTATTATTTGCCCGTTTTGTACAAAAGCGGTAACCCCTTCAGCCCCGAAGAGATAAGAGCCATCAACTCCATGATTACCATAATTAGCATCCCAGACAAGCTGGCCGAGACTGTTTAACCTGATAACCGTTTCAATATGACCGCTACTTAAATTGGAATTAGAGGTTCCGCAAAGGATCATATCTCCGTTCATCCCTTCCACGGCACTTTCTGCCGAAAAGGTAAAAGTACCCGGCGGGCTATTGAATATACCAATCGTGGATTGCAGACAGTTTTGCCAAATAATATTACCGGCAGCGGTCAGCCGGTAAATCATGGTTTTATACACAGAAGAACTTGAACTTGCATTCCACAAACCCGTACAAATAATATCGTTGTTGGAAAGTTCAAAAGCCCTGGTAATATAAAAATTGCTAAAAGGACCAGGCGTAAGATCCTCAAACTGTTTAAGCCATGCTACATTTCCATTTCCGTCCAGTTTTATTAAGAGGCCATAGCTTCTCCACCATGGATTAGGCAAACGGGTGCTGTCAAACATGAATGCAGGAATAAGCAGCCCCCCATCCATAGTTTTAGTTACTGACTCAATATAGAGGAAACCATTATAAACACCCAGCAGGCGACTATATGAAGTATCCTCACAAAGATTAGTAGCTTTTACACCAGCATTATTCCTATTTGCTTTCGTTGCTGCAAACTCGTTTTTAACAAGCTGTTGTTTTAAAAACTGTTTCAGTAAACCCGGTTTCTTCAGGAGACTTGCCGGCATCTTTATAGCGGACCGGGGGGTATTGTTAAAGTGCCCTTGGTGGACGGGGTATTGGGCAGCAACGGAAAGTGTTTGTTCAATAAAATTTTGTCTTTCTTGAATATCTCTGTTTTGGGAAAACGCCGATATATTGTAACAGCAGATTAATGTTACTAAAAAAGGAATTTTCATCAAGTGAAGATAAAAGTATTTATCGTTGATTTGCTTGACTTATCCAGATTCGTACTCCTGCCCTTCTTAATATTTTTAAGAGACATTCTGAGATTCGGGTTTTCAGGGCTTTGTGCACAGAAATATGATAAGTATTTAGCGCCGGTATTGGTTGTTGAAATTGGCATCTTTCCGATAGTACACCAGATTTTCACCAATATTTTAGCACAGAAATGAATTTGTTGTCTATCAAGAACTAACAAAAGGAAGTCAGAATCCCTAAAAGATTCATACTATACTTTTGATTTCATGATGAAGTATCGAAATCATAATCAATAGTTGCTAATTTCTTGCACCAAATTCTGCTGACAATTCACATCGTCATTATTTTTTTTTGAAAAAGGAATCAACAGATATTTTATACATTTTTATCTCAATTATTACCGCCTTATTTGATTTTGTGTACAAAAAACCCAACGATTATTTTTAGATGAATATCTGTAAACACAAGGTATTAAAAACCAGTATTTTGTGTCTTGAAGGGAATCAAATTTTTTCGTATAAATAAACAAAAAAATAGTTACTAACATTCTAATAATGTGTGGATTAAGAAAGATTTTTTTGTTTATTTTAATAGTGGTATTCAAGTTAAAGCTATGAAAATCAAAAAATTTGATTCCTTTTCTGGAAAAATAAAGAGCTTCACTCTTACTGAAATGCTCGTAGTGTTAATCATTATCGGGATTCTTGTACTACTTGCTCTTCCCAGCCTGATGCCTCTGATTACAAAAACAAAAAGTACAGAAGCAAAAATCCAGCTTCAACATGTTTATACTCTTGAAAAAAGCTACTTCTTTGAAACTTCAAAATACTCAACTGATCTTAATGATATTTCTTTTGAACAACAAAAGTTAAGTACGGACGGTGGTCAGGCTAATTATCGGATTGAAATAACAGAAGTTTCTTCCAACACTTTTAAAGCAAAAGCTATTGCTGTCGTTGATTTTGACGGAGACGGAATATTTAATATCTGGGAAATTAACCAAAACAAGAATCTGAAAGAAACAACTAAAGACTGATTATGCAATGGCTAAGTCTTACAATACTTGCTTTTACCGGAGGGTGTATTTTTTACCAGGATATTAAAACAAGAACAGTGACCTGGTTTCTTTTCCCCTTAATCGCTATAACAGGGATTTTGTATTCGGCTTACAATTCTGAATCATTGAATGTCTTTTTTAAAAATTTACTCATTAATACAATTTTTCTTCTTATTCAATTTCTGCTTTTAAAAGCAGTCTATTTTTTAAAGAACGGTTCAAACAACCAGCTAATAGACAAATCTATCGGATCAGGTGACATCCTCTTTTTGATTGCCTGTTCATTCTTTTTTTCTCCGGTCAATTTCATACTATTCTATTGCATGAGCCTTGTATTTGTACTTCTTAATCATGTAGTTTTTAAAACCATAAGGATTAAAAATGAAAAATTTTATGAAACTGTCCCGATGGCAGGTTTCCAGGCTATATTTCTTTTTGTATATATACTCATAAATGTGATACTGAATAACAATCTGACAACTGATGACCGGATAATATCTGGTTTTACAAACTAATGAACGAAGAATTAAAAATAAATACTCAATCTATCGCCCTTATTACCGGCAAACAAGCATGGTATTACAAAGTCATCCCTTACAATAGTCTGAATGGAAGTATTTGTTTTTATGCCCCAGGTAAATCATGTACAAACGAAATCAAAACCGAACTTGAGTTATTAACAAACAAGAAAATCATTTTTGAGCAAATTGATAGCAGCATAATTGAAAACTTACTTGGCAAATACTATCCGAATGAACAGTCTGATTCAAGACAACAAAATGAATACTATAATGGAGATGCAGACGGTTTTCTTACACATCTTATTAAAGAAGCCCGGCTTTTAAAAAGCAGCGATATTCATATTGAGACTTTTGAGGAGGGCTGCCGGGTCAGAATACGGATTGATGGAATGCTGATACAACGATATTCTCTTGAAAAAAAACAGTATCCATCCCTGATAAACAAAATAAAGATTATCGCCAACCTGGATATTGCTGAAAAGAGATTACCACAGGATGGCAGGATTTTTTTTGAATTTGACCAGTACAAATTTGACATCCGGGTGTCTGTGCTGCCTACCCTTCACGGAGAAAAAATTGTATTACGACTGCTCAACAATGATGCAACTGATATTAATATTAATTCCCTTGGCTTTTCGGATTTTGACCTGAACAATTACCTTGAAAGCATAAAGAAACCCAATGGCATTCTTTTAATCAGCGGCCCTACTGGCTCAGGCAAAACGACTACTCTTTATGCCACTCTCAAACTTCTCAATAAGGAAACAAGAAACATTCTAACAATAGAAGACCCCATCGAATATACTCTTGAAGGAGTCAACCAGGTCCAGCTAAAGGAAAATATCGGATTAACTTTTGCGGCGGCCCTCCGGACTTTCCTCAGACAAGATCCTGATATCATTATGCTTGGTGAAATAAGGGATGCCGAAACTGCAAATATGGCGATAAGAGCTGCTCTAACGGGACATCTTGTGCTATCAACCATTCATACAAATTCGGCATGGGGAATTGTTTCAAGACTGATTGATATGGGGGTTGCGCCTTACATCCTGGCAAACACCCTCAATACAGCTATCGCCCAACGACAAATCCGGTTATTGTGTGTGGATTGTAAAGAGAAGACAGTTATGAATGAGTCTCTTTATCCCGCCAAGTTCAAGCCTTATCGTAAAGTTGAAGCCCACTTTATTCCTAAGGGGTGCCCACATTGTTATAATACAGGTTACAGGGGCCGAAAAGCGGTTTATGAAGTATTGCCTATTGATGATGAATTTTCGGAAAATATTAAAGAAGCGAATTACAATGTAACCGATCTCATAAAATCGAAAGGAATTAAATCGCTTTCAGAAAATGCATTTGAACTTTTTGAACAGGGACAAACCAGCGTTGATGAAATATATTCTTTATTAATGAATTAACTGTTTAACCCGTGAATAAACGAACCTTATCATTCATCCTGTTACTATTTTTTCTTGTAAAGTCGCATTCTATTTTTGCGCAGCAAGACCGCATTGCCGTCCTTGAACAGCGATTAAAAGACTTATCCCAGAATGTTCCCGGACTGAACCAAAAGTTAGAAGCCTCAATCTCTAATGGTTCGCTGCAAGAATTTCTTAAAGGAATTGCTTCTACCCACAACCTCAACCTGAACGTTGATCCTTCGCTTAATCAGCGCATTACAACCTATTTTTCCAGCGAAAGAGTTTCAAACGTTCTCATATATATGGCGAAACAGTATAACCTTGACTTTACTTTTACAGGAAGTATCATATCAGTCTCTTTGTATAAAGACCCTTTATTAAACCGCCCTCCCAAACCAAAAGAACTCAACCTGACTTACAATTCAGACCGGCAGCTTATCACCATGGATCTTAAGGATGATTCACTACTCAGTGTTGCAAAGAAAATAACACAGCTTTCAAATACTAACCTGGTAGTATTGCCCGAATTATTTTCAAAAAAAATAACAGGCTATATCCAGGATATGACCGTTCAAAACGCCATCGAAAAACTGGCATTATCAAATTATTTTAAAGTAACCAGAACTAACGACAATGTACTTGTCCTTCAGTCCCTGAAACAAGATGAAGAAATTGTTTCAAAACAAACTCCCGATCCAAATTCGAATATTGCTGTCCGAAAAATACCTGTCAATTCTGCTAATCCTTCTTCCGCCTCTATTAATGTCGTGCAGGATAATGCAGGCAAAAAATTGATTTCACTAAACGTAATTAACTCCCCCATCAAGGATGTAATCAAGAACATAACAGAACAGGGAGGAATCAGTCATTTTATATACTCTGAAATTCTTGGCAACACTACCGCCACCGTATACAATATGGAATTTGACAGAGTGCTAACCTACATTTTACAAGGAACAAAATATACTTTCAATATGAACAACGGAGTGTATATGATTGGCGACAGGAAAGACGAGGGATTAAGAACACATCAGCTTGTAAAGCTTGAATATCGTTCTGTTGATTCCATGCGGATGGTCATCCCTCAGGAATTAATGCAAAATGTAGAGGTAAAAGAATTTAAAGAGTTAAATAGTTTTTTATTAAGCGGCTCTGAACCACAGATAAAGGAAATTATATCCTTTATAAAAGCTCTCGATCAAACTGTTCCAATGGTGATGATTGAAGTGATCCTTATGGATGTAAAGAAAAGCAAAACAGTGGCAACAGGAATTAATATGGGTGTTTCTGATTCCGTAAAAACGGGTGGAACACTATTAGGCGGGATTGATTTCACTTTTGGAGCCAGGGATCTTAACCGGTTTATTGACATGATAGGGTTAAATAATATTTTTAATATCGGGAGGGTAACGCCAAATTTCTACTTGTCTTTAAGAGCATTGGAAAGTAATAGTAATATAGATTTACGTCAAACACCAAAATTATCGACCCTGAATGGGCACAATGCAAATTTAAGCATCGGCAGCACCCGGTACTATCTGGTCAGAACTCAAAATGTTCTTGGCTCTCTTAATCCCCAAACTGTTGTAACAGAACAATACATACCTGTTGAAGCAAACCTCTCCATTAATATCCGGCCCTTTGTATCGGGCGATGAACAAGTAACATTGAATATTGATATTGATATTTCAGATTTTCTTGGAAACACATCCATTAATGTTCCACCACCATCAGCCAGCAGCAAGTTTAAGTCTATAATCCGGGTGAAGAATGAAGAAATGGTGGTATTGGGGGGAATAGAGCGAAACGAGAAAAGCGAAGAAGCATCCGGTACGCCTTTCCTATCAAGAATACCGATTTTAAAATGGCTATTCAGCAGCAGGTCAAAGGTTAACAGCAAAACCGTGTCAGTTGTCTTTATTAAGCCTACCATTATTTACAAATAATTATGTGGCTCAGAATTGAACAGAAAATATTACAAATTAATGAAGCGTCAGGAATTGAAATCATTATCCTTGAGGATGACAAATTCATCATCAATGCAGACACAGCTTCAACGAAAAATAATGCAATAATAAAGGGAAAAGAGATAAATGGCCTGAGTCAGCTTTCAGAGCTTACAGAAAAAATTGATCTGGCAATACCTGTGTCAGTAGTAGTTAATGGAAAAGGGGTATTGATAAAAAAGACCAGTTTATCAATAGGCAACGGGATCGTACAATCTGTTCTCCCCAATGCTAATCCAAACGATTTTTATTTTGAACATTTCAGCACACAACATAATGAAATAATAAGCATTGTGCGTAAGGAAACAGCAGACAAAATAATTGCCGAACTGAAAAGGCTTGGATTTAAGGTCATCTCAATTTCACTCGGGTTTAGTGCGATAAACAATATTCTGCCTTTCGTGAAAGCTGATGCACTGAAACAAATTGAATCAGATTCATTATTGCTGGAATTAGGGCATAACAATGAAATCATTGATTTCAGGAATAAAGATCAGGTTAATAATAATAAGTACCAGGCAGGAGAATATCTTGTCGCCAACCAGTATATCAAACCCGCTAATATTTTATCTTTTTCTGCTGCTACGGGACTTTTAGCAGATGATATAAAAACTTCCGGTTCTATTAACAAACAGGTATTATATGACGACAGAAGAGAATACCGTTACTTTAAATTTTTCAAAACAGCAGCATGGGCTTTACTCATTACCTTTTTATCCACACTACTCATAAATTTTTTGATCTATAATAAATATTTTAATAAAAATAAATCAATAGCTGAATCCAGCCTTTTTTCAACACAGCAGGATCAAAAATTTAAACTCCTTGAAAAAGAAGTCAGACAAAAAGAGAGGTTCCTGGAACAGTCCGGGTGGACGGGCCAAAGCCGTACCAGTTTCTATGCTGATAGAATAGCAGGGCTTTTGCCGGTGGATGTTTTGCTTACTTCTATGCAGATTTATCCTGCCAGAAACAATCCGTCCGCAGAATCCGGCAATATATTATTTAAGAAAGATACAATTATAGTAAACGGAATATGTGATGATCCTGTTGAGCTTAACCAGTTTATGACTAGCTTAAAAATGCTGCCTGATTTTACTGAAGTTTCCATAAAAAATTATATGGTCAGGAATGAAAGCGGAACATTCAATATGGAAATTATTACCAGATAAATGTTTAAGAACCTTACATACCGGCAAAAACTAAAATACCTCGGTATTGGAGCCATCATTTTGCTTCTTGCCTGTTATCAGTTTTCGGTATCCAAAACCATTAAAGAATATAAAACATACAGACAATATAAATCTTTAAGTTCAAATACAATGAATGACGAATCGGAATTATATTTATTGCAAAGTAAAAACAGGATGCTGGATGAAATACTGAATAAATTTTTGCTGGACACCCTTGATTATGCCAAAAACCTGCTTGCAGTGGCTGGTAATTTTTGTAACGCCAATAACCTGCAATTAAAAGAATATAAACCCTTCCCTGCTACTCAGACAGATTCGATAAAAACGGTTACGAGGAGTATAACGGTACAGGGGGAATTTATTAACTGTCTTCTCCTGCTAAACCATCTCGAAACCCGGTCTGACGTAGGAAGAATAAGTTCCGTGAACTTTAAAAGTTTCAGCGCCCCGGGAAATTCAGAGACACTTCTTAATTGTACTGTATTTATTCAAAACTTAATTCCGACAAAAAATGAGACTAATTAAATATTTTTTACTGATGCTCCCCGCAGTATTACCTGTTATTGGCTGTGATACTGCACTGGAAAAAAACCTGGCCGGGAAGAAGGTAACACTATTGGCTCCCGTAAATAATTTGATTACTACCGATACGCTTCAAACATTTTACTGGGAATTGCTTGACGGAGCCACAAAGTATCAGATACAGGTGGTCTCACCAAGATTCGATTCAATTGTAAGGCTGATTGCTGATACCACCACTGCAAAAAATACTTTTTTAATTGACCTGGATGTTAATTCTTATCAATGGAGGGTTAAAGCAAAAAATAATAGTACTTCATCTGATGAAAGTGAAATAAGAAACCTGAAAATACAATAGTTGAATGGAAGAAGTATGAAACCAAAAGCAACAAAATATGTTCTTATTGCCGGTGTCGTTTTGATATGGGGAATTGTCATTTACCGGGTTATAAAAGGATTAAAGAGGGATAATGAATTTCCGGTAGTTAACAAGAGGGTTGCTCCCTTTAAATATGATGCAGTAAAAGACAGCTTTATTCTGTTTGCTAACTACCCTGACCCTTTTTTAGCTTCAGTTGAAACAGATACAGCCGAAACCAATAAAATTCCTTCTACTGCTCAAAATTTTTCAAGTGAAATTTATCAGAAGAACCATCCTGTTCAAAGACCCCCGCAGATTGACATCAATTCAATTCGCTACCAGGGGATGATAGCAAATCCTGAAAAGAAGAAGAAAGTGGCTTTTTTGACAATAGCGGGCAAAGAATACACGGTAAAAGAAAATGATAAAATAGAAGGTCTGGTTATCCGTAAAATTACTATAGATAAAATTTCAGTTTTTGCAAATGGAAAAACTGAAATTATCGGAAGGAAAAAGGACTGAAATGTGATACCTTTATATTAACGATTGATTCATGAGATCAATTTTTACAATCTTATCCATTGGGTTTCTTTTATTGTCCATTAATGTTCATGGGCAACAGGGGAATAACTGGTATTTTGGCTATCAGGCCGGTGTCACTTTCAATACAACTCCCCCCACTGTGCTATTAAATGGTGTTCAGGATTTTGATGAAGGCTGTGCAACAATCTCAGATAATAATGGACAATTACTTTTCTTTTCAGATGGAGTTAAGGTTTATAATAGATTACATCAGGTTATGCCGAATGGTGATGGCTTAATGGGGCATCGTTCATCCTCTAATTCCGCAATTGTAATACCCCAACCCGGCAGCCCTTCTATATATTATATTTTCACTGCCGATGCTGTAGAAAATTCCCTGAACAATGGGTACAGATATTCAATTGTAGATATGACCTTGAATGGAGGACTCGGCGATGTTACAAGCAAAAATGTTTTACTTTATGCGAAATGCAACGAAAGACTAACCGCAACCCTGCATTCAAACGGAATTGATGTATGGATTATAACAAAAGAATGGAACTCAAATGGCTTCAGGGTTTACAGGCTTGGTTGTGCAGGGCTTAACCCGGTCCCTGTAGTTTCTTTTGCCGGCATCCCTACTGTTACCGTTTCGGGGATTTTTGATGATGCGGTAGGCTGTAGTAAAGTTTCCCCGGATGGGAAAAAATTAGCCTCCACCAGAACTTTCCGGAAAGGGTGGGAAATATTTGACTTTAATAATACAACAGGGGTGGTTTACAACCCAATTTTTATTCCACTGAATCTCGATAGGGTTTACGGGGTAGAATTTTCACCTGATTCCCGCCTCATATATCTTGCTTCAGAATGTTGTGCACCGTTACCTTCCGGGCAAAATAGCAGCATTCACCAGTATAAAGTGGATATACATGATTCGGCAACCATAAAAAATTCAATGTACACAGTTGTAGATTCCATTCAAAATTATATCAGCGCCCTGCAATTAGGCCCCGATAATAAAATCTATGCCACACATACATCGGGAAATTTCCTTCACACAATTAATTCACCAAATACTTATGGCCCTGGGTGCTCTTTTTCCCCGTATGCAATCAATCTGTCTCCCGGAAGATTAGCCAGAAGAGGCTTGCCGGTGTTTTATTACAATGCTATCTTAAACCAAAATGTAGATTTCAGTTTTACTATACAACCGGATTGCCGGACAGTAATTTTTTCGGGAACCACTACATTTCCCCCGCCTGTAACCTGGTCCTGGGATTTTGGGGATGGCAATACCGGAACAGGACAAAATATAACACATGTTTTCCCTGCGACCGGCAATAGTTTTAATGTCACACTTACTGTTACCAACCCAACTGTTTGCGGTGCAACAGGAACCCGGATGAAAAACATCAATTTTAACAGAATCCCCCCGGATGCTGATTTTAGTTTTACTACAGCATGTGGTAATCAAACAGTAACTTTCAACGACCTGTCTACTATCCCACCTCCTGCTTTTATTATCGCCTGGCTGTGGGAGTTTGGGGATGGGCAAACATCCACTCAACAAAATCCTTCTCATACCTATCCGGCTTTTGGTCAATACACGACAAGACTTACCGTAACATCCAGTGATGGGTGCCTCACCCAGGATACAATATCGAAGTTAATAGCAATCAGCCCCAAGCCGGTTGCCGCTTTTTCTTTTGATAAAGGATGTTTGGATATCCCTGTTCAGTTTACAGATGGCTCCACAATATCAAGCGGGACAATTAATCAATGGTATTGGGAATTTGGCGATGGCCAGACCTCAACATTACAAAACCCGCAACACACTTATTCAGTTAACGGCCCGTACATTGTTTCATTAGTAGCTTATGCTGCAGGCACAGGATGCCCTTCCGATACAACAAGAATAACACTGACTATTACTGCTAAACCAATCGCACTCTTTAGTTACCAGCCAGGATGTCTTAACAGCCCGGTCAGCTTTACAGATAACTCTACAATTGCCTCCGGAACAATAACAGCATGGTATTGGGATTTTGGTAATGGCAGTTCATCCACTAACCAGAATGCCAGCACTACTTATGCTTTAACCGGGCCTTTTAATGTTAAGCATGTTGCCATATCGGAAAGTAATTGCGTATCCGATACCGCATCCGCCATTATTATTATAGAAAATAAACCCAATGCTGCTTTTTCGTATATAACTAATTGCGGAAGCAGGTCTGTTCAGTTTACTGATAACAGCACACCCACTGCCGGGGCCATCACTTCCTGGTACTGGAATTTTGGCGATGGCACTAATTCATCTGCTCAAAATCCTGTGCATGCTTATACAAACTTTGGCAATTATTCTATTAAGTTTACTTCCGCTACTGCAAATGGCTGCTGGGCTGATACCATCTACAGAAATATTATTGTTGCCGATAAACCTGTAGTAAACTTTATTCTTCCACCTGTCTGCCTGCTGGATGCAACTGCAAATTTTTTGAACAGCACGACAATAGGTGACAATAGTTCATTAAGTTATTTCTGGGATTTTGGAGACTTTAATGCTATTCCTCCCGGTTCAGACACTTCAATCTTAACAAATCCTCAATATCAATATACAGCCGCTGCTAATTATAATGTTAAACTGATTGCCAGGTCTTCCTATGGATGTTCCGATTCAATTACCAGGACAATTACAGTAAATGGAGCAGTCCCCCGTGCAGATTTCAGGGTTCTTAATTCCCTGGCTCTTTGCAGTAATGCTGATGTATCAATTAAAGATTCTTCTACTGTGGACTTTGGAAACATTACAAAACTTCGTATTTTCTGGGGTGATGGAGACAGTACTATTGACAATAATCCATCACAGGCTCCAAACGGGGGAACCTACAATCACCGCTATCCTTACTTCGGCACTCCTGCTACAAGAAATTACACTATAACTATGTATTCCTATTCCGGGACTGTTTGTGTTGATATGACTACACGGAATATTGTACTCTATGCATCTCCACAAATACAATTCAACCCGCTTAATGAGACCTGCCATGAAGTTGCCCCTTTCAATATAACTCCGGCTTCAGAAATATGGGGATTACCCGGCACAGGATCTTATTCCGGTACAGGTATAATTAATGCAGTGGCCGGAACTTTCAGTCCGCAGGTAGCAGATACAGGCAATCATGTAATAACTTATACATTCATAACTCCTCAAGGCTGCAGGGCTGATAGTTCAAGAATACTCCGGGTAAACCCTACACCAAGATCATTATTCAGTTTTAATAATGCCTGTTTACCGACTGCCCAGGTACAATTTAATAATCAATCATCTGTTCCTTATTATAATTTAAACCAGATGCAATACCTGTGGAATTTTAATGACCCCAATTCCACCCCGGGTAATCCTAACAGCTCCGTGAACATTAACCCGGTTCATAATTTTACATCTCTTGATACATTCAGGGTAAGCCTGTTTGTCACTTCTCCAAAAGGATGTATAAAGGATACCATTATCAGGCTTATTCGGGATGTTAATATCTATCCCCAGCCTATCGCACGGTTTAAGTTTGATAGCAGTAAACTTTTCTGCCAGGGCACGCCTGTTACATTCATAAATATAAGCGACAGCATGAATAAGCCTCTTATAAAGTGGTGGTGGAATTTTGGCGATGGCGCTCAGGACAGTGTTAACAGAAGACCTTCACATTTATACGCAGGCTCAGGTATCTATACTGCAACACTCCAGGTTCAAAATGCCAATGGTTGTATCTCACAAATTGATTCTAAACCTGTTTTACTGGAAAGTATTCCGGTTGCTGATTTTATTTTTGATACTACCTGCTTTGGAAGACCCATCCAATTTACTGACAGGAGCACCAATGTTTTTGGGAATATGACAACATGGTTATGGGATTTTGATGATGGCAATAGTTCTTCATTTCAAAATCCATTACATACATACAATAACTATAATATCTATAAAGTAAAGCTGGTTACCGGCACAAGTAATAACTGCTTGTCTGGGCCGGTAACAAAAGATGTTTTTATCAGGCGGGTGATCATTTCAGCCGGCAGGGACACAACAGTGGCAGCCGGCCAACCGGTACAACTCCAGGCCAACGGGGCGTTAACTTATGTTTGGTCTCCGGCTACTGGACTTAACAATCCAACTATCAGCAACCCGGTAACTACTTTGCAGCGGGAACAGGATTATGTTATAACGGGCATTACCCAGGCAGGCTGTATTGGTTATGATACGATGAAGGTCATTGTTTTTGCCAAAGCTGATATGTATGTGCCTACTGCATTCACGCCCAATAATGATGGTAAAAATGACAGGATCGGTCCCATTTGTATTGGCATGAAAAACATTGACTTCTTCACCATTTATAATCGCTCAGGCCAGGTTGTATTTACCACAAGAACAATGAATGGCAGTTGGGATGGGCGGATACAAGGAATAGAACAACCCACATCTGTATTTGTATGGATGGCGAGGGGTATAACTTTTGATGGGCGAATTATAGAAAAGAAAGGAACACTTACTCTGATTCGTTGATTATTTTACTAAATTATGAATCATGCATATTAAAAAATTTATTGGGACGAAGATTATAGCTGCTTTATTGCTGGCTTATACACCCGCAACAGCGCAACATATGAATGTGCCCACCAAATTTTCTACTCCCCGTGGTAATATTACAGTCTACACACGGGTCTATATGCCTCATTATATTAATTATGAAACAGTAAGTGTAAAACATTTATTTACCATTGTTCTCAGAAATGACAGCGTTATATCAAAGAAGGCAAAAATAGTTACGAAAGATTCTGTGCATACATTAAACTGGAGTGAAAAGGGGGAAAAGAAATTGATTACCCCGGCCGAAACAAAAGAAATATACCGGATGGAAAACGGGAAAAAAATTACAGGCAGCCCGACTGACAGTTGCTGGCTTTTCCCTGTGGAATCCGGAGCGATATCCACTTTTAGCATTCTGTCTGAAACAGATGATCCCATAATATCCCACATACAAAAAGGCAGCGGAGGTCAAATTCTGCCTCTTACCAAAGAGAATCTTACACTCATGTTGTCTGATAATGAAAAAGCGATAAAGCTGGTTGAAAAAGGAAAATTGCTAAAAGCGATTAACATGTATAATAAAAAATAAGAAACTGAGATTACATAAAAAGCCGGAAAAGTTTTGTAGCATCGCAACTCTTTATTCGTTTCTCTTTTACTGACAAATCTAATTGGCGAACCAACTCATCTTCTCGCCTCTTTTTTCTTTATCCATTCTTCAATGTGGAATCACTTCCCCACAGCCCGGACCAAGAGACTGCGGGCAGAAAAATATCTACTTTTTCCTGTTTTCCTCGGTTTTTAGAAAGCGTATATAAAATTGCCTGAAACCCTTGCCTGGCAGGGGTTGATTTTTTGATTTGGGTGACCCGTTGTTACTTTAGGGTCATGTTTGTCCGGAAAAAGAAAAACAAAAGCGGGGCTACCAGCATCCAGGTTATCCAAAAACGCAATGGCAAATCTGTTCTCATTAAAACCATAGGTAGTTCGGCAGATGAAGTGCAGCTAAACAAGTTGTATTTGCAGGCAAAAAGATATGTACAACAGTTTGGCGGACAACAAATTTTTCAATTTGAAGATGAGCAACAGGTTGTTGATGCACATTTTAAAGCCTTGCAATCTTTCAGACTGGCAGGTCCGGAGTTGGTATTAGGTAAAATTTTTGATGAAATTGGTTTTAATCAGATAGCAGATGAGTTGTTCAGGCATCTGGTGTTAACGAGGCTGGTTTACCCGGTAAGCAAACTCAAAACAACAGACTATCTCTATAAATATAAAAGCGAGGTTATTGATGTAGAACGGATATACCGTTACCTGGATAAGCTTCACAGTAAGCAGAGAAAGTTGATACAGCAGATCAGCTATGAGCATACTATCAGGATATTGAAAGGCAAACCGGGTGTGGTGTTTTATGATGTTACTACGCTTTATTTTGAAGCAGAGCAGGGCGATGAATTACGAAAGACCGGTTTTTCAAAAGAGGGCAAACATCAGCATCCGCAAATCGTACTGGGCTTGCTGGTGAGTGTGAGAGGTTATCCGCTGGCGTATGAAATTTTTGAAGGCAACAAATTTGAAGGACATACGATGCTTCCTGTTATTGATGGTTTTAAAGCCAGGTACAAGCTTACTGAACTGGTTGTAGTAGCCGATGCCGGGCTTTTATCCAACGACAATATTGCAGAACTGCAAGCCAACCACTATCAATATATCATTGGTGCAAGAATTAAAAATGAAACCCGGCACCTGCAACAACAGATACTGGCGCACAAACCCGGCAATGGTGAAAGTATCTGCTTACAAAAAGATGAGCAAACCCGGCTTATAATCAGTTATGCACAGGCAAGAGCTGTAAGAGATGCTGCAAACAGGAAAAGAGGGCTGGAAAAATTAGAAAAACAAATAGCATCGGGCAAACTCACCAAGGTCAATATTAATAACAGAGGCTATAACAAATACCTGCTGTTGGAAGGAGAGATGAAAATAAGCATCAATAAACAAAAATATGAAGCAGATGCCCAATGGGACGGCTTGAAAGGCTACCTCACCAACACCCAATTAACCAAAGAAGAAGTAATAGAAAATTACAAGGAGCTTTGGCAAATAGAAAAAGCTTTTCGAATATCAAAAACGGATTTACGCATGAGGCCCATCTATCACAGAATAAGAAGACGCATAGAAGCGCATATCTGTATCGCTTTCTGCGCTTATAAAGTTTATAAGGAATTGGAAACACAGCTAGGCAGAATGCAATCTGGCTGGAGCGTAGAAAAAGTTATAGATATATGCAAGACCATTTACAGTGTCTCTATCAAAACGCATCTGTCTGAAACACTGCATACCCGCTTGTACATTGAAAAACCCGAACAAAAACTACTTCTTGATTTGTTTAAAATAAATTTTGGGTGACCCAACGGGGAAAACAGGAGAGACTGCGGGCAGAAAAATATCTACTTTTTAAACGGCTTAAAATTAATTTCAGCCCTGATTCTAAAAATCTTTTTTTTCTTATCAAGCATCATATATAACTGAGAATCAAGATTGCTGTTTTCCCATTGGTCATATCTTTCCCAGTAAATAGTTCCCTGAAATTCTTTTTGCGTTAATTCCTGTAGCGGGTATGAGGGGCCAAATAAATTCACCAGTTCAGTCTTAAAAATGTTGTATTGTTTATTAAAACTGTCAATTACATTGCCATTATCCCAATTGCCAGTTTGAAAGGTATTCCCGGATGAATTATTTGCCTCAATGCTGATATTAATATGTCGGACAAGTGAATCGGGTAAAGAGAAAAAATACTTAACTACCGGCTTTATTGGGAAATTTATATTTATTCTTGCATATATCAAGGGTTGTTCCAGGTCAGGTTCAGATGAATAATAATACTGAACTGAATCCCTGACTGGCTCCGATTTCAATTGTTTTTCCTGCCGCGAATATTCCTGGATTTTGAATGGCCCGGTTTTTAAAAAAAAGGTCTGGCTGAAACCAAGCAGGCAATTGAAAATCAAGACCAAAACCAAAAAAAACTTCATAATTAGAATAGGGTAATTTTATAAATGAAATAGCTCCTCATATATATATTCATTATTCTGAGCTATAAATTTTTTCAAACTTTTAAACCTAAAAATCTTGATGATGTTTTCTTATATATTTAAAAAATAGCTCATCATTTGATAATGCCAAACGCTTGTACAGGAGAATGGAATTTTTTTTGTGAACTAAAAAAAGCCTGTTCAGGGTATTTACTTCAATCGTATCTCCAATGTCACAATTATTTAAATCAAATTGATAAATTTCGGCGAGGTTGTTTTTTATTATACAATAATAATGATCAAGTTTTTTTCTTGGATCATACCAACTTATGTTAGAGCTAATTATTGAAACTTTCAAAATTCCAAAGTCATTAAACCCATATGGCATGTCAATTGATTGAATCGTTCCTGAAAGCTTCAAATCCAAAGAATCAAAATATTCCCGCTGCTCCTTGCTTTCACATGCGGCGAGCACAAACAGGAAAATAAGCCCTCTCCAAATCATTTTTTTATTTAACATCTGCTGTCTAGAATAATTTCCTCTTTCCGAACTGCCAAAGAGAGGAAACAAGGGTTATGTTTCTATTCGTCCATTTATCAAACCCGCCTCTATCGGCCGTCTTTTTTACATTATTTAATAAAACTGAGTGTGAAGTTACTTCAAATACAGAGCCCCTGTTAAAACTTTGCATATTCACTCCGAGTGTAAGACTAACGCCAATGGAGAGGCCAATCCATCCGGATGTCATGGAAAAATGAGATGCAGTAAATCCGCCTCCTAAGCCCGCCGCCCTATTCCATGATACCCCTCCTACTGTTGTCTTACCTTCAAATGTTTTAGGATTATAATCCAGTGTACGAGGTGATTGAGTATTATAAGCAATAAAAAAACTTGCATCTCCATTAATTGCACCGCTTAATTGGAAGCCCTTACTTGTTGTACTACCATAACCCGCATAAACGTACCAATATTTCCCGTAGTCCTCATTCAAAAATTTCACATAGGTTAAATTGGCGGAATAATGATTTCCTTTCCCGATAGCTATGTCTGCAGAAAGACCGTAGGTGTAGCCAATAGCCAAACGTGAGGGATCTGCATATTTTGGCAAATCTGACCATACGATTTGTCTATTTTCAGGTATATTAAATGGTACATCAATAATCTTTTCAATTATTGTTGTCACGATAGTTACTGTTTTGCCATTTTTTCCTCTGATAATAATATCATCTGTTGATCCCCCATCGGGATCTGTAGTTTTAATCGGGTCATTGCCCATCCCCACATAAGGACTTAAAAATTCTCCTTTTGGATCCACACTCATCCATCTTCCGATTCTTGAGTCGTACATTCTCAGTTCAAATGCATTCCAACCCGTCTCCGGGTCTTTCTCCGAATACTCGCCCTGATAACCATAGCGGTAACCCGTGGCATCTGTATATTCACGACCCGGTATTGCCATCCCAAAGGGATAATAATCCCGGAACACGACCATACTGATACTGTTTGTAACCGTTTTGACAAAGACTGCCCGCACATTCCCCAAGTGGTCTGTCAACTCATACCTGTAAGCATCTGTTTGCCTAAAGTATATTGCCGCCCTTTCCCCACCTGAATATATGGGTATTTCTTTTTGTTCTATGCTGCCCCCATTTGGCTGTTCATAAATGCTCATTACTGAACCGCTGCCATCATATACATAATAGGTGGTACTCAGTAATACAGCGCTGCTGTTATAGCTGAGTTTTTTTATCCGTTTCCCCAGTTCATCATATACATATTTTACCATCGGATCAGTTTGTCCAGCATTAGTATATACAGCCTGCACTTTACCGCTTACACTATACTGCAGGTATTTACTTACCGTGCTGCCATAAGCAGGGCCGGGTAGCTCCGCCTTTAGTTGACCTAAATTGTCATATTGATAGGTGGCATAATTATTATTAGTGGTTTGCTGGGTAATGCTGCCAAGCATATTGGTGAGCTTGGGGCTTTGTATATAATTGTATAAAAAATTATCAGTTGTACTGCCGCCGGCATTCGTGCGACTCAGATTTTGTATGTTCCCATGCAGGTCATAGCCGCTGATGGTTTCTTTATTTACTCCTGGCTGCGGTACAAAATTGTTACCCGACAGCATGCCCCAGGTGGCTTCGGCAAACTGGTATAGCGCATCATATTTATAAACATAAGCGGTGGGATCGTTGCTTACTCCAGAAGCAATAGGCTTATTACTAAACCAGGTCATTCCCCTGATCTGTCCCCCAAACTGTTCCGGGGCATCAGCGTTATTAATACTGATACTGCTAATATTGGTTCCTGTTCTTATATAATCATTGTTGTAGTATTCCAGTGTCATCCCGAATGCATCAGCCAAAAAACCATTGGTAGATGGGTCATCGTTGCCAGGATCTTTGGTCTTATCGCTGTGATTAACCGCTTTCAGTTTACCATCTAATGTATACGTGTAATCCATTCCCTGCAGGTTAACAGCTGTCTCCACCCTTTTTACCGGTCCATGCAGGTAATAACTATAATTTGCCTGTAAAATTTTTGTAGCAGAATTATCTGTCGTATTGGTATATACTTTTGATAACCGGCCATCTGCATCATATTCATAAAAATGAACAAAGGTTTCTGCTGCTGTGTTTTTTTGATAAATAACCTTACTCGTCCTTCCTTCATCATCATATACATAATCAGTGGTTTTATATCCCAGCCCGTTGATCCATTTTATTACCCAGGCAGAACGGTTAGCAAAATCATAACTGTACCATGTTTTACTTTCCTGGGCTTCTAACATTGAGACGCCGCCTCTTAGAAAAGTTTGAATATAGTTTCCCGGCACATTGCCAACGTAACCATTATCCTCCATATCATATTTTGTTTTAACCCAGTCATATTTATTTGTAGTATTGGGTAATCCTCCCGTGACTGTTACGTCTTCCAGTATGGCGGTATTCGTTTTAAGTCCCGCAAAAGTCACATCCCCGTTTGGATGGTATTCCCCAGTCTCTATTGCCCTTGCCGATTTATCGTAATTAGTATAAGAAAACCACCCAAAAATTTGCTGCTGTGCATTCTGAGAAAACCTGAGCTTGCCATCCCTGCGATATATAAATTCACCTCTGTCTCCTTCAGTGGAAGTACTGGCGATCATCCGCCCACGGGTATCATATTCAACAGTACTGATAAATGGCACATCGGCACGGGTGGGATAGGCATTTATGTTTTGGATCAGCCGTTTTACACCTTCCGGATCTATCGTAGAAACTAACTGCCCTAACTGGTTATAAATATTATAACTGATTTCCCCGTAAGAATTTGAGTAGGACAAATTTACTGTTCCGCTATTGGCCACAAGCTTATAATAGCCCCTGTTGAGTTTATTACCGTTAATAAGATTTGTGGTTTGCTCGGTGGCCATATCATACAGCGTGTAATTTCCGGTTATTGAAACAGTTGTATTATCTGCTAAAATTTTAAAATAAGATACTGATATCAAACCAGGCGCTATCTGCTGGGATTCCAATACCGTAGGTACATAAGTACATTGTGCGCCCTGCCTATCACTATATAATACCCTAAAGGGTTCATCCGACTTAATAACCGTTCCCCAATCTGTCCAGGAAGAAAAAGGAACACTATAATTTTCCAATGGCCCCTGTAAAGTAATTGTAACGTTTCCGGGGTTTGTGAGAACAAATTGCTTACCGGAACCGGTAATATAAACTGGCTGATCACCCAATGTACATCCACTGCCTGTCGGAACCAGTGGCATTGTTATTTGGTGATTGAGCCCATCCAATGTTACATTGTTTACTACAGTTAGTTCATTTCCCGGTCTTGCAGTCATCAGCGTCTTGCCATCAGCATCTGCGATACTTACCACTTCTTTCCCGTTAACATCTTTTGCTACACTTTGTATTCCGCCCTTTATCGTGTTTTGGGGCATTTCGCCAAGCTCACTGGTGCTATAATATTTATTCCTCACCTGGTAATAATGAGTCAGTTCATTTATTACAGGAGTTATAAAACTGCTTATTTCCCTGCCTTGCCCCATCCGGTAAGTATCCCCAATCCCGGCGGAACGTTTAGCAGAGCCTGTGCCGTCTTTGTAAAATTCGCTCCTGCTATAAGGAAAACTGCTGGTGGCAACCCTTGTTTCCATGGTATTGTTATCACTGTAATACCAGCCAAGGGTACCCGGCACATTTTGCCCGCCTATCGCATCAGGGTTATTGGTCTTAACATCATCAAAATTCTGATAACTGTAATTTGTTCCGGTCCCGTTCAATACAAAATTCGTTTTATACCCAAAATTGACGTTGTTTACGGGGGCCGTCATGGTCGATACTACCGGTCTTCCTAACGCATCATTAATGACCTGCGAAGCCAGTACCTGGCCGGTTGTCATGTTTTTGGATTGCCCTTGCGTAGTATTTCCATTATTATCAAAATACTGTTTGCCTATTCCCTTCACTGTTTCATCCCTGGCAACAGTTTTTGTAACTATCCAGTTCTTATCCAAATCAGAAGTCGTTGCATTATATTGGGAGTGGCAAATATTATATGTGCCGGTCATAATCACAAGAAGCATAATACGGCAAACCATAATTACGATTTTCATATTATCTGAATTTTATTTAAGAAATATAAATTCATACCAGTTATAGATTATAGGTCCCTGAAAAATTGAGAGGCGTATCCTGCGGGCCGAGAACAAACGGGTTTACAGGGCTTGTGGTTAATGTGAGATACACTTCTCCGGTTGGCCAAAAAGTTAATGACCATAGTCGTCCATTATCAATACCAACTGTATTGTCAATTAAATTACTCACAGTACGAATAACAGAAGGTTTACAGGATAAATCAAAGATTCCTATATTACCCACTAAAATGGGCGTATTTAAATATATAGATGTTAGCGATGTTGGCAGCAGATCAAGATTGAATGTGACCACTCCTGACAACGATGATAAGGAGGGATGCGCAGAACTCCACCCGGATGCCACATTAAATGTGCAGGGAGTGGGAGGAGTAGTACAAGTTCCATTATTATTAGCATAATTCTGCCCATTAGCGTTTACATCAGCCTGAGCCTGTGCATCTGCATCAGCCTGTGAAATTGTGGATGAATATGTACCGGCAGGCACGGTATAGGTAACTGACGATCCCACCTGTCCGGGCGGACAATTATTTCTGATAAAAACACCGCTGGTAACCACATTATAATAAACGACCGGAACCAGATCGCAAAATCCATATTGATTTGCATAATTCTGCCCGTTTGTGTTTAAATCTATTTGCGCCAGTGCATCTGCATCTGCCTGGGAAATGGTGGACGAGTATGTACCTGCAGGCACTACATAAATAACCTCAGTACCCGCATATCCAGACGGACAATTATTGCGGGTGAACCTTCCGGTTAATTCTTCGCTCAGCCATTTGTGGGTTGAGCATTTATTACCATAATTATAAGAATAGGATTGTAAAGGACGTATGCCACCGGGCAATTCTTCTTTGTAAGTCTTCACCAGTCTTCCGGAAACATCATAAATGAATTTGGTAAAGATGTTATTGTTATCAAGAATGTAAGTTAATTCCCCGGATTTATTATCATAAACATAGGTTGCAACTGAAGCGTCAAACGGGTGAAACCTGTAATCATCCACATAATAGGTTCCCACTTTGGGTGGGCCATTATGCAAACTGCCCACCTTGAGCACTGTCCCTGAAGCAATAGCTGATGCAGGAATTTTCAACGTTAATAAATTCCATTGCCCTGCTTTGCCTGTTATACTTCCGTCTATCCTGGCCCCATTATCCAACTGGTAATATAAAGCAGATCCGGTCGGTTGGTATACCGTCGAAGTTTTTATCCATATGCTCGCCATATAATCCCTGCCCGACTGTAATTTATTAGTTTGTACGCTGTAATAAAGTTCATCACCGTTTGCAAAAGCACCACTGGTAGAACCTGTATGAACATTCACCGGGTTATTCGTTTCTCCAGGTAAAACGTCTAAGATAACAACAACATTGTTATCCGGAATTCCATTGGCCCCTTTGTTTTCAAATCCATAATACGCTATTTCATCATACCTTGCCGGAGAAACAGTCATCATCACTTTAGAATGTTTATACCCCATTTTAACAGCCGAATAATTGCCATTCATATCGGCAGCTTCTAAAGACTTGGAAAAAACATTATACAAAGTAATTTCACCAGTTTTTTTCCAGCCGGGGTTCTGTGCACCCGGATTATCCTGGTTGATCCAGTCAAAATTGGTGAACGAGCCAATGGCAGTAAGGCCATCGGTGGTTATACCTTCAGGCATCCAGGAATACTCCATTTTAGGTCTCCAGATAATACCATTCTGTGTATTATCCTGTTTGATAATTGTCGAATAATCGTTACTGAGGACGTCAACATTATTACTCCATGTTAGTACAGAAGCGCTAACCAGTCCCAACGGATTATTATTCCCATCTACTTTGTACCTGTAAGTAGCTGTTTTCTGAGTCAGCATATTTTTAAAGGTGGGGTTTGTATTCTTCAAACCCATAGAATTATATTTCCTGTAAGCAGGTATAACCTCTGTCATAAAACGGTTTCCATTGGCATCCGTTTCTACGGTTTTTGTAATGGCTCCGCTATAGAAATCAAAACCAAGTGTTTCACTTTTTATCTTTGTCCCATTTACATAGTTAATAATGGTTTGCCCGGTAGGGATAACCGGGTATTCTTCCCGGGCACTCATGGTTGACTTAAGACCATTGAGTTCATTAGAATTTTGCACCTCTTTTACTTCAGACACCCTTTCCTGTAAATAGCCCTGGTATCTGTATTTGATTTGTGAAAGCCTGATCTTATATTGTGGCATAAACCCTAAAAACGAAAGGCCTTCTAATCCATCATGCAGATAATGATTGATAGTTTCAGTCAATTTCTTTCCGTCCTTGTCATATTGAATTATTTTTTTGACATTTCCGATTGCGCCGGTAAACTTCTTAATTGCCAAATGTTTTACTGTATAATTCTCTCCCTGATGGTTTCCCAATTGTGTTGCAACAGCTTCCCTCCCAACCATGTTTTCCCGAAATACTTCAAACTGATAGATTGTTTTGCCGGGAATATCCCTGGCAACTGCTTCGTTTGAATTCTTAATTTTCGAAGTAACTGTAACATACTCGTACATTACTCCCGGAGGAGGTATTTCCCTGGCAATGCTATACAAAGAATTTATTTTTTTACAAAGTGCCGCTTTATATTCTTTGTAGGAATTAATATATCCAAATCCGTGCGGAGGACCCGGCTCGCTGGCAGCAGCACTTATATCAAAACTCTCAAAACCAGTAGGGAGATATGTAGTTACTCCGCTTGACTCTAATGAAGGAGTTAAATAGTCATATTTTGTTGTAGAACTATAAGTATTTTCGGCAAGTGTAATAGATGAAACTCTCACCCCCCCTCCATAATTGTTTGACGTAGGCAAAGTCCAAATATTTCCTGTAAGAATCATGTTTCGATAAGTGTAAGTAATTCTTCTGAATTGGGTAACATAAATAGTAAATGCTTGAGGAAGCGCCATATCTAATGTAGCTGTGATAATATTTCCATTTATTGAGTTAATATATAAATTACCCACTTGTGAATAATCAAATACAAGTTTTCTAATATAGGCATCACCCCATCCCCATGTGTTTGATTCAAGTATATATATCTCTTCATCTTCATTATACGGCACCATTAATAATCCTTTATATGAAGTGCCTATTGATATAAAATCTGTTATAGGATATCCGTAATTTTCAATTTGAAACTGTAAAGTTTTTCGATCTGGTTGTATGCTGATACTTTTCATTATTATAGTCGGCTTATCACTCAATGCAATTTTTCTGTAAGTATCCGGCTCATAATTAATTTTTGCTGTCGATCCCAATGCAGTCGTAATAAAACGCAATGACCAGGAATCAGTACCGTTTGCGGATACCGTCGTAGTTACCCCACTCAAATTAGGGTTACTTGAAATGAGGGAAACATCGAAATCACTTTTATACATACCCCACATATCATATGAGTCCTTGTTATAAGGCGGATTCTTTGTTGTCCTGATTGCAATATTGTTATTAGTACCTGTAAATAATGAATTTTTAAGATCGTATATAAAATTAGAACCGGATGGAGTCTTTTTAGTAATAACCCCGCAATAGGTTTTGTTGGCGTCATCCGTCATTAATAAATCACCAGCAATAAAACCAGGATTAGCTGTTGTAAAAGAAGATGTTGATAAGGACCCTGTTGCGGTTACAAACTGATCCCCTGATAATTCATATTCAAAATTAGTTGGAGGAAGCTGGCAAATTCCGCCTTTTCCTCTCATTGTCATGCTTTTTAATGTAAGCTTTCCTGTCTTTGAGTTAGTATTCCCAAAAATGTCAAAGCTGTTGGTAGTGCTGGCGCAAAGACTGTAATCGTATTCAAAATCTATAACCCGGATCGCTTTGGATTCAATCAAGGCCCTGCCAACTGCTACCATATCAGTTCTATCAAGCACATTTTGCGACTCTTCACATTGTGGGCAGGGAACAGGGCGGTTAGGCTCAAAATAGTATGTACCGCTTGCTCCTGCACTTACGACTGAAGCATCGGCTGCATTAAGCAAATAAATCTTACTTAATTGCATGGACTGGCTGGACTGTATATCATAGACCCCACTATTCTGATAGGTGGTAGGGATTCCGTTACTGCTATTTTTATTAAAAATTGTATAAGAAGCCCCTTTGCCATCATAGCGCAGGTCCTTTTCAAAAAGGGCGACATGAGATCTGGATTTAATTGCATTTAAATAATACACTTCTTTTACTCCCATCGAACAGTTTTGCCATTCATTATCCTCATCCCGCTGATAGCCTTCTGATGGGTTTCGCCAGATATAAGCGTTTGACCATTTGCCATATTCAAAATTCAACCAATATCCCCAGTCATTTGCACCTGCACTTTCATCCCCGTCCCTGTCCACAAAGTCCGGGCCGGTGATAGTGGTGAGATACCATGTGTAAGCATAAGGGGTACTCTTAGTTCCCCTGTTGAAAGCCAATCCTCCTGATTCATCAATCCTTTTTTGAAATCTTTCCTCATCCCAGGAGTAAACAGGTAAACCATAGTGATAGGTAACTCCTGATTCATTGGTAATCGAAAAACCTTCTATCATCCCCGTTTGATATCGGTCGTATTTGTAATAACCGATAGCCCCACTAGGCTTTATTGCCGGGCCAATCTCAATATACCTGCTACCGGCAAGTTTGTTTCCAGTCCCGGGATAGCCATATGTACCATCAAAATCACCATATACCGGATTGGGATCAAATGGGGGTGTTTCTGTTCTTAGAACCGAACTGGGCCAATAATTATAATATACCTGTCGATAAGAATTTGAAAAATCACCAATAAACCTGAACTCAGGGGTATAATTATTGGGGCCGGGTGAATAATAGGTAGTTAAAGGATCTCCATTTGACTTTTTTCGATTTTGTCCCATTACCTCTCCTTGCAAAAGATAAGGGCGAATGTTACCACCTAAACCTTGTCCACTTACCCCATAAACATCAAAATCCAAAAAAGCCCCCCCTTGTAACTTGGTGGGGTCAGGATAATTAATGATATTTTTTTCCGCAGGATCCTCAAGAAGAGCATAAGTGTCATAAGCACGGTTATCAACAACTGGATACCCTGATGAATACAATCCTCCATGAGTATAAACATTTGTTTTTTCATCTGTCCAGTATCTGACCTTGCTCCACCCGAGTGAAATATTAAATCCCCATGGAGTAGGTATATCAATACCAAAAGATTTGGACTTTGTTTGAATTCCAGCTTCAGAACTACTGCTCACAGATGCAGAAAGACCTCCTACTTCAAAAGATGGCTTATCCCCTCCGGTTGAAATTGAAGCGCCCAGTAATGAAAAATTCATTGGGCCATCTCTGGTCGGAATGCTATAACCAACACCCCCACTAAAGCCAGCATTGAACGATTCAAAGTTTGTACTGATACCAATACCTGCTGATGCATTTAATCCATTCACACTTGCACCAACATTTAATCCTGCATATGCATTTACATACGCATCACCACCATATGGCGGTACACCTATCGTGACACCAATCCCAATCGACGATCCTCCATACCTTATCCCGCCTCCGACACCAATTGAAGCTCCTATATCAAATCCTCTATACGTATCGCTTGAAAAAGAAAGACCAAAACTTACATTTATTGGTGTATTCGCAATGCCAACGCTTACTCCCACATTATATGTGGTTGTTTGTCCTCCGGCCCAATAAACATGGTTCTGCCCTGTGGGTTCTTTCCAGTCATCCGGATATCCATTCACATTTCTGGCAATTGCTCCCGGATTTAATGTCCACCCTAAGCCCACCCAACTGGCATCCTCATTGGGTTGGATGCCGGCATGATACGAAAGAGATAATGGATAGCCGCCTTCCGGGCCCGGCACTTCCAACAAAGGAATATTATAAGTTAAATCTCCCGTCTGGAGATTTACCATATCGGTAGTGTCTACGGGTTCAAAACTGGTGGCTTCGGGGGCAGTAGGTCCTGATGTCAGGGCATAAGCAGCTGTTGGTCCAACAATGTTTGTAAGCATCATCAAACAAAGAAAAACAGCTACTATCTTACGGGTTCTTCTACCTTTCAACATAAAATTTAGATTTAGGTATGTGCCAAAAAATATCTTATATCAATTTGATAAACTGCTATAATCAAGTTTCGGAACTTTGTCCAGTAGTTCCTTCCTGAATTTGACACTTAAACTCCCTGTTCTCAAACCACATTCAGCAATGTTTATTTCAATTTCATTGCTATTCTTTATCTTCTCTTTTTCAAAACTCAAAAGAATATTGTTCCCATCACCCATGCCGTAATTCTGGTCAAAGAAAAAATCAGAAAGAGCTATTGTATCTTTTTCTGCTGTAGTGAGATTGACAAACTGGTTCATTTTAAATGAAAAAACCTGCACCATGTCGCTGTACCGGCTGAAATCTCCCAACTGCCTTATTGCTTCCTTTCCATTTTTCGAGAATTTTAAAATAAAGTAATAGTTGTTACTGTACTTTTCTTCGATCTTTCTCAAAAAAACAGAATCTTTCCATTGCTCGCCGGCTAATTCCTGTGCCACCAGCATAGACCCCGGCTGATAGCTAAGCTTTACTACAATCCCGTTCACTTCCTGGGTTTGCACTAACCCATTTTTCTTTTTGCTGATAAACTGGATCAGCTCGTCTTTAGATAACTTTTTGGGATCTTTTTCGTTTTTGCTGCAAGCCTGAAAAAGAACTATTATAACAAATAAAATGATGCTTCGATAAGTGATCCGTTCCATATACATTATTTCACAGGTACAGCATACTCTTTATTTAACTGCTCAACGATTACATCAGTTATGTCCACAGACGGGTCGGCATAGGCTATATTTCCATTGGCTGCTATCAGTATCATTTTATATCCATGCTTCTTTCCGTAGCGTAACAAATAAGCATTCACGGTGCTTAATACGTTTTGGGTTAGCCGTTGTTCTTCCTGCCCGGCATTTTGCTTGATCGCATTTTGATAATCATATAACTGCTTCTGTTTGCTCCCTATTAATTCCCGGCTTAATTGCTTCTCATTGGGTGTGCCCATAGCAGCCGTTTTTTCATACTTTTTAATCGCCTCCTGAACATCCTGTGTCAGCGAATCAATATTTGACTGCCAGGTTTTCTGCTTTTTATCAAACTCTGCCCTGGCTTCCACCATTGCCTTATAACCGGTCAGTAATTTCCCGGAATCAACATAAGCGATGGTTGACTTGGAAAATAAAAAAGGTTTTAGCAAAAGGAAAACCACACAAAGAGTAAGAAGCGTTAATAGCAATTTTGTACTGTTGATCTTCATAATTCAGATTGATAATTTTAAAAAATAGCATTGTCTCTATTTGACATCAGGCAAATAATAAAATCCTGATGTCAACTAGTTTCTAAGTGAAACCAGACACATACTCAATGAATACAGCATCGTTGGTAAGTGATGATCCTATGTCAAAAAAGAAATTCTACGCTACGCACCAGAAGTAAAATGTGCCAGATAACTATAGCAGAGTTGCAGAACTAATGAGGACACAATATAATTATTCAGCAAACAAATGTTACATTCCTTTTTAAAAAATTCCAAAAAAAAGTTCAAAAAAAATGCACATTATATCAACAGAAAAATAATTTATAAAGCCTGCCTGTTTAAACATAAATGAAAAAACAACACTGATAAGTGTAAACCCTTATTTCAAGAAAAATACAAATTTCACCCTCCTATTCAGAACCCTCATCTCCCCAATAATTATAGCAGGGTAACAAACTAATGAAGGAATAAAATAATTATTCAGTAAACAAATTTTACATCTTGTTTAAAAAAATTATATTATATCAACATCAAATTAGTTCAGAAAGCCTGCCCAAGTTTAAACATGGGCAGATACATGGCAATTAATATAACTCCCACAATAAGGCCAAGGACAATAATGATAACTGGCTCCAGAAATTTACTCAACATAGTTGTTTGGTATTCAACATCTGAAGTGTATTGCTCAGAGAGACGGGAAAAGAACAGTTCCAGTTGATTAACCTCTTCACCCACTTTAACAATAGAAACCATTTTGGAGGGATAAACAGGATGTTGTGAAAGGCTTTTATACAAGGAGCTGCCGGTGATGATATTTTCCTCTATGGCATGTAGTGATTTCTCTATCGGGTAAAAGGTTATCATCTGTCTTACAAGTTGAATTGCCTGTACCATCGGAATTTTAGCACCTATAAGCAAAGACATAGTGTTGGAAAACCGGGATAAATATATTTTGTGAATTATTTTCCCAATTACCGGTGTTCTTAAAAGGAAAGCAGAAGATAATTTTCTGAACCATTCCATTTTGGATTGCCAGATACAAAATGCAATAATCCCGGCCACCAGCAGGAGAAATAGTCCAATAAATTTTTTAACAAATGCTGATATAGCAATTACAGCCTTGGTAATTGAAGGTAAGTCACTTCCAAACCTTTTGAAAGTATCGGAAAACATGGGCACCACAAAGGCAACCATAAATGATACAGCAGCAAATGACACTACCAATACTACAACCGGGTAGGTGATTGCCCCGATGATCTGCCTGCGTTGTTTTATTTTCTTTCCAAAATAATCGGACAATTCTTTTAAGACCTGGAGCAATTTTCCTGTTTCCTCCCCAATCTGTATGCTGTAATACTCATACTTACTGAACTCTTTTGTCTTTTTTAAGGCACCCGAAAAAGTGGTTCCTCCTACAACAAGGCTTTGTACTTCATCAAAAACCTTTTTTATTTTCCTTTTTTTCTGATCTTCTATTGCCAGATCAAGCGCTGTACGAATATCAACGCCTGCGGCCAGTAAACTCCATAATTCAAGATAAAAGGATTCCTTAATTCTATCGGGTAATTTACCACTGCGGAAACTTATATCCCTGTTCAGGAAATCCCATAACTTATTTTCACCTTCAGCCCTTTTCTCGGGCTTATGGCCTTTGGCTTCCTGTTGTTTCTTTATTTTTCGTATGTCGATGGCATCATTCATTATTCTTCTTTTCAGCTTCCATTAACTGCGCTGCTGAATATTGTTTTGTAAACATAGTCTCAAAAAATGTTTTATTAAAAGTAAACCGGAAAACAATCTGTTTTGCTGATTTAAGTGTATCGTTAATATGAGATACGACCACATTAATGTTTTTTAACCTGAACGAATCTGATACTTCACCGTCTTGCCTTATCACAGCACTGCTATCCCAGGTATAGGTAACCTCACTGCTGTCGCCCTTCATCAGGATTGAGTTCGGAATAGAATCAGCTACAAAATCGGCGCTTTCCAGGTCATGCTGAAATGCCTTTTTAAAAAGACGATATTCGGTGAATTCCTCAGACTTTCGCTGATAGGAATTATATTGTTTGGTGAAAAAAAGAAAAGCATAATAGGTTATACCGATCACAATACTGCTGATCAGCAGCGATACTGTCAATTCAATTATTGTAAATGCTTTTAGTTTCCTCATTTTGCAGGCAGAAACAGGTTTTGATTTTTCAGTAATTTATTCTCCCGGTCAAATACTGATATTTTTAACCCTATTAATTCTTTGCTGTACTCATGAAGAAGTATTTGTTTCCTGATAACAAATTCCTCTTCCTGAAACTCTTCATCAAAGAAAGTTTGCTGTTGCTGAGTTTCTGAAATATATTTTTCAATCAACCCTTCGGCCTTAGTTTGACGAATTGAATAACCCGAAGCGGTAACCTGAACAAAAACCATTACAGTTATACCAGTTACGGCAACTATTATTACTAAAGCGACAATGGTTTCAATCAAAGTAGCTGATCTGATTTTTGGTTGTATCAGTTTACCCATTGCAGAATGCCTTTTTTTGACTGTCCCTTAAATAAAGGAGATGCCAGGAAAAAGCCAGATAGTTTTTTCCTGTTGATCTCTATATCGGCCAGGTAGTTTTCATAAATCACAGAAGGTGTTTTATGAATAAAAAAATCAGTCAGCACTGTTCCTGTAACATTTGCTCCCAGGTTAAGATACCCCATCGCATAGACTACTCCATTAATAATTGTTTTTGCCCCCATCCCGATATATGACTTATAAAGGTCATCATTATCGCAAAGAGAAATAACAATCCCGCTGATTTTACAGCCCTCACCTATTATCAGCCTGTTTTGCAGAGTCTCCGTTTCTCTTTTCTGCAAAATCAGTGAACTGGGGTAATCTAAAAAACAATTATTCTCTACAATTAAACTATCATTCGCAATTGCCTGTACTGTGCCCCGGAAACCTTCTTTAATTCTGATAGAAGGGGCAACAAGAATCACATCTTTAAGCATTGCTGTGGAACTTATTTCAAGAATTGAATCCGAAAAAATGATTACCTGCCCGTTCAGGTTGCAATTTTCCAAAATCGTTTTACCACTTTTGAAAATTAATAAGGGAACATCAGCAAAACTTCTGAATATGGAATCCTGATCAATATATAATTGCATTCCTTTAGTTTGTGCAGTGTCGTGGCATATACCCAGAAGATTTTTGATATTACCGGTAACTTCTTCACTAAGCCCCGGAAGAGCTTTATTACTAATTTTAATTTCCCCTTCTATCAGTTTATCAAAACTGAAACCCTGTTGATCAATATATCCTGCTTTCAAACCAGCCTTCGATAAATAAGCGTCTCCAACAAGCTTTGTCTCCCTAACCAGTGAAAGAGACCTTTGATGATCTGCCAGATACAGGCAACCATTGAGGCTATCAGGAAGGGCTGAACCATAGAAAAAAGTTTTTTTTCTTGAAAACCTTCCATAGAATGCGTTTATATCACCAACCTGAAATAACCCCCAGAGTCGTCTGGAAATGACTACCGAATCATTGCCTTCCTGAAACAAATCAAGTCGGTCAGTTTGTAACGAAACATAAATAATTGAATCAGCCAATACAAGATTTATTGCAGATTCTATATTATTATTCAGCCTGAATTCAATATCGCTCGTTTGTTCATTTTGACGGTTATAATAAGCCAATAGTATCAGAGAAGAACAGAGAATAGCCAGGACCAACGCAATGACAACTGTAACGACCAAACTACTGCCTCTAAGTTTTTTAGTTTGCTTCATGGTTCTGCCTGACTACTCTTTATTTATCTTCTTTTACCTGCCCTTTCTCGTAGATCATTTTTTTCTTTTTACCATCAATAGATCCTTCTATTATATAACCTGTAAATAACGAATTTTTATAATACCCTGATTTTGTCTTACTGCCATCAGGGTTGTATTCCTCAAATACTCCATCCATTCCGCCATCTTTCCAGTTAGTTATTTGTTTTAATTGACCGCCGGGAAACCACGACTTCCATTCACCTGATTTCAGCCCGTTATTAAATTTGCCGGCTTCTTTTAAATTTTTATCCGGGAAGTAAACTGTAAAGGATCCATGTAGTATCCTTTCGGCAACAGCTCCTTGAGTGATAATAATTGTGTCTTTTGTATAGCCATAATAATTTTTGGTAAAATCAAATCTGAGTTTCTTTGGAGGTATAACAGCGTAAAACCTGTAAAGAGTGTCGCTTTGTTTTAACTCAAAGCGGTTTAAAGCATCCATTCCTGGTTTTTTCTGTGCAAAGCAGTCCCGGCTCTCCAAAAGAAAAAACAGCAAACTCCAAAAAATAACAGAAC
>CAZGGQ010000017.1:38980-72556 GCA_964525285.1 uncultured Chitinophaga sp.
GGAAGCAATTCCATTTTTAAACATATCTTTATTAATAACAGAACTAAAAAATTGATATTTTTTATTCCACGCCTGCTTCATCATAAAAAATTAATTTATAATTAAATTTAGGCTTAATTAATTGAAACAGTCAAATAGCTGGCTGTAGGTGGAAAACTTCCAAAAAATACTCTATTCCATACCAGCTTTTAAAAAAATTGTGAGGATAGAAGGGCATGAAATATCAATACTTTAAATCCCCTTTCCAGGTAATATTTGAATAATTCACTGGTTATTCACTAGTAATTAGAAAATTGTTTAGAATTTGTTGTATGTCTGAGCTTAAGCTGGTAAAGTCAGAATCCCTGTAGGATTTAATCAAAAGATTTTAGGGCTATTTTAAATCTTCATTTGTTAAATGAGTTATCACCATTGTCCATTAAATACTTGACTTTATTACCAAGTCATTTTGGCAATTTACAATCATTGAACACTCAATTATTTGAGAGGTACAAAAGCAGATTTACGTAAGGCAGTTTGGAGTTCAGAAAATCTTTCTTCCAATTTTGATTTCTTAAATGTAAATTTTTTTGCATTTATCACTAAGGATCCATTAAAATAAATTGAAAGTTTATCGCAAAATCCATTGACTTTAGATTTTTGAACTGGAAAAACAAAATTATGCAAATCATAAGGGCCATTCTTCTCAGATTTATTAACTCTATTACAAAAGTATTTTATTCCATCAACCATCTCCTTATTGACTTTGAACCATTGCAAAATAATCTGTGGAATAATATATTCAGGTTTAAAGTGTGAATCTGTTTTTTTTCGAAATTTAATTTTAGTGTGGCAAGCGGCAATTAAGGGAAAAAGTATGCCATAACTATATATATCATCTCTCAATTTATCATCCAACGTGGCAATTTTCAATTCCTTTAACCCTTTTAAAAGAATTGAAATATCTTTTGCGGCAAGATCTACAATTCGCAGCTTTGCATTATTTCTAAAAGCTGCAATTTTTATTTCACGAATATTATGTTGTATATTATCAATGTCCATTTCTTTACATGCAGTAAAAACCGTAGTCGAGAGATATAAGCATGGATATCCTGGAATACTAAATCTCTGGGCTTTGATTAAGTGTCTCTTATGAAATGGAACATGAAAAAGTTGAATTGGAGTTAAAGGAAAATCAAAATATTTATCTGCATCATATCTTAACCTATAAAATAATGAGCCTTTATCAACAGTTTTTACTCGGGACGACAAGATTCTATCAAAATTCTTATCATTTCTTACCGCATTACTCATCCTTATATAAGCCTTTGAAGGATAACCATCAAGATAATTGTCAATAGTATCCAAAATCCCTTTTGTAATTCTTTTCACAGAATCCTTAAATATATCAATATCATAAAAGCCGCTTTCAACAATATACTTCTCCTTTAATATACCATCAAATAAATTTTTGGATGCCTGAATTTTTTCACTGTACTTTTTTAAAATTTTCTTTACTTCTTCAATTGACAAATCCTTTTTCATCGTCAATCGGGAGGGGAGATTGAATTCTTTCAGTTTCAGTATTGATTCTAAAGTCACTTGTTATTTTTTTATTTTCCCTTCTAGAGCCAAAAGACATAAGTAAAAAAATCTCCATGTTTGAGAGTTAGAAATTATTGGAATTTGAACACTTGGATCAACCAAAATTAGCCATTGAATATGTTCTTCAAGGATGGTAAGTATTTCTGAAGTATCAATTCCGGGGATTTTCTCTTTATATTTTGCAACAATTTCAATTGAAGAATCTGAAATAGTATATTCGGAAAAAGAAATCAATACTGTCAATCCAACAAACCAAGCGAACTCGGCATTCAACTTTCTTTCGTCTTTTTTGTTTTTTGTTTTTAAGTTTATTGGTTGAACATCTACAATACATAATTCGGTTGCAGATATAATTTTAAATCTACTGATTCTGCTTTCCCCTAGAGACCCTTTTTTATTTGCAATTATTGGTCGAATGTAATTTTCGACATACCTCCAATAAACATCATTAAGTATTTCTGAGGCATTATCAATAAAGGTAAAATTATGAGTCCCCTTTTGTTTATGGGCAGCTTCAAATATCCCAATCCAGTTTCTGAATTCGGATAAGCGTATTAATTTCTTATCCATCATTAAAATTATCCGGTTTGCAATTAGTGTAAAGAAGTAACGTATTTCTTTACACCCTTGCTGCTAGCAGCACCGTATAAAGTACGCAGAGAAGATAAAACTGCCTCAGTAGAAGATAATGAAATCTCTTCGGCCTTTCTTTCATTATTAGGCATAGACCCTTTAGACTTGTCTGTAACAAATATTTCGTTTGTGGAGCGGGGACCCGGGAGAATTAAGCCTTTACGGGTTTTCCTGTATGTGTATTTTTTGCTGGCCATAAAATGGGTTATTTGGTTTATAAGCAGTTTGGTTTCGTTCGCTAATAGAGGTATGAATTCCCGTAGTATTCATAGGTAAAAAACTAAAAGAGCTACAACAAGTAATTTACTAACCCTAGTAAACATAACTAAGTAGCTGGAATCCAACCTCTTAAACCAAACCCACATAACCCATCGGGCCAAAGGTACAGGTTTTTTAATACTAACGCCAAATTCTGGCAATTATTGAGCCGAAAATTTCGCCGGTATCGGTTTACTCCTATCTTCATAATAAGTAAAATCCTTAAAATGAATCGTCCTTTCTACGATGCATATCAAAACCTGCCTGAAAACATTAAACTACTTCAGGCTTCCTCTGCTGCATATAAGAAAGCAAAATCCAAGGAATTCATATTTACATATGTTATTTTATTGTTAGCGATTATTTACCCCTTCTCTTACGTATTTAGCGACAATGAAGATATGAAACTCATTTTATTCGGCTGCTCATTCCTTATAACAGTTTTAACCCAAATATTAACAACATATTTCAGCGGGAACACCTCAAAAGGAGCACTTTTAAAAGAAGAATTTGATGTCAGACTCTTTCAGATACCTTGGAAATTTACGCTGCCAAAACCTGACCAAGCTGAAATATCAAAGCTATCACTACAATATAAAGGTAACCCCATAAAAGATTGGTATTCTCCAAACTTATTACCTTCTATTCCTAAAAGCACTGCCATAGGAATCTGCCAGCGGATAAATTGTGGATGGGATATTGAATTACGAACCTTGTATCGAAATACATTACAAATCATAATGATTTCATATTCAATGCTCCTTTTGATATTTATTGTAGTAACAGGAATTGATGGAAAAACAATTTTTTCAATTCTGTTTTCAATCCTTTCGTTTTATACACATTTCATAAATCTTATAAGTGGGAACACAACGGCAATAAAGAAAAGAAAAGCCATTTCCCAAAAACTTGACGAATATGTCAATAATCAGAAAGAGTTAAGTATTCAAAATCTCCGAGATATTCAGGACGAAATATATAATACTCGAAAGGAAACCGCCAAAGTGCCTGATTTCTTTTTTAGACAATACGACAAACGTTTTTATGCCCAATTTGAAGATTATATTGAGAGTATAAATGATATTTATTCAGTCAAAGCCAAAACTAAATAGCTGATCATTGCTACTAGTATAAATCGTCAAATCAAAATGTACTTTCGCGAGGTACTTATTTGATTATTTAAAAAAGTTTATTTGAGTATGCTATTACACACTATTTTTGCTGTAGCTCTTTCAATGAGTCAAAATGAGATGAAATGAAACTGTTTCACCAAATTTTCACTAGCGATGAAATTTGGAATAGAAGTAATTGATATTCAATACATATTTTGCCAGGTTCGAATCTCGTACGGGCTACAAAAGTCTCCGTCATTACTGGGGCTTTTTTGTTACTTTGAATCCATGAATTCAAATGTGCCATTAGCTGAACGCATCCGTCCCAACACATTGGATGAATTACTTGGACAGAAGCATCTTGCCGGCAAAGGAAGTATCCTTCGAACAGCGATCGAACATGGAAAAATTCCTTCCCTGATCTTCTGGGGACCGCCGGGAACCGGAAAAACAACCATTGCCAATATCATTGCACATACGTTAAAAGTTCCTTTCTTCCAGCTCAGTGCTATCAGCGCCGGGGTAAAAGACGTAAGAGAAATCATTGAGCAATCGAGAACCCAACCCGGTTCCCTATTATTTATTGATGAGATACACCGCTTCAATAAAGGACAGCAGGACGCCTTACTCGGCGCTGTGGAAAAAGGTATCATTACTTTGATCGGCGCCACAACAGAGAACCCATCCTTTGAAGTGAACAGCGCCCTGCTCAGCCGCTGCCAGGTATATGTATTAAAACCACTGGATGAAAATGACCTGGTGAATCTTTTACAAATCGCCGCACAGAAAGATGAAATATTAAAAAAGAAAAAAATCGAGCTGAAAGAAACGACAGCCATGATCAATATCTCAGGCGGTGATGCAAGGAAGCTATTGAATTTATTAGAGATCGTCTGTGATGCTTCAGGAGATAAAGTAGTTATTACCGACGACTATGTGATGGATGTGGCACAAAAAAGAATTGCACTGTATGATAAAAGCGGCGAACAGCACTATGATATCATTTCTGCTTTTATAAAATCAATAAGAGGCAGCGATCCGAATGCGGCCGTTTATTGGCTTGCAAGAATGATCGAAGGAGGTGAAGATGTAAAATTCATTGCCCGCAGGTTGGTCATACTGGCGAGCGAAGATATTGGCAATGCTAATCCTACGGCTTTGGTGATCGCGAATGCCTCATTTGAAGCAGTTAATAAGATCGGTTATCCCGAAGCCGGCATCATTCTTTCACAATGTGTGACCTATCTTGCTGCTTCTCCGAAAAGTAATGCAGCTGTGGTTGCTATCGGTGAGGCTTTGTCCGCTGTTAAAAAACATGGTGACCTGCCTGTACCGTTACATATCCGTAATGCCCCCACCAAACTGATGAAGAACCTGGATTATGGCAAGAACTATGAATACGCACATAGTTATGAGAATAATTTTTCCCCGCAGGAATATTTACCCAAAGAAATTGCCGGGAAGAAATTCTATAACCCGGGAAAAAATGCAAGGGAAGAAGAATTGAGAAAGTTCCTAAAAAATTTATGGAAGGACAAGTATGGCTACTAGTAAAATAAGAAATAAGGAATGTGAAATAAGAATTTAGAAAGTAAGGGGTCGTTCACTTCCTCATTTCTCATTCCCATTATATAACAGCGGAAAAAAATGCCCATCTATTTTCTCCCCTTTCGGTATGACAGGCACTCCTTCCAGCAAGGGTTCATCAGAATCAGAAATCACTCCGTCAGCAATTACATTGAGCACAAAAGCCCTCCTTGGTTTTGTGGATGTATTGGCGCCTGAGCCGTGCAGGGTAAGCGGATGATGAAAGATAGCTTCTCCTGCTTTTACTTCAGCAAACTGAGGATTTTCAAATTGCTTTTTTTGTTCTTCATTCAAAAAATCTTTTATACCCTGCAATTCTCCTGCAATAACAGGTTTAGGCAACAAACCCCATTTATGACTTCCGGGAATATATTGCAGGCAACCATTCTCTTTTGTGGAGTCGTCCAATCCGCACCAACAGGAAAGATGTGCCACCGGTTTTGTTCTTGTCCAGTAAGAATAATCCTGGTGCCATGCTACCACTCCTCCCAGTTTCGGCGGCTTCCAGAAGATCTGGTCGTGCCAGAAACGAACCGGTACATTTCCCAGCAATTGGCTTGCGGCAACCAGGAACCGTGGATTCCATAACACATCGTGTAATCCCGGTGTTATCCGCCAGGCTCCTAATGCATGAAAAAGAATCGTGGAAGGGTCTGTTGATTCATTAGAATGAAATTCATAAAACAATTCATGCCCGGGGTACCTGGGATCAGCTATTTCTGCTAAATCTCCATTAATGACTTTGACTTGTCTTTCATCCAGCATTTTAATGCCGCTGACAAATCCATGCTGCCTGAAAAAATCAATTTGCTCCTGCTTCAATTCATATTGCTTCCATTCTTCCGGCGAAGTGGGCCAATGAAACAGGTCGCCTACGAGCTGGTGAACTGAACTGAGATCTTTTACCGGCATCTAATACAATTTTATTAAATATACTGTTTTTCGCAAACTCTCCAAAAGCTGTGCATTATAAAACTATTGCCGCTCTGCATGCAAACTTTTGGAGAGTTAACCTGTTCAATCAGTCGGGGATTCCTTACATTTATTGTCCAAAATATATTGAAATGAAAAAACTTTTTATATTGATCCCGTTGCTTGCTCTTTTCACATCAGCTAAAGCACAGACCACGATCAGGCGGGATCCGCAGATAGAAAAAATGCTGAAGGAGGTTTCAAAAGATTCGCTGGAATCTTATATCAAAAAGATGGTGAGTTTTGGCACCAGGAGCACCCTGAGCATGCAAACTGATCCCAAACGTGGCATTGGCGCTGCCCGCAACTGGGTATTGAGCCGCTTTAATGAGTTTGCAAAAGAGCCCGCCACAGGCGGGAGGTTAACAGCTTTTATTGACACAGTGACTTTGCAACCCGATGGCCGCCGGATAGATAAACCAACTTTACTGGGCAATGTAGTGGCTACTTTAAAAGGTACAGATACAAATGATGACCGGATCTTTATTATCAGCGGTCACCTGGACAATATGCGCAGCAATGTCATGGACGGTAGCGGCGATGCCCCCGGCGCCAATGATGATGCCAGTGGCGTTTCCGCGGTGATGGAATGTGCAAGGATCATGAGCAAACAGTCTTTCCCGGCAACTATCATTTTCGTTGCAGTAAGTGGTGAAGAACAGGGATTGCTTGGCGCCAATTATATGGCGGGTAAAGCAAAAAAACAAAACTGGAATATTGAAGCGGTATTGAACAACGACATTATGGGAAGCAATAACAGTAATGAAACGAATGTAATTAATAACACAAAGATCAGGGTGTTCAGTGAAGCATTTTCTGAGCAGGATACAGGAAGGGCGGCAACCATTCGCAGACTTGGTTTGGAAAATGATGGTAAGGCAAGGCAACTGGCCCGCTATGTAAAAGAAACAGGGGAACGGTATGTCGACAACCTGGAAGTAGTAATGGTATACCGCAATGACCGTTTTCTGAGAGGTGGCGATCACACTCCTTATGTGCAAAGGGGTTATGCGGCTGTACGGTTTACAGAAATGAATGAAAATTATTTTCAGCAGCACCAGGATGTGCGGATAGAAAACGGCATTCAGTATGGCGACCTGCCGGAATTCATGGACTTTGAATATTTGAGAAAAAACACTTGTCTAAATCTTTCCAATCTTGCCAATCTTGCCAAATCTCCTTCGATGCCGCAGGAAGTAAGGGTTGATACAAGGAAACTGACCAACTACAGCAACCTGGGCTGGAAGGCTCCAAAGAGTGGAAAGGTAAAAGGCTACTATGTTATGATGCGTGAAACTACCAGTCCATTCTGGCAAAAGAAGTTTTTTACAACGGATACCAAAATGGATCTGCCGTATTCAAAGGATAATTATTTTTTTGCGGTACAGTCTGTCAGCGAAGATGGGAATGAAAGTTTACCTGTAGTACCGGTGCCTGCAGGAAGATAAATGGAAATAAGCCCGCCTGACCGGACGGGCAGGGAATAAGAAATCATAAATTAAAAAAGTGAGAATCGTTCACTGACTCATTTTAAGTTTATAATTTGTCATTTTCTATTTTTACTAACATCATTTGATAAATGAGAAAGTAAGGAATGTTCACTTCTTAATTTCTTATTTTTTATTTTTACCTATGATTAACTGGCTATTAAAGAAATTCGATGACTTGTCTCTGCATGAGCTTTATGCTATTCTTCAATTGCGGAATGAAGTATTTACGGTAGAACAAAACTGTGTGTATCCCGACCTGGACAACAAAGACCAGGCTGCTTATCATGTAATGGGATGGAACAACGATAAAGCCGATAGCTATCGGCTTATTGCTTATGCCCGGATCATCCCGCCGGGCGCAGCCCATCCGGAACCATCTATTGGCAGGGTAGTAACTTCACCGTCTGTAAGAGGCAAGGGTATTGGCAGGCAATTGATGGAGCATTCCATGGAACACCTTTATAATATATACGGAAAAACCCCTGTTAAAATCGGCGCCCAACTCTATCTTAAAAAATTTTATACCCGCCTCGGATTTCTACAGGCCGGCGACGTTTATCTCGAAGATGGCATCGAACACATCAAAATGGTAAGATCATAAATCATTTTCGTAAAATCACTAAGTATATAAACTTTTGAATGCTGCTGTACTAAAAAAACAAGGCGTTTTACTATATACTTTTCTTTTTCTTTTTCTACTTTAGTTGCGAGAACCAATAGATTAGAAGAACCAGTAATCCGATACCAATGAGAACAAGTTTACTACTTGTACGGCTGTCCGTACTTATTTGTTTATTTACAGTTTTTTCTTCCCAAAGCTATTCACAATCCATTAGCACCCCCAATGGTAAGTTTGAACTGGGCCTTGGCATAGGCCCCATGTTTTTCCTGGGTGATCTTGGAGGAAGTGCCGGTGTTGGCAAATCATTTATCAAAGACCTGGACCTGCCGCTTACCAAACTCAACAAAGGTGCCTACCTGAACTACTATCCTGCCGAATGGTTAGGAGTACGTATTGCAGGCAACCTGGGATATGTAGAAGGTAATGATGCCGAGGCGCCTGCCAAAGGCGGTGATGAAGAAGACCGGAAATACAGGAACCTGAGTTTCAAATCAAATATCAGTGAAGTGTATGCTGCGCTGGAATTTTATCCAACAGTTTTTTTTGAAAGATACGATGGTCTCCAGGGCAAGCTCCGGCCATACGTTTTGGGTGGAGCAGGTATGTTTCATTTTAACCCCAAAGCTAAAGACGTAGATGGCAAATGGGTTGAATTGGCCCCGCTGCACCTGGAAGGACAGGGATTTGCAGAGTATCCTGACAGTAAGCCTTATAAACTATTTCAAAAAAATTTGCTGATAGGTTTTGGTTTTAAGTATTACCTCAAAGAAAATATTTATTTCGGGTTGGAAATTTTGCACCGCAAATTATTCACCGATTATGTGGATGATGCAAGCCACAACTATTACATTGATCCCATTTATTTCGATACCTACCTGCCTGCAGCCGATGCGGTGAAGGCAAGGAGGTTATACTACAGGGGAACCTATACTTTTCCCACAACCCGTCCTTACCAGGAATTTGCTGAAAGAGGCGACCCTAAAGAAAATGATGCATATTTCTCCAGCATATTGAGATTTGGCTGGAGGATTGGTAATGCGGATGCCCGGAGCAAGCAGCTGAAATGTCCCGTATTCTATTAAACAACTATATAAAAATCCTAAAACCCCAAACCTTATGAAACTACAATCCGCCAGCAAAAATCTGAAAACGATCCTTACACTCGGCCTGAGCACCGGTGTGTTCTTCACCCAACCCCTGTTTGCAATTGGAAAGCCGGCTAACAGCTTTACAGGAATTACACATAATCCCGGTGAAGAAGACCCTGCAAAGAAAAAGACAAAAGCAAAGGCCTTTGCTTCGCATAACAACAGTTCTGTAAAAATTTATCCCGATGCCCTGAAAAGGGAAATGCATGTTGTTGCCAAAAACAATGGCGGCAAGTTGATAGACTTTTTCGTTTTTGACCTGCAGGGAGCATTAGTGCAGAATTATAAAATGAATGCCAAAGACCATTATCGCATATCAGGGCTGGCAAGAGGCACTTATGTATATCGTGTTTTTAATGGCGATGAAGAAACAGCCGCCGGCAAATTTGAAATAAGATAAACGGTCTTTCAAAAATTATTTATCGCTGTGCCTTTAAGCGGCAGGGAGCTTAATAAAATCTGATACCTGGTTGATAAAACCTGATCCGTTCTCTATTGGTATTCTCATTAGTATTCATTTTATTAAACACTCTCTGCCCAGCTTATGGGCTTGTTCTGAGTAAATAAAGTATATAAAGTCAATAAGTGCTGTTTCTGGCCCCATACACATTTATACCTTATATACCATTCACCGTTGAGCTCTTTTAATTGTCATAACTAAGAAACCCGTAGAGGCGGGAAAATTGCTAAAATCCGGTATCCGGGTGAAAAACCGCTTAATTGCAGGCACCCTACTGTCAATTTTTTCAATCACTTCCTGCCCTACCTGCGGGTTCTCCCTCTTTTGTCTCGTTTGAAACGAGGCTTCGGTGGGTAAAAAAATCCTGTCGGTCAAAAAAAGACCTTTCTCTCCATTTAAGCTGCTGTTACTAACTGGTTTAAAAAAATAATTGGTCATCCCTGTTTTGTTTTTAAAAAACTGTCTTATATTGGTTTCGAAATTAAAATAAAGGGGGGACCTGAATCCAAAAAACAGGGGCGATTGCCGAAAAGCCATACGAGTAGGCCCAACCAAAATCAACCAACTTATTATGGAAAAATTAGGCTTTCACAAATCGAAACTTTATTCATTGATCTTAGCCGCAGTTGCTTTAGTATCCATGCTGTTACCCTGGTTTAGTGTAAAAGCAGCAGGGGGATTTGGAACGGGATACGGCGTTTCCAAAAATGGTTTTGGCAGCTGGGGGCTTTTGGCTTTAGCAGGAATAGCCCTTGTTGCTGCTGCATGTTTTATGGGAGACAAAGCAAAATCATTTGATGATATGGGCAAAAAACTTGCCTTGGGTGGATTTGGAGCTATTGCCGGTGGTGCTGCCATTTACCTGATACGGGTTCTTACTTTAGGTGGTGGTAAATACGGAGGAATGGTAAAAGTATCTCCGGGTCTTGGCCTTTTCCTTGGATTAGCTGCTGGTGCAATAGGCTTATTGCTTCTTTTAGGGATTGTAAAAGTTCCAAAGAGTATTGATGATAAAGTAAAATAATCAGAAAAGAATTTCTATTAAACCCCTTTTTAAGAGGGGTTTTTTTTGCCTGACAGTCTCCGTCTGACAAATCTTCTAAACGATATTGTGTCAATAAGCAACGTACCTTTCCCAGCATTGGTCAGGCGGAGACCGTCAGACCAATACAATCAGGCAAGTTCTGCTTTTAAAAATTGAGCCGTATAACTTTCATTATTTTTTACCAGTTCCTCCGGAGTTCCTTCAAATAAAATTCTTCCTCCTCCATCGCCACCTTCCGGGCCGAGGTCAATAATATGATCTGCCACTTTGATCACATCCATTTGATGTTCTATCACCAACACAGTATTGCCCTTGTCCACCAATCTATTCAGCACATCCAGTAAATGCTGGATATCTTCAAAATGCAGACCGGTTGTTGGTTCATCTAATATATAAAAAGTTTTACCCGTATCTTTTTTGGAAAGCTCGGTGGATAGTTTTACCCGCTGGGCTTCGCCCCCACTCAGCGTTACTGCAGATTGACCCAGGGTGATATAACCCAGGCCCACTTCTTCCAGCACTTTTATTTTGCGATAGAGATAAGGAACATTCTGGAAAAACTCTACTGCTTCTTCCACCGTCATTTCCAGTATATCAGCAATGGATTTCCCTTTGTAGCGGATCTCCAGTGTTTCCCTGTTGTAGCGTTTGCCGCCGCATTTTTCGCAATGCACATACACATCCGGCAAAAAATTCATTTCGATCACCCGCATGCCGCCTCCTTCACAAACATCACAACGACCGCTTTTTACATTAAAAGAAAAACGGCCGGCATTGTAGCCACGGATCTTTGCCTCAGGGATAGAAGCAAACAAAGTTCTTATCTCTGTAAAAAAACCACAATACGTAGCAGGGTTGCTTCTCGGTGTCCGGCCGATTGGCGATTGGTCTATTTCAATTACTTTATCAATATACTCTAATCCTTTCACTGATCTATATTCCAGTGGCGTCATTTTAGAACCATATGCATGTTTGGACAGAATGGGATACAATGTTTCATTGATAAATGTTGATTTACCGCTGCCGCTGACTCCCGTCACACAAATAAATTTTCCCAACGGAAATTTCGCTTCCACATTCCGCAGGTTATTTCCTTTGGCGCCTGTGAGTTCAAGAAATTTGCCGTTACCCTTTCTTCTTTCCTTAGGAACAGCAATACGATGACGGCCGTTGAGATAACCCGAAGTAAGCGTATCTAATTGAAGGATTTGTGACGGTTTGCCTTCGGCAACAATTTTTCCACCATGGAAGCCTGCCCTCGGCCCGATGTCAATCAAATAATCTGCTGCCAGCATAATGTCTTTATCATGTTCAACTACCAGGACAGTATTGCCAATGTCCCGGAGATGCTTTAATGCATCTATTAACCTGTGATTATCCCGTTGATGCAAACCAACAGACGGTTCATCAAGAATATAAGTAATACCCTGCAACTGCGAACCAATTTGTGTTGCCAGCCTTATCCGCTGCGACTCGCCGCCACTCAATGTTTTAGATGGACGGAATAAAGTGAGATATGTCAGCCCGACATCCAACAGGAATTGCAGGCGTTCCCTGATTTCTTTCAATACATCCCTGGCAATCGTCTTTTGCCTGTTTTCCAGCATCAGTTCAATGCCATCAAACCATGCAGCGAGGTTGTCGATATTCATATTACTGAGTTCAGCAATATTTCTCCCGTTTACTTTAAACCAGAGGCTTTCCTTTTTAAGTCTTGCACCGTTACAGGAATTGCAACTTTTCAACGTCATGAATCGCTGTACCCATTCCCGCAACGATTCTGTACTATACGAAGAAGAAAACCATCTTTTGAGCATAGGAATGATCCCTTCATAGCTCCCTGTATATTCATTCGGAACTGTTTCATCATTTACATCTACATCAAGTGATGAGTTAATATTTTTGTCACCATACAGGAGCAAATCCAACTGAGCCTTAGGAAGATCTTTTACCGGTTTATCTAATTTTATTTTATACTTGCCTGCATAGGCTGACACCTGCTGAAACACACTGGCATTTCTTTCTTCACCCAAAGGTGCAATACCGCCTTCCTTTACACTTTTTGAAGTATCCGAAAGCACTTCATTGATATCAATCGTATATACATTTCCCAAGCCTTTGCAGACAGGACAGGCACCGTAAGGAGAATTAAATGAAAAAGCGTTGGGCGAAGGTTCTTCATAACTTATGCCGGTGTCTTCACACATTAAAAGTTTGGAATACAAAGCCCCCCTGCCCACCGCTGGGGAAGCCTCTCCAAACCCCTCCGAAGGAGGGGCTTTAGAGTCTTCATAATTGAAAAGTCTTTTTCCCTTTGCAGTGTCTTTCTTAATCCCCCCTTCGGGGGGTGGGGGGGCCACAAACATCAGGTCTTTTCCAATCTTTAATGTCTGCTGAACACTCTGACTAAGTCTTGGCTTCAATTCATCCGTTACCTGCAATCTGTCTACCAGCAATTCAATATCATGGATCACATACCGGTCCACCTGCATTTTGGGAGCCAGGTCTTTTATTTCCCCATCCACTCTCACTTTCAGGTATCCTTTCTTTCTCATCTCCTCAAATAATTCCCGGTAATGACCTTTTCGGCCACGAACCAACGGAGCAAGCAAGGCGATCTTTTTCCCTTTATATTTTTTGAAAATATTCTCAACAATTTCTTCTTCACTCCACTTCATCATTTTTTTACCGGTATTGTAAGAATAAGCTTCCCCAATTCTTGCAAATAATAATCGGAGAAAATCATATATCTCTGTAACTGTACCGACTGTTGAGCGGGGATTTTTATTGGTTGTTTTTTGTTCAATGGATATAACAGGTGAAAGCCCGGTAATTTTATCTACATCCGGCCTTTCCATATCGCCAATGAACTGACGGGCATAGGCGCCGAAGGTTTCCATATAACGTCTTTGCCCTTCTGCATAAATAGTATCAAATGCCAGCGAAGATTTCCACTGCCACTGATCCCTGTGATGACGACCATCTTGTTTTTGGGAATGGCAATATCAATATTTTTCAGGTTATGCACCCGGGCGCCAAAAACCTCAATAAAATCATGACTGATCGGCTCTGCATTGATTGTTCCGTTATTCTTCGTTATTGCCATAGCTATAAAGGATTGCGAAGATACTATTTCAAAGATGTTTGTTATTACCTAAAGTAAATTTGTGAAGTAAAAAAATCTTTCCCGGTAAACAGTACCTTTGCCACAACATTTCTACAACCATGCGGGAACTTTCAGTTGTCATAACAGTAAGGGACGAGCAGGATAATATCAAACCGCTGTTTGAATCAATACGTTCAGCCCTCAGTAGCATTGACTATGAAATAGTATTAGTGGATGATGGATCGTCGGACAAAACCAAGCAACAGATACTGGAACATGCCGATGACAGAACCATATTAGTGGAGCTCAGGAAAAATTACGGTCAGAGTACGGCCATGACCGCCGGCATTGATTATTCCCGTGGCAAGTATGTGGCTTTATTGGATGGAGATCTTCAGAATGATCCGGCCGACATTCCTGCCATGCTCGAATTATTGAAAAAAGAAGATTGGGATGTAGTGGCCGGCAACAGGAAGAATAGAAAAGATGGTTTTTTTCTCCGCAAGATACCCAGCAAAATTGCCAATGCATTGATTCGCCGGATGACCGGAGTTTATATCCGGGATTATGGCTGTACGCTGAAAGTTTTCAGAAGAGAAATTGCTGAAGAATTAGGATTGTATGGCGAGTTGCATCGTTTTATTCCGGTACTGGCCAAACTGCAAGGTGCCAAAATCACGCAGGTAGATGTAAAACACCATCCCCGCATACATGGAAAAAGTAAATATGGCATCAACCGGACTTTTAAAGTAATGAGCGACCTGGTGCTGATGGTATTTATGCGGAAATATATGCAAAAACCTATGCATCTTTTCGGCACCCTTGGTTTTATCAGTTTCGGCATAGGTGCAGCTATCAATATTTACCTGCTTGTGTTAAAATTAATGGGCCAGGATATCTGGGGAAAGCCCTTGCTGATATTAGGATTGATATTGCTGCTGGGTGGTATCCAGTTTATCACCATCGGTATCATTGCCGACATTAATACAAGAACCTATTTTGAATCCCAGAATAAGAAAACATATAACGTACGAAAGGTTTACCATGCCAAAAAAGAAGTAAATCATGTTTCTGATATAACCATGTAATTATTGCATCAGCAGTTCTTCGTTTTCCAAAAACCAGTCGTAAAATTTTTTCAACCCTTCTTTTAATTTCGTCTGCGGATTATAACCAAGCAGTAGCTTTGCCTTGCTGATATCAGCAAAAGTTTTGGATACGTCGCCGGGCTGTTCAGGAAGTTGTTCAATGCTTGCTTTCTTTCCGGTCACTTCTTCAATTGCTGCGATCAGTTCTTTCAGTGAAACGGAATAATTATTACCCAGGTTAATGATCTCAAACCCGGTTTTATCATAGTGCATGGCGGCAATGACAGCCTGAACAACATCATCGACAAAAGTATAATCACGGCTGCTGCTGCCATCGCCATACATGGTAATAGGTTCGCCCTTCAAAATGGCTTTAGTGAACTTATGTATAGCAAGATCCGGCCGTTGAGAAGGACCATATACCGTGAAAAACCGCAAAGCAATAAACCGGATATTATATAACTTACTGTACACATGCCCCAGCATTTCTCCGGCCAGTTTTGTCATGGCATAAGGACTGATGGGCATCAGTTGTTCATCTTCCTTCCAGGGATAATGATCATTGATCCCATACACACTGCTGCTGGATGCAAAGACAAATTGCTTTATTTCTTTTTCTTTTGCAAACTCAAGCAGTTGCTGCATGCCAATCACATTCGTTTGCTGGTAAGCTAAAGGGTTCTGAATACTTGGTCTTACCCCCGCTTTGGCAGCAATATGTACGATCATATCTACGGGATCATCAATCAGTTCACAAAGTTCCTTTGATGATACAATGGCAAGGTCATCATACAGAAAATGAAAATCAGGATTGCTTTTAAAATTTCTTATGTTGAGTTGCTTGATATCGGCAGAATAATAAGGGTCAAAATTATCAATGCAGGTGATCTTTATTCCCGGGTTGCACCTGAATAAATTATTGATAAGATTACTTCCTATAAAACCTGCTCCACCGGTAACCAAAATATGCATACGAAATAGAAATATGTCACAAAATAAAAAATCCTGCCGATTGGCAGGATTTTCATAAAAAGTCGGGAAGACAGGATTCGAACCTGCGACCCCCTGGTCCCAAACCAGGTGCGCTACCGGCCTGCGCTACTTCCCGATCCGAATTGGGAGTGCAAATATAACGGCATTCTGCCTTAATTGCTGCTTATTGTTTAATGAAGATGGAAATAAGATTAATGTTTTAAAATAATAACCAGCCAATATTAAAGCTACGAATTGCGAAGGCAGGAGGGATTACTTTCAGTGATCCCGGGTTGGGAAGTCAATAAGAAAACAACGGTAGTCCTGACGCTACTGCTGAGCCTACCATTGTTTTCTTTTGCGGAGAGGGAGGGATTCGAACCCTCGGTACAGGTTTAAGCCCGTACAACGGTTTAGCAAACCGGCCCTTTCGGCCACTCAGGCACCTCTCCTAATTCAATCCTATCTCACTACCAGTTTACTTTCAATATGATTATCCGCAAACCGGCCCTTTCGTCCGCCAACCGGCGGAACCTCTCCATACCTCCTTACTTCGGGATGACAACTAATTAATATTGTCATTCCAAAAAAAAAGAAAGGGAGGCAAAAATAAAGATTAATGAGGGCAAATCCCAAATTGAAACAACAAATCCCAAATTCCGGTTTAATCGTTTGGGATTTGGGATTTATCCCGATAGCTATCGGGATGTTATTTATCAGTTTACATCGCAGCCAGCTGCACTTTTTGCTGGAGTTCCAATACATTTTCCCTGAATACTCCATCGGTATCCATCAGGTCCTTCACGGTCTGGCAGGAATGGATGACGGTGGTATGATCCCGGCCGCCAAAATGTTCGCCAATTGTTTTCAATGAGTTTTTGGTAAAAGCTTTTGCCAGGTACATCGTAATTTGCCTGGCCTGCACGATCTCTCTTTTGCGGGTTTTCTGCAGGAGTTTGTCATAGGCTACATCAAAGTATTCACAAACCATCTTTTGAATGGTCTCAATGGTAATTTCTTTGCTGGATGATTTTACAAAATTGCGTAACACTTTCTTGGCTAAGTCTAGATCTATTTCCCTCCTGTTAAGCGAAGATTGTGCCAACAGTGATATTAATGCTCCTTCCAGCTCCCTTACATTATTACTGATATTGTAAGCGATATACTTCACCACTTCTTTGGGCATTTCCAATCCGTCATTCTTCATTTTTCTTTCCAGGATATCAATCCGGGTATCATAATCGGGCACCTGCAGGTCGGCACTAAGCCCCCAGCGGAAACGGCTCAACAATCTTTCCTGCACACCCTCCAGGTCCTTAGGTGATTTATCAGAGGTTAACACCAGTTGTTTGCCTGATTGATGAAGATGGTTAAAAATGGCAAAGAAAGCATCCTGTGATTTTTCAGCCTTTGCAAAAAACTGCACATCATCAATGATCAGCACATCGATCAACTGGTAAAAATGAATAAAGTCGTTAATTGCATTGTTCCGGCTGTGGTCCATGAACTGGTTGATAAACTTCTCAGAACTTACATATAATACAACCTTATTGGGGTTAGTTCTTTTTACCTCGTTTCCAATGGCCTGGGCCAGGTGGGTCTTTCCCAAACCAACTCCTCCATATATAACAAGGGGGTTAAAAGAATTGGCTCCCGGCTTTTCAGCCACCGTTTTACCGGCCCGGCGGGCCACCCGGTTACAATCGCCTTCAATAAACGCTTCAAAAGTATAAATGTGATTGAGCTGCGGGTCAATCTGCATTTTTTTCAGACCCGGAATAACGAATGGATTCTTTACCGGGTTATTTATGACAAGAGGAAAATCCATTTCGTTATTTGAATACGTTTTGAAACCCTGTCCGCTTACATCCATGGTAACAGGTTTATTTTTACTGTTGCCACTATCTACCATGATGCGGTATTCGAGCCGGGCATCTTTGCCCAATTCTCTTTTCAGTGTCTTCGCTAATAAATTTACGTAATGTTCTTCGAGATATTCGAAAAAGAATTGACTGGGAACCTGGATAACCAAAACATTATTTTTTAAGGAAACCGGTTTGATCGGTTCGAACCATGTTTTGTAATGCTGCCTTTCAACAATATCATTGATGATCTTTAAACAATTGGTCCAGACTTTTTCAGCATTTTTCTCCATCAGTCAGTAAGTAATTTATTCGTCGGGTTAATTATAGTCGGTTAAAAAGGGTGTCCGGATTATCTTTGCACAATATCATTAAAAAGCTGGACAGGAAGGCGAATATCAACAATTCTTTTCTAAAAAAAAATTTTTACCCTTCTGTTTTTTGTGAAACAGAAATTGAATGAGAATTTGCCAATTTTTTGCCCGAAAATTTGGTAAATTCAAAATCCAGCCTGCCTAAAACGATGCCTGCCCAACCGACCTGGTTTACGATAATGTCGTCGCCTTTTTTGTTTTTATAGGTTAGGGGATTATCAAAAAAAGTATGGGTATGTCCGCCGATAATAAGATCTATATTACTGGTTTCTTTAGCCAGTATCTCATCACTTATTTTATTGCTTTCTTTATATTGAAATCCCAGGTGTGATAAACAGATGACCATGTCACAGCCCTGATTTTTCTTTAATTCATTTGCGGTTTCATTTGCTTTCTGAACCGGGTCAATATATTTTGTTGCTCCAAATAAAGTATCAGGGATCAATCCTCTTCCTTCAATGCTGACTCCAAAAATGCCGATCTTTAATTTTCCTTTTTTAAAAATTTTGTAGGGTTGCGTTTTATTTTCCATCGCAGTTCCTGTAAAATCATAATTAGCAACAAGCATCGGAAACTTTGCATGATGGGTCAATTGTGTTGCAAGATTCTCCATGCCTGCATCAAAATCATGATTGCCGATGGTGCAGGCATCATAATTCATCGCTGTCATTGCTTTTATTTCGGGTTCACCTTTATATATATTAAAATAAGGAGTGCCCTGGAAAATATCGCCGGCATCCAGTAATAAAACATGCTCCTCTTCCTGCCTTATTTTATTGATAAGTTCGGCCCTTGCAGCTACCCCACCCAAGCCCTGGTTGCGACCCCCATCCATCGGAAATGGCTCAATCCGGCTGTGCGTGTCGTTGGTATGCAAAATGGTCAGTTTCACTGGTAAAAAGTACTCAGCCGCTCTCAAAACTGATGAGCCCGCCATCATAGTGCCGCCGGCCAAAACCCCTTGCCGTATGAATTTTTTTCTACTGAGCATTGGTAACCCGGTTTTCTTCGTTAGCAGAAATGTTTTTCCCCTGTCCCTTCAACTTTTTTATGTAATCAAATATGGCATCCCTCATCAGGTAGCCGTTGGTTATCTGTGGTATGGGCCTCAGCATTTCAGCATTATCACCACCATTGGCTACAAAATCAGAATTAACCGTTGTATAGGTGGCATTGGGATCAAGCGGCTTTCCTCCAATCATAACATTCACCGCTTTTTTATCTTTTATCTGCATGGTGATGCCGGCTAGTGGCCAGCCACCTTTGGCGGCAGTAAGGTCAAGAAACTGTTGCAGCACTTCGCCTTTTAATTTTTGCAGTATTAATAAATTATCAAACGGCATCAGTTCAAATATTTTTCCGTTTGTAATAGTACCAGCCGGCAACTGAGTTAATCTCATTCCACCAAAGTTTAAAAAAGCAGCATCAACTTTTGTGTTGTATTTCTCAGCAGCCATTGTAAAAAATGCATCAACCATAAAATTTCCAAGGGTACCCTCCGGTTGTTTTTTTTCAAGTGTTTTTTCTGCCATGCCAACAATATCATTCATACTTTTGTTTACACTGTCGCCATAAGGTTTAATAAGAGTCAAAACAACAGCATCCTTTTGTTCTGTATTATTAATTCGGTAAGTTTTGTAATGAAGTGACTGGCTTTGATAACTTGTATTACAGGATAAACCTGCGAAGACAGCAAAGAAAACCAGTAAATAAAAAGGGAGATTTTTTTTCATACCCGGCGACTTGTTTGAAGGTATAAATATTTTATATTGATAACAAGGATTTCCAAAATTATTCCCGGTTTTTTTTCTGCATCTTTACAAAAATATTTAATGTGCCAAATCATAGTCAGATGGATTTGAGCACATTGAATTCGCCATAAATCTTAATTCGCTCCAAATAAGTTGGCTTGTAAGTTTTATGGCTCATTTCAGGATAAAAACCTGACCGTATGCATAAGATCATTTCCCTCAGGCTGCTTCCATCTGAAGCCGCGAACCAGGTACTTTTAAAGAAATACCTCGCAGAAGCAGTCGCTGTAAAGGTTTCGGCTGTTTCAGGTTTTACCATATTAAAGCAATCCATTGATGCCAGGGGCAGGCAGCCCCGGATCAACCTTTCTTTGAAGGCATTTATCAATGAACCTTTTCAACCCCGGGAGTTACTATCTTTTGACTTTAAGGATGTAAAAAATGCCGGCAAGCGGGTAATCATCATCGGCGCCGGGCCGGCCGGATTGTTTGCAGCCCTTCAAATAATTGAAAAAGGGATCAAACCCATCCTTCTTGAAAGAGGTAAAGATGTAAGAGCAAGAAGACGTGACCTGGCTATACTTAATAAGGAAGGTGCTTTAAACCCTGAAAGCAATTATTGTTTTGGAGAAGGCGGGGCCGGAACGTATAGCGATGGAAAATTATATACCCGCAGCAGCAAACGGGGTGATATAAACCGTATTCTTAATCTCTTTGTCCATTTTGGAGCTGAAGAAAAGATATTGTATGAATCGCATCCGCATATTGGCACCAATAAACTGCCGTCTATTATCACTTCCATCCGGAAAAAGATTATAGACTGTGGCGGAGAATTTTTATTTGAAAAAAAAGTGGTTGACTTTATTATAAAGGACCATGAAATAAAAGAGGTCAAAACAGCCGATGGAAATTCATTCGAAGGCGGGGCCGTTATACTGGCTACCGGTCACTCAGCAAGAGATATTTTTGAATTACTTCACTCCAAAAAAATATTAATAGAACCCAAAGCCTTTGCATTGGGTGTAAGGGTGGAGCACCCACAGGCATTAATTGACAGCACCCAATATCACAGTCCGACTCCGTTCCGTGCTAATTACGCCAGGGATCCATTTTTACCCCCCGCTTCTTACAATTGGGTGCAACAAGTGGATAGCAAGGCTGTTTTTTCATTCTGTATGTGTCCCGGAGGTATCATTGCGCCAGCAGCTACATCACCCGGTGAACTGGTTGTAAATGGCTGGAGCCCCTCCAAACGTAATAATCCTTATGCCAACAGCGGCATTGTTGTATCCGTAGAGATGCAAAATTTTGCGTATCTACGGAAATATGGTGCATTGGCAGGTATGTACTTCCAGCAAGCGGTAGAACAGAAAGCCTTTAATACCGGCGGTGGAAAATTCGTAGCCCCGTCGCAGCGATTGGTTGACTTTACAGATGACAAACTATCCTCCTCACTTCCGGATTGCTCCTATCCGCCGGGCATACATTCAGCATCATTAAAAGAGGTCCTGCCTGGCTTTATACATAAAAGTCTCCAGCAGGCATTTAAAGAGATTGGAAAAAAGATGAAAGGCTATCTCACTAACGAGGCTCTTGTTGTGGCCACTGAGTCAAGAACCTCTTCTCCTGTCCGGATTCCCAGGGATGCGGAAAGTTTACAGCATCTCCAGATCAGGAACCTCTATCCCTGTGGTGAAGGTGCCGGCTATGCTGGTGGCATTGTCAGCGCTGCCATGGATGGAGAAAGGGTTGCCAGACAGATCGCTGTTATTTTGAATCCGAAAGTTATCGGATCAGTTTGACTACCATTTTTTCCAGTTTACCCTGTACTATATTCAGTTTGTCAGAATGTGCTGTTAAATGGCCGCAGGCAACTAATTTTACATTCCCAAACCAGGTATTATGGCCATTCTTGAACTTCACAATCTTAAAAAATACTTTGCTACACAAAAAGCTGTAGATGATATCAGCTTTACAGTAGAAAAAGGAAGCATATTTGGCCTGCTGGGCCCGAACGGAGCCGGCAAAACAACATTGATCCGGATGATCACCGGAATATTTTACCCCGATGCAGGCCGGATCAACTTTGATGGTAAAAAATTTGACCCGGTAAATGATGTTGGATATATAGGCTACATGCCGGAAGAAAGGGGGTTGTACAAAAAAATGAAAATTGGTGAACAGACCATGTACCTGGCCCAGTTGAAGGGCCTGAGCCGGAACGATGCATTAAAAAAGATCAAACGATGGTTCATAAAGTTTGAAATGGAAACCTGGTGGAATAAAAAAGTAGAAGATCTTTCAAAAGGAATGAGTCAGAAACTTCAATTTGTAACTACGGTTTTACATGAACCCAAACTGATCATCCTGGATGAGCCCTTCAGCGGTCTCGACCCGGTAAACAGCAATCTTATTAAAGACCAGATCTTCCAGCTTGCACAAACCGGATCTACCATTATCTTCAGCACACACCGTATGGAGCAGGTAGAAGAGATCTGCGACCATATCGTCCTGGTGAATAAAGGGAAAAAAATATTGGATGGTACTGTAAAACAGGTAAAGCAGGATTTCAAAGAGAACCTCTTCAGTATAGGAACAGAACAAATGCCTTCATCGAATGGAAATTCGCCTTTTGAAATAGTAGGATCAAAGGATCATTCATTTGTCGTCCGGATCAAGGATGGTTATAAACCAAATGATGTGTTGCAATATCTTTTACAACATGGCGCCGGCATACATTCGTTCAATGAAATACTGCCATCACTGAATGATATTTTCATCAGGCTGGTGGAAGGTACACCCACGGCCCGGCAGTTTCAAACAGTGAAAGCATAATTTATTTCAACTTCAAATTTCCAGTCATGCGTAAAATATGGCTTATCATAAAAAGGGAATACCTGACAAGGGTTCGGAAAAAAACCTTTATTATTTCCACCCTGCTTTTCCCAATTCTATGGGTACTGTTGATTTTTGGCATGGGTTATCTTGCCAAAGAAAGTGTACAAAACTTACGAGTAGCAGTAATTGATTCATCCGGCTATTTTTCCGAATTGATGCTCGCCAAAGAAAATAGTCTGGACAAAAGTTCTTCTTTAACGCTAATAAAGAATAACCCTGAAAAAGTAATATCCGACCATAAAGCTGAAGGTTTCGATGGCTATATCGTTATTCCATCAATTAACTGGAAGACCGGAACAGACAGCTTACTTTTTAAATCCAACAAGTCTTATGGCTCATCTTCAACTGATATTGTTGAAGCAAAGCTTAACCGGATCTGGAATGAAATCAAAAATGACAGCTTACAAATAGATGCTGACAAACAGCAGATTCTTAGTACCAGCCATCTTGGATTGTCGCCAAAAAACATTAAAAATTTAAAAGCAAACTCCAAAACAGCCGAAGGCATCGGGTATGTTGCCGGGCTTATGATTTATATAATACTTCTTATCTATGGCTCACAGGTGATGATGGGAGTGATGGAAGAAAAAACAAACCGAATTGCAGAGGTGATCGTTTCTTCTGTAAAGCCATTCCAGATGATGTTGGGTAAGATCCTAGGCATCGGGATGGTAGCTTTGACACAGTTTTTTATCTGGATCGCTTTTGTTCTTATTGTTTATAATATCGCCAGGGTTTCCGGAGCCGGGGGCGGTGCGGCCAATGCGATGGTGGGCCAGATGCAGAATATGTTTGACAGTGTAAATGTGGCGCTGATATTATTCTGTTTTGCTTTTTATTTCCTGGCTGGTTTCTTTTTCTATGCATCTTTATACGGCGCTATTGGCAGTGCGGTAAATGAGGATATGAGGGAGGCACAATCCCTGAGTTTCCCGATCACCATGCTTGTCATACTTTCCATTGCTTTAATGAGTTCAGCGATTGCCAACCCTACCAGCCCGGTTGCTGTTTGGGCAAGCATCATACCTTTCAGTTCTCCTATCGTCATGATGGCCCGTATACCTTTTGGAGTTCCGAACACGGTTCCCTGGTGGCAATTGGGTTTATCCATGCTCATGCTGATCATAGGATTTATTTTCACCGTATGGTTTGCAGGGAAAATTTACCGGACCGGCATTTTAATGTATGGTAAAAAGCCAAGCTGGAAAGAAATGATGCGCTGGGCTTTCAGGAAAAACTAACTTCTACAGCATTTAATTTATTAAGCCATCCCGCCAAATGGCCGGATGGCTTTTTTGTTAAAATTTTCTTTAAGAACCGGAAAAATCAGCCTAATACGAAATCAGTCGTATATTTGATACGAAATGATTCGTGAAACCAATTATAATATTCTAAAACCTTGATGTATGAAACCAACAAAATTCACAAACGGACGTTTGCTGCTTGCCTTGCTGATCTCAGGACTTACTATAGGACTTGTATCCTGGGATCATGAACAAGCACCCGGCCGTTTTCAACAAGAAGTAAATGACACAGTACCCAAAACTAAACCCGGCGGCCATGAAAAAAAGATCCGTGACCTGGATGATGTGCTGGATGAACTGAATAATGTTGATATGAAAGTAAATATGGAGAAGCTCCGGAATGAAATTGAAGAAGCAATGAAGAAAATTGACGGCGATAAGATAAAAGCAGAAATAACAGAAGCCATGAAGGAACTTGATATGGCTAAAATTCAACTGGAAGTGCAGGAATCCCTGGCTAAAGTGGATTGGGATAAGGTAAAAACAGAACTCAACAGGGTGAAAGATATTGATATGAAGCAGGTAGAAAAAGAGATGGAAAAAGTAAAGGAAGAAATTAAAAACCTGCGCCCAAAAATCGAAAAGGAAATGGTAAAGGTCAAGGTGGAGATTGAAAAAGCGAAAGTTGAAATAAAAGAATATAAAGAGTTTGTAAACGGATTGGATAATGACGGACTCATTAACAAAAAAGAAGGCTATAGCCTTAAGCATAAAGACGGTGAGCTGTTCATAAACGGAAAGAAAGCTTCAGAACAGACCTATAGCAAATACCGTTCTTTCCTGGAAAAGCATAAAAAATTCAACATAAAGAAAGACGATGATGATTTTGATATCGATATGGATTAAAGAATGTGTGTTTGCCAAAGCCGGCCATGAAAAACAAACAGTCCCGATAGTATCGGGACTGTTCTTTTATAATCTTATCAAACTAAATGGCAATTATTTTACCGTGGCGAATGAAAAAGGGGAAGGCATAATTTCAAAATCATTGCTCTCGATCATTTCAATATTTAACTGGAATGCCTCGTCTGTTTTAATCACGATTTTTTCTTTGGTGATTTTTTTAAACCCGGCCTTTTCAAAAATGAATTTATAGGTGCCGGGCTTCAACTCATCAAAAGCAAAACTGCCTTCTTCATCAGTGATGACCACCTTTTCTTTTTTTGATACAAGGATAGCCGTAACACACACATCCTTCAATGGCTTTTTACTCTCGGAATGAATGACAATACCATTCAGTTCATCTTTTTTACCTTCTCCCGGGCCTCCATTACGGGCATTAGCAGCAACAAACCCCAGGAGGGAAATTACCAGTAAAAGAAATCTTGGTTTCATGTGACCAATTTTGTTGATTTAAAATCTTGTTTCCACCATATCGTCGTCACAGAACAACTAAAATTAAAGCTTTTTCACCGGATCGGCCAAACCGCTCATAAACTCTTTCCACACATTCTTTACTATCTCTTCTGCAGGTAAAATATTATTCAGTAAGGCGCTTACCTGTCCTATTTCCAGCTCACCCTGGTCCATATCTCCCTCAAACATCCCTTTTTTGGCCCTCGCCCTTCCTAATAACGCAGCCAGTTCATCAACCGTTGCCCCTTTTAATTCAGCCTCCTGCACCTGCCTGAAAAAATCATTCTTCATCATCCGTACCGGTGTCAATTGCTTCAAAGTAAGTTGTGTATCTCCCTCCTGCGAATGAATTACCTTATCCTTAAAGTTGATATGCGACGAAGCTTCTTTACTGGCTATAAACCGGCTTCCCATTTGCACCCCTTCTGCTCCCAGCACCATTGCCGCCAGCATTTGTCTGCCATTGGCAATACCACCTGCTGCAATTACCGGGATATTAACGGCGTTAACTACTGACGGAATCAATACCATCGTGGTGGTTTCCTCCCGCCCATTATGTCCGCCTGCTTCAAATCCTTCTGCCACTACTGCATCACATCCGGCTTCTTCAGACTTCTTCGCAAATTTTGAAGAACTGATGACATGCACCACTTTAATTCCCTGCCCGTCCGGCAGGCGGGCTTTATCCTTTAAAACTCCTGTCCATGTTTTCGGGTTACCGGCTGAAGTAAAAACTATTTTCACTCCTTCTTCAATAATTACCTGAATATGTTTATCAATATCCGGATATAGCAAAGGAACATTCACTCCAAATGGCCGGGAGGTTGCCAATTTACATTTCCGGATATGTTCCCTTAAAATATCAGGGTACATACTTCCGCTCCCTATAAGACCCAGACCACCGGCATTGCTGACAGCACTGGCAAGGCGCCAACCGCTTGCCCAGATCATACCCGCCTGGATGATGGGATAATCAATGCCAAATAATTCAGTAACACGATTCTTAAATGGAGCCATGAGCCGGGTGTCGTTAGAGGGTAAAGATACTTGAAGAAGGCACAAGGTACAAGGAACAAGAATACAAGTTCAAATCAAAAGAAGCTGCAAATCATATACGACTTGTGCATTGAACCTTTGGCCTTATCCAAGATCAATACTTGTATTATCCCCGATATTCAGCGAGCGGGATTCTCCCCGCAGATTAGTATCGCTGCCGATAACAGAATCACTCAGTACAATATCAAAAAGATTGGAAAAAGAACCAACGATGGAATTCTTTACAATGGAATAATCAATAGTTGTATGCTCACCAATTGCCACATTGGGACCAATAATGGAGTTTTTGATATTGCAGCCGTCCCCGATGCTAACAGGAGGAATGATCACCGTTTTTTCAAATTGGTCAACAGCCGTTTCCGTTGCAAATTTTTTAAGCAGTGTTGCATTCGATTCCAGCATTGTTTCCTTTTTGCCGCAATCAAACCAGTTCTCCACTTTAAATGATTTGAACCTGGCGCCCATCTTTATCATACAATCCAGTGCATCGGTCAGACTATATTCTCCATGGCTGCGCAGGCCCTGGCGGATATTATTTTCCAGGCATTGAAACATCTGCCCGCTTTCTTTGATTTTATATAGACCCACCAGCGCCATATTTGATTTTGGTATTTGTGGTTTCTCTACCACATGACTGATAAATCCGTCATCGTCAATCTCAGCCACGCCAAAATCTCTCGGATCATCCACTTTTCTTACTCCAATCATTGAAAAAGGACTCATCACTACTTCCTGCACATCATATTCGCAGATGGTGTCGCCAAGAACAACAAATACCTCATCCTGATTTACAATGTTTTTTGTGAGCTTTATAGCATGGCCCACCCCCTGCCTGTCCACCTGGTGCACATAATGGGCCTTTAGATCGGGGTATTTGTTTTTAACATAATCCTGTATTTTTTCGCCCAGGTAACCCACAATAAAAATGATCTCATTAATTCCGGCTTGCTGCAATTGGTCAATAATAATGCTTATCACTGTCTTCCCGGCCAATGGAATAAGCGCTTTGGGTTGTGTGTAACTCTGCGGACGCAGCTTGGTGCCTGCGCCTGCTACTGGTATGATAGCTTTCATGAATAAACCATGCTGGCTTTTAAACTAATCAAAGGGCAACGAAAGTAAGACATTTGAAATAAATAAAAACTTTCAACCGGGTTGCTGTCGCGTTGGTGGCTCACTTACTTTTGCACCCATACCGGGTTCAAAAGGTTTAAGAGGTTCAATAAGTTTAAAAAAATCTCTTAATGACGAATGACCCAACTTATGAAACCTTTTTAAACATTTTAAACTTTTGAAACTTTTTACATGCAAAGAGATACGCTTGTTTTTGACCTTATTAAAAAAGAACTGGAACGCCAACGCACCGGCATTGAGCTGATCGCTTCGGAGAATTTTACTTCCTTACAGGTAATGCAGGCGATGGGAACCGTGCCCACCAATAAATATGCAGAGGGCTATCCCGGCAAACGTTATTATGGTGGTTGTGAAGTGGTAGATGAAATAGAAATCCTGGCCATTGAAAGATTAAAAAAAATATTCAATGCCAGCTGGGCCAATGTGCAGCCACATAGCGGTGCACAGGCCAATGCCGCTGTGTTCCTTGCAGTAATGAAACCGGGAGAGAAATTCTTAGGCCTTGACCTGAGTATGGGTGGTCATCTCACCCACGGAAGCCCGGCCAACTTCAGCGGTAAAACTTACCAGGCCCTTCATTATGGCGTTACCAAAGATGGTGTTGTGGATTATGAACAATTAGAAGCAAAAGCAAGAGCTGAAAAACCAAAGATGATCATTTGCGGAGCATCAGCCTATAGCCGTGACTGGGATTACCAACGCATCCGTGCTGTTGCAGACGAAGTTGGCGCAGTTGTTTTTGCAGATATCGCACATCCTGCCGGATTAATTGCAACGGGCTTATTGAAAGATCCTTTTGATCATTGTCATATTGTAAGCTCCACTACTCACAAAACATTACGGGGCCCGAGAGGAGGCATTATCATGCTTCGTCATGATTTTGAAAATCCCTGGGGTATCAAGGACCCGAAAGGAAACCTGAGAAAGATGAGTTCATTGCTTGACCTCGCGGTATTTCCCGGTTCGCAGGGCGGTCCGCTGGAACATGTCATTGCAGCCAAAGCAGTTTCATTTGCTGAAATACTTACCGAAGATTTCAAAGCGTATGGCAACCAGGTGATCAATAATGCACAGGCAATGGCAACAGCATTTGTAAGCCGTGGATATAAATTGATCAGCAACGGCACTGATAATCATTTAATGCTGATCGATCTTCGTAATAAAAACCTGACCGGGAAAAAAGCACAGGAAACATTGGACAAAGCTCACATTACATTGAATAGAAATGCCGTACCATTTGATGATAAGTCTCCTTTTGTTACCTCTGGTATTCGTGTGGGTGTACCGGCTGTTACCACCCGGGGCATGAAAGAAGAACATATGGAAATAGTTGTAGCGATGATAGATAAAGTGCTGATGAATGCAGACGATGAAGCAGTGATCACTTCAATACAAGGTCAGGTGAAAGAATTTATGCAGCAGTTTCCGCTGTACCCGGAACTTGGATAATATAATTTTTCCGATATTTAGAATAGCAAAACTGTAAGTTATGATCCAACGACAACAAACCCTCTGGTTATTACTTTCCACATTAGCCGCCATTTTAAGTTTTATGTTTCCATTCGTTGTCGGTGGAGAGATCGTTGGAAAAAGTACCGTGCCTTCAACGCTGCGGGTGGATGCGGGCAGTAATTTTTTCCTGCTGGTACTGACGGGGGCTTCATTAATACTTTCATCCGTTATCATTTTTCTCTTTAAAAACCGTAAACAACAAATGCAGCTTTGCCTTGCCGGCATCCTGCTTTCTGTTCTGATCATTGTTCTCTACATCCTGCAAATGAATAAACTGATCAAACCTACACTGGCTCTTTCCTGCATATTTCCATTTGCTATCGTGGTTGGTTACTTCATGGCTTTCCGCAATATCAGGAAAGATGAAAAGCTGATTAAAACATTGGATAAACTCAGGTAGTTAAAGGTATTTTGCGGTATGGCTGTTCTTAAACTTCTTAAGGTCAGCAGGTTTGCCTGCAAACACTAAGTTTCCTCCACCGTCGCCGGCTTCAGGGCCAAGATCAATTACCCAATCAGCGCTTTTTATAACATCCATATTATGTTCTATTACCAGAATTGAATGCCCCTGCTCAATCAATGCATTGAAAGAAGCCAGCAATTTTTTTATATCATGGAAATGAAGGCCGGTGGTAGGTTCATCAAAAATGAACAGAACTTTGTTGTTAGCCCGGCTTTTACCGAGAAACGAAGCCAGCTTCACCCGCTGCGCTTCTCCACCTGATAGTGTGCCGGATGACTGGCCGAGTTTAATATATCCCAATCCAACATCGCTCAGGGGCTGAAGCGCACCTCCATCCCCGCCCGAAGGAGATGGCAAGAAACTGATAGCCTCATCCACGCTCATTTCCAGGACATCATAAATGTTCTTGTCGTTGATCTTTACTTCCAATACTTCTTCTTTAAATCTTTTTCCGCCGCAACTTTCACAGGTAAGATGCACATCGGCAAGGAACTGCATTTCCACTACCTGTTCGCCTTCGCCCTTGCAGGTATCGCACCGGCCGCCATCTACATTGAAAGAAAAATGTTTCGGTTGGAAACCCCGCATCTTACTCAAAGGCTGCCTGGCGAACAGATCCCTGATCTCATCATATGCTTTTATATAGGTAACCGGGTTACTTCTTGAAGATTTGCCGATAGGGTTCTGGTCCACCATTTCAATTTGTGCGATACCATCTGTATCGCCGCTGATCTGTTTATGAAACCCGATCTTATCTCCGAATTCACCTTTCAATTTTCTCAGGGCCGGGTAAAGAATTTGTTTCACCAAAGTTGTTTTCCCGCTTCCGCTTACACCGCTCACCACACATAATACATTCAATGGAAATTCGGCAGTGATGTTCTTCAGGTTATGCTGTCTTGCTCCTTCAACAGTAATGGAGCGGTTCCATTTACGTACGGTTTTTGGCGGTTCGATTTTTAATTGCCCATCCAGGTATTTACCTGTCAGGCTCACCGGGTTAGAAATTATTTCATCATAATCTCCTTCTGCCACCACTTCGCCACCCAAATGTGAAGCCAGGGGGCCCATGTCAATGATATGGTCAGCTTCCCGCATCATCATTTCATCATGTTCCACCACTACCACTGTATTACCCAGATCCCTTAATTCTTTTAATACCTTAATTAAATTAGCCGTATCTCTTGAATGAAGACCAATGGATGGCTCATCCAGGATATAAAGAGAATTGGTAAGATTGCTGCCAAGACTTCTTGTCAGTTGTATCCGCTGACTTTCGCCGCCGCTGAGTGAATTGGCAAGCCGGCTTAAGGTTAAATAACCTAATCCAACTTTGATCAATGTATCCAGGCGGTTATGCAATTCAATCAGTATTCTTTTTGCCACAAGCCTGTCGTGATCGCTTAATTTTTTATCCAATTCATCAAACCAAACTTTCAGATCTTTTACCGGCATGCTGCCCAACTCACCGATGTTCCTGCCGTTCACTTTCACATATAATGCTTCTTTCCGCAAACGATAACCATTGCAATCCGGGCATTCCGTTCTGCCTCGATAACGGCTTAATAAAACCCTGTACTGAACTTTATATAATTGCGATTCCACATCTTTGAAAAAATCATTGATGCCATACACGCCATCACTTCCTTCCCATAATTGTTTTAATTGTTTGCCGGTCAGGTCAGCAATGGATTTATGAACCGGGAAATTGAATTTCTTTGCTCCTTTTACGAAATTCTGTCGCCACCAGTCCAGTTTCTCCCCTTTCCATGGAGCTACGGCGCCGTCGTACACACTCAACCTTCTGTCAGGAATCACCAGGTCAGGGTCAATACCCAGCACCTGGGAAAAACCTTCACAGGTCGGACAGGCTCCAAAAGGATTATTAAATGAGAAAAGATTGGGAACCGGTTCTTCAAACAGCATTCCGTCCATTTCGAAGCGATTGTTGAAATGAAGTAGTGAATGGTGAATGGTGAGTGGTGATTGCGAAGATTCTTTTGACTTCTTAGTGGCTGACTGTTGACTTTGCACTTCCAGGTAAACATCACCTTCACCTTCGTAAAAAGCCGTTCCGATAGAATCAGCCAAACGGTGTTTATCATCCTCATCAAATTCTTTTACTACAATCCTGTCAACCAGTATATGAGTAATTTTTTTTGTCTTTAGTTCTTTATCACTCAATTCAAGTAACACTTCAATCCTTTCGGGTTCTAAAGCCCCTCCTTGTGATGGGTTTGGGGAGGCCACTCTTGAAAATCCTTTCTGCACCAGGATATTCAGTTCTTCTTTTAAATCCCTGTTCTTATGTTGTTTGAAAGTGGCCAGGATAAAAATTTTATCTCCTTCCATTAATTGAGTAATTGCATCCAGCACATCAGTCACATCATCTTTCTTTACTTCCTTTCCGGAAACAGGTGAAATTGTTTTACCGATCCTTGCATAGAGCAACCGCAGGTAATCATAAATTTCTGTCATGCTGCCTACCGTGCTGCGGGGGGTTCTTGTGATCACTTTTTGTTCAATAGCAATCGCCGGGCAAAGTCCTTTTATATAATCCACATCGGGCTTGTTCATCCGGTTCAGGAACTGGCGGGCATAAGCACTCAGGCTTTCAGCATAGCGACGTTGCCCCTCGGCATATAAAGTATCAATAGTGAGGGAAGATTTGCCCGAGCCTGACACTCCCGTGACAACAATCAGCCTGTTCCGGGGAATTTCAACAGTAACATCTTTCAGGTTATGCACCCGGGCGCCTTTTATAAGAATGTTTTCTGCGGAAATTACGGTCGTTGTTTTAGCGGAATTGTTCCCTTTTATTGTCTTTTCCATTACGATATCTGCAAATGTAAAGCCTTATCAGGCTTAATTTTAAGGCCTTATTCTTAACATTTCGTTAGCACACAATATTACATTTTACTTTCACAAATGTTTGGCAATTTGATGAAATGCTCTATTTTTAGATTTCAATATCCAAAAAATGAAAACCTTTAAACACATCCCGCCTATTGCATAAACTTCTACTTGTTTTAAACCCGAACATTTTCGCAACCAATATCCATTTGAACCTGCTTTGACCCCGGTTATTGCAGACAAAACCAAACTGTAGAAGTTATGAAAGCTTTAGTGAAAAAAACCGACCATGAACTGATCCGTCTATTTACAGATGGAAATCTTGATGCCCTGGAAACACTTGTGCTTCGTCACAAGGATAAGCTCTATACATCAATCCTGTTCCTGGTAAAAGACAAATACCTGGCCGAAGATATCTTTCAGGATGTTTTCATCCGCATTATTGATACCATGCGCAGCGGCCGCTATACCGAAGAAGGGAAATTTCTCCCCTGGGCTATGCGGATCGCCCATAATTTATGCGTAGATCATTTCCGTAAAGTAAAACGCACACCTACCATCCGCACCGGTGAGGATAAAGATATTTTTGAAGTGCTGAATTTTTCTGAAGACAGTGCCGAAACGGTGATGATCAGAAGGCAAAGTCATGACAGGGTTCGTGATATGTTACAAAGTTTGCCGGAAGACCAGCGGGAAGTAATCATATTACGTCATTATGCAGATATGAGTTTTAAGGAAATAGCAGCGGCTACCAATTGCAGTATTAACACTGCCCTGGGACGTATGCGGTATGGATTGATTAATTTGCGTAAGCTGATGACTCAAAAACAAATTGCTCTCTAACCCACTCTCCACTTGTGGAGAGGGCTGGGGTGAGGGAGAAGTTCTTGTCATTCTGTATCTCCATCCGGAGAAAAAAGAATTCTGATGAAAAGG
>CAZGGQ010000018.1:0-6628 GCA_964525285.1 uncultured Chitinophaga sp.
AATTCGGCAGCCCGTTTTTCTTTTTCATCGTTTTGAAATACAAGTTCTTTGTTAGCAACGCCTAACTCCTCGGCTCGTTTTCCTTTCTGTTCTATTTGAAAGGCAAGTTCTTTTTTAGCAATGCGTAATTCGTCCGCCAGTTTTTCTTTCTCTTTTATTTCAAAAATAAGTTCATTATGGGGATCAATCAACCCATCTTTTTCAGCGTTATTTGTTTTTGCCATCTTCTGGTTTATAAAATTGTTTTTTGAAAAACCCACGCATTTTTATCTCACCTGGGCTGTGACTAAAGAACCAAGCTGTTTTGTACGGTAAGTACAAAGTTTTCCCTGGTTGGTTGTGAAATATTTCCGGCCTGTGCAACAGGCAGATCTTTTGATATAAGTGTAACTGTTTGTTGGATTATTTTTTTGAGTTGTAAAAATTCTGCCGGCTTCCGCATAAAATATTGTGCTCCGTTTTGGTAAAGCAGGTTTATCACCTCCTGTTCAAAGGAGGTGGAAAATATGATGACAGGAAGCTGTTTCAGAGTATTGTTAAGTTTTATTTCTGATAAACACTCAAAACCGTTTTTGCGTGGCATGTTGAGATCTAATAAAAGCACATCCGGAAGCTGCCTGGCATTTTCAGATAAATAAACCATTAGTTTTTCTCCATCTACTACAGTTGTAAGTTGCGTGGAAATAGTTAATGCATCTAATGCCATCTTAAAAAATAAACGGTCATCTTTGTCGTCATCTGCAAGGAGTATATTCAGTTGTTTTATACTCATGCGTTAAGAATATATTTTAATGAACCGGTTGAATATATGTTTTCTACGGCAATGGGAAGCGCATGGAGAAGTACCTGTTTCAGTTGCGAAAAATCACCGGGCTTGTGAATATAAATATCAGCCCCGTTTTTAAAGACCATGTCTATCTTTTCCCTCGGGTTTGATGTTGAAAAAATAACCACCGGGATATCTTTCAGCATAGTATTTTGTTTTATCTCCGATAAACATTCCAGGCCGTTTTTGCGGGGCATATTGATGTCGAGAAAAAGAACGTCGGGAAGATGTGCTGAATTGTCAGAAAGATATCTCATCAGTTGCTCTCCGTCGTGCACAGTTGTAAGCTGGTCGGATAGTAGCAATTCTTCCATTGCATGTTTAAAGAACAGGCAATCATCTATATCGTCATCTGCAAGCAGGATATTCAGTTTGTTGATATTCACTAAAACCAATTTTAATTGATCGAATTATTTGAAAATATTTTTATCAAAGTTCTATTTCCTGCAGGTTAAGCCGGCTTACTTTTATCACCTTGCAAAGCGAATGAAAAATGAGCTTTTTAAGTTCAGCCATATCACCGGGCTTTCGGATATAATCCTGTGCTCCTAATTTATAGAGTACATCGATCATACTTAGTTCGTAATTAAAGTCCTGGGTGTAAGATGTAGAAAACATGACGACGGGCAGTTCTTTCAGTTTTATATTATCTTTTATCTCTGTTAAACATTCGAAACCGCTCTTGCGTGGCATGCTTAGATCGAGGAAAAGAACATCAGGCAACTGTTCTGAATTTAGAGAGAGATAATCCATCAACTGCTCTCCGTCATTCAGCGTGACAAGATGAGTTGCAATGGGTATTTTCCCCAATGCTTTCTCAAAGAAAGAACGATCGTCAGCATCGTCATCTGTTAGCAGTATGTTAAGCGGAGATTGTTGTTGTTCTGCATTCACTGTAATTAATTATTTAAGAAGGTTAAAAGATTGATAGCAAAATGTGTAAAGGATCAAGCCCTCTCCATATACCAATTCAAGGTCTTTTCCATTTTTTTATAATTGAAAATTGTAGTAATGATCTTTTGTAAGCGAACAAAAGCGGTTTCGCTTTTCACCACATAATCGAAAGCCCGGTGGTGCATACAATTAATGGCTACGTCAATTTTATCCTGGCTGGATAGCATTACTACAGGTATATCGGGGTAAACGGCTTTTATTTTATCCAGTGTTTCTAACCCGTTCATTGCATTTTTATCCGTACCGTCAAGATGATAATCCAGGATGATCACATCAGGGCTGTGTAATAAATTCGCCATGCAGAGTTCGCCGGTTGCAAAAGTTTCAATGATAAAATCCGCATGTTGAAGAAATTCAATTTCCAGAGATTTTAAAAAAACGGCATCATCATCTACCAGGAAAAGTTTTATTTTATTTTTCACGTTTAGTATTTTTAATCAGGTTAAATTCCACTTCTAATTCTATACACGCCTGCGTGCAAATATCTTCAAGCTGTAAAACCAGTTTCTCTATACTATCTTCCTGTAAGTGCGTGTTTGCATATTCCTGGACTTTCTTTGCCATGGTTTCAAAATTTGTGCTGATACCCATGATGGCGAACGAGGGGATCATCTTATGTACCGCTGAATGCAGGGAGCCCCAATCTTTATCCTGGAAACTTTGTTTCATGGTGTTTATCAGAGGTGGGGTTTGCTCTAAATAAGCGGCAATCATTTCCATCATTAATTTCGGATCAGATTTGGTGCGGTGGAGTAATAAAGCTAGGTCAATGCATTTCAGCTTTTCATTTGGGACAGGTTGCTCCCTTTTTTCTTTCTTATAATTTACGGATGATGGTTTCTTTACCAGGCCAACTATTTTACTGTACAATAATCTTTCATCCACAGGTTTGGCGATATAATCATTCATGCCTACTGCTTTGCATTTTTCCAGATCAACGGTGGTTACATCGGCCGTTAAAGCGATAATGGGAATTTTGGAATTCATTTTATTGCGGATATATTCGGTCGCTTCAAAGCCGTTCATTTCCGGCATCTGCAAATCCATCAAAACAATATCAAACGTTTTTGTTTGCAGTTTTTCAATAGCTATTTTTCCATTGGCAGCGACGTCACGTTCAAAACCGAAATCATCCAACAGTGTTTTCATCAGTAATTGATTAAGGGCAATGTCTTCCACCACCAGTACTTTGATGTTCCTGATTTCCGGATCTAATTCCTCTATTGCCGTGTCCGATTCAGTTTCAGTATTTGTTTTTTGAAAAGTCAGTATAAAACTGAATGTAGAGCCTACATTAACTTTACTTGTAACATGAATACTTCCTCCCTGTGGTTCTACCAGTTGTTTCACAATAGCAAGTCCTAATCCTGTTCCGCCATATAACCGGGAAGTGCCGCTGGATGCCTGCTGAAAGTTTTCAAAGATCTTTTCTAATTTATTTTCTGCTATTCCTACCCCGGTATCCGTCACAGAAAATTCAATGGTCGCTTTCTCTTCATCTTCACTCAACAAACGAACGCCTACTGTAATTTTTCCTTTTGCAGTAAACTTTACTGCATTACTTACAAGATTTAATATGATCTGGTGCAAACGCACCGGGTCGCCTACCAACACCTCCGGAATCCCGTGATCGTATTTTTTTACCAGCTCTATATTCTTTTCCTGGATCTTTGTTTCAAATAAATGAAGCATGGCCGATATAGATAAGGCCATTTTGAAAGGCGTTTGCTCAAATATCATTTTTCCTGCATCCACCTTTGCCAGATCGAGTATGTCATTAATGAGAACGATCAATGCATCGCCGCTCATCTTTATGGCTGTCAGATATTCATTTTGTTTTGCGGACAGATCTGTTTTCAACAATACTTTTGTAAACCCGATGATCGCATTCATGGGTGTGCGGATCTCATGACTCATGTTTGACAAAAACTGCTGTTTTGCTTTCACTGCATTTTCAGCTATTCGTGTGGCGCTTTCTGCTTTACTTTTTGCTTCTTCAGCCAGTAATGTTGCCAACTCAGCAAACACTTTCGCCTCTGTCAATTCTTTTTCAATTCTTTTTTGCTCGGTAATAACTCTTGCTACCACCACGGCGCCAAGCACATTACCCCTGTCATCTTTATAAACCGATCCATTGAATAATACATCGGTAAGTGTGCCATCCATAATGGTCAGCGGGTAATCTGCCACAAAGCCTTTGGCAAAAACCTGCTGATAGCCATTGCGTGCCATATCGGAATCAGTAAAATATTTAATAAAATCTGTGCCGATCAATTTCTCCCGCGACAGGTCCGTTATTTTCACCGCTGCCTCATTCATATCGGTGATTTTTCCGGCAGGGCTGATTGTAAATAAAGGATCGCGGCTTGCTTCAATAAGACTGAGAGAATATTTGGAAAGTAACTTTTGAGCTGTTACATCCCTGGCGACGATCACCACACCCAATACATTTCCTTTATCATCTTTATATACCGATCCGTTGAATAATACATCCGTCAGCTTACCATTTTTATGGCGAAGCGTAAGAGGTGAGTCGGCAACAGAACCTTTAGCGAACACCTCCTGGTAAACCTCGCGGGCCTTTTGCTGTTCGGTGAAATAATCAAAGAAATCGGAATCGATAAGTTTTTCCCTTGTGATTCCCGTAATATTCACGGTTGCCTGGTTCATATCAGTGATCTTGCCTTCGGTACTGATAGTAACCAAAGGGTCCAGGCTGGCCTCTATCAAGCTTCTGGCATATTGAGATTCCTGTTTTTTAATTGTTTCCATTTTATTTATTTGTACCATTTGCGCTGATAGCCCCGATCGATACCGGAAAGACTCCAATATCTTCGATCGGGCTTCTCCTTTTGTCCTTCAGTTGTTTAAAATGAGAAGGAGAGAGCCCGGTAACTTTTTTAAACTGGTTGGATAAATGTGCCACACTGCTGTAATTCATCTTCCAGGCAATTTCCGTGATGTTTAATTCGTCATATATTAAGAACTCTTTTATCTTTTCAATTTTGTGGGCGATCATAAAGTGCTCAATAGTGATTCCCCGCACTTCTGAAAATAAATTGGCCAGGTAGGTGTAATTGTGATTTAATTTTTCGCTTAAGTAGTCCGATAGATTTATTTTAATATTTTCATCTGAATGATGAACCATTTCTATAATGGCATTTTTGATCTTTTCTACCAATACAGCTTTTTTGTCGTCCATTAATTCAAGCCCTGAATCCAGGAGGGCCGTTTTCAGTTGCTCCCGTTGTTCTGCAGTGATATCTTCCATTATATCTACTTCGCCCAGTTCAACTATAACGAAATGAAACCCGAGCTTTTTCAACTCTTCTTTCACCGTCATTTTGCAACGGTTGCTCACCATGTATTTGATTTGTATTTTCAGGTATATTCAGATAAGTAAAAAGAAACTGGTGAAGTTCCTTTTTATTGGAGGGAAAACTGTTATACAATTACTGAAATAAGTTACATAATTCACACCTGTGAGGTATACAAGCTACTTCTTGTCAGTTATTATGTACTCTTTTTTTGAAATTGGGGATAAATCATGAATAAAGACCAGGATCCATTTTCGGTGGAATAATATTAAAAAGGATACCGGAACTTAGCCCGTATAGGCTTCATAAATACTTTTACTTCTTTTCAGAAATGCAGGCAGAAACATATAAGCCACCGGGCTTTGTTTTAATAACGCCGGATCTGTTGTTTAAATGATTATTCATATGCTGACTTGCCGGTAGATTTTTTAGATTTTCAGTAATGATCATGTTTACATCTGTTGTTTAAAAAATTATTATTTGCTCCATAAATGTATTCCGATAAATAGAAACCTTGTTACATAATTGTGATTAAAAGTTATAATATTCACACATTGATGCCGGGAATAGATCTTCAGTTTCATTCGAAATATTTAATAAACAGGGTTGTTTTAAAATGCTTCTTTGATAATTGAAATTTCTTTTGCCTTATCATTTGATGGAGGTCCGTACGTGCTAAAAAGAACGATGAATGCCGTGATCAGCAAAACAGTTATACAAAGCAAGACCGTTGCAAACCCAACTCTTCTAACCTGTTTCATTTTATAAGATTTTATTTGCGAAGAAATTTTTTACGATATAGGTCAGCGCTTCTGATCCTGTACATGAGGAATAACCGGGCTGTTATGTATTTCTGGCCCCTGGCTTTTGATCCGGCCTTGTAAACAGGCTTTTACCATTTTTAATAATGCTTTTAGTTCAAAAGGTTTTACAATATAGTCAGCAGCCCCAAGTTTCATTGCTTCTGTCTTGTCAACTTTCTCACTCATTGAGGTGCTGAATATAAAGGGTATTTCATGTGTTTGAAATGTATTTAAAAGCAAACGCAATACTTCGTACCCATCCATTTCACGCATTAAAACATCACATATAATTAGATCCGGTATGTATTCTGCGGCAAGTTCAAGCCCTTTTTTCCCATTATTAGCGGCAAGAATTTTATAGCCTTCGATCTCCAGGAATTCTGTCAGGTTCTCAAGAATATCAGGATTGTCTTCAATCAATAAAATGGTTTGCACAGGATTATATTTTATACCCGATTCATCGTTCACTTTGCAGTAATTTTTTTTGTTCGCAGGCCCGGAAAATTTTCAACTACTCATCATTTTTGTTTTACGGGTTGCATAGTTGGCTGATCAGTACTTTGTTTTACAGGTTTCTTTAATGGTTGATCGTTATTTTGTTTTACAGGTTGCTTCGATGGTTGATCATTTCTTTGTTTTACAGGTTGTGTTGATGGCTGATCATTACGTTGTTGTGCCGGCTGCTTAGTTGGTTGATCGTTTCTTTGTTTTACCGGTTGTGTTGATGG
>CAZGGQ010000018.1:6728-72267 GCA_964525285.1 uncultured Chitinophaga sp.
GTGCCGGCTGCTTAGTTGGTTGATCGTTTCTTTGTTTTACCGGTTGTGTTGATGGCTGATCATTGCGTTGTTGTACTGGCTGCTTAGTTGGTTGATCGTTTCTATGTTTTACCGGTTGTGTTGATGGTTGATCATTGCGTTGTTTTACTGGCTGCTTAGTTGATTGATCATTGCTTTGCTGCCTTGAAGGCTGTTCCCTGTTTGGTTGAATTTCTTTCTGGGGACGGCCGTTATCGTTTCTTTGCCTTGCCGTTTTCACATCTTCCAGATTTGCTACCCTGGATGGCGCAGGCTTCCGTTCAACATTATTGTTTTTTTCTACTCTCGGCCTGTACATCTGAAGTTTGCCGTTGCTGAGATTCTGACCGGGTTTATTGCTTTCTGTAAGAGCAACCGGGTTAAATGTCCTGCCGGCACGTCTTTCTACGTCATTTCTGTCCGGACCTGCATTGTATCTTGTATTACGACCATCATCTCTCCTGATATTATTTATTACGGTAGTGTTGTTAATGATCGTAACATTATTTGAGTTGTTGATATAGTAGTTATTAATGTTTGTTCTTCCAAAATCCTGGTCTCTTACAAAGGTCCACTGGTTGTAGGGTAGGTTGTACCCGTTGCCATAAGCAATTTCAAAACTGATCCCGGGACCTATTGGCGCCCATCCATAATAGTCATTTGATCTTCTCCAGCTAACCCATCCCGGGCCCCATTCAGTATCCGGAGCCCATAACCAACCGTAATAACGGTCATAAAACCAACGACCATAATGAAAAGGCGCCCATCCCCATGAATAATTGGAGACCCAGGTCCATCCTGCGTAGGTGAATATCCAATAACCGTCAGTGCTATACGGAGAAAATCCGGAAGACACATCAGGAGACCAAACGTATCCATAGTCTGAGTTATCTACCCAATTACCGTAGGGACTCAGATCATCATAAAAAACCTGGAAGTCGATGGAAACCTGTACCTGTGCAGATGCTTTTTGCGGAGCTATCCATGTAATTGAATTGAGTATACTGAAAAGGATAAAGAATTTGATGGGTGATTTCATAATAGTATTGTTAAGTGATTTTCCGATTTAAATTATGTTTGAATTATTATGATATAAAGGTGAACTGCTTTGCCGGGATAATTGTTACACAACTATAGATATAAGTTACATCATTCATACGTTTCAGCTATCATGGCTTTCCAGCTGTTGCCAGTTGAATTTTAAAAGCTTCATGATCTTTCGGATAAACAACAAGACAAACTCCCGCTGGTAAGAAGGCGGGGATAAGAATGTTCAGATCAACGTGTTTGAAGGAGGCAGCTGTAAAAATTATTCATCAGATTAGCAGCAATGTTTTATTCTTACCCGCTTTTAATAATGGTCAGGATCATTTTGAAACGGCTATTTTGGGTTACAAAATTGGGAGCATGTGCAGGTATTACAATTGACTCTCCTGTCGTCAACAAGTGCGATGTGCCGCCGATCACAATTTCCGCCTTGCCATCAATGATCTGGGCGAAACTGTCAAAGGGGTTGCCTTTTCGGTTAATCCTTCGCCGCTATCAAATGACATAACACTGATGTTCCCGGTTGATTTTTCAATTTCGTTGATATCCATGATCTTGATTTTCTTGCTAATGTTATTTAAGATGGCTGCTAATAAACCTTCAAACGATATTTTTCAGCCCATAAGTTGAATCAAAGCGCTGTGATGATCCTATGCAGTTCTTTTTTTGTTTTGGCAAACCGGAGCTGTAATTTTTTTGATACCTCTCTTCGCTCACTTCCTTCAAACATGCAATAACTGTCTGTTATACGTTCAAATTCAAGTTTAAGCACTTCTTTCTCTTTATCCCAGGTTTTAGCTGGTCCATGCTATAGTAACATTTTTTGTTTTACTGGTTACCTTATTAGTGAAATGTAAAATTGCAAACAGTTTTACGGGGGACTGTTACACAACTTGCAGATAAGTTACATCATTCATACTTTTTCCAGGCTGCTGTTTTTGCAATTTGCCAGGTTCAAATAGGAGACCGGGCCTTGGGGCAGGCAGTACTTGTTTAGGGTTATTTGTTTTCTTCTTTTATTTGCTCAGGCAGTCCGTCATATTCTTTTGAAAGCTCGGTTATCTCCTTCTCAGTTTTTTCCTCTAAATTGATAACCAGGTTGCTCGCCGGCTCATGTGATGATACAAGTTCATTCACTTTTAAATGTAGCGAAGCTGAGAAACGGTTAAAGATTTTTTGAATGATAAATAAACTCAGGAAAGTGACTCCCAGGATAACATCCCCGATAGCCGCATGTATATTTTGCCTGTAAAACTGTTTGTTGCTGAGCCAAAAGAACACCAGGCATAAAGCGATGATAAAGGTAACTGAATTACCAAGCAGGGAAATCGCAACCGAAGCCAATTTTTCAAACCTTCTTTCTGTATTCCGGTATATATTCTTCATTACTTGTTAATCAAATGTCTTTTGAATCTTTCCATATAAATAACCAGGCAGAATAATTAACTGATTTTTTATATACGCACTCCGTTCATAGATGCCAGGATACCAAACACCTTCAGCAGCCATACAATAACAACGACCACTACTACCACATTGAGGACGTTTTTGATCTTGCGATCCATGGGAATATAGGTGTTTATCAGCCAGAGTATAACACCGGCAACGATCAATACAAGTAATACGGTAAGTAAAGGCATAATAATTATTTTTTATATTGATAAAGGCAAAAAAGAATATTGTATTCTTTTTTGCCTGCATACAGGGTTTAACATGTATAGAATGAAATAGGTATTAAAATCTTACCTGGTCAAACCCTGGATGCAAAATGAAAAAATCATAAAAGCAGGATCAATAACAGGATAACAATGATGATAGCGCCTACAGAAAGATAAACTCCGCCTTTGATGACCTTCATTTCTTTTTTGATCCCCTTTACTTCTTTCCGGAGATCCTTCTTTTCTGACGCGGTCAACTCTGATTTATTCATACTCTTAATATCTTCCAAACGCTGAAGCAATTGCTGGGCCCTTGGGTTTTCTGTTGTGGCAGAACTGTTTGCCATAGCGGCATCGGGAACAATAATGGCAGAACTTGCCGGTATAGCGATCGCCAGCAGTATTGCAAGCGGTGCTATTTTTAGAAATTTTTTTGTTGTCATTTTTTTATTTTTTAGAGGTTTATTTATCCGGCCCTTGCTGTTTTGATATATAAAAGGGCATTGTCAATTATAGAATAAAGGTGAGCCTCTAAATCTTGTTAATATTACACAACCCTGTAAATAAATTGCATAATTCATATATTTTCAGTAAAGCTATGTCTGTTATAATTGAAAGCTCTACAGGCTCCTTTTTTATTTCAACCGGTGCAGAAAAAGGATGCAAAAGTCCGTATGAAGTAAGAATTATGTAACATTTTATTTGAATTATGTAACAACCAGGTACACAAAAGAACCCATCTTTATACCGGCTCCTGAAAATACGTCTTATGAATTTTACCATTGCATTTTTCGTAATTATTATGTTGCCACTTATTATTATCATGCTGGTACGCTGGTTTGTTCCGCTTAAAAAAAATGTACCCGGCGAATTATTTATGGAAGCATTGAGAAATGAAAACAGGGGAGATTACGAGGCGGCGCGTATTGCTTATGAAAATGCCCTGCAGGAAGCTAAAAAGAACAGGTTTTACAGCAGCAGCATGAAAAATAAAATGGTTGAAAAACTTAAAATATTAAACACCGTTATTGCCTACAAAAATAATTCACAATTCCGCCAGGTAATATGACTCCTGGTAATTACTCCTTCTAACGGAACAAATTTTTCTCATATAGCAGTTGGTTTTGGTTTAAGCCCTTGTTTTTACAGGGGCTTATTTTTAGAATTAGGCGTGCAGAGAATAAAACTTATGGACGGTTTAATAAAACGCTATCAATAGACTGATCAATTCACAGGTCTTCGAGTGAAGTGAGCCTTTTGGTTTTAAGTTGTCGGAAGAAAGAAGGGGTCAGGCCGGTAATTTTTTTGAACTGGTTGGATAAATGTGCTACACTGCTGTAATTGAGCTTCCAGGCAATTTCAGTAAGGCTGAGTTCATCATAAATGATCAACTCCTTTGCGCGTTCAATTTTGTGGATGATAATGTAGTGTTCGATCGTAGTGCCGGTGGCTTCTGAAAAAAGATTGGCCAGGTAGGTATAGTTATGATTGAGTTTCTTGCCGATGTAGTCAGAATTTTTTTTTCTGGGAAATTCGTCTTCATAGTGCACCATCTCCACGATGACATTTTTTATTTTTTCGATCAGCATGGATTTTTTGTCATCCATCAGGTCAAGCCCTGATCTCAATAAAGCGTTCTTTAACTGGCTGGTTTGTTCTGGAGTGATATTTTCTTCGATCTCTACTTCACCCAGGTCCACCACTTTGTGATGCAGCCCCATTTTATCCAATTCTGATTTCACCAGCATTTTGCAGCGGATGCTTACCATGTATTTTATGTAGAGCTTCATTTACAGGTAAGGTAAAGTTTATCGGGACATACTTGATTCCAGGAATTTCAAATTTGTATTGTCGCCAATACATAAAGATAAAAAACTCCTGTAAACTGCCGCATTAAACCTACACGAATAATCATTTTACTGGAAATCAGTACTTTGTTCTTTGCTTTTATTTCAGTTTTATTAATAGGAAACATTTACAAACGACACACCTGTTTGCAATGTACAATTGCTGCAAAGAGCAGGTGATGATTTGTCTTTAGCCAGTTTAACGGTATAGGTAATGATATCATTCCAGGAAAAACTGCTGTTGTTGAAATAACTGATCTTTTCCTTCATGGCCTGTATAAAACTCAGGGTATAAAATCCGCCAAAAGGGTTTGACCAGGAATATTCACCGGAATGGGCCGCTGCTGAAATTAGATTTCCGCTGGAAGTCATAAATAGTTTCTTCAGCTTGTTAATATCAGGTTTGTTATCAGACTGGGAGTTGAGAAAACTGGCAGTTGTGTTTTGATTGATGCCTACATTGTTATTACAGCAATCTGCCAGCACAATATTTAACCGGGCTCCTTTATTTTTCAGTGAATTATATACATTGCTTAAGCTTAATGAAGTATTCTGGTCAATGGACATATAACTGGAAGTTCGCAGATCCATCATGGGGTAGGCGTCAGTTTGATTATCCCAGCGGAAGCCATGCCCCCTGTACACAAAAACGATAATATCGCTGCTGCCGGGCCTAACCGTATTCAGTGTACTTTGAACCGAAGACTTATTAAAATTATTTCCATCCACAATATATTTCTGGTAGCCAACGCCCAGCACTTCGGCAATACCCTTGAATTCATAATCCAGTTTATCACGGTCTGCTGCACAACCGGCTCCAATGTCGCCAATAAGCGTATTAGCCACTACGATCAGGTGCAGTTTGGCGCCTGAAGTAGTTACAGGACTCACCGGCATATCTACCAGTCCGCATAATTTTTTCAGGGAAAGAAAATCAGGCTCATTGTTCCAGAAATACCGGCGAAGAAATGTTTCCGATACTATGTTTGGGCTCATCTGGTAAAAGGAATCAACCGGTACTTCATTGGCGATATTAAGTTGAGGGTCATCCGTGGTGGAAGGAGAATTCCAGCTTTGCTGGCCCTTGCTTTTTCGCCAGATAAAATGATCGGGATTATATTTCTGGTCTTTTGATACATCCGTGATAAATTTTGGGTTAGAGCCGGACATAAAAAAATATGATGAGCCATCGTTATATGATCCGGTGGATGATTTGTAATCCACATTTACCACATGGTACTTGTTATCAGTGGAATAATAACTGATCCGCATATAACTGCGGCTTTCGTTAAAATAAACAAGCAATCCCTCATAGGGTGCATTGTTCTTATCATGGAAATTTACTTTGTAAAGGATCTGTGTATGTACAGTCAACTGTAAAAAGCAGGTAAATAATAATACCAGCATAAATGCAGGAAAAGTAAACCGGCGCATAGTATAAAAGTTTAATAAGGGTAAATCAATCCTAAACGCTCACTAATTTAAGAATAATAAATAGTATTATTAAAAGATGTTTTTGAGACGATTTGATCATAAGGTTATTTGTTATGCAAAAGCGAAATATAAGTTTGAAAAAATAAATGCCGGTTTGCAGGCTATTTTTTCAGGTAAATGGCCAGGTTATCGCTTTCATTTCTTTTATTCAATTCCCCGATCCGGGTACGCCAGGTTGCCATTTGTTCATTGGAGAAAATTTTTTTGACCAAATAACTTTCCGGATCATTATGAAGGCTGATATTTTTTTTATATTGCTCACTGCCCCAGAAGGAAAACTCATGTGCATCATAGATCAGTTTTTCTGTAACAAACCCCGCCTTTTCCAGAAGCAGGCTGATGCTATTAAATGAATGAATATAAAAATGTCTCGGGGCGTCCAGGGAAACAACATTCAATCCGTATTCTTCCATTAAGGGTTTACTGACAATAGGAATCACGATCAATAACCTTCCATTTTTTGAAAGTATTGAATACAGCTTCTTTAAAACCTCCAACTGATGATCCATATGTTCCAGGCTGTGGTGGAGCATAATAGCATCAAAATCCCGGTTCACATCAAATAATTCTTTTTTCTCAATTCTCAACCTGTCATTATAAACGATGTCCTTTTCAATATATGGATCGATCCCGGTAAGATCCTTATATCCCACCCGGTAAAATTCTTTCAGCAACTCGCCATTCCCCGATCCGATATCCAAAACCGGGGATGAAAGATTGAACAGGCTTAAATTTTTAAGTATACCATAATAAGAAGGAGGCTTGTATTTAAAGGTGATCATTTTATCCGCCCATGATTTTTTGCTCCTGATAATGCTTTGACATTGCCAGCGCTTGAAAAAGCCCGGCTTCTTTAATTTACTCTCATTCGTATATGCATAATAATCCCCCGGGTAATATTTTCCCATATCAGCCGGGGGAGAAAGGATCTGGATACAATCACATACAGCACACTGAAAATATGTAAACCTATCCCTGAAGCCATACATCATTTCCCTGAGTTCAAAAGAGACATTTCCCTCCTCATTCTGGCAAATCCTGCATTTCATGTTTTATGCTTTCTGAAGCAAACTTCAGAAAAATATTCTGTAAATGGCGGTTCCATTGGAAATGGGCTGATGAATACAAAGAAAAGTATGCCTGCTAATAAACAGAGATCTCTTTAGCTATTCTATCAAAGAAATGCTCCAGTTCACTAAACATATCTTTAAATACCGGAATGATGGAGCCAAACCCGTTAATGGCTTTTGGTCCCCAGGGCTGAACAAAAGAGTAAGTAACTGATTTATTAATCGTTTCGGGTTGTAATAGTTTCATCTGCTCTGCATAGAATAGCAATACACTGAAAACAATGCTGTAAATAGCAACATAAAACAAAATTCCCCCGATCTTATTTACCCAGCCCAGCATCGCCATCTCAACGGTTTTTTCAACAGCCCTGGCTCCAAGACGAATCAACAAAACGATCAGCAGGAAAACGACAGCAAAAGAAATAATAGGCAGCCATTCGTCAGAAATTTTTATCAGGTTGCCAATGTATTTACCTGCCACAATTGATAGCTTCATGGCAGCCGCCAGGCCTATAATCACTGCAACCAATGAAAATAAACCCACAACCAGGCCACGACGGTAGCCCTGGAGTACGGCCAGTATAACTATAACAACATAGATCAGGTCAAGTAGCATCTGGTGGTTTGAGCTTTAACGTCTGAAGTTTCAGGTTATTTCGATAGAAAAGAACCTTTAACCTAAATCCTGTCTGCCAACAGGCAGTCTTCCGGCATTCAACTTTTTGATAACAACTCTTTAACCAAACCAGAAATGGTTTTTCCATCAGCCATCCCGGCGAATTGTTTGGTAGCGGCTCCCATCACTTTTCCCATATCAGCAGGAGAGGAGGCGCCAACTGCTGCAATAATTTTTACCAGTTCGGCTTTTACTTCTTCAGCAGACATTTGTTTTGGTAAAAATTTTGAAATGATCGCTATTTCCTCTTCTTCTTTTTTGGCCAGGTCGGACCGGTTCTGCTGCTGAAATATTTCTAATGAGTCTTTCCGTTGTTTTACTAATTTCTGCAGCAACTTTATTTCATCTTCTTCTTTCAGTTCGCCGGCAGATCCTTCAGCAGTTTTAGCAAGCAATATCGCCGCCTTTACCTCACGGAGACTTCTTAAGGCAGCTTCATCTTTGGCCAGCATCGCTGCTTTCAATTCGGTCATTATTTTTTGTTCTAAATTCATATAAAAAGAAATTTTAGGTTATAATAATTTCTGAAAGCAGAAAGGAGTTTCAATGCGGAACACTCCCGACTCAAACTCAATCCGCTTTATTTTCTTTCAATTGTTTTGTACGGAATTTTTCATAGAAATCTTTGGCAAATTCTTTCATCTCCCCCACCTGTTCGGTGTATGTAGTGGCCCGTCCGTACGTATCAGCCATCGTCATCATGGTCTGGTAAAAAAAGTCGGCCATTTCGTCCACCATCATGTCTTTTGTCCACAAATCAATGCGTAAAGCTGCTTTTTCAGCGCCATCCCAAAACGATAACATCATGGCTTTTGCTTTTTGTGAATTTTCTGCACCGGTGTCAGAAGCATTCCATGTAATGGAGTCGGGAATTCTGCTCTCATTCATTATTACATCAATTGTAATGGTTGATTTGCTCATAGCTTAAATTAAAAGAAAGCAAAGATAGGAACAGCCATTTTATTGACAGGCTTTTACTATACTTTTCCAAAGCAGATCAGCCGTTTTATCCCAGCTATATTGCCCGGTTATATGCCGGCCATTTTCAATCAATTGCTTTCTCAGGGTCTCATTTTTATAAAGCAGTATCATTTTGTCTGCCATATCAGTATAGCTGGATGCATTAGCATATAAGGCAGCATCTTTTGCTATTTCCTGCATGGCAGAACCGGCAGATGTGATCACCGGCACATCAGATCGCATGGCCTCCAGCACCGGCACAGCAAATCCTTCCAGCAAAGAAGGATAAACCAACCCATAGGCGGCGCCAATAATTTTTACTAATTCCTCCTCGGGCACGTATCCTGTCATTACAACATCATTCCTGTATTTATAGGTTTTCAGGCTTTCAATAAATGATCCATATTTCCAGGCGAGTCTTCCTGTTAATAATAATTTCATATTTGTTTGCTGCCGCTTCTTGAAAACAGAAAAAGCCTTCAGTAAATTCATCAGGTTTTTACGGGGATGAATAGCTCCCGCATAAACAAAGTATTCTTTGCCTTCGGTGTATTTGTTTTTTGTAGTTGCTTTTTCTTCTTCGCCGGCAGGATGAAAAATTTCTTTGGCGGCGCTGAAGACCACATCGATCTTACCAGGCTCCAATTTGTAATGCACCAGCATATCTTTTTTGGAAAACTCCGAAACAGTGACAACCGATTTCGCTTTCTCCAGGAACTTCGGCGTATATTTTTTATAAAATAAAAGATGTGATTTTTTAATGAAAGAAGGATGATGAAGAAAGGCCAGGTCGTGCAAAACCAGGCACTGGGGTATTTTAGTGGTCAGGGAACAGAACCCATCGCAGGAAACAAAAACATCCGCCTTATATTTTTTAAGCAGTGAAGTAAGCCTGAAATCATACCATAATTTCCAGAGTAAGGGATGCCTTGCCGGCGGGCCGGTTACTACTGCTTTCACATTTTTTCCAAATACAAATCGTTCATCAAAGGGTCGGTCGAAGATAAAAATGAAATCATGTTCGGGGTGATTTATGGTAATCCTTTTAAATGTTTCGTAAATAAAGTATCCTACTCCTTCAAGATGATCTTGTAATAAAAAACGTGTATTAACTCCAATGGTCATAAAGAAATTAAACGCCGGGTTCGGCTCTTTTAAAATGCAACATTGCCAGGTCTCTTTTCCGCTTGAAGACATTATCAAGCATTTTAGTCAGAGGAAGAACGATTTTTTGAGTTAAGGTTGACAGGCGGTTTTCCGGCTCGCCTTCCTGCCTGGTTCTCCGGTTAAATATTTTCCTGATAAATCCACAAACCGTATAACTGATATGGAGGTATGTGAAACGAACATCAGACAAATGAAAATTATTGCGGGTAAAGTAACCTGTATATTCATTCACTGTCCGTCCCGAATTTGTTTCTCCAATCATTTTTTTTCGTTCAATCCTTTCAAAAAGGTAAATGTCAGTTGCTGCTACCCGGCACATATTTCCTATCAGATTATTCAGCACTTTTTCATCAGGTATGTGTTGCAGTACAGTGGCTGTAATAACAATATCAAAATAACCTGCTGAGAAAGGGAGATTGCTTCCGTTTGTTTTTACAACCGTTATGTTCCAGTTGCCGGTATTTTTTCCCGAAAGTTCGATCATTTCATCCGAAATATCTGCTCCGTATAGTATTGCCGGTTTGTGATTGTATATTTCCAATAAATTACCACCGGGACCTGAGCCTACTTCAAGCACCTTTTTATCGGTAAAATTTATACTGTTAAGCAGTTTTAAAAATTTATTCCGCTTATATCTATAGTAGGGCCCATCATCACCAGCCACAAGATTCCTTCCTTTTCGAAGTTTAATTTGCCTGGCTACTTCGTCCCAATATGATTCGGGGATATATTTACCGGAATTCATCTTGTTTATTTTCCGTTTGCGGCAAAGGTATTGGTTGCCTGCCTTTGTTACGACGTAAAAGGTCAATACATCTGCTTGTAAAAACTGAAATTCATTAAAGGTTTATACGTATTTCTTTTACTATTGCAGGGTTTGGCCAACTGCTCTAAATTTATACCGGTGAAATAATGTGATAACCGAAACTGTGCTCAATGAAATACACGTATTACTCCCCTCTTTTTTCAATGTTTGCCAAAATGGCCGGGGCTGTTTCCGGGACAGGCAAACAGAAAAATAATATTATCATGACTGTTATCAGCAGAACTGGTATCAAATTTGATATTATTTCAGCCGGAAAACTACAGCCCGGTGAATTGGGGGTTAAAAAATATTCATGGTTTGAGGCTGAAGGAAATAACGAGCCATCTGTATAGTGTCAATCAACTTTTCTTTAAACGACCTCTTAGGTGGAAGAGGATGGTGGCTTGTAAAAGGGGCCCAGGTTCGGGGCCCCTTCTTTTAAACTACCAGGTCTCTCTAAATCTCCCCGAAGGGGAGACCTCCCAAACACACAGCCCTTGCTTTTCAACTATTCCTAACTATTTTGATAGGGGTTTATTTGGTATATGTAACTATCTGTTTACAAAACTTTTAAACCTTAAACTTTAAACTCTTAAACACTTTGTTTACATTTGCCAATATGCAAGTAGATAATATGGAGTATAACACCACCAGGAATCAATTGATGATGCGGGAATATGGAAGGCATGTGCAGAAAATGATTGAGCATATCCTCTCTATTGATGAGCCGGAACGTCGCCAGCGAAATGCCCAGGCGGCTATTGAACTGATGGGTTTTTTAAACCCTCATTTAAAAAATGTGGAAGATTTCCGTCATAAACTTTGGGATCACCTGTTCCTGATTGCAGATTTCAAGCTGGATGTAAAATCTCCTTATCCTATCCCAACAAGAGAAACACTTAAAGCCAAACCACACCCACTTCCTTATCCAAAACGGCATCCAAGACTATTACATCTCGGTAAAAACCTGGAAGTAATAATCGACAAAGCCTTAAAAGAGGAAAATCCCGAAAAACGGCTCGGCTTTGCCAATGCTGTTGCTTACTACATGAAGCTGGCCTATAATAACTGGCACAAGGAAATTGTTCATGACGATGCAATACAAAGTGAACTATCGGGCATCACTGACGGTCAACTTACTTTCACCAATACGCCTTATGTAAAAGCGTTCCGTCCTCAGCAGGAAAACCGTGACCGTGGTGGTTACGGCAAGCGGGGCGGCCCCGGGGGTAAGTACCAGCAACGGGGTGGCGGTCCTCATCGAAATGATGGCCGTGATAATCGCGGAGGTGGCGGATTTAAGAAGAAGAGATATTAAAACCCCTGAACGATGTTCGCAACCTTCTCTTTTAGCCCGGTTGTCTAAAGGGGTACTTAGATATTAATTTTCCCTACTTTAGCCTGAGAGAGTTTTGTATAAAAGCAGAATGCAATAAGAACTTGTTTCTTTTTTACAATTTTCTTTTTTTTATTAGCAATAAATAATCCAGGTCTATTCCTGAAAGGATAGATTCTAAACTCCCCTTTAGTGGATGGGGGTATTAACCAATATGCATTCCTTCGAGGTAAAAGGCGGCAAAAAACTTCACGGAAAAATAATTCCGCAGGGCGCCAAAAATGAAGCGCTGCAGATCATCAGTGCTGTTTTGCTGACCCCCGAAAAAATTACTGTCACAAATATTCCGGACATCATTGATGTGAATTTACTGATTGAATTATTGGGGGAAATGAATGTGAAGGTGGAAAGAACCAGCCGCGACACCTGCAGCTTCCGGGCTGATGACGTGAACATTGATTACCTGCACAGCGAAGTTTATAAAAAGAAAAGCGGCAAACTTCGTGGTTCTGTTATGCTGGCCGGGCCGATGCTGGCAAGATTTAAAAAAGCATTTATACCCAAACCCGGAGGGGATAAGATAGGAAGACGAAGATTAGACACTCACATTATTGGGTTTGAAAAACTCGGCGCTTCTTTTATTTATCATGAAGAAGATGGCTTCTTTCATGTAAAGACGCAAAATCTTGCGTCTTTACGAGGAACAAATTTATTATTAGACGAACCTTCCGTAACCGGAACGGCCAATATTATTATGGCAGCTTCCATGGCGACCGGAACAACCAGCATTTACAATGCAGCCTGCGAACCATACATTCAGCAACTGTGCAAAATGCTGAATAAGATGGGATCGAAAATTTCCGGTATCGGCAGCAACATGCTGACGATTGAAGGAGTAAGTTACCTCGGCGGCACCGAACATCGTATGCTGCCTGACATGATTGAAGTGGGCTCCTTCATAGGGCTCGCAGCCATGACGCAAAGTGATATCATTATTAAAGGAGCAGGCATTGATCATCTTGGAATCATCCCGGAAAAATTTCAGCAGTTAGGTATTCAGATGAATTTTACAGGTGATGATATTCATATTCCGGCGCAGGAGAGTTATGAGATACAGACTTTTTTAGACGGTTCTGTCATGACGATCTATGATCATCCCTGGCCGGGTTTTACTCCTGACCTGCTAAGTATTGTTTTGGTAACTGCTGTCCAGGCCAAAGGTTCCGTGCTGATTCATCAGAAAATGTTTGAAAGCCGGTTGTTCTTTGTAGACAAACTGATTGACATGGGCGCCAGGATCGTTTTATGTGATCCTCACCGGGCTGTAGTAATTGGACTGGACAGGGAACAGCCTCTTCGTGGCATTACGATGAGTTCTCCTGATATCCGCGCCGGTGTTGCGTTGTTGATAGCTGCACTAAGTGCCGAAGGAAAAAGTGTTATTCAAAACATAGAACAAATTGACCGTGGCTACCAGGATATTGATGGGAGATTGAGGAAGCTGGGGGCGGATATAAAAAGAATAGCGTCTTAAATAAATCATTCATTTCTTGTTAATGCTTCTGTTACTTTCTTTGTCTTAAAACAAAGAAAATTCAAGGCAAAAACAAATGCTCCGCTGTTTTTGCCGGCCCACGCCCCCTTTTCGATTGAATCATCGGCCAGTTGCAGGATGATCTGTTGCAAATGAAGAAAGGTCGCAGATACTTTTGTACGTTGTGAGAAGCTCAAAAAAGCGCTGTGTTCCGCCTTGCTTTTCTTAAAGTAGCTGGGTTTTGCAACCGGAACGGAACAAGGCGCTGGTAAAATAATTAATAACGAAAATAGAAATCACGAATAGTAATAATGCCTATGCGCATCTTTTTCGACCGAATGAATGATCCTCTTGAACAAAATATTATTGTCGAAATAGCCAGCGCTGTCAGGGTTCACGAAAAATACGCAGAAGACCCTTCACCCTCTCACTTCAAAATAACAGGGACATTACAAAATGTCAGGATGTTCGTATGCATAGGCAGTCCCGGCGGCGGAGCATTCGCCGGGATTTGAACTTTTGGTTCTTTTGGTTCAAGCCAAAAGAACAAACAGAATTAAATCCTGGGCGCAGGATTAGTCTTATTTTACCAGCGGCTGCTATCCCAGTGTAAGAGTCTTTATATTTATCCCCTGATATAAATAATTATGGCATTCGACATTTTCGAAAACAAACCCATTCTCGAAGACGAACGAATCTTATTAAGAGCTATCCGGAAAGATGATTTTAACAACCTACTTCCATTTTCTTTACACGAACCAGATATTTGGAAATACGGATTGATAACCGCTGCCGGAGAAGAAAACCTGAGAAAATATATCGCCGGCGCTGTAAAAAACATGAAGGAGAAAAAGGAATATGTCTTTATCATCTTTGATAAAAAAGCCAACTGCTATGCAGGCAGCACACGCTTCTACGATATTCAGCGGGATTATCTTGCCACTCAACTCGGTTATACCTGGTATGGAAAAGAATTTCAGCGCACAGGTCTGAACCGTCATTGTAAATTAGTATTACTGACATGGGTATTTGAAGTATGGGGAATGGAGCGGCTCGAATTCCGTGCCCATGCCGGTAATGAAAAGTCCATCACTGCCATGAAAGCCATCGGCTGCGTGGCGGAAGGCATTCTCCGCAGTCATATGCCAACCGTGGATGGATCAAGAAGAGACAGCATTGTGCTCAGCATTTTAAAAACGGAATGGTTTGAAAGCGTCAGAGAATTGCTGCTACAGAAAACCCATTAATTCAAAATTTTCATTTTAAAACAGGGGTTCTTGCGACTATATTTGCCAAATCAGGTATCCTTTTACCTGACAAATCGCTGATATTTTGCTCTAAATCGATTATTTTAGCCCCGGAATTTGAGAAGGAAAGCAAACTTGTTGGCATACAGGAATAGAATTGACCCCCATGGAATACGAAATCAAACTACACGATAAATTCAGGTATATTGAAGAAGGCGACGGTGAGCCGTTGGTGCTTTTGCATGGCTTATTTGGGGCATTGAGTAATTTTAAAAACCTGATCGAATATTTTCGCCAGCATAATAAAGTGGTGGTACCGCTCTTGCCACTGCTGGATATGGATATTCTGCATACATCTGTTGGCGGGCTGGCCAAATACGTTCACAAATTCATTGAAGCGAAGGAATATACCGGGGTGCATTTACTCGGCAATTCATTGGGAGGTCATGTGGCATTAATTCATGCGTTGAAACATCCTGAAAAATTAAAATCACTCATACTTACCGGCAGTTCCGGTCTGTTTGAAAGCGGCATGGGCGACAGCTACCCCAAGCGGGGCGACTACGAGTATATTAAGAAAAAAACAGAACTGACATTTTATGATCCCAACACAGCTACCAAAGAACTGGTGGATGAAGTGTACAGTATTACCAATAACCGGCTGAAAGCCATAAAGATCATTGCCCTGGCCAAGAGTGCCATCCGGAATAACCTGGGGGAGGAACTCAATCAGATCAAACTGCCTACGCTATTAGTATGGGGTAATAACGATACCATCACTCCGCCATTTGTGGCGCAGGAGTTTAATAAGCTGATACCGAACAGCGAATTGCACTTCGTGGACAAATGCGGCCATGCGCCGATGATGGAAGTGCCTGATGAGTTTAATGCTATTCTGCATAAATTTATAAAAAAACTGAACGAACCTGCAACAGTTAGCTGAGAGTTGAGGTCTTGCTTTTACTACGATGCACAAAGCGAAGTAGTACAGAAAACTAAAACAAAGCCGCTATCCATGTTAACCCGGGAACTTCTATCTCAAACGCTTCCTTCCCTGCGCCTTCACGACAAGGTTTACCAGGCACTGCTGTGGATGAACGAAAATCATGTAACACATCTGCCTGTTGTGGAGGAAGACAAGTACGCAGGTCTTATCAGCGAAGAGAACCTGCTGCAGGCAGAGAATGATAATTTACCGATCAGTTCATTGCAACAGTCATTTGCCAACATATCTGTTAAAGAAGACGAACATTTTTTAAAAGCTGTCCAGGTAGCAGCCGATAGCGGACTAAGCATAGTGCCGGTGGTGACGGAAGAAAATGAATTGATCGGAACGGTGGCATACAATGATCTGCTGAAATTTTCTTCTGAATTTATGAGCCTGAGTGAACCCGGCGGACTGATCGTGCTGGAAATGGACAGCAACCAGTATTCATCTAATGAGATCAGCAAACTGGTTGAGACCAATGATGCCCAGATTACCCAATTAAATACATCCATCGATCCGGAAACGGGCCTGATGCAGGTTACCATCCGCATCAACAAACCTGAGGTTTCAGACATCGTTGCTACTTTCCAGCGGTATGAGTATAATGTAAAATACTTTTTTGGCGAAGAACTTTATACCAATGAATTAAAGAGCAATTATGATAACCTGATGAATTATCTGAAGATCTGACAATTCTCCGGTATTTTACAGGTACAAAGGACTCCATTAATTTTAATATCCTTTCCGGTATCGGGTCATGCAGCAGAAAAAAAAATATTGTTTTTGGCTGATAGCAGCTGCAATAAGCTGCCAGCAACTGTTGGCACAAGTGCCAGGCGAAATAAAAATTACCGATACAGCTGCTGTTTCAGCACCCGATTCATTGGTTACCGTTGGAGAAATTCTTATCACCGGCAATAAAAAAACGAAGGCCATTATCATTCTCCGGGAAATTCCTTTTAAATCCGGGGAAAAATATACCATCGAAGCATTAGTAAAAAAATTTGAAGATGCCCGGCGGCAGTTGATGAATACCGCACTTTTTCATTCAGTAGTGGTGGCAGCGAAAAATTTTGACGAAAACAAAGTAACCATTTCTGTCGGGCTGAAGGAACGATGGTACCTCTTTCCGGCGCCTTACCTGAAACCTGTTGACAGGAACCTTAATCAATGGATTGTTGAACAGAAGGCCAGCCTCAGCCGGGTCAATTATGGCGCAAAATTATTATATAATAATGCTACCGGGCACAATGATAAACTCAGGATTTATCTCATAAGCGGTTACACCAGGCAATTTTCTTTCAATTATGACAGGTTATACATTGACAACAAATTGAAATGGGGCATGAACATTGGTTTTGCCATTGGCAAAAACCGTGAAGTGAATTACAATACTATTAAAGACAAGCAGGTTTTTCTGAAAGATAATGATAACTACCTCCGGAGTTATTTAACCACCAATGCAGAGATAACCTACAGAAGAGCAATTAAAACCCGTCACCGTTTCGGGGTCAGCTATACTGTAGAAGATGTGAAGGATACGGTTTTGACTTTAAATCCCTCTTATTACCAATCCGGCCGGAACAATATCCGCTACCCGGTAGTTTATTATAACATGGCCTATTACGATTTTGATTATATCCCTTATCCCACCAAAGGATATGCTGCACAGCTTTCTGTCAGCAAAAAAGGATTTAATAAGATCATTAATGTCTGGGAGCTTTCAGCAAAAGGTTCAGGAAGCTGGCATTTATCTCCCAAACTTTTTTTTAACCTGAACCTTTACGGTGGAATAAGGCTTCCTTTTAAACAGCCTTACGTGAATCAGCGTTTTTTTGGGTATGGCGATGTTTTTATGCAGGGATATGAATATTTTGTTGTTGACGGAGTGGCAGGGGGCTATCTGAAAACTACCCTAACCAGGGAAATCCTGAATTTTAATATCAGGGTGCCCAAAAAGAAGGGCAAAGTACCTGAACAAATTCCCGTAAGAATTTTTGGAAAAATATATGGCAATACAGGTTACGTTCACAACCCCCGGCCCGGAAATAATTTTCTTTCCAATAAAATGCTGTATTCCGGCGGATTTGGTATTGATATTCTCACCTTTTACGATGTTACTTTCAAGCTGGAATACACTTTCAACCAGTTAGGGCAAAACGGGTTATTTTTACACCGTAAGACTATTTTCTGATAATTATGAAGGCAGCTATTTACAGCCGGGTCATTGAAGATGAACAGCGAAAAGATATTCAGTTGTTCTTTGATGAACTGGCCAATCAAAAGATTAAACCCGTCATTTTCAAACCTTTTTTTGAAGAGATAAAAGACAAAATTAACCTGCCGCCTGATACCTCTGCTTTTTCCCTTTCAGAAGATCTGACAGATGAGATAGAATTTATCGTAAGCCTGGGCGGAGATGGAACCTTACTGGATACCATCACGCTGGTGCGGGATAAAAAAATTTCCATAATGGGCATCAACTTTGGCAGGCTGGGTTTTTTAGCCAGTATTGGCCGGGAAGAAGTGCAAAAAGCAGTAAAAGCCATGTCTCAACGGACATATGTGGTGGATAAAAGAACCCTGATCCATTTAGATGCCAGTATTCCCATGTTTGGTAATGTTCCCTATGCTTTAAATGATTTTTCCATTCATAAGAGGGATGTAGCTGCCATGATAAAAATTCACACTTACCTGAACGGTGAGTTTTTAAACACCTATTGGGCCGATGGACTTATAGTGGCGACGCCGACCGGGTCCACCGGGTATTCATTAAGCTGTAACGGGCCGGTTGTTTTTCCCGATTCGGGAAGCTTTGTAATAACTCCTGTAGCGCCGCATAACCTGAATGTTCGCCCGATAATTGTGCCGGACAATAATATTATTTCCTTTGAAATTGAAAGCCGGACCGACCAGATAATCTGTGCCCTTGATTCAAGAAGGGAAGTGGTAAGCAAAAATGTGCAACTGGCCATAAAAAAGGAAAGCTTTGACATCAATCTTGTCCGCCTGAGTGAGAATAATTTTCTGCAAACCCTGCGCAATAAACTGACCTGGGGCCTGGATAAACGCAATTAAAATGGCGTATCAATAAAAGAAAATCCTATTTTTAACGTTCTAATTTATTCCGAACAATATTTTACCTGTTATGACGAAAAAGATCATTGCCGTTGTTGCCTTTTCTGTTGCAGTTCTTATTACCAGCAGCAGCCTCAATGCCCAAAATGCTGTAACACAGGAAGGTGAATTTGGATTTGGTATAGGCGCCGGTCATTATTTTGGTGATCTCAATACCCGGGCCCGCCTGAACAGGGCCAAGATGGCGGGGACCATTTTTTTCCGTAAAAACATGGGCAATTATATTGCTGTTCGACTAGGGGCAACATTTGCCCAATTAGGCTATTCAGACCTATACAATACGCATAATTCTTACATGTACTCCCGGAACCTCAGCTTTAACAGCAAGGTTTGGGAACTGACATTACAGGGAGATTTTAATTTTTTCCGTTTTATGCCTGGCGAGCCGGAATACAGTTTTACTCCCTATATAACCCTTGGAGCCGGTATTTTCAGTTTCGACCCTTACGCATACCTGAGAGGAGAGAAAATACCTCTTAGACCATTAGGCACAGAAGGCCAGGGCAGCGCCCTGTACCCTGACCGGAAGCAATACAGTTCTATGGCTATCTGCATCCCATTTGGCGCAGGCATTAAATACTCATTTAATGAAAAAGTAAATATCGGCTTTGAAGTGCTGCATCGCTTTACGAACACAGATTACCTGGATGATGTAAGCAAAACTTATGTTGACCCTGCTGTATTTCCCCTGAATCCTGACGGCAGTGTTTCCAATGCTCAGTTATTACACGACAGGTCTTATGAATTAGGTGAACCAATCGGTCTTCCTAACCGGCAGCGGGGGATGAGCAAACAGAAGGATCAGTTTGTTACGGCTATGATTCATCTTACTTTCAATTTGCAGTCTTATAAGTGCCCGACTGCTCAAAAATAGAAACAGGGTTCTCTGATTTAGTCGCAAAAATCACCCCAAAGGGTTACTGATAATAAGTAATATTGTTATTATTTGCTGATTGAATTAAACAAAATAACCCATATACGGTCTATCGCTACAAACTACATTTATTCACTAAACACTTATTATTATGCGCCTGACAACCATTTTTTACAGCGCTGCAATTGCTGCTGTTTTCAGTCTTACTTCTTCATTTACTTCTTCATTTACTTCCATTAAAACGTCCAAAACAAATGAGACCGGGGATTGGTTTTTCCTTGAAGATAAAAAGGTAGGTTTTGGAGTTGACCATGATGTGATCCATTTTGGAAACTGGAAGGACGATGTCCGACAGATAAAATTGAAAATAACCGATGGCCCATTGAAAATGTATAACATGAAGATCCATTTTGATAATGGAACCACACAGGATGTATCCATGCGTCTTCGGTTTGCCCAGGGAAGTGAAAGCCGGGTAATTGATATGGATGGTGGCTTGCGCCATCTTACCAAAATTGAATTCTGGTATGAAACAAAAGGATTTGCAAGAGGGAGATCGAGGGTAGCTGTTTGGGGAAGAAACTAACCAAAAACAAATAATTGGTTTCCGATCTTTAAAAGAAATGCTCCGCGGAGGAGCATTTCTTTTTTTATATAAACAGGCTGAATTCTGTTTAATGATGATACCTTTGTGCCCCCAGTTTTATGTCTCAATTATTGGAAAAAATTGATAAAAAGTACCTTCCCCGCCATATTGCCATCATTATGGATGGCAATGGCAGATGGGCAAAAGAGAAAGGTGAGGACCGGCTCTTTGGCCATTTTCATGGAGTGGAGAGTGTTCGCAATATAGTGGAAGGTTGTGCGGAATTGGGGATAGAATATCTTACACTCTATGCCTTTTCTACAGAAAACTGGGACCGCCCCGAATATGAAGTAGTGGGTCTGATGGAGTTGTTGGTCGGCACCATTCGTAAGGAGGTGGAAAGCCTGAATAAAAATAATATCCGCCTTCATGTGATCGGCGATTTGGATATGCTTCCGGATTATGCCCGGAACGAACTGAACGAGGCTCTTGAAATTACCAAAAAGAATAAAGGTTTGAACCTGATCATGGCTTTGAGCTACAGCGGCCGCTGGGAGCTACTGAATGCTGTAAAAAACATCGCTTTTGAAGTGAAGCAGGGAAGACTGAATGTGGAGGACATTGACCAGAACACTCTGCAGCAATTTCTTTGTACAAGCGGGTTTCCCGATCCTGAACTAATGATACGAACCAGCGGAGAATACCGCATCAGCAATTTTTTACTCTACCAGCTAGCCTATGCAGAACTATATTTTACCGATGTCCGCTGGCCCGATTTCAGGAAAGAAAACCTTTATGAGGCCATTCTGGACTACCAAAACAGGGAAAGAAGGTTTGGCAAAACCAGCGATCAACTGGATGAAAAGGAGGTAAGTCAGTAAGTCGTATAAGTCAAATAGGTCAAATAAGTCATATCAGTCAAATGAAACAGCAGTTGACCAATATGACCAATTTAACTTATATGACTTTTTTGACCCCATTTGACCATTTTGACCTCATTTGACTTTTTTGACCACTTTGACAGACTTCTTTAACAAAGACTTCAAATATTTACCGTTATTTTGCCGCCTCAATCCGGGAAACGGGCCTGTAAAACAGCTATAAAGGTCCATCTGAACATCCGACCTGCCTGCCGGTAGGCAGGTAGTTATCGGGACTGACTGATTTTGAACAAATTTTTTATGCAACGATTTTTACTAAGGGTTAATGTTACGTTGGTGGCGGCGGTTTTTTCCGTACTCGCTTTACATGCACAAAATCCTGATACTGCAACCAAACCTACTTCACTCGACCCCAAACTCATTGGCTACAAAAACGCAAAGATTCCCAAAGAATATACTATTGCGGAGGTAAATATGGCCGGTATCAGGTTTCTTGATACTTCCATTATTTATTCTATTGCCAACCTGCAGCCCGGCGATAAATACATGCATCCGGGAGAAGATATTTTTGCAAAATCTATAGCCAGCCTGTGGCGGCAGAAGTTTTTTGCCAATGTGCAGGTGTATGTTACAAAAGTTGACGACAACAAAGTGTGGATTGAAATATATGCACTGGAACGTCCCCGCCTCGGCAATTTTAAATTCGTTGGCATTAAAAAAACCGAAGAAGAAGATATACAGGCAAAGATCAACCTTGCCAAACAAACCATCATCACTGAAAATACCCGCCGGGATATAATAGAAAAGACCACTAAATTTTATACCGATAAAGGTTACCGGAATGTAACAGTACGCATTGAAGAACGAACGGATTCTTCTTTTGTGAATTCGAATGCCATGACTATTTATATTGACAAGGGGGAAAAGGTACACATCAATGATATTGGATTTTACGGTAATGATAATGTGGATGGCCTTCGGCTCAAAAAACAGATGAAAGGCACCAAGGAGATGAGTAAGATCACCCTGCATTCTGACGAAGGACTTATTCCAAGTCCCTTTGGTTCCACGCAGAAACTTTCATTTAGCAAGTACATCAAAGACTGGGGATTTCTATCTGTAAGCAAAACAAAAAAACTGCTGGATCCCTGGCTTCGATTCAAGCTTAGCGGAAGTAAACTGGACCCGAAAAAATTTGAAGAAGACAAGGAAAAGATACTGGATTATTACAACTCGATCGGCTTTCGGGATGCCCAGATCATGGACACCGCTACTTATTCAACAAGAAAAGGCAATCTGAACATTGATGTCAAGGTGGACGAGGGCCGGAAATATTATTTTGGCAATATTACCTGGAAAGGGAATTCCAAATATTCCGATTCTTTATTAAATGTTTTACTCGGGATCAGCAAAGGAGATGTTTATAACATCAACATTTTAAATAAACGGCTTGGAAAAGAGGCCAACCAGGAAGGTGGAGACATCAGCGGCCTGTACATGGATGATGGGTATCTCTTTTTCCGGGTGGAACCAGTTGAAACGGCTGTGTATAATGACAGCATCGACCATGAAATAAGAATTACCGAAGGACCCCAGGCACGAATCAAGAATGTAACGATTGCCGGAAATGAAAAAACAAAGGATCATGTAATACGCCGTGAACTAAGAACCATTCCCGGCGAACTGTTCAGCCGATCTGACCTGATCCGTTCGCAAAGAGAATTGGCCAACCTGCAATTTTTTAACCAGGAAAAAATTGAACCGGGTGTTGTTCCCAATGCCGATGACGGAACAGTCGACATCAACTGGAGGCTGGAAGAAAAATCTTCTGACCAGTTGGAATTATCCGCAGGCTGGGGTGGTGGTGTAGGCCTTACAGGAACATTGGGTGTTACTTTCAATAACTTTTCTATCCGCAACATTATGAAAAAATCTTCATGGGATCCGTTGCCGACCGGGGATGGACAAAAGTTAAGCCTGAGGGTTCAATCAAACGGAAGGGCCTATCGTTCTTATAGTTTTTCTTTTACAGAACCCTGGCTTGGCGGGAAAAAAAGAAATTCTCTGACGATCGGGATTAACAACAGTAAATATTCCAATGCATTCGATCCCTACACCGGCCAGATAGACCGGGCAAGATCAGACACAAATTTTTTAAGAACAACAGGGCTAAGCGTGTCGCTGGGCAAACAATTAAAATGGCCCGATGATTATTTCAGCCTGGTATATTCTATTAACCTGACGCAGTATAAGCTGCGCAACTACCCGATCTTTGATCAGAATTTTACAAACGGCACATCCAACAATGTAAGTTTTAAAATTGCTTTGCAGCGTTCCTCCGTGTTTGATCCTATATTTCCAAAGAGTGGTTCCAACTTTGTTGGAAGCGTTCAGTTCACGCCGCCGTATTCGTTATTCAATAAAAACCTGGCCAAGTCAGAAAACAGATATAAGAATCCTGAATACCACAAATGGAAATTCAATGCAGAATGGTATGTACCGATCGGGAAGCCGCTTGGTGCTGAGAAAAACCGCCAGTTCGTTTTGAAGATGGCTGCCAAGTATGGATTTATGGGCCGGTATACAAAGAATCTTGATTTTTCACCCTTTGAACGTTTTCAATTGGGTGATGCAGGATTAACCAACAACTTTGGATTGCTGGGATATGATATTGTGGCGCATCGCGGCTACCCCGTTTATCAATCATCTGATCCTACAGTAAACCCTGATCAGCAAAATGCCAGCCAGTTCTTTACCATTTTCAATAAATACACCCTGGAGATGAGGTTCCCGTTGGTTACCAATCCCAGCAGTACCATTTATGCATTAACTTTTTTTGAAGCAGCAAATGGCTGGTATAATTATAAAGATTACAATCCTTTCCGCCTGCGCCGCAGTGTGGGAATAGGAATGCGTTTCTTCCTGCCTATGTTTGGCCTGCTTGGGTTTGATTATGGCGTTGGACTTGACCGTCTCACTCCCGGGCAATCAGGAATAAAAGGAGCTTCAAGGTTTACCTTTATGCTGGGATATGAACCGGATTAATAGTTGTATGTAGTAATTATTAAATCAAAAATTCCTTTGTATATGAAAAAGATCCTTCTTCTTACCTGTTTATTTGGCTTTGGCATAGTAGGTTTTTCCCAGAAATATGCCATCATCGACACGAGGTATATTTTGGACAAAATGCCGGATTATAAAACCGCCCAGCAACAGCTGGATGACATTGCTGCCAACTGGCAAAAAGATATTGATAGCCGGCAGGCAGAATTGGATAATATGTATAAATCCTACGAGGCCGAACAGGTGATGCTGAGTGATGACCTGAAGAAAAAAAGAGAAGACCAGCTTTTCAACAAGGAAAAGGACCTGCGGGACCTGCAGCGCAAACGTTTTGGTTTTGAAGGAGATCTGTTTAAAAAAAGACAGGAACTCGTCAAGCCTATACAGGATAAAGTCTATAATGCCGTTCAGAAAATGGCCGTGCAAAGGGGCTATGATTTTGTGCTGGACAAAAGTGAAGGAATTACCATTATCTTTGCCGACCCTAAACTGGACAAGAGTGAAGATGTGCTGAAAGAACTGGGTGTCAGGAACTAATACCGATGTTAAAAGAAACAAAACAACGCAACCAAATATTCATAAACTCAATCTCTAAAAAAGCAAATAAAGATCACCCGTTTTGGTGATGAATTGAAAAGTCAAAAAAAACACTCATGAAAAAATTGCATGCTTTAATTGTAGTGGCAGGACTGCTGATAGCCGGAAACGCTTCTGCACAAACCAAGATCGCTTATATCCGTATTGATGATATTGTCGGCGTTATGCCGGAACTGGCCCCCCAAAAAATAAGTATGGACACCGTGGGCAATCAATACCTTAAGGATTCCATTATGCCAAGATTGAATTATGTGCAGGGAGAATACCAGAGGAAACTGCAGGAATATGCTGATACTACAAAACCAAAAGGAGTCAGAGACCAGATCTTAAAAGATCTGCAGAACTACAAAGACGAACTGGATGGCGCCGATGCTTTGATACAGCAGGTACAGCAGTTCAAACAGCAGGAACTTTTAAAGCCTTATTATGCCAAAGCTAAAAAAGCAATAGAGCAGGTGGCCAAAGAAAAAGGATATACGCATGTCCTGTCTTCGGATATCTTTTTAGTGGCTCCGGATGCCGATGATATTTCGTTACTCGTTCTGGACAAATTGAAGATCAAACTTCCAAACCAAAATCCGCCCCCAAAAACAGGAGGAAATTAAGAGAATAAAATATTAATGATATCAAATGATCCCGTCCCGCCAAAGGAGACGGGATTTTTTTTGCCTATGCCTTAACAGCCAACCCTCCTTACTTTTGCAGAATGGCTTCACAAAACCCAATTGCTGTTTTTGATTCCGGCTACGGCGGCCTTACCGTACTGAAAGAGATCATTGGCAAACTTCCCCAATACGATTATATCTATCTTGGCGATAATGCAAGGGCGCCATATGGGAACCGTTCTTTTGAAACTGTTTATCATTATACGCAACAATGTGTGCAGTGGTTTTTTGAACAGGGCTGTTCGTTGGTGATATTAGCCTGTAACACAGCCTCCGCAAAAGCATTAAGAACTATTCAGCAAAATGATCTGCCAAAGCTGGCGCCCGGTAAAAGAGTGCTGGGAGTGATAAGGCCGACCGCCGAGATCATCGGTACTTTTTCAGAAACCCAAAATATTGGGATACTGGCTACCCATGGTACGGTGGCTTCTGAATCTTACCCGATGGAAATAGCTAAATTTTTCCCCGCACTAAAAGTGTACCAGGAAGCCTGCCCCATGTGGGTGCCGTTGGTGGAGAATAATGAACATCATACTCATGGGGCTGATTTTTTTGTGAAAAAAAATCTGCATCATCTGTTTGAAAAAGGGGAGAACATTGATGTACTGTTGCTGGCATGCACACATTATCCATTGTTGCGGGAAAAAATAGAAGAATATATGCCGGTAGGGGTAAAACTGATTTCGCAGGGCGAAATTGTGGCGGAAAGTCTGGCCAATTATTTACTACGCCACCCGGAAATGGAAAAAAGCTGCAGTAAAAACGGGCAGCGGGTATTTTATACTACTGATTCAACAGAGGATTTTGACAATCATGCCGCAATTTTTTATGGAGAGCCTATATGCTCCAAACATGTTGATCTGGGCGTTTAAATATGCTGATTACCAACCTCTTTGAAAAACAGGAAATTTCATACTTCATCCTTCGTACTTCTGACCTGCTTCCCTTACCTTTGCCGTCCTTTCATCCCGCCTAAGGCGGGAGTGATTTGTTGGGAAACTAGAAACCTGGTCCGTTCTCCTCCGAAAGGAGTTCTGTGGACCGGCCGCATTTCATAAAAATGGAAAAAAGAGATAAAAATGAAACGTACTTTTCAACCTCATCGTAAACGCCGTAAAACAGTTCATGGTTTTCGTAAACGCATGCAAACCGCCAATGGCCGCAAGGTATTGGCAAGCCGCCGTGCCAAAGGCCGGAAAAAGCTGTCAGTTTCTGATGAGAGTAAATTAAAATAGTTATTACCCTTTTTGAAAGAGAGGGGTTAAATTTTTAATGGTCCCGGCTATAAACGCCGGGACTATTTTATTTTTGTATTGAACTAAAAAGCGTGGAAAAGCAATTCACTTTGGGAATAAATGAACGGCTGAAAAGCCGCAAGCAAATTGAATTGCTCTTCAGTGAAGGGAAGAAATTTTCAATGACTCCATTCAGGGTTCATTATTTATTCACTGGATCATCTAACCCGCCGTTACAATTCGGGGTGGGTGTAAGCAATAAAAATTTCAAGAAAGCAGTTGACAGGAACAAAATTAAAAGACGGGTAAAGGAAGCTTACCGGCTGCAAAAAATATCCCTGCAGCAAAAATTAAAAGAAAAGAAATACCAGCTCAGTATGTTTATCATTTACACCGGTAAAGAGATACCGGAATACAGGGAAGTGGTTGCTCAGCTGAATAAGATACTGGAAAAACTCTGTCACCTTATTAATCCGGATAATTGAAAACCTTTCTCCGCATATTAAGCCTTCCTTTTATCTTATTGATAAAGATCTACCAGTTGATCATTTCTCCCTGGTTGGGGCCTAAGTGCCGCTACACCCCCACCTGTTCTCATTACGCAGCCGAAGCATTAAAAAAGCACGGGTTGTTCAGGGGGATGTGGCTGGCTATAAAAAGAATTTCAAGATGTCACCCCTGGGGTGGCAGCGGGTATGATCCCGTGCCCTAACTTCATTTTTTATTTCATCCGTTTTATACTGCTTCAAATCTTTCTGCCACTTTCTTCCAGTCGATCACATTCCAGATAGCAGTAAGATAATCAGGTCTTTTATTCTGATATTTCAAATAGTAAGCATGTTCCCATACATCCACACCCAGAACAGGAGTACCTTTTACTTCAGCCACACCTGCCTGTCCGGTAGGCAGGTCCATCAGCGGGTTATCCTGGTTGGGTGTAGATGAAATAGCCAACTTTCCATCATGGACAATCAGCCAAACCCAACCACTACCAAATCTTCCAATGCCCCCGGCAGCAAATTTTGTTTTGAAATCATCGAAAGAACCAAAAGCAGCATTAATAGCTTCTGCTAATTTTCCGGCTGGTGCACTACCACCGGTTGCTGATAAACTTTCCCAGAAGAAACTGTGATTCCAATGGCCGCCGCCATTGTTACGAACAGGGGCGCTGATAGAGCCTGCCTGTGCAACCAACTCATCAAGAGATTTATTTTCATGTTCTGTACCGGCAATTGCTTTATTCAGGTTGTCAACATAAGCCTGGTGATGTTTACCATGGTGAATCTGCATGGTCAGTGTGTCAATATGCGGTTCCAATGCATCGTGTGCATAGGGAAGAGGCGGTAAGGTGAATGCCATAATTATTATTTTAGATTTTTGGTTGAAGATTTTTGATTGTTATACCGGAGAACAAAAGTAAGAAGACGAAGCTTTATATGAGGGATGAAAGATCAATTGTTTCTTATCTCGCAACTCATTTAGCAAGGCGGTTTAGTTTTTCCCCTTTTTCAGTAAATGTTTCGACAATACCTTTTGTTTCCAGGTCAAGGCGGATGGAGATAGTGTACCAGGGGATCGAACCTTTGAACCCCGGTAATTTTTTGCGGATGATTTTTACCACATCACCTGTCAGTTCAGAAAAATTTTTCCCTTTACTGCCTTTCAGACTTTGCAGAATGGCTGCTTTAAAAGGGGCATAAATTTCAGCATCAATATTAAATTGGCTGCCGGTGCGGGGATGTGTGGTGGTTGTTTTCTTTGGTTGAAGAACCCTGGCCATTTTTATCTTTTAGGTATAAAAAAATCTTTCATCAGTCTGGCACATTCCTCTTTCATTACTCCGCGGATCAATTCTGTTTTGGGATGAAAAGGCCAGTTGGTGCCGGCTGTTTTTTTGTAGCCGTTCTTTTCATCATCAGCTCCGTAAACAATTTTGCCAAGTTTACTCCAGTAAATAGCGCCGGCACACATAAAACAGGGCTCCACGGTTACATATAAAGTTGCTTCCGGAATATATTTGGCGCCAAGCAGGTTAAAAGCGGAGGTAAGAGCTATCATTTCTGCATGGGCAGTGGGGTCATTGAGTTTCTCCACCATATTATGTCCCCTTGCTATGATCTTTTCCTTAATGACCACCACAGCACCAACCGGCACTTCGCCATCCTCAAAAGCTTTTTTGGCTTCCTTCAGTGCCTGCATCATGTAGTATTCATCGGTCATTATGCGTGGTTTGCCTAACTTGGTATAAAATTAGAATTAATGGCAGATATAACCGCCCTGGAAAAAATGCGACAGTATTTTAACAGCAGGATCACCCAACCGTATGTTTTCCGGAAAGAACAATTAAAGAAGCTGAAGACATCCATACTGAGCCATGAACAGGACCTGTATGATGCTTTGCATCTTGATCTGAAAAAAAGCCCGGAAGAGAGCTGGGTGACAGAAACAGGTATGGTGATAGCTGAGCTGAATGCAGCATTAAAAAACCTCCGCAACTGGATGGAACCTGAAAGAGCAGCCACCAACCTGCTGAATATGCCATCAGGCAGCAGGGTCTTAAAAGAACCACTGGGGGTTGTACTTATTATCGGCCCCTGGAACTATCCGTTTCAATTATTGATCAATCCACTGATCGGGGCCATGGCGGCCGGTAATTGCGTAATATTAAAGCCAAGTGAATTTGCCCCGGCCACTGACAAAGTCATGAAGAAAATCATTGAAGAAGTTTTTCCCAAAGAATATATTTTATATGTTCAGGGCGATGGGGCAACTGTGATCCCGCAGATGATGAACAATTTTACATTCGATCATGTATTTTTTACCGGCAGTACCACTGTAGGGAAAATCATTTATAAAATGGCGGCTGAACGATTAGTCCCTGTTACACTGGAGCTGGGAGGAAAAAGCCCCTGTGTGGTGGAAAAAGATGCCAATGTACAAGTAGCTGCCCGCCGTATAGTGATGACAAAATTTTCCAATGCCGGGCAAATGTGCGTGGCGCCGGATTATTTACTGGTGCATGAATCAGTGAAAGATAAATTGCTGACAGCAATGAAAGCAACAATAGGGAAGTTTTTTACTGACAAACCAGAAGAAAGTTATAATTACGGAAAAATAATTAACGAAAAACAATTCAACCGCATCACTGGTTATTTATCACAGGGAACGATCGTACATGGGGGGAGAGTTGATAAAGAAAAATTGTTCATTGAGCCAACGATACTTACTGATGTACCGGCAGATGCATCGGTGATGAAGGATGAAATATTCGGACCGGTACTGCCTGTTATTCCATTCAATACAACAGAGGAAGCAAAAGCAGTCATTGATAAACACCCTAATCCATTGTCTCTTTATATCTACACATCAAGTAAGAGAAAAGAGAATAAATGGCTGGAAGCAGTGCCTGCCGGCGGCAGCTGCATCAACAATTCAAGCTGGCATTTGACAAATCATCACCTGCCATTTGGCGGAAGGGGCTTAAGTGGTACCGGGTGTTATCATGGTAAATACTCGTTTGAAACCTTCAGCCATAAAAAAGCGGTGATGAAAACTCCCACCTGGTTTGATCCCAATATCAAATACCCGCCATTCAAAGGGAAGTTGAAGTTATTTAAATGGGTAATTAAATGAGAAAACTAAAAAGAATCCTGCTCCTTATTTTTATACTGCTGGTTGCATTTGCAGGTTATGTAATGTATGTTAACAGAAATTCAAAGAACATGACTCTAAGACAAAAGGTTTTGAAAGCCATTTACCCTGCGTGGATGTGGTATGCCAAAATGCGGGGCAAAAATGTAACGGAGTTGAAGAATGAACAAAAACAACCACCGGTTTCCTTTTATTCACTCAACGGAATATTGAATAATGGGGACACCCTTGACTTTGCAAGCCTGAAAGGCAAAAAAGTAATGCTCGTAAATACCGCCAGCGATTGCGGATACACGGATCAATATGAAGCATTGCAAAAACTATCTGAAGAATTTAAAGACAAACTGGTCGTGGTTGGTTTCCCGGCTAATGATTTTATGCAGCAGGAGAAGGGAACTGATGAAGAGATTGCTCAATTTTGCAAAGCTAATTTTGGGGTTACATTTCCGCTGATGAAAAAATCTGTTGTTATAAAAATTTCCGGTCAAAACGAAGTTTTCAAATGGCTTTCTGATTCTGCGCTGAATGGCTGGAACACTAAACCTCCTTCCTGGAATTTTGCAAAGTATATCGTTAATGAAGAAGGGATACTGACAAATTATTTTGGTTCATCCATATCACCTATGAGTAAGGATGTGCTGGAAGCCCTCAAAAAGAACGGGTCCGAATGAGTTACAGTGAAATTACAGGCACGGTTGGAGTTGGGCTGATATTGCTGGCTTATTTCTGCAACACGTTTGGCTGGATAAATGGCAGAGGGAAATTATTCTTTCTTTTAAATATTGTCGGAGCAGGACTTGCCTGTTATGCTTCATGGCTGATCAACTACTGGCCATTTCTGATACTGGAAGGAACATGGTTTCTTGTTTCTGTTCTTGGTTTGATAAAAAATTTCAAATAGATTTTATGAAAATTATTTTACAACAGGTGGCTACCGTTAAAAATACCAGGACTGATCTGTCAGATGATTATTGGGGCAGCATTGTCAGCGAAATTGAATTATTGCCACATATTCCTGCCAAGGCATTCAACGGTATTGAAGAGTTTTCACATCTTGAAATTGTTTTTCATTTCGATAGGGCGGATCAATCAAAAGCCGTTTTCAATGGTCACCCCCGCGGAAATAAAAATTGGCCCGAGGTGGGCATCTATGCCCAGCGAAAAAGAGACCGACCCAACGCCATTGGGATTACCATTGCCGAACTGGTAAAAAAAGAAGGCAATAAAATATGGGTAAAATACTTAGATGCGATTGATGGCACACCCATTCTGGATATTAAACCTGTGATGAAAGAATTTCTGCCTGCTAAAGAAATTAAACAACCTAAATGGTCTGTAGAATTGATGAAAGAATATTGGAAATAAAATGTGTCTGACACCCTGAAGGCGTCAGACACTTACGCCGGGCATTTTTCATGATAATTCACCAGTTCAATCGGATTTTTTTCAAATTTAAATCCGCTATAGGTCATTATAATTTCATCAAACACTTCGTTTATTTCTTCTTCTGTTTTTAGTGTTACCAGCCGGTTGCGGAATTCTTTTATGTTTGGAAGGCCCTTTAAATAATTGGCATAGTGCCGGCGCATTTCATTAATGCCTACCACCGGGTTTTTCCATGCTACTGATTTTTGCAAATGTTTCCGGCAAACAGCGATCCTCTCTTCAATACCGGGGGCAGGAAGATGTCTGCCTGTTTTTATGAAATATTTGATCTCATTGAATATCCATGGATAACCGATGGCAGCCCGGCCGATCATTATGCCATCCACGCCATACCGGTTTTTATATTCAAGCGCCTTTTCAGGAGAATCAATATCACCATTTCCAAAGATCGGGATATTGATCCTTGGATTGTTTTTCACCTGGCCGATCAATGTCCAGTCGGCTTCGCCTTTGTACATCTGTGTTCTTGTACGGCCATGTATAGCTAATGCTTTGATGCCAACATCCTGCAGCCTTTCTGCCACTTGTTCAATGTTTCTGGTTTTATCATCCCAGCCCAATCTTGTTTTTACGGTAACGGGTAATGAAGTTGATCTCACAACAGCAGAAGTCAACCGGACCATCAGGTCAATATCCTTCAGTACACCGGCGCCGGCGCCTTTCAGAGCAACTTTCTTAACCGGGCAACCAAAATTTATATCTACTAAATCAGGATTGGTAACAGCAACAATTTTTGCAGCCATTGCCAGGCTTTCTTCATCACCACCGAAGATCTGGATACCAACAGGTCGTTCATAATCGAAGATGTCGAGTTTCTTGCGGCTTTTAATGGCATCCCTGATCAAACCTTCGCTGGAAATAAATTCGGTGTACATCAGGTCCGCGCCATTATCCTTGCATACTGCACGGAAGGGTGGGTCACTCACGTCTTCCATAGGTGCGAGGAGAAGAGGGAAATCCGGTAGTTCTATGTTGCCTATCTTTACCATTTTTAAAAGGACTGCAAATTTACATCTTAATCGTGGAAAAAAATGTACGATAATAACTCAAAAGGCATTTCTTATACAGCCGGTTTTTTTATGCTGATCGCTTTTGCGGTGGCAGCCATTTTTATAGCTGCGCTGATCAGCATTCCGGTTTGGACGGGCATGACGGGACAGAGTTTTAAGGATATGGAAAAAGGAATGAGCAACCCCGCCAACAGTAATGCAATAAAAGTTATACAATTTATAACAACCATCATCGGGTTTCTGCTGCCGGTTATTTTTACTGCTTATTTGCTGAACCGGAAACCAATGGGTCTGCTTGGGTTTACCCAAAAAATCAACTGGAAACAGGTGGGTATCGTGTGCGCCATTATGATAACAGCATTGTTTGTTTCAGCATTTCTTTCTTATGTAAATCAAAGATTGCCGATATCTGAGGCGCTGAAGTTGAAGTTTGATAAAATGGAAAACGATTACAATCAGCAGGTGGAAGCAATCATCGGGTTAAACAGTTTCGGTGAATATGTCCTGGCATTAATTCTCATGGCTTTTTTGCCGGCTCTTTGCGAAGAAGCTTTATTCAGGGGAGGTCTCCAGAATTTTTTAACCCGGTCAACAAAAATGCCCTGGTTGTCTATTATTATTGTGAGCATACTGTTCAGTGCCGCCCATTTTTCATTTTATGGATTCCTGCCAAGAATATTTCTCGGGGTAATATTAGGATTGCTTTACCAGTACTCGGGGAGATTGTGGCTCAATATTATTGCTCATTTTTTCAATAATGCGCTGGCTGTAACCATGATCTATGTGTTAAAGACCCGGGGGGAATCTTTGAAAGAAGCTGTTGGAGATAATGGAGACACGGCCTGGTGGGGCATATTTCTTTTACCGGCTGTTATCGGACTTTTTATTGTTTTCAGGAAAATTGCTGAAAAGCCAAAAGAACCCCAAAGAACAAACTTTGATTTTGAAAGGAATGAAGAATTGCGCAATACTCCATTCTATTAAACGATCCGCTAACCCATGGCATTCAACTGGCAAACATTCAGGACAAGAACATTAACGGCCGTCATCTTTGCCGCCATTATGCTTGCCGGCTTGCTATGGAACCCATGGAGCTTTCTTATTTTATTTTCCATAATTCATTTTGGTTGCTGGTGGGAGTACCTGAAGCTGACAGAGAAAATACATAACTCTTCATTCCATGCTTATACAAAACTGGGATTAATGGTAATAGGCTATGGTTTGATGCTGTGGTTTTGTGGACCTTCTTATCATATCAATGGTTATGGATTGAAAGAAAATATTTCATTGCCGGTATCAGCGGCAGGATTTGCCTTGCTGCTGATCGGTATTTTTCAGAAGAATACAATTAAACTGAAGGCATTTGGAATGGCGCTGTTGGGGTTGGGTTATATTTCTTTGTGCTGGGGGCTGATGATGGACTTATACAATGGAATTGAAATTCATCTTCATGATACATTGTATATTGTTGCTGCTGCTAATATTATACCTGTAACAATAGTGGCAGCAATCTGGATTAATGATACGATGGCCTATTTGGTTGGTTCTTTAATTGGCAAAATACCACTCTCCAAAGTCTCCCCTAAAAAAACATGGGAAGGAACTGTTGGCGGAATAATTTTCTGTATAGTTCTTATTTATTTTCTTTGGGGCAGACTTGCATATGCCATTCATGATGACTTAAATATTATGTTTGGCATCATTGCTGCTATTGCTGCCATTACAGGGGCTTTTGGTGATTTGCTTGAATCCAAACTCAAACGAATAGCCGGAATAAAAGACAGCGGCACATTAATGCCCGGTCATGGTGGATTTTTGGATAGATTTGATTCCTTGTTGCTGGCAATTCCTTTTGTGTGGATATTTATTAAGCTGTTGACATAATAAGCAGCTATTACTTCAATTATTTGTCATTTTACTATGCGAAATTTCAGCTTCATTCTTTTCCTGTTGTTTTCATCATCATTGCAGGCCCAGGACTCTGTCAGTCAAAAAGGATGGGCAGCCACGCTTGCGCCTGCCCTCATTCCCATCTCACAGCCAGGCCTGGGCATACAACCAGGAATAGAATACAGGTTTAATGACCGGTATAGTTTATTGGCAGAGTTCACTATTCCTGTCAACGGGAAAAACAGCAAGGATTCTTCTGAGCTGGATAAGAAATACTTCAGGATCAAATCTGAACTGCGCTATAGTTTTTTGAGCAAGAGAAAAACAAGCCATCAGTATGCCGGTCTGCAACTCTCCCATGCCAGCCGCCATTTTATCAATCGAAACGGTTTTTATTATGACAAACATCCCGCTGACAGTGTTTATTATTATGATAATGCTTCTATCAAGAGCCCGGTGACAACAGTCACTCTTCAATTTGGCTCCATCTTTACCCGCGGAAGATTTGCCTTGGATGTATTCCTGGGGGTCGGCGCAAGGTTTATCAATACCGACATCACTGATATTGTAAACCCGGTACGGGGCGTGATCATAAGGGGAACTGATCGACCAAATTTCACCGCTTCTTATTCTTTTGCAGGAGGTATTACAATGCTCCAGGTAAATGCAGGGATACGGGCTATGTGGCATTTTTATGAATTCCGGCATCCACGGAAATGATAACCATTGTTTACTTATTTTTGACTTTCAAGAACCACTGATGACCATTCACAAAGAAGGCTATAAGATCATTGCAGTAAGCGTCATCCTTTTTGGCATTATCAATTTATCTTTTTTTTATTTCTTCAGCTATGCTTCTCCTTTTTTGGGAGGGATCATTTTTGTAACGACATTGCTTCTCCTTTTATTCATCATTTCATTTTTCAGAATTCCTAAAAGAAAGCTGACTATCCGTGAAGATGCCATTGTAGCTCCTGCCGATGGTAAAGTGGTGGCTATTGAAGAAGTACAGGCAGATGAATATTTTACTGACCGCCGCATACAGGTTTCTATTTTTATGAGCCCGTTAAATGTGCATGTAAACCGCAACCCGGTAAGTGGGGAAGTGGCTTACAGCCAATATCACAAAGGAAAATATTTAGTAGCCTGGCATCCCAAATCATCCACAGACAATGAAAGGCATACCGTGGTTTACAGGAAAGGCGGGCGGGAGGTTTTGGTAAAACAAATTGCCGGCGCCGTGGCGAAACGCATCATCAATTACCTGAAACCCGGGCAAATGGTCAATCAATCCGAAGAGATGGGATTTATCAAATTCGGTTCCCGTGTTGATCTGTTATTACCATTAGATGCAAAAGTACAGGTGAAGATCGGCGACAAGCCAAAAGGAGGCGTCTCTGTGATAGCCATTTGGTAGCTTAAATAAAAAATAGATAAGGAATAAGAAAATAGCCCTGAAAGTATTAATTTTTCTAAAAAATATCTTCCAGTTCTTTCAGCGAATAAACAGTATAAGTCGGTAGTTTTTCATTTACCAGCACAGGCTCCTTGGTCAAGTGATTGACATGTACCTGGTCAATACCAGCATTAAGGGCACCCAATATATCTACCTCAATGGTATCACCGATCATAATACTTTCTTTATGCAAGGCCCCTGTTTTCTGAAAAGCGTAATCAAAAATTTCTTTATGCGGCTTCAGGCTGTTGCTGGCTTCGGAAGTGATCACTTCATTAAAATATCCCGCAAGCCCCGAATGCTGTAGTTTGCTGTGTTGTGTTTTCTCAAAGCCATTGGTTATTAAATGAAGCCGGTAATTTTTCCCGGTTAAATAATCAAGTATTTCAATCGTGTAAGGAAACAAAATTTTCCGGGTGGGCAGCAGATCAAGGAAAATAACTCCCATCTCTCTTGCCAGCGGTTCATCAGCAATCTTAAAATCGAGTAAAGTGAGCCACATTCTTTTCCAGCGCAGTTCGTCCACTTTGATAAAGCCATTCCGGTACCGGTCCCAGAGTTTGTCATTGTGTACAAGATAGTTTTTATGAAAAAGATCGAAGTCGTTCACCCCTTTTGATTTCAGTTGCATCAAAAGATATAATTCCGCCAGTGTTTGCCGGCTATTGGCTTCAAAATCCCAAAGAGTATGGTCAAGGTCGAAAAAGAGATGTTTATACTTCATTACAGTTGTAGATTTGCAAAGAAACTGGAAATACTGATACCATGTATGTAATTGTCTCTGGAGCTTCAAAAGGAATTGGCAAAGCCATTGCAGAAATATTTGCGGCTAATGGGCACAATTTATTCTTATGTTCAAGAGGAGAACTGGCTTTGTATAAGACCGTTGAAGAATTGATGACAAAATTTCCGGATGCAACGATAAAAGCAAAACCTTATGACCTGAGTAAAAAGGAAGAAGCGATCGCATTTGGCAACTGGTGTATATCTTTTGCTGTTCCTGATATTTTGATAAACAATGCCGGTCTCTTTGAGCCGGGCAGTGTACACAGCGAACCGGATGGACTTTTAGAAAACCAGATGGCCGGCAATGTTTACAGTGCTTATCATGTTTCCCGCACGATTTTGCCAAAAATGATGGAGCGCCGTTCAGGCCACATTTTCAATATGTGCTCGGTCGCTTCACTTCATGCCTATGCAAATGGCGGCGCTTACAGCGTCAGCAAATATGCCCTGCATGGGTTCAGCAAAAATTTGCGGGAGGAAATGAAACCATTCAATATAAAAGTAACTTCTGTTTTCCCCGGCGCTGTGCTAACTGATTCCTGGGGTGATTTTGATAATTCATCACACCGGATTATGGAAGCAACAGATATTGCAAAGATGATTTATGCTGCTTCGCAGCTTTCGCGGGGAGCCTGTGTGGAAGATATAATAATAAGACCCCAACTCGGGGATCTCTGAACTGGCTGTCAGGCAGGAAGGCCACTGAAAGCATGTTTCTCCCTCTTGTATATTCTCAAACAAAACTCTGATCTGCCTGTTCTATTTTTGTCATTATAAATGAAAGCGATAGCAGCCATATTTATTTTTCTATTATGCCCATTCCTGTTGAATGCACAGGTTGAGTTTAAAACTGTTGTAACCCGGAAACCTGTTGTATCCGGCGAATCTTTCCAGGTGCAATACATTATTCAGGAAGCAGAAAAGCTGGGGAATTTTAAACCCCCAGCATTCATCCATTTTCGGTTTGTCAGCGGACCAAATCAATATAATGGCTCAGTCAGAACCTTGAATGGTACAAAACCAATCAGGAATTTTGTTTATACACTGGAAGCGATCAATCCCGGCCGGTTCATTATCCATGGGGCTACGGCCATGGTGAATGGTAAGTCAGTAAAAAGTAACGATGTTGTATTAGAAGTGATCTCAAAAGAACAGGCGGCAAAATTATTTGACAGGAACACTGCAGCAGTTAACTCAGATTATATTTTACGGCCCGGTGATGATGCCTACAAAAAGATCAGGCAAAACCTCTTTCTGAAAGTAATGGTTGACAGAACTAGTTGTTTTGCCGGGGAACCTGTGCTGGCCATTTTCAAATTGTATTCCCGGCTTGAATCAAATTCAGACATTGTGAAAAACCCGGGCTTTTATGGCTTTACCGTTTATGATATGGTCAATCTGTCGGATAAACAAATAAATACAGAAATTGTAAATGGAAAAATATTTGACGTTCATACGATCCGGAAGATCCAATTGTACCCGTTCCAGGCAGGAACATTTACGATTGACGCCATGGAGGTAAAAAATAAGGTTGAATTTTCCCGCAGCACCATAAATAAAAAAACTGAACAGGAAATTGTGGAAGGCATGCTGGCAACTGGCAATGAAGATGCCAACAATGAAAACACGGAAGTATTTGAAACCAGCATGCGTACAGAACCTGTGGTCATCAGGGTAATGCCGGCGCCTGCTAAAAATAAGCCGGCTGCTTTTAATGGGGCAGTGGGAGCCTTTGCCATTTCTGCAGCAGTGATGAAAGACAAAGTAGCAAAAAATGAGGAAGGGATTTTTGAAATTATCATCAGTGGTAATGGAAATTTTACGCAACTGAATACCCCTGTAATTGACTGGCCGGAAGGAATTGAGGGGTTTGAACCGGCAGTCAGGGATTCGCTGGATAAAACAAAATTGCCATTAACGGGCAGCAGAACATTTCGCTATGCATTTATTTGCAATAACCCCGGCATTTTTCAGTTACCGTCTGTGAACCTATCTTTTTTTGATCCTCACAACAATACTTATAAAACAATTTCAACAAATGCAACACAGGTAGAAATAAGTAATGAAGAAAAACGGAGCATAGTAACAATAGAAAAAAAAGAATCAATTGCCAAGAAAAATGCCAGGGCCGGCCGGGTGGCAGCAGGCATTGTTATTTTGCTGGTCATTGTTGTTTTGACCTATTGGATAATGCATAAGGATAAACCTGCTCCTGCGGTTAAGCAGGAAAAAACCGCATCTAATGATGAAGAGTTAGCCACAATAGGTCATCTAGTTAATCTCCCGGATAAAGAGTTTTGCACCGGGCTTCAGCAATTCGTATGGAAAAACCTGGGAAACGGGCTTGATCTTGACGGGAGTACCGGGAATAAAGAAATTCTTTTTTCCAGGTTAAAACAGGAAAGGGTGGAAGACGAGATCATTTCAAATCTGCAAAAAATATTAACTGACTGTGAAATGGGTATGTTTACCGGTGCTGTCCTTGATATTGATAAAAACAAGATGCTGACCGAAGCAAAGGAATTGCTGGGAGCCATCCACCGATCTTTACTCTGAGTATTTATATCCCACACCTCTCACCGAATGAAAGTATTTGGGATTGCGGCTGTCTTCTTCAAAATATTTACGGAAGCTGAGAATGAAATTGTCTATCGTCCTTGTGGTAGGATAAACGTTGTAACCCCACACTGCCTGTAATATTTTTTCTCTTGGTACTACTTCATTTTTATTTTCAATAAGCAACTTCAGCAGCATGGTTTCTTTCTTGCTTAACTGGATTTTTTTACCAGTAGAGACCGTGGCTTCCTGGGCCTTGAAATCAATGCTGTTATTATCAAAAGTATAGACATCACCGACTGTGGACTTATCCTGGAGTTTCTTATTCTTGTTAATCAATTTATGAACCCGCAACAAAAGTTCCTCCAGGTTAAAAGGTTTGGTCAGGTAGTCGTCTGCCCCTTTTTTTAGTCCAAGCACCCTGTCGGCACTGCTGTTTTTAGCGCTTAGTATCAATATGGGTATTTCATTGTTACTGATGCGGATGGTTTCTGTTACATTAATGCCATCCGTTTCCGGGAGCATCACGTCCAGGATGATGAGGTCAAAGTACTCGGCCTGCAGGGCTTTAAGGGCTGCTGTTCCGTCAAACGCGGAAGTTACATCGTAGCCCTCCAGTTCCAGGTTCAGCTTAAGCGCTTCATGAAGATTCTCTTCGTCTTCCACCAGTAAAACAGATGCTTTTTTTTCTGCCATAATCAGGTATGAAATATAACGGTGAAATTACTGCCCCCTGGTTTATTGTCCGTCACCAAAATGTCTGCATTATGATCCCGGGCAATTTTGCGGCAAAGATAAAGACCCAGCCCAGTGCCCTGTGTTTTACGGGTAGCTTCATTGCCAATACGGTAGAATTTAGAAAAGATTTTCTTCTTTTCATCGTCAGGTATTCCGGGCCCTTCGTCTTTTACCCGCAATTCTACTGAGCCTGCCTGTCCGGTAGGCCGGTTTGCCGAAGTGCCTGATCTGTATTTTTTTAAACTGGCAGTTACGGGATTTTCCCTGGCCGAATATTTTAAAGCATTTTCCAGCAGGTTATTGATCATCATTTGCAGCAATAAAGCGTCCCCCTTTACATCAGCATCAGCCTCTATGTCTTCATGGAGAATTCTGTCAGGAAAACGGTTCCGGAAATCACGTATGCAATCCTTCAGCAAAGTGGAAAGGTCGAGTTCCTCTTTGGAGGACTTGTACTTGTGCCCTTCCAGTTGCGAAGAAATGAGAATATTATTTGTCAGAAAATCCAGCCTCGCCGTTTCATCCAATGTAGTACGGATGATCTTTTTCTGTTTCCCTGGCTCAAGGTTGTATTTCTGCAGTGTTTCCAGGTTGAGTTTTGCAACGGAAATAGGGGTTTTTAATTCATGAGTGATAGCCATCATAAAATTCTGCTGTTGTTGCTGCAAGTAGAACTGCCTGCGGACAGAACGGTAAACAAAGGCAGCACCGACCAATATCACTAAAAAGAAAATACTTCCTTCTCCAAGATATTTTGATTTATTCTGCCTGTGTTCATCAGTAATTTTCTGCAGCTGTTGCCGGTATAAAACAGGAGTGGCGACGCTGTCAATAGTTGAACGAAGGTTGCTTATTTCAAAATTCCTCATGACGGCATTCTGCCTGTTCAGTGAAATAAACCACCAGACCAGGGCTGCAACAATATACATTAACAGCAACCAGTAAATGAGGGTAGTTCGGCGAAGCCTTTTCCGGCTGGCATCAGGCATGTTGCAAAGATGGCGTTAATACCAAAGTGAATAAATAGTCAGGGCGATATTTTTTTATAAAGATGCAATTCTTCTTTGGTATTATTGTTTCTTTTCAATACGGAGCCCTACATTCAGCACATTGTTCAGTGGATCTTCCCGCATTATTTGTTCAACTGTAAATGTATAGCCCCCCTTTTTTCTGAAATAAAAATTTTCATCCGTTGGGGTTAGTGATATACGATGTTCATATATATCATCCATACCGGTTGCATCCCAGCCGGTTTCATTTTTGGCAAGCTCTAAAGAATACTTGATGGTTTGAGTGCTGTCAGCAGCCGGCTGTTTAGTGGTAAGGTTGATATATATGTTATTAAAATTGTATTTATCATTATGCCGGAGGATCAAAAAGAGTTGGTAAGCTGAAGCTGTGTCTTTAATAGTAAATGTAAATGAAGGCTTAAATTCACTTTTCCAGCTATGCCCGGGAATGGCAACTGATTTTTCGTAAAGGTCGATGGTAGTGCAGGAAACAAGGAACAAGGAACAAGGCACAAGAAACATGAAAAGTAGTTTTATCCATTTCATCCCACAAAGATATATTTAAGGTTAAAGTCTTGTTCCCTGATTCTTGCAGCTTGTGACTTATAATACATTTAAAACCTGTTCCTTTGCTTTCTCCAGTTCATCTTTCATCATCACCACAGCTTTTTGGATCGTTGAATCATACGCTTTGGAACCTGTCGTGTTTATTTCACGCCCGATTTCCTGCAGTACAAAAGAAAGTTTTTTCCCTTTTGACTCTTCTTTTTCTGCCAGCAGCGATTTAAAATAATCACAATGATTTTTAAGCCTGACCTGCTCCTCGGTGATGTCTATTTTTTCAATATAGTAAATGAGTTCCTGTTCCAGCCTGTTACCGTCATAATTTTCTTTACCCACGTTTTCTTCCAGCAGGCGGGTGATCCCCTCCCGGATCTTTTGCTGTCGCAGGGGTTCCAGTTTTATCACCTCTTCCTGTTGCTTTTCAATATTGCTGATACGCAGCCTTAGGTCCTGTTCCATCATAGCCCCTTCATTCAGACGATGGTTATTCAGGTTCTCAATAGCCAGCTGTAAAACCTTTTGAAAATCTTTCCATTCGCTGTCGGATAGCGTCTCACTGCTGGGGGTGATGACCTCCGGCAGCTTAACAAGAGTGCTCAGGATATGCGAGGGATCCAGGTTCAGGGCGGCAGATAGCTCCGCAAGGGGTTTATAATAGGCTTTGGCAAGGTCAGTATTGATAGTAACGGGTTTTGCGCTGCCTGTGTCCTTCAGACTTATCATACAATCTACACTGCCGCGGCTCAGATTTTCAGAAAGCAGGCGCCGGATATCAAATTCAAAAGGTTTTAAGATAGACGGTAATTTCAGTTGCAGTTCAAATTGTTTTCCATTGAGTGATTTAATGTCAACAAGGAAGGTCTTATCAGCAACATTTTTTTCGGCTCTTCCAAAACCGGTCATTGACTTCAGCATGTACTTTTTTTTAGGTTCTTGTAAAGGTATTTTAATTATTCAGAGAATGAATGATTTTATCTAAAGCAATTAATATGACTTATGAAAACTATCCGGGTAAATAGTATGGGTGCGAAGTAAAGATGAATGAAAAAAAAGATGATGATAAGATTTCTTAATACTCCCCATTAGGGGGTGTGGGTATAAAAAAATCCCTCCGTAGTAAGCGAAGGGATAATATATGGATGGGTTAGTAAGTACGGGAAATAAATTCCCCGGCACAATATTATAAATAATTTCTATCAACCAAAAAATTTTTTTAAATTATTTTATTAACATTTTAAACAAAGCTGTGGATAAGCCAGCATCAAAAAATTATTTTTTTGATAGGTTGTAATGTAATTATATAGTAGGCTTCTAAAGTATTTTTTGATCATCATTATTTTAATCAGCGCTGAAAGACTGGCCAGTCAGGCGTTACAGAAGCAGTCATTTTTAATAATCAATACATTTTTGATTAAAAATTATACTCATTATCATATGATCACTTATTATAAATGAGGCGCCGTTAATGATCTTGTGCCGTGAAAACCGGCATAAAGAAATTTCTGTTAAAAGGCTGATACGAGTATAAAATCAGTTGTTTTGACCAATTCCCGCCAATTGCCATGTTATTACCTTTGGTAAAATTTATAATATGAAATTTGATAATCCGGTGCCGGTAACAACCATTGCTCAGCTTATTGGCGCAGAAATAGCAGGAAATAAAAATGGAAATGTAACCGGCATCAATGAACTGCACAAGGTTGAAAATGGCGACCTGGCATTTGTTGATCATCCCAAATATTATAATACCTGCATTAATTCTGCAGCTACATTTATCATCATTAATAAAAAAACAGACTTCCCGGAAGGAAAGGCGTTGCTGATAGTTGATGAGCCGTTTGAAGCATACCTGAAGATCGTCAATCACTACCGGCCATTTGCGCCTTCCATGAAAATGATCAGCGATACTTCATCTGTTGGGGAAGGAACAACGATAATGCCCAATGCTTATATAGGCAATCATGTTATCATCGGTAAGCATTGTATTATTCATCCCCAAGTGACCATTCTTGACCATTGTGTTATCGGTAATCATGTGGTTATCCAGGCCGGTACTGTTATCGGCAGCGATGCTTTTTACTATAATAAAAAAACCAACCGGGACGTCCACTACAAAAAAATGACCAGTTGCGGCCGGGTAGTGATCGAAGACTGGGTGGAAATCGGCGCCAACTGTACCATTGACAGGGGCGTAAGCGGCGATACGCTGATCAGGGCAGGCAGCAAGATGGATAACCTGGTACATATAGGCCATGATACGGTGGTGGGTAAGAATTGCCTTTTTGCGGGGCAGGTAGGAATTGCCGGGGCCACCACAATAGAAGACAATGTAATTCTTTGGGGGCAGGTAGGGGTAAGCAAAACACTGACCATCGGGAAGGATGCCATCGTGTATGCCCAAAGCGGAGTGAAGGATTCTATTGCGGGTGGTAAAGTTTATTTTGGTTCCCCGGTGGAAGATGCCAGGGAAAAAATGAAAGAATTTGTCTGGATAAAACGTATTCCTCAGTTGTGGGAGAAAGTAATGAAGGGTTAAATAGTTTATTAGTTAATAGGTTAACTGGTTAGTCAGGTATTCGGGATGACTTTCCGTTCTATTACGATACTTATTAACCAATTAACCAGATTTAATCCGGCACATAATCATACGGCAATTGATCCGCTACATTCTTCCAGCTCCAGTATCCCTGGTTGATCCAGTCTTTCTGATTGTAATAATACCCGTTTTCCTTAATAGCAATTCCTTCTTTCAAATCAATATAAGATATCTGGTTGCCTACGTTTTTTGGGAACCCGAATTGTTTAAGATATTCCGGCTCCGGTCTTTTTTCGGTGTAAGAGATTCTTATTTTCCGGGGATAATATATTTCTACATCTACTGAGCCGGTAAGTACCTGGTGAACAACTGTGTCGATCCTGATACTATCCCTTGTATATGTAATACTATCCCTGGTGTATGTAATTAAATTATAGTAACTGCTGTCATATACATCCAAAATCTTGGTAAAATTTTTAACACTTCCATCGTCAAGCATGTCAATGGTCCAGCCATCCTCCAAAACTGTGCTGTCATAATAGCTGCGCATAAAATGCAATTTGGAACCATAGTAGGCTTTTGATCTGACCCTAGACCATGCTTTTTTCAGGCTGTCAGTTCCATCCATTTCTGCATACAGGCAAAAGCCACGGTAGGAGTTGATATTGGTATTATAATAATAAACAAATGAATCAAGCTGGTAACGAAGGTTATAACCTAATGCTTTATTGGCGATCAGTACAGCATCTGTCGCCAGTACTTTCAGCTTATTGCTTCTTTTAAAATAATAGAATTTCAATACTTCAGGATTGAGTAACACCGTTTGAGCAGCATTGGGAGTGGCGCCGATAAAATTCTTTATAAAAAAATCTCCATATTTTTCCCAGCCATTTGCCACTTCATTGCTGGTTTTGATGATCACTTCACCCAGGCTTTTATCTTCTTTAACCATCATTATATCCAGTTTGTTACCTGCCTGTCCGGTAGGCAGGTTATCACTCACCCGGATTGTTTGTGTATGGTAGCCGGTATAGCTGATGATAAGGTCATACCCACCGGATTTTAGTGATATGGAAAATTCCCCCTGCTTATTGGTGTAGGTGCCCAGGGTCGTATTCTGGCAAAAAACAGAAGCCGAAGGCAGCGGTTCACGGCTTGATGAGTCCAGGATAGTGCCTGTAACAACAAATTGAGCAGGACAGAAAAACGGTAACCCTAAAAAAAGAGAAGTTAAAATAACACGGAGTTTTTGCATAGATAAATGATTGCGGGTTAAAGATAACACTTGCATAACTATGGTTGCACAGCATGAATGATGCCAGCGTATTTTTCACAGGTTTTTTTAATTGTTTCTTCCAGCGGTGTATAGGAAAATCCCGGCAGGGCATTTAATAGTTTATCATTTTCAAACCATGTCTGGCTTTGCGCTACCCTGGCACTTTCTTTTGTAAGTATTGGATTTTTGCCTGTAAAAATTGATTTTATTTTTTCCAACCGCCAGGCCATACTCAACAAAAATGGGGTGGTTGGCCGGGTCGGATATTTTTTGCCAAATCCATCTGCTATTGTTTCCTGTAGTTTTTTAAAAGGCCAGGTATCCCCATTTACTATAAAGCGTTGCTCACTGATATTGCTTTCCATCAGAAGAACCGCCAGCTTTGCTACATCTTCCACATCCACAAAGCCATTAATGCCTGAAACATACCACTTGAATTCTTCAAATACATTTTTAAAAATGGCAGAACTGCTGTTATTCCAGTCGCTGTAGCCAAGAATTGTACTTGGATTTAATATTACTGCTTCCAATCCTTCGCCAATACCCCGCCACACCTGTAGCTCAGCTTTGTATTTGCTTTTGGCATAGTGTGTATTTACTTTACTTTCTTCCCATTTCTTTTCTTCATTTACATGGCCGCCGCCAACGGTTCTTCCCAATGCTGCTACGGAACTGATATGCACCAATCTTCTTACATTTTTTTCCAGCATCATGTTTACCACATTGGCAGTGCCCTCCACATTTACCTGGTACATGTTTTGGCGGTCTCTTTTTACAAAAGATACAACAGCTGCGGAATGAATAACTGTATCAACGCCTTCCATCGCTTCTTCCAATGCCACTACATCCAGAACATCTCCTTCGATCCACTCGACATTATCAAATATCTCTTTGGGAATCCAGAAAGGAAGTTTGTTACTTCGGCGTATGGCCCTGACAGCATATCCTTTTTCAATAAGCTGTTTTATAATATAAGAACCAAGAAAGCCGGTGCCGCCTGTAACCAAGATCATGTCCCCACTCCCTGAAGGGGGGAAAGAAGTAAGCTGCTGAGATGAATATTCTCTTTGTATTTCGTTCAATGTAATCCTGATTTGTGTAAAGTGGTTACCAAAATAATTATTATAACTCCCCATTTCCCATATGGATGCCTATGGCAAGGGGATAGGGGAATATTTGTAATAGCCTTCTCCCGATTTTTTACCCAATTTTCCTTCTTTCACTTTTTGTTGCTGAATGAGCGATGGCCTTAATCGTTCCGGTTCATTCAATTGCTCAAACACCGAACAACTGACCGCATAATTCACATCATTGCCGATCAGGTCCATTAGTTTAAACGGACCCATTTTAAAACCTGTTGCTTCCAGTAACCTATCCGTTTGTTCAAAAGAAGAAATGGCTCCCTCTGCGAGCCGCAATGATTCAATATAATAGGGCCTTGCCACCCGGTTTACTATAAAACCAGGAGAATCTTTGCACAGCACTGCTGTTTTGCCCATGGCGTTGGCCAGGTCTATTACCATTAGTGTTGTTTGCTCATCCGTATAATCCGTCCTGATCACTTCCACCAGTTTCATGATGCTGGCAGGATTAAAAAAATGCATGCCGATAACCCGTTGCGGGCTGACCACTCCCGCCGCAATTTTTGTAATTGAAAGGGAAGAAGTATTGCTGGCAAAAACACATTCACTGTGGTTGAGTTCGGCCAACTGATTGAATAACCCGATTTTTATTTCAAGATTTTCAATGATGGCTTCAATAAAAATATCGGCCTGGCAAATCTGTACATCATCAGTAAACCGGATGCGTTGTAAAATTTTTGTTTTTTCTGCGGTATTGATCTTTCCTTTTTCAGTAAGCGACTGTAAATTTTTTTCCATGCCTGCCTTTGCTTTTTCAAGCACATTGGGAATGGGGTCAAACAAAAGTGTAGAAAAACCGGCCTGTGCCGAGGCCTGGGCAATTCCGCTACCCATCGTGCCGGCCCCGCAAACGCAAATGCTGTTAATGTTCATTTTGAACCATTTGTGGCTGTAAAGATACTGTGTACTGCATAGCTTAAAAAAACATGATAATCTTTAAATTGAGCTTTAATTGCCGATTTTTCAAGCGAAGTACTATAGGTTGTCCACAGTTCACCCCGACATGATAAGAATCTTGTAGCACTATTTGTTTTTTATCCCAAGTTTCTCTTATCTTAAGGCCAAATTTGATTCATGGATACCAACCAACCTGCTTCTTCCACTACCACATTTGCTCCTCCCTCAGCTGCACCCGGATTGTTCGGAACAAAAATTCCTTCTGCTGTTGCGTTTGCTGTCGGAATACTTTTGTTTTTACTCCCCTTCGCAGAAATCAGGTGTGGCGGAACAAAATTAGCTACCAAGTCAGGGCTTGATTTTGCTTTGGATAATGAATGGAAAACTGTTGGGAGCGGGATGTTCGGGAAAAGTGATATGCAGGACAAAACAATGTCAACAGGTAAAGAACAGAAAGGGAATACCCAATATTTTATTATTGGCGCTTTGGCATTAGGGGTTATTGGCCTGCTGTTATCTTTTGCCGGTGCAAAGGCAGGTGGAGCAGGCGGGATTGCAACCGGAATATTATCTGCCGGGGCCTTGATCGGTTTTATGCTTGATCTGAAAAAAAATATTGCTAATTCGATGAGGGAACAGGCTCTGGATAAAGCTAAAGATGGTGCGGATAACCTGGGGCTTGATAAAATAGGAAATACCATGGGTGATATAAAGCCAACGTTGGCATTTACCCCCTGGTTTTATGTGGCGATAGTCGCTTTCCTGGCGGCGGCTTTTTTCTGCTATAAACGAATGCAATCTTCCAAAACTTAATTATACACAAACAATTTTATTAATCACCAAAAACAACTACTATGGACAAAAAAATGTTAACCATCGTTTTATCGGTCGTACTAATCGGCTGTTTCTTCCTGCCTTACTTCAAATTTATGGGGATGGGAGCAAGCGGCTATGATATGGTGTTTTCGGGTGGCGGTAATTGGGAAAAATATATCCTGCTGCTGATTCCTGTACCCGCTGTACTCTTGCTGATCGGGGCGTTGAATAATGGAAACTATATCGGGGGCAGAACGTTATGGACATGGCTGCCATTGCTGACAATTCTATACTATATTATCAGAATGGTCGTTGAAGGTTTGGCTGTAGGTGACCTGTTTAAAGTATTGGGCATTGGTTTGTGGATTTCGCTTGCGGCTTCCTTAGTACTTGCTCTCTACAACCCAAAGAAGGCATAACCTGATTACCTTTTTAATGACAAAGGCTACCAATACCGGTAGCCTTTGTTTTTATGATGTGTTGCGAAATACTATAATCACCGGAAGATTTATTTTTAAAAATAATTTTGGCAGATGCGCATCTGGATTGTTTCATTTTTCTTTTTTTGGTCGCTGAAAGGGAATACACAAACATTTACCCAATGGGCACAGGTGGTGAACTGGGATGGGGTCAGCCATTGGTCAAGATATATGATAACCCAACCCGCCTACCAGGGACCTAACTCATTGCCGGTGCCCCACATGAGCAATGGCAGTATTGACAGTAGCTTTTTCATCAGTGCAACAGGCAATTTTCATTTTTCAAAAGGCGACAACACGCAAAATATTTCCTTGTATGCCAATTACTGCCCGGTAAAAGATATTATTTCAATAGATGCTGTTTGGGTGCCGTATGAACATTTCACCATGAGCCAGGCCATAAAAGAAAAAAGACATGTTTTTTCCCAGTTCTTTTATGATCATGACGCATCCGGTGAATTGCATCTGAATACCAATTTCCAATTGCTGAATAAATGGAAAAGATATATCAGGCTTGCAGCAAGGGTAGGATACCGTTTCCCGGCTGGTTCAGGATTTGGCGCTGCAAGATATACAGACGGGCCCGGGTATTATTTTGATCTTTCATTTGGCAAGCCTATTAATCATTCAGCATTTAAATGGACAGGCATGCTGGGTTTTTATTCCTGGCAGGTGGAATCTGAAAAACATAACCAGGATGATGCTTTCCTGTTTGGCACAGGGCTGGAGTGGAATAAGAATGAATGGCGGATACAAACCAATGTGGCGGGTTACCTGGGTTATTTAAAAGACAGCGGTGATAAACCTCTTGTGTACCGCTTTAATATGGAGAAAAAAATAAAAGCCCTCAGCCTGTTGTTTGGATTTCAGCAGGGCCTGAATGATTTGGATTTCAGCAGCGCAACATTTGGAATGAAATATTTTTTTAAGGGGAAAGAAAAGTAACTTACTAAATCGCCGAAGTAAACTGCTTCAAAAACCTAACATCATTCTCACTAAACAGGCGGATATCATTGATGCCGTATTTCATCATGGCTGGTCTTTCAATGCCCATACCAAAAGCAAAGCCGGTGTATTTATTGGGGTCAATGTTACAGTTGGATAATACATTCGGATGCACCATACCGCAACCAAGGATCTCTACCCAACCCGTTTTTTTACAAATATTACAACCTTCGCCGCCGCAGATAAAACAACTTACATCCATTTCAGCGCTGGGCTCGGTAAAAGGGAAATAAGAAGGCCGGAAACGAACCTTTACATCTTTGCCATACATTTCTTTTACGAAAAAGTAAAGCGTTTGTTTCAGGTCAGCGAAAGAAACATTCTCATCAATATACAATCCCTCCACCTGGTGAAAGAAGCAATGGCTTCTTGCGCTCACGGTTTCATTCCTGTACACCCGGCCGGGCATGATCATGCGGATGGGTAGTTTTCCTTTTTCCATTTCACGGATCTGTACATTGCTTGTATGCGTTCGTAAAACCCAATCCGGATTTTGTTGTATGTAAAAAGTATCCTGCATGTCCCGTGCAGGATGGTGCTCAGGTAAATTGAGTGCGCCGAAATTGTGCCAGTCATCTTCTATTTCCGGGCCTTCGGCTACAGCAAAGCCAAGACGTTGAAAAATAGAAACGATCCTGTTTCTCATTAATGTGACCGGGTGTCTTGAGCCTATGGGAGATTCATCTCCGGGAAGTGTGAGGTCGGGTCGTGAGCCTGCCTGTCCGGTAGGCAGGTCGTGAGTCGTGAGTTGTGTGCCAGACGAAGCCTTTAATTCTTCGTATTTGTTTTCAACAAACAGTTTGAAATCATTGAGTAGTTGCCCGGCTTCTTTTTTCTTTTCCGGGGCTACATTCTTCATTTCACCCATGATGGCCTTAACAATTCCTTTTGTACCAAGCCATTTAATGCGGAATTCTTCCACCTGTTTTTCATCAACGGCTGAAAAGGTTTCAACTTCCTTTTTGTAATTGTTGATCTGCTGTAACAGTTGTTCCATAGCGGCAAAAATAAGCCCAAACGGGGACTTATTAATGTGTCTGGCGCTAATCAGTGTTTTACTGGTTGGAGAGTTGGGTAAGCGGCCCGGCACGTTAGCAGGAAAGGGGATTTATAATTTTATTCTCATGCTCAGGTTGGCCACTCTGCCATCTATAGGCGCCCATAACTGTTTAAACGAAGGATTTGTATAGGGCGGTATAACGATAGATTCTTTTTTTGTTTGCCGGTAGTCAAAGAAGTTCTCGCAATTCAATACAAAAGAAAACCGGCCGATATCATATCGCATCATGCCCGCAACAAAAGGAAAAGAAGGGGTCTGGCTGCCGTCTTCAAGATATTGTTTCCCGGTATAGGCCGCTTCAATGCAGGCACGAAATCGTTTGGAAAATTCATAAGAGATCACACTGGCAAATTTATCACGGGCACTGAGGTCAAGATATGGGTGAACAGGATCATATTTTTTTCTTGCATCTGCCAGCGTATAACCCAGGTAGGCTTCCAGCCCTGCAAAGCTTACCAGCAGCCACGTTTCAATACCCCTGGTAGAAACGGGCTTCGTTGCATTAAAGAATGAAATAGTTGTTGCTGTTTTTTGCATCAGCAGCGGATGATTGATCTGGGTAAGATAGAATGACTGGTTGATGGCCAGTTCAACATTGCCGAACTTCTTTTTAAAATTTATATCCCAGTTAAGGCCGGTTGATCTTTCCGCTATTACATTATTGCCTAATGGTTGCAGTTTGCGGAAATCTCTTTCGTCCACCTCAGCTTCAAAAACGGTTGGAATTTTATATCCCATGCCTCCGCCCATTCTCATGGTAACCTCCTGATTGATCTTGTATAATATCGAAACCCTGGGTAAAACAAAAGTACCATACTGGTTATGAAAGTCGCTGCGCAGGCCGCTTTCGATAGTGAGTTTTGGATGAATGCGCCAGTCATCCTGCACAAACAATCCCAGCGTAAAAAAATGATAGTTAGTAATGAGGGTGCTGTCAGGTAAACCTTTCTTTAAATTCTCACCATTAAAATTTATACCGGCTACAATATCATGTTTGCCTGTTTTCTTCACATAGGATGCTTCCGTGTAATAAGAAAACTGTTTGGCTTTCATGCCAAATAAACTGGTGGAAATATCCCGGTTGAAACTGCTGGTTGTTCCTTTCAGGGTAAACTTATCATTGCGGCCGATCTTGTTATCCCAAACCAGTCCCACGGAATTGCGGAGAGTTTGATTCTGGATAAAGAACTGGTGAAAGTTGCTGTAATATCCTGACAGTATTTCCATATCACCGCCCTTCCTGTCCTCATAAGCGCTGTTGATGCTGAGGGAAACGGTGTTTTTTTCATTGAGATAAAAAAAGAATGTGGGATGAATAAAAGCAGCTTCCTGTCTGCCGACATCGCTGAAACCATCATTGTTTACATCCTTCTGCTTCTGGTAATTGCCGCCAACAAAAAAAGTATAACCCACTTTTCCCTTTCGTTCGGATAAATAAATATTGAAATTGGATTCCTGCAGGGTTGACTGGTTCAGCATCAGGCTTCTTTCCGGTACACCCGGTTTTGGTTTTTTGGAAATGATATTGATCATGCCGGCGATGGCGCCCCCGCCGTATAAGGTAGAGCTGGCTCCTTTTATAATTTCAATTTGTTTCAGATCAAGCGGTGGGATCTGTAATATGCTGAAACTGCCGGCAAAACCTCCAAACAAAGGCATGCCGTCACGCAGTATCTGCGTATAATTTCCGGGCAGCCCCTGGATACGCAGATCAGTATTACCTGTGACAGCGGATATTTGCTGGGATTGAATGCCTGCTACATCAGCCAACAGGTTGGCGATATGTGCTGGTTTAACGCCACTTTCTTCTTCCACTTCTTCCGTTCCCAGTACTTCTACCCTGGTGGGAGTATTTTCTATTCTTGAATCGGTCCTGGAAGAAGAGATGATCACCTGTTCAATTTCTTTTCCTTCGGGTTCCATGGAAATGGAAATAACGGAATCAGCACCGGAAAGAGGAAAACTTAATTCCAGCAATTGTTCTTTGTAACCGACGCTGGAAAATATAAAAATTTGTTTTCCATTGGGAATATTCTTCAGTATTACTTTTCCATTTGCATCCGATGAGCTTCCCTTGCCCGTGCCTTTCAGCAGAACGGATACATTGGATAAAGGCTCCTGGGTACCGGCATCCTGTAAAATGCAGGAGAAATTGTTTTGGGAAATACAATTGACCCCAAACAGGCACAGCCATAACAGGAATAAGACTTTTTTCATGACCATAAGAAGGCAAGATACAAAGCCTTTGCGTTGCCTGCGGCTTCCAATTTTCTTTCAGCTTAATCCTGTAGGTTTGTAATAAATTCGGTTCCCGATGTCAGACTATCTTAATATTTCCGACTTTTTGCAGCCGGTCAACCTTCACGAAGTCTCTCATGATGAAGCCTATAAGGAAGGTCAATTGGGTAAGACGATTGCTATCTACCAGGAAGAATTCCCCGACCTGGATGAGGCGCAGATCGTATTGCTGGGCTGCGGTGAACAGCGGGGCAGCGGCATAACACATGGACAAAGCGAAGCCCCCGATATCATCCGCCGGCATTTTTATTCACTATATTACTGGCACCCGGATATTAAAATTGCCGATGTGGGTAATATCAAAACCGGTTCTTTATATACTGATTCATATGCAGCCTTAAAAACAGTAGTACAGGAAATTATCAATGATGGTAAAACGGTTATCATTCTCGGCGGCTCGCATGACCTGACCTTATCACAATACAATGCATATGCAGAGCGTAAAAAATTAATAGAAGCCAGTTGCGTGGATGCGCTGATCGACCTGGATCTTGATTCTCCATTCAAACATGAAAATTTTTTGATGGATCTGCTGACCGGGGAGCCCAATTTTATAAGGCATTACAACCATATAGGTTTCCAGAGTTATTTTGTGCATCCCCGGATGCTGGAAACCATGGATAAACTTCATTTCGATTGCTACCGGGTGGGCAGTGTGAAAGAAAATATAGATGAAATGGAACCGGTCATCCGCAACAGCCAGCTGTTCAGCTTTGATATAACAGCGATTGCCCATGCGTATGCACCCGCCAATACGCTTTCTCCGAATGGTTTCAACGGTGAAGAAGCCTGTATGCTGATGCGCTATGCCGGCATGAGCCCCAATGTGAACAGCATCGGTATCTATGGATATGATGCCCAGCATGACAAAGATGAACTGACCGCCAAACAGATCAGCCACATGCTCTGGTATGTGCTGGATGGCCGAAGCCGCGGCAGGAGGGAGGCGCAGATCGATGAAAGAGATTCCTTCAACGAATATCACATGGCATTTGCCGAAGTGGAAACCACTTTTTTGCAAAGCAAAAAAACCGGCCGCTGGTGGATGCAGTTGCCCGATAAAAAATTCATCGCCTGTAGTTACAAGGATTATTTGCTGGCCAGCAGCAACGAGATTCCGGAGAGATGGCTGAGAGCGCAGGAGAGAGGGTGAGTCGGGAGTCATTAGTCGTTAGTCAGGAGTCCCATCCCCTCCTGGGAGGGGCGGCGGGGTTTGCTAATAAAGAAATCCTCAAAAGGGGTGGGTCATAAAATACTCAACAATCAATATTCAATGTTCAATTTTCAACGCCATACATCGTACATCGTACTTCTTATTTCGTACTTAATTCTTTCCTCTTGTTCCATTCAAAAACAAATAGCCCGTTCGGCCAACGAAAATGTATTAAACACCAAAGCCCTCACCACCGCACATGTGGGCATCAGCATCTTTGAGCCGGCTGCCAATAAATACTGGTTCAATTACCAGGGCGATCATTATTTTGTACCGGCCAGCAATACAAAATTGCCTACCTGCTATGCGGCGATGAAATATTTGGGGGATAGTTTGGTGGGTGCATGGATCTTGGCAATGGACACCGCGGTACTTATAATTCCAACAGGCGATCCAACTTTGCTTCATCCCGATTTCAAAACTCAACGGCTCATTGAAAAAATTCAAAAAGAAAAGCGACCTATTTATATTACGGGTGAAAATTGGGACGATGAAGCATTGGGATCGGGATGGTCATGGAATGATTATGATCAGAGCTATATGGCAGAACGAAGCCCATTGCCAGTTTATGGAAATGTGCTGGAATGGGTGCAGGAAATTACAGACAGTACAAAACCGCCGATGATTTATTCTAATCCGGAAATTAATTGGGATGTGAATTTTTCTGATGATATTAGTGCCAAAAACTTTTCTGTAAAAAGAGATATTGGAAAGAATGATTATACTTTATACCAGGGCCACGAAAAAAGAAAAGTTGTTTTATCAGTGCCATTTGTTACAAATAGCATTCAATCAGCAAGAGAACTTTTGAAAGATACTTTAGGAAAGGAAATCTTGTTATCAAAACATGAGTCAAACTATTATTTTTCAAAAAGTTTTGAGAATAAAGCCAGGCCGTTCCACTCTCAACCCACCGACTCCCTCCTGAAACCCATGATGCACCGCAGCGATAATTTTTTTGCGGAACAATCCTTATTAATGGTCAGCAATGAAATGCTGGGGCTGATGAATGACGAAAAGATAATTGATACTTTACTGAAAACAGATTTCAAAGACCTGCCGCAAAAACCAAGATGGGTGGATGGTTCCGGTCTCAGCCGTTATAATTTATTTACCCCGCAGGATTTTGTAGCTATTCTTAATAAAATGAAGAATGACTTTGGCATGGATCGCATCAAAGTCATCCTGCCCACCGGCGGCGAAGGAACCATCAGCAGTTATTATAAAGCCGACAGCGGGTATATTTATGGTAAGACAGGAACACTTTCAGGGGTGGTGGCTTTCAGCGGTTTTTTATATACCAAAAAAGGAAAACTGCTTATTTTTTCTACGTTGGTAAATAATCATCAGGCTTCTGCTACGGATGTCAGAAGAGCGGTCGAGAAATTTTTGGAGGGAGTAAGAAACCGTTATTAACGGAGTCTTGTCATTCCGGCCCTGAGCCGGAATCTTTTTCAAAAATATATTTAGTGAAAGATGCCGGGTCAAGCCCGGCATGACTAAATGTGAGGATTTCTACTTTCCAAACATTCTCTCCAATTGTTCCTGCTTAAATTCTAAATAAGTAGGATTTCCATCCGGCGTCACATTCGCCTGCTCACAGGCAAACAGATCATTAAGCAATTGCCGCATTTCTCTTTCTGTCAATCGAATTCCGGCTTTAATGGATTGTTGTCTTGCCAATGAACGAACCAGTTTTTCTCTTTTTGAGAACTTTACTTCATTGCTGAAATGTTTGTACTGTTCCAGCAAAACATCAATGATATTTTTTTCATTTCCCTGGCCCACATCAGCCGGTGTGCCCTGTATGACAAAACTGTTTTTACCAAATGGCTCAATAATATATCCCAATAGCTGCAGGTCTCCCGATATTTCTTCAAGAATGGCTGCATCCGCAGGAGCTAATTCAAATGTAACCGGAAATATGCTGCGTTGTGTAGCCACAGGTTTGTCTTTGCTGGCTGCTTTCAGCTGTTCGTAAACTATTCTCTCATGTGCAGCTTGCTGGTGGATGAGAAGGAAGCCGTTTGCCGTTTGAACAGTTATATATGTATTCAGCAGTTGTGATAATTCAGCTTCAGGAGTGAGTGGTGAGTGGTGAGTGGTGAATGGGTCGTCGATTTGAGTGAACTCTTGTGCCTTGTCCTTTGTGCCTTGTTCCTTTTTGTCTTCGTAAAAATCTTTCCAGTGCCTGAGTTCGCTCTTCTCAATCAAATGCGCCTGGTGTTTTTGAGTAAAGCCTTTAAAAATGGAAGTGGAAGTGGCTGCTTCCTGTTTTTTTTCAGTGAAGGGTTGCTGAACAGAAGGCAGTTGTTGTATGGAAGCATCGAGATCAAAATCTAAAGTTGGGGTAACGCTAAACTGAGCGAGGGCATGTTTTACCCCTGCCTGTACAAAAGCATAAATAATTTTCTCATCTTCAAATTTTATTTCCTGTTTGGTAGGATGAACATTTACATCCACTACGGTCGGGTCAAGATCGATGAACAATACATACATCGGGAAGCTGTCGCCGGGGATCATTTGCTGGTAAGCATTCATCACCGCATGGTTCAGGTAGGCGCTTTTGATAAAACGGTTGTTGACAAAGAAATACTGGTCGCCTCTTGTCTTCTTAGCCGTTTCGGGTTTACCCACAAACCCATAGATGTTCATATAGTCGGTATCTTCTTTTACCGAGACCAGTTTGGCATTGTAATTATTTCCCAGCAACTGAACGATGCGTTGTTTCAGACTTCCTGCTTCCAGATGAAATAATTGCTGGTTATTGGCCGTCAGGGTAAAAAGGGTTTCGGGAAATGACATCGATACTCTCGTAAACTCATCCATGATATGCCTCATCTCGGCTGCATTGCTTTTCAGAAAATTCCTCCTTGCCGGAACATTGAAGAATAAATTCTTCATAGCGATGCTGGTACCAACAGAAGCAGCGATGGGTTCCTGTTTTTTCACTACACTGTTCTCCACTTCAATATAAACCCCGGTTTCGTCTTCGGTTCTTTTTGTTTTTAATTCCACCTGTGCCACGGCGGCAATAGAGGCCAGGGCCTCACCCCGGAAACCCATGGTACGGATATGAAACAGGTCTTCAATGGTTGTTATCTTGGAAGTGGCATGGCGTTCAAAACACATTCTTGCATCCGTTTCACTCATGCCGCTGCCATTATCGATAACCTGTACCAGGGATTTGCCCGCATCATTGATGATCAGTTTGATTTCGGTAGCCCCGGCATCCACAGCATTTTCCAACAGCTCTTTCACTGCACTGGATGGACGTTGAATGACTTCTCCGGCTGCGATTTGGTTGGCAATATTATCTGGTAATAATAAAATCTTATCAGGCAATTTGTCGTAATTTGAATGGCGAAAATACGTTGATTATCGTTAAGCATCCATTATGAAGAAATACATCCTGGTTACCACCCTGCTGATTGTTTCCACCAATTCTTTTAGTCAATACAAAAGCAAATTGTCTGCAAAGGACTGGACAGACAGTGTATTCAACAGCCTGGGCAATGATCAAAAGATTGCCCAGTTGATGGTGATCAGGGCACATTCTAACCTTGGCGCTGATCATGTGGCCAAAGTGGTAAATGATATTAAAAACTATAATATCGGGGCTTTGTGTTTTTTCCAGGGCGGCCCGCTAAGGCAGGCTGACCTTACCAATTATTATCAGGGAATTGCCAAAACGCCATTGATGATCACTATTGATGGCGAATGGGGCCTGGGAATGAGACTGGATAGCGTAAAAAAATACCCTTATCAACTTACACTTGGCGCCATGGATGATCAGAACCTGGTGTACAGAATGGGATTGGCCGTCGGTGAACAATGTAAACGGATTGGCGTTCATGTAAACTATGCCCCGGTGGTTGATATCAATAACAACCCCAACAATCCTGTTATTGGCTTTCGTTCATTCGGGGAGGACAAGAATAAAGTTTCAGCATTTTCCGTGGCGTATATGAAAGGCATGCAGGATGCCGGCATCATGGCCTGTGCTAAACATTTTCCCGGTCATGGTGATGTGGATGTGGATTCACATCTCGATCTGCCGGTGATAAATAAAAGCAGAACTCAACTTGATTCGATGGAACTTGTTCCTTTCCGTGCTGTGTTTGATGCAGGCATCGGTAGTGTGATGATCGCACACCTGTATATCCCGGCAATTGATAATACAGCCAACAGGGCCACTTCAATTTCAAAAAATAATGTAACTGATCTGTTACGCAATAACATGCACTACGACGGCCTGACTTTTACCGATGCGCTGGAAATGAAAGGAGTGGCAAAATATTTTCCGGGAGGAACAATATCTGTAGAAGCATTAATAGCAGGGAATGATATGCTCTGCCTGCCGGCCAGTGTTCCTGAAACGATCGAAGCCGTGAAAAAAGCCATTGCTGAGAAAAGATTAAGCTGGGATGACATTAATGCCAAACTGAGAAAAGTATTAATGGCGAAATATAATTTGGGATTGAACCAATGGAAACCGATCGATACAAACAACCTGCTGAATGATCTGAATGCAAAGACAGATGCTATACGGTATGAAGTGGCGCAGAAGACGATCACTGTTTTGGCAAAAGCATCCCATACAGCTTCCCGGAATGATTATGCCGATATTCCTCTGAAAAAAGGACAGAAGATCGCTTATGTCGGCATTGGTACATCTAAACTCAATGCTTTTGGTAAAAGATTGCAGGATGATTTCAATGCCGATGTTTTCCTGTTTTCTTACAAAGACAGCAACGATAAAGCCGCTGAAATTTTAAAAGCAGTTCCCAAAGACGGAAAGTATGATGCTATCGTTGTTGGTATTCATGATTTCAGTAACCGGCCGGCCGGCAATTACAATATCAGCCCGGCGGCCATTGAACTATGGAAGAAACTGAATTTTATTAAAACAGTGACGATGGTTTTTGGCAATGTGCTGGCCACCGAAAATTTCTGCAATGCATGGACCCTGGCAGCCTGTTACCAGGATGATGATATTACACAGCAGGCAGCCGCTGATTTATTGCAGGGTAAATTTAATGCCGTTGGCAAACTGCCGGTAAGGGTTTGCAAATTTAAATCCGGGGATGGTATCGTATGGGAACAAGGGGAACCGGTTCACTCATTCGGCAAATTAATGGCTGTGGATTCGATCGTAAATGATGCTATTGTCCAGAAAGCTTTTCCGGGCTGCGTGGTGCTGGCGGTTCATGAAGGCGAGATCGTGTATCACAAAGCATTTGGTAATTATAAGTATGAGCCTTCTCCTGCATTGAACTATGAAAGTGTTTTTGACCTTGCCTCTGTCACAAAAATTTCTGCTACTACTGTTTCTGTAATGAAATTATATGAAGAGGGAAAATTGGATCTGAAAAAAAGATTGGGTGATTACCTGCCATGGGTAAAAGGAACGAATAAAGCGGGGTTACAACTGGATGATATTTTATTGCACCAGGCAGGTCTTGTTCCGTTCATTGCTTTTTTCAGGGAAACAATTGATACGAATACAGGCCTGCCCAAGCCTGCTATTTATTCTGACAAACCAAAACCGGGGTTCACGGTGCGTGTGGCAGAAAATATTTATATGCGGAACGACTGGCAGGATACGATGTTTCATCGCATTCTGCAAAGCAAACTGACTCCCGAAGGAAAATATGTGTACAGTGACAATGATTTTATCTTTCTCGGAAAAATAGTGGAGCAGATCACCGGGATGGGATTGGATGAATATGTGGCTAAAACTTTTTATCAGCCAATGGGAATGATAACAACCGGATTCAAACCAAGGAACCGCTTCCCGGCTGACAGGATGGTGCCCACTGAAACAGAAAAACATTTTCGCAAACAAACCACGCAGGGTGATGTGCATGATGAAGGCGCTTCGATGTTTGGCGGCGTGGCCGGACATGCAGGATTATTTTCAGATGCCTATGACCTCGCCATGCTTTACCAGATGTTATTGAATGGTGGTGAGTTTAACGGGGAACGGTATTTAAAAAAAGAAACCATTAATTTATTTACAGCGTATCACAGCAAAAACAGCCGCCGGGGTTATGGATTTGACAAACCAGAAAAAGATAATAAGATCCGCAAAGATCCTTATCCATCCTTCCTTGCCTCACCGGAAACCTTTGGTCACACCGGCTTTACCGGCACCTGTGTGTGGGTGGACCCAAAGAATAGTTTAGTGTATGTATTTTTATCCAACCGGGTATATCCGACACGAGATAATAATAAACTTTCTCAAATGCTGATAAGGGGAAAGATACAGGATGCTATTTACCGGGCTATTGGAATATAAACTGCCAGATTTGAAGAATGTCGAGCAAATAAAAGAGCAATTAAAAAAATTTAAGGATGACGAGGGTATTCGTCAAATGATGAAAATATTGCCGGAAGCGATTGGTTTACCAGAGAAGGACCGAAGGGAGGTTGAAGGTTTATTAACGACATTCTTAGATAAGTTACTGAAACATCTTAATACAAAGAAGCCAGGCAAGTCAGGCATCACAAATATAGTTAATCAAGTATTTTATAAGCTCTTAAAAACAGTAGAGAGTCAGGAAGGAGTCGATTGTTATTTCGCAGGTGTAAAAGAAATCCTCAATAAGCACTTTGAAGGTTTTTTTTCCAGGCGGCTCAATGTCAAATCTAAAGAATTCATAGAACTGGAGGATTGGGATCCTTCGAAAGAATAGTTTATTTATTATCCTTGCCCTGGTTCGGATTATCCGGCCGTTGCTGCAAATTACTGTAACCACCTCATCAAAAATTTATCATACACGGCATAATAAGGTTCTTTAATGCCGCTGTTGTAGTAAACCATTTCTTTTGTTACTAACGACTCCAGTGTCCTTGTTACCAGAGAAGGGGTGCCTAATTGATGTTTTTTGATAAAACCTGATGAATAGGGCTTTTGCACTTTTGTTTCTTTGGCAATGGCAGTTAATAATTGCCATTGTGTATTAGTAAGCAGATTCCTGAACTGGTAAAAAGTGGACTCCTGCTGTTCCAGCAAATCAGCACAGGCACTCAATACAGTTTCAATTTTAATATTCTTTTCCCCCCCGGAAAAAATCTGGTTACAGAGTAATTGTGTATAATAGGTATGTCTTTCTGTAAATGAGAGTATATATGCAGTCGCTTCTGTATCAATATTTTTTTTGGATTGCCTGAATAGTTTTTCTATGAACCCTGCATATTCTTTTTCGTCAATAAAATCCAAGGCAATATTCAGGCAACTCCCATAAAAAGGTCTCTTGGCATTGTTGAATATTTCGGACATTATCCGGTGATTGCTGCCGCAAAAAATAAAGGAGCAATTTTTCAGGGTTTGTATATAAGTCCTCAAAATCGCTTCGGTATTTTTTTCCGGATAAGTGGTTATTTGCTGAAACTCATCAATGGCAATCACTGTTTTTACCGGCTGGCTTTCTAAGAAAGAAAATATCTGTCGTATCGTTCTTTCATAATCTTTTGGCATTGCTAAATCCAGTGACACTTCGGGGTTGCCGGTTAATGCATCATAACTTATAACCGGCCTTAATAATTTTAAAAAAGAAAAAAAGCGCTGTCCTATCCCTTTCTTTTCAGGGAACCGGTTATAAACCGCAGTGGCCAGTTGATTGGTAAATTCTCTTAATGATTTTGTAGAGAAAACATCAACATATATACAAGCCGTTTTTTTTGATGAAACCAGGTGATGAAAAACATGTTGTATCAGCCCGGTTTTGCCAAGCCGCCTCAGTGCAAATAAGGTTACATTATTTCCGTTTTTGATATGGGATAGCAGCAACCTGGTTTCCTGCAGCCTGTCGCAAAACCAGTCGGGGCCATGATACCCGGATATAATAAAGGGGTTGACAGGTGGTTTCATTTTGTGAAGATAATAAAATTACACAAAATGTGTAACACAAAATGTGTAATTCACATTTCACACTACTTCCCCTGGTTAGGATTATCCGGTCTTTGTTGATTACGATTGGGATTGTTTGGCCGTTGCTGATTACGGTTTCTATTAGGATTATTTGGTCGTTGTTGTTGCCCGCCTTGTCCTTGTTGCCGTTGTTGACCCCCTTGCTGCTGACCACCACCTTGTTGTCCGCCTCCCTGTTGTCTTTGTTGTGGTCTTTGTCCTCTCTGTCCACCGGATCCTGCGGATTGGTTACCTTGTTGACTTTGTCTGCGTTTTTTATCTGCTGCCTTATCCAGGCTTTTCAAACTTATCTGGCCAACCAATTCTACAAACTCCGGTTCTTCTTCCTTGGTTTTCGAGGAAATTATATCTACGGCTCCCAGTTCATCAGGTATAACGCCTTCCTGGTTTTGTGATTTTATCTTCTTTACTCTGTCAATGGTCAGCGGGTATTGCTTATTGCTGTCGGGCAATGTGTACCACATCAGGTTTTTGAAAATATCTTTTTCGATCAGGAAGGCATTGCCTTTAGCAACCTGTATCACATCACAGTTGTCAGGGAAATGTTGTAACGCATCTAAGTAAGTATCCAGTTCATAATTCAAACAGCATTTCAAACGGCCGCATTGTCCGCTCAGTTTTGTTTGATTGATAGAAAGATTCTGGTAACGGGCCGCTGCGGTATTTACTGATTTAAAATCGGTGAGCCAGGTGCTGCAACAAAGTTCACGACCGCAACTACCAATGCCACCCACTTTGCCCGCTTCCTGCCTGGCGCCTATCTGCCGCATTTCCACTTTCAACCTGAATTCACCTGCATAGACTTTTATCAGTTCCCGGAAATCCACCCGGCCATCGGCTATATAAAAGAAAGTTGCTTTTCGCCCATCAGCCTGCATTTCCACCTGGCTTATTTTCATATCCAGTTTCAGCTGACGGGCAATCGCCCTGCTTCTTATCACTGCTTCCGGCTCCCTTGCTTTATTCTGTTTCCATATATCAATATCACGGCCGGTAGCGATCCGCAACACTCTTTTCATTTCAGGGTCATCTTCCTTCACATTCCGCTTCTTCATTTGCAACCTCACGATCTCGCCTGTTAAAGACACTTCACCCACATCAAAGCCGCTCACACCTTCCACAGATATCAAATCACCTTTCTCATAAGGATGCAAGGCAGCATTACGGAAAAAATCCTTCCGGGTTCCCTGGCTAAAACTCACTTCCATCACTTTGCAGGCGCTGGCCACATCGCTCATTGGTAAGTTTCGCAACCAGTCATGAGTATTCATGCGGTTACACCCGCCGGCACTGCACCCGCCGTTGCTCTTACATCCACCCGGTTTACCGTTTGAAGCGGTACTGCAACTTGTACAACTCATTGAAGAAAGTAAAAATTAAAAAATCAAAAATTGAGGAGATTGTGAACCCAGCTGCAGTAATTCTATTGAGCTTCTGTTGCGTCTGCCCCGCTGACCGGGCCTGTGTTTAGCAGGCGGGGTCGCACATTCAGCACTGAGTAATATATACTACAGTCTGAAAAGTTTGAGACAGTTATATCTTGAAACAACAGATGAAGCATTTTAAAAATTTCTGAGCTTTCAGGTTCTCGTTCACCACTCACCATTCACCACCTCAATCCACCAAAAATACAATCTTATCCTGAATAATATGGTATAGCTTAATGGTCAGGGCATGGAAGAGCATTTTGCCATGGGCATTGCGTTCAATATAATAGCTGGCCCGGTCCAGTTCCTCAATAATAGCCTGTTGCTGCTCTATTCCGGCTATTTTATTCAGTCTTTCAGCAAAATCCTGTTCTGAATCTGGTCTGACCGTTCCGGTCTGACCAGCCAATTCAGCAATCCTTAAATGAATAGCCTGTTCCAGCAAATGGTTAAAATAACGGAGAAATTGCTTCTGCTTTTCCCTTCCCAACCGACTGATCTCCTCCACCCATTTGGTCTGTGCTACCGGGCCGGTCTTTAAAATAGCATTCAGCCATTCCCTGAGTAAACTCTGCCAGTCTTCTTCGGCATGTTGCACTAATTGAAGTGCTTCCCGGTAATTTCCTTCACTTACACTGGCTACCTGTCTTGCAATGGCTGGTTCAGTTTTATTGCGACCGGTAAGCGCTTCTTCAATCTCTTTTGTTTCAAGCGCTGGTATTTTTATCAGTTGGCAACGGCTAACGATGGTGGGGAGAACCAATTCTTCATTTTCGGTAACAAGAATGAATAAAGTGTTTGGCGGTGGCTCTTCAATTATTTTCAACAGTTTGTTTCCTTCTTTGTCCAGTTCCTCCGGCATCCACATGATGAGAATCTTGTATTCACTCTCAAAACTCTTCAGGCTTAATTTCCGGATGATGTCGTCACATTCTCTTGCCGTTATTTTTCCCTGGCTGTTCTCTTTTTCTTTGATCAGTTCTATCCAGTCAAACAAATTGCCGTACGGATTCAGTTTGATGAACTCTCTCCATTCTGTAATAAAATCAGTGGCGATAGGCTTTTCACCAGCTTTTTTTGTTACAGTTGGATAAGAAAAATGAATATCGGGATGGACCAGTTGTTGTGCTTTGATACAAGCGGAACAAATACCACAGGAATCAGTTACTGGTTGCTGGTTGCTGGTTATTGGTTCATCTCTGAACAGCGACGATCCCGACTCCTGACTCCCGACTCCCGACTGGTTTTTATTTACTTTCTCGCAGACAACATACTGTGCAAATGCCAATGCCAGCGACAAAGCGCCGCTTCCTTCTTTCCCCAAAAACAACAAAGCATGGCTCAGGCGGTTTTGCTGTACCAGTTCCGCCAGTTGTTGTTTTACTACCTGTTGACCTATGATGTCGGAGAATTGCATGGAAGGCGAAAATAAATCTTCTGAACAAGAAAAAAGCGATGCTG